>NZ_JARVTB010000011.1:0-180859 GCF_030208885.1 Arthrobacter sp. fls2-241-R2A-172 | reverse complement strand
TAGAGCACCACCTTGCCAAGGTGGATGTCGCGAGTTCGAATCTCGTCGTCCGCTCCACATAAAGAAGCAGCTCTTCGGAGCTGCTTTTTTTGTGCCCATTTTTAGTTGAATTCCCATTCATCATTTGAAGTAACCGATACACCTCAGAAGAAGTCGCTTTATCTAATGTGATTGGGCTCGCATAATGTACTGCGAGCTCATCACCGTTCCACGCCAACCGGCAGGAGTACCCCCATGAACCAACTGACGGCATCCAAGTCCGTCCTGAGGCGCAAGCCCATTGACGATATCGAAGAAGAAAGCAAGCACAGCGGACTCTTTAAAAGTCTCGGCCTCTGGCAACTGACTGCCATCGGCGTCGGCGGAATTATCGGCGTCGGGATTTTCTCCCTGGCGGGCCTGGTGGCCCACGGCAGCGAGGGAAACCCGGGTGTCGGTCCTGCCGTCCTCTTTTCCTTCCTGATCGCCGGGCTGGCCTCGGGAGCGGCAGCGCTCTCCTACGCCGAATTCGCCGGCATGATTCCCCGCGCAGGCTCGGCCTACACGTACGGGTATGTAGCCCTCGGGGAGATCATCGGCTGGTTCATTGGCTGGGATCTTTTGCTTGAATACATTGCCATTGTGGCCGTTGTGGCCATCGGCATTTCCGGCTACTTCGACGCCTTCCTTTCGGGCATCGGAATCCACATGCCCACGTGGATGACTTCCACCGCAGACGAAGGCAAGGGCGGAATCATCAACTTGCCGGCCATTCTGGTCTGCCTCCTCGTCACCTGGATCCTGAGCCGGGGCACCAAGGCGTTCGGCAGGTTCGAGCTCGTGGCGGTCGCCATCAAGGTGATCCTGATCCTGTTCATCATCGGCCTGGGCATCTTCTACGTGAACACCGAGAACTACAACCCGTTCATGCCCAGTGGCTTCGGACCTGTCGTTGCGGGCGCCGCGACCGTCTTCTTCGCGGTGTTCGGCTACGACGCCATGAGTACCGCCGCTGAGGAGGCCAAAGACGGCAAGAAGCACATGCCCAAGGCCATCATCCTGTCCCTGATCATCGCCATGCTGCTGTACGTGGCCGCAACCCTGGTCCTCACGGGCATGCAGAACTACAAGGACATCAACCCCACGGCCGGCTTTGCCTCCGCCTTCACGGGCGTGGGACTTCCGGTCATCGCAACCATCATCTCGGTGTTCGCTGTCCTGTCAATCCTGACCGTGATGCTGACCTTCCTCCTTGGCGTCACCCGCGTGTGGTTCTCCATGAGCCGCGACGGACTGCTGCCCGGATGGTTCGCCAAGACCGACCGGAACGGCACTCCCCAGCGTGTTACCTGGATTGCCGGCATCGCCTCGGCATTCCTGGCTGGCGTCTTCCCCATCAAGGAAGTCGCCGACCTCACCAACATCGGCATCCTGGCCGCCTTCGTGGTGGTCTGCGTTTCGGTGATCGTGTTCCGCTACACCAAGCCGAATGCACCCCGTACGTTCCGTCTGCCGCTGATGCCCCTCGTCCCGGCATTCGGCGTCCTGGCTTCGGCCTTCCTGATGTTCCAGCTCCACTGGGAAACCTGGGTTCGGTTTGGGGTGTGGCTGGTCATCGGCTTGGTGATCTACTTCTCCTACGGCCGTAAGCACTCACTCATGAACCCGGACAGCCCCCGCCACAAGACGGTAACTACGCCCTCGGCGTAGTTTGTCCACAGGCCTGCGTTGAAGCCTTGGCACCTCTGTCAACTGGTGTTAGGGTCGGACGCGGAGGAGCGAACTGGCTCCGCGAAGGAAGGGAGGTGCCCGTGGGTTTAATTGACGACCTGAAGGGCAAGGCTCAGGGTCTCATTCAAGGCAACGAGGAAGCCGTCAAGAATGGCATCGAGAAAGCCGGGGACTTCATCGACGAGAAGACAGGCGGCAAGTTCGCCGGTCAGGTCGATTCGGTCCAGAATGCCGCTTCCGACTTCGTGGCTAAAAATGACGGCGAGCCACAGGCTCCCGTCGCGGATGAGCCGAAGCAGCCGTAGCTGCCTGAGCCGCCGTACCAGATACGTCAAGGGGGCACCGGTCCCGCCGAGAGGCGCCACCGGTGCCCTTGGCGTTTAACAACTCCGATGGTCGGGTATTTTTGTGCCTATGCCTTCCCCTTCCCCGACGACCACTGAACGCCATGTCCGCAAGGAGGCCTTGGGTCCGCCGGTGACCGCAGGAATTGTCACGGCACTGGTTGGTTTCACCTCATCATTTGCCGTCGTCCTGGCAGGGTTGAAAGCCGTCGGCGCCAACCAGGGGCAAGCGTCCAGTGGCCTGCTGGCGCTGACGCTGACTTTCGGACTCGGTATCCTGTGGCTCTCCTGGCGGTCCAAAATGCCGGTCACCCTGGCCTGGTCCACGCCCGGAGCAGCGCTTCTCGCCTCCGCTGGGATGGTCGACGGCGGCTGGCCGGCAGCCGTGGGAGCGTTCCTGCTGGTGGGGGTGCTGATCCTCCTGACCGGACTGCTCCCTGTCCTTGGCAGGATCATGGCAAAGATCCCCACGGCTCTGGCACAGGCCATGCTGGCCGGCGTTCTGCTTCCCCTCTGCCTGGCCCCGTTCAAGTCCCTAGGCTCGGCGCCACTGCTGGTCGCCCCGGTGCTCCTGTGCTGGATCGTCCTGATGAAATTTGCACCCCGCTGGTCTGTTCCAGGGTCGCTGCTGGTGGCCTTGGCCGTCATCGGCATCCACATCGCCTCCAGCGGTGCCAACATCCCCGCTGAGGGCCTCCTCCCCCGGCTTGAATGGACAACGCCCGCGTTCACCGTGGAAGCTGCCGTGGGGCTGGCCCTGCCACTCTTCATCGTGACCATGGCCTCACAGAACATCCCGGGGGTGGCCGTCCTGAAATCGTTCGGCTACACCACGCCGTGGCGGCCGTCCATGCTGGTGACGGGGGCCGGAACCGTTGTTGGAGCCCCTTTCGGTGGCCATGCCATCAACCTGGCAGCCCTCAGCGCGGCACTGGCAGCCGGCGAGGAAGCCGGAAAGGACCACGATCGGCGCTGGGTCGCGGCCTTTGTCTCGGGACTGGCCTACCTGGCTTTGGCAGCTGGTTCTGCCGCACTCGTCACGATCGTGGCAGCGGCCCCGCCCGGACTGCTTGAAGCGGTGGCAGGGCTAGCGCTCCTGGGCACGCTTGCCTCGTCGATTTCTTCGGCACTGGCCGCAGCGGAGGAACGCATACCGGCGTGCATCGCGTTCCTGCTCGCAGCGTCAGGCTTGAGCTTCGCGGGTGTGGGCGCCGCGTTTTGGGCTCTGGCCGGTGGCATCCTGGTGCGGTGGATGCTGAAGAGCCGGACATCGCTTCCGAAGGACTGACTCAGGCAGGTTCGTGGTTTTGTGCCTCACGGGCCAGCGCCGTGAGCCTGGAGACCGCCCGGAAGTACTTCTTCATGTAACCGCCGGTCATCATCTCTTCCGTGAAGAGCTGATCGAACGGGACGCCGCTGGCGAGAATCGGAACATCCTTGTCGTAGAGACGGTCCGCGAGCACCACGAACCGCAGTGCAACGGCCTGCTCCGTGATGGTTTCGACATCGCTCCACACCACTGCCTCCACCCCGGAAAGCAACTGGCGGTACCGGCTCGGGTGGACCGCGGCCAGGTGGTTGACCAGGGTGCGGAAATCGTCGACAGCCACTGTCTTGCCGTCGAATTCAGCACGCATGCGGTGCTTGAGCTCTTCGGTCTTCAGGGGAGCAGGTGCGGCAGGAAGGCCGCGGTGGCGGAAGTCCTCGCCGTCGATCCTGACGACGTCGAACTGGTCGGCGAGCACCTGGATTTCGCGCTGGAAGTCGACGGCGGCAAAACGGCCTTCACCCAGGGAACCGGGCAAGGTGTTCGACGTCGCGGCGAGCTTGACCCCGGCGTCCGCCAGTTCACGCATAAGGCGCGACATCAAGACAGTGTCGCCCGGATCGTCGAGTTCGAATTCGTCAATGCAGACAAGTTTGTAGCTGCTCAGCGCTTCCACGGTCTTGCGGAACGAAAGAGCGCCAACAAGGTTGGTGTACTCCACAAAGGTTCCGAAAGCCTTCGGCCCCGGTGAGCGGTGCCACAGCGACGCCAAGAGGTGTGTCTTGCCAACACCGAACCCGCCATCAAGGTAGATGCCTGCCCTGGTGGCAGGGGCCTTTTTGGCGAACAACTTCTTGAAGAGTCCGCCGCCGTCGTCGGAACCCACGCCATCGGCGAAGGCGGACAGCAGTTTCACGGCGTTGGCTTGGCTCGGCTGCGAAGGGTCCGGCCGGTAGCTGTCGAACGATACCTCTCCGAATCGCGGAGAGGGGTAGAAACCCTTGAGGAGTTCCTCCACGGAGACTGCCGGTGTGCGGGCAGCCAATTGTTCGATCTGTACCACTGTGATCCGTTCCTTCGGTTGTGGGTCCCCAGCAAGAATACCGGCATAAGGAACGGCAGAACGGCCACGTGACCAAAGCCATGTTTCACCATGTGACCGCTGGGGAAGCAATCGAACCGGGCCGTGGTTAGTGTTGGAAAGGCCGGGCGGCCACCTGATGAACCAAGGCCCGGCTCCGTCCGTTGTCAGTGAAAGGCCATCAAATGTCCTACCCCGTTGAACAGAATGAAAAGTTCGCCGCCTACGCGAACCCTGAACGCCTCGTCTCCACTGAGTGGCTTGCGGCAGCACTTGCTGATGGCGCAATCGCCGACGGCAAACTGGTAGTCGTGGAGTCTGATGAAGACGTCCTGCTGTACGAAACCGGACACATCCCGGGCGCAGTGAAGATCGACTGGCACACAGACCTGAATGATGAAGTCACCCGCGACTACGTCGACGGTGCCGCTTTCGCCGCCCTCGCCGCGTCCAAGGGCATCTCCCGCGACAGCACCGTTGTCATTTACGGTGACAAGTCCAACTGGTGGGCCGCCTACGCGCTGTGGGTCTTCACCCTTTTCGGCCACAGCGACGTCCGCCTCCTCGACGGCGGCCGTGACAAGTGGATCGCCGAGGGCCGGGAGCTGACCACCGATGCATCGCAGCCGGCCCCAGGCGAGTACCCCGAAGTCGAACGCAACGATGCTCCCATCCGCGCCTTCAAGGAAGACGTCCTGGCGCACCTGGGCAACCCGCTGATCGACGTTCGCTCCCCCGAGGAATACACCGGCCAGCGCACCCACATGCCCGCCTACCCGGAAGAGGGAGCCCTGCGCGGCGGCCACATTCCTACTGCTGCTTCGATTCCCTGGGCACGTGCCGCAGCCGAAGACGGCACCTACCGCAGCCGCGAAGAGCTCGAAGCACTTTACCTTGGCGAGGCCGGCCTTGAACCCGGTGACGACGTCGTGGCCTACTGCCGCATCGGCGAGCGGTCCAGCCATACCTGGTTCGCCCTGAAATACCTCCTGGGCTTCGACACCGTACGCAACTATGACGGTTCCTGGACTGAGTGGGGCAACGCCGTCCGCGTTCCCATCGCCAAAGGCTCCGAACGCGGTTCGGTTCCAGCGGCACTGGCCCGCAGCTAGCGGCATCCCATGGCCCCCGTAGTGTTCCGGCCGGCACGATGCATTTGCCGTTGTTGTGCGTAAGCTGGAAGGGATGAGTACCCATACCTTGCCCGCCGCGCTGGCGGAAATCGTCGATGACTTCCAGGCCCTGACGGAGCCTGACCGCCTGCAACTGCTCCTTGAGTTCTCCAGGGGTTTGCCGGAGCTTCCTGAGCGCCTGAAAGACCACCCGGAGCTGCTGGAGCAGGTAGTCGAGTGCCAGTCCCCCTTGTTCCTGACCATTGAGTCGGAGAAGAACGGGGAAAACCCTGGCGGCCCCCGCGCCTACCGGTTGTTCTTCAAGGCTCCGCAGGAAGCACCCACAACGCGCGGCTTCGCTGGCGTGCTCCATGAAGGCCTGGACGGACTGACTGCCGAGGAGATCCTTGCGGTTCCGGATGACATGCCGGAGCTTCTCGGGTTGACGCGGGCCATCACGCCCCTGCGCATGCGCGGAATGACTGCCATGCTCGGCCGGATCAAGCGGAAGGTCTCGGCGGCGCACCGCCTGGAACACTGAAAGGCACCCTCACACGGTATGGCCAAGAAAATGGCTTCACAGGGGACGCCGGCCACTGCAGCGCTTGCTGCGGCCGGCGTTCCTTTTGTCCTGCACCCGTACGCCCATGATCCGTCCGCCTCCAGTTATGGACTGGAAGCGGCCGAAGTCTTGGGGATCGATCCCGCACGTGTCTTCAAAACTCTCATGGTGGAGGTCGAGGGGCGTTTGGCGGTCGCCATTGTCCCGGTGTCCGGAAACCTTGACCTGAAGTCCGTAGCCGCCTCCCTGGGCTCCAAGAAGGCAGCAATGGCGGACCCCAAAGCGGCCGAACGCCGCACAGGCTACGTTCTCGGCGGCATTTCGCCGCTGGGGCAGCGCCAGCCCTCCCCCACTGTCCTTGACGACTCAGCCTTGGCTTTCGAGACCATCCTGGTTTCAGGGGGCCGAAGGGGTTTGGGCATCGAGCTTTCACCCGCTGACCTGGTCAGCCTGACCCAGGCCATTACCGCATCGATCGGCACGGGCAAGTAGCCGGGTTCAGTCGACCGGCCCTGGAACGGAGCCGTGCCCTGTTGAACCGCTCCGGCCGGGGTTGTTCCGGGGTGCCAGTTGCCGTCGCAGCCAGGACCGGACCAGGCGCTCCCAGCGTTCGGGATCAACGTTCCACTCCTTGGTGTGCCTGGCACCGTCAAAAGGCTCGAAGGTGACCATTTCCGGGTTCTTCTCGGCAAGGCTGGCTGATGGTCCGAAGGGAACGTAGTCGTCGTCGACGCTGTGGATGAGCAGGGTGGGCGTGCGCAGCTCAACGGCGCGTGCCTCCCAGTCCATCGCTTTCAGGTCCACCGGGGCCGCCAGTCCAGTGAGCCGGCGGCCCAGGGGGTGGGTCAACATCATCTGGCCGTAACGTCCCACGCTGTAGGGGATCCTGTTCATCTCGGCGTGGTGGGCCATCACATTAACCCAATTGATGACCGGTGCATCCAGCACCATCGCCCGGATAGCCAGGCGATGCTTGGACAGATCCGCGGTTTGCAGGCTGATGGCACCGCCCATGGACCAGCCGAACAAAACAATTTCACGTGCGCCGTTCTCCAGGGCATAGTCGATGGCGGCCTCCACATCGCGCCATTCCGTGGATCCCAGGCCATACCGTCCGTCCAGCGCCGAGGGAGCAAGCCCGTCGTTTCGATAGGAAATCACCAGGCTGTCCATTCCAAGTTCCCGTGCAACGGGCACCGCACGAAGTCCTTCAATGCGGGTGGCACCCCTGCCGTGGACCATGATGGCCCAGACCGGTGCCGGCGCCGAGGCTTCGGCGCGGATCAACCACGCAGGCGCCTTGCCGCCGTCGATCCCTATGTCCACATTTTCGGCCTCCAGGCCCATCGCAGCCGGGTCCGGATAGGTAGCACCGCTCCACCAGGCCCGGCGGGCTTCGGAAAGCTCGCCGCTGTAGACTTCCTCGACTTCCCGCAGCACGGTTTGTTCGGCGGGCGAATACGAGACGATCCGCCCAATCCTCGCGTGCCCTGCACCCCCTGAAAAGAAGAGGCTGTAGGTGCCGTCGATAATGCTGTCCGGGGTGGCCGCAAGGATGACTTGGGGCCCGTCGTCACCGCGGATGACGGCCAGGACTTCCTGGTCTTCGTGACGGGCTGCGGGGGTAATGACTCGACGGGCAAAGTAGACGGCGAGCGCCGAGGAGCCTGCCCCCAGCAAGCCAGCAACGGTCCCGCCTGCCAGGAAGCCGCCAATGGCCCATTTGGTGCGGGGGGACAGTTTCTTCTCTGCAGCGTCGCTCGCTGACCGGGATGTCGATGCCATGGTTCCATTGTTGCCTTTTCAGGGCACCGTCCAGTGCAGGCAAGGACCGCGCGGCGTCCTGTTCGGGATGTTGGGCGCCGAAAGCCTGCGGGTCAGGTTGCCCGGGACTACGCTGTAGCCATGAGCGATCCCATAGTCATCCTGACGGAAGAGCCCCTTGGCCCCGAAGACCGTGTAAATATTTCCAAACTGCTCGACGGCGGTGACTCGCCATTGGTTGTCTTGGTCCCTTCCAATACCGAACGGCATCTCCTGGTGGACTTCCTGGAGAACCTCTCGTTGCTTGATATCGCCAAGGCGTTCCGCGACCTCACTGCGCAGTCGCCTGACCCCGAGGTGGAGCGGGCGGAGGCTTCGGAGACATTAGCGGCCTCTCTGGCGGCCTTGGCCGGCTTGGGCGGTGGCGTGACCGGGGAGGTAGTCGACGGCGATGCCGTGGCCGGCTTGGTGTCGAAGGTGCGTTCGGTGAACGCTGCCCAGGCCGTTGTCGTGACGCGTCCGCATGCCATTGCGGACACCTTCCACACGGACTGGGCCAACAAAGCACAGGATCAGCTGGGCCTCCCCGTATTGCACCTGTACGCAGGTTCGGGATTTATCGGCGACTCGTGAGCGTTGGAGAAGACATGAACACTCCTGAGAACACCAGCAAGACATCATCTGCGGCCGTGGAGAAGACCGACGCCCAGTGGCGTGAGGAGTTGACGCCGGAGGAATTCCGGGTCCTGCGGCAGGCAGGTACCGAACGCCCCTACACCGGCGAGTACTGGGATACGCATACCGAAGGCGTCTATCAGTGCCGGGCGTGTGGCAGCCAGTTGTTTACCAGCAAGGAAAAGTTCGATTCCCACTGTGGCTGGCCGTCCTTCTGGGCCCCGTTGGCTGAGGGCACTGTCCGGTATCTCCATGATCGGACCATGGGGATGGACCGGGTGGAAGTACGCTGCGCCACGTGCGATTCCCATTTGGGGCACGTTTTCGATGGCGAGGGTTACGACACCCCTACGGACCAGCGCTTCTGCATCAACTCCATCTCGCTCCGCCTGGTAAATCCGGAAGAGAGCTGACCGGGCTCCGGACGGATCGCCGCGGCGGTCCGTCCGGAACTTCACTGGCCGGTTTCAACTGTTGTGTCCTTGATCTCAAATGCCTTTCACTGATGCCATGACCAAGAGTTTCTTACGCTCAGCCCATTTTTGAATTAGCAATACTTTTCGCTTGCTACGCTCGGCCCAGAAGCAATTACTACTTCGAAAGGGCCGAGTTCCATGACGATTACCGCCACCCCCACCCTCCCGCGTGTCACCGCCGACAACGCCGAGTGGACTTCACTCAAGGCTGCGGCCACCGCCCTGCAGGCGCACCAGGAACAGGACGGCTCCATTGCCGATCCTGCAGCCCACGGCGAAGCCGGCCGCCTCGTAGCCACGATCTCGGAGGCCATCACCGCACTGGCCCCACACTTTCCCCATGACGCCCGATACCTCCAACTGCTGGTCGAAGACTTCGGCCGGTGGGCAGCCGAAGGTTTCGGCGTACCGGACTTCCTGGACTCACTCCAGGCCTTCCAGCCGCAGGAGCAGCGCGTTGACGGCCTGCAGCACCTGGTGGTCTTCCCCATGTACACGCAGAACGGCAGCACCAACCGGCTGGTCGAAGCAGTCCTGATCGAGGTCATTTGGCCGGAGTTCATTGGTGGCCTGGAAGCAGGCGACTACTCGAACAAGCTCTTCGTCCCCATCCGCTTCGTGGACTTCACCCCGGGCTACGACACCAACTCGGCGGTCCTCTTCCCCGAGACCGTCGCCGTCCGCGAGACGCCCACCTTCACATGGGGGGCCATTTTCGCCGACCGCGAGGCCGCCCGCTTCCGCCGCGTGCTCAAAGCCGCTGCCGAGACCACGTCCCTGGAATTGCCGGCTGACGCAGCCCAGCTGATCTCCGACCAGGAGCTCACCCAGCGGACGTTCGTGATGTGGGACCTGATCCACGACCGCACGCACATGCGCGGCGACCTGCCCTTCGACCCGTTCATGATCAAGCAGCGGATGCCTTTCTTCCTCTACTCGCTCGAGGAACTGCGCTGCGACCTCACCGCGTTCCGGGAATCCGTCCGCATAGAAAAGGACGAGACCGCCGATCCCGATGCCCGCAAGCACGCAAAGCTTGTCCAGTACGCCGTGATTTTCGACCGGATCTTCCGCTTCGCCATCACCGGCAGCCGTGTACGCAATTACGACGGACTCGGCGGCCAGCTCCTGTTTGCCTGGATGCACCAGCACCGGGTCCTGCACTGGACGGACAGCAAGCTCAGCATTGACTGGGACGAAGCAGCCGCCGTCGTAGTGGAGCTTGGCGCACAGATCGAGGAACTATACTGGCGTTCCATTGACCGTCCCAAGGCAGCGCACTGGCTGGCCGCTTACGAGCTCATTTCGAGCACCGTGACCCCGCACCCGGCGTCCGTTTGGGCGAAGGGCCCGGACGCCCTTCCCCTGGATGGACCGCCGCGTGGCCTCACGGACCAGGTCCTGGACGATGAATTCCCGCTGTCCATGTTCTACGAAGCACTGGAGAAGAAAATGCGCCCCGTGATCGAATCCACCACCGGCATCACCGGTTCGACGGCGGCCTGATGACCGCATTGACCATTTTGGTGACGGGCGGCAGCAGCGCTTCGGGCGTTGCCGCCGCCCGTGCGCTGGCTGCAGCAGGGCACCGTGTCATCACGGTGGGATCGGATGAAGCCCGCATCAAGGCCGCCGCGGCTGAAACCGGCCAGGACGTCACCCCCTTGGTGTGCGACCTCGCCAGCCTTGAGGCGGTTCGCGAACTGAACTCCGATCTCGAAAAGCTGCACATTGGGGGCGTCGACGGAGTGATCCACCTCGTCGGCGGTTGGCGCGGCGCAAAGGGTATCGAGGATCAAAGCGACGACGACTGGGACACGATGGAACGCAATGCCGTCACGACCCTGCGCAACGTCTCCAGGGTCTTCTACGGCCAACTCGAAGCATCTGCGCACGGACGGCTTGCAATGGTGTCATCCACAAGCGCCTCGGCCCCAACCGCTTCAGCCGCCAGCTACGCTGCCGCGAAAGCTGCAGCGGAAGCCTGGACCCTGGCGGTAGCCGATGGTTTCCGCCGCGAACAGTCGGGCAACAAGGACGCTCCCACCGAGCAACACAGCGCCGCGGTGGTCTTCGTGGTGAAGGCCCTCGTCGACGCCGGCATGCGGGAGGCGCATCCCGAACGGCGATTCCCCGGGTACACGGACGTCGAAGACCTGGCTGCTGCCGCCGTCGGCCTTTTTGGACAAGCTGCCAGCGAACTGAACGGCCAGCGCATCCTGCTGGCCAAATAGACTTGAAAGCGTGAACGAACCAGTGACAAGCACAACAGAGGCAATCCTCAGCGCGCCCGGCACGGCCGGGCCGGTACAACTGCACGATCCGGCGGTCCGTGGATTTGCATCGGATAACTATTCCGGCGTGCACCCCGAAATTCTTGCTGCCTTGGCCGCCGCCAATGGAGGACACCAGGTTTCCTACGGCGAGGACGTGTACACGGCCAGGCTCCAGGAGGTCCTGGAGCAGCAGTTCGGGACCGGTATCGAGAGCTTCCCCGTGTTCAACGGCACGGGCGCCAACGTCCTGTCCCTGCAGTCCCTGCTCCCACGGTGGGGCGCTGTTATCTGTGCATCCACCGCGCACATCAACATGGATGAGAATGGGGCGCCGGAGCGCATCGGTGGAATCAAGCTCCTTCAGGTGCCTACGGACGACGGCAAGCTCACTCCTGAGCTGATTGACCGCGAAGCATGGGGCTGGGGCGATGAGCACCGCGCCCAGCCCCTGGTCGTCTCCATCACCCAAACCACTGAGCTGGGTACCTGCTATACGCCCGAGGAAGTACGCGCCATTGCCGACCACGCCCACTCCAAGGGCATGAAATTGCATATGGATGGAGCCCGGCTGGCCAACGCAGCGGCCCACCTTGGGGTGCCCCTGCGCGCATTCACCCGCGACGCCGGCGTGGACATCCTCTCCTTTGGCGGCACCAAGAACGGGCTGCTCTTCGGTGAGGTCGTGGTGGCATTGAACCCCGAGGCAGCGGACGGCCTGAAGTTCCTGCGCAAGATGAACATGCAACTCGCATCCAAGATGCGGTTCATCTCCGCCCAGTTCATCGCCTTGCTCGAAGATGGACTCTGGCTGCGCTCCGCTGAACACGCCAATGCCATGGCGGCCCGCCTCCGCGCCGCCGTGGAAGAGATCGACGGCGTTGACCCCACCCAGGCGACGCAGTCCAACGGGGTCTTCGCCATCCTCCCCGAGGGCGTAGCCGACCGGCTTCGGAAGTCATTCGCGTTTTATGACTGGGACGCCGCCCGGCGCGAAGTCCGGTGGATGTGCTCCTTCGACACCACGCCAGAGGACATCGATGCCTTTGTTGAAGGAATCCGGCGCGAGCTTGGGTCCAAGTAACCCTTGCGCTTCGGGGCGGCGAGCCTGCACAGAATCGCCGCCCCGGACGCATAATCTGCGAGGGTGAACGCCCTCGCACAGGTTCCCGCGGATTTTCTCTTCGCCCTGGGAACGCTACGCAAAGCACAATGCCGCAGCGAATTGCGGCTTGAGGAGATCCCTGCGCCGGCCCGGCTGGCGCCCTATGCCGTGGCCTTGGGCGCGGAAGTGTTCAGTCCCACCGCAGCCACCCGCCAGGTTCCAGTCCACGGGCCAGCCGCCAAAGCCTTCGCCCAAAGCCACGCCAACAGTCCGTCCACGGACGACGACGAGCTCGCCACGGGCCGCTTCATCCTCCTGCACGACCCCGACGGGTCCGCAGTCTGGGAGGGCGAGTTCCGCATTGTCACGTACATCCGGGCCCAAATGGACGCCGAAATGGGCAATGATGCCATGCTGGGCTCCGTAGCGTGGACGTGGCTGGTGGATGCGCTCGAGAACCATGCGGCTCCCCATCGTGCGGCCGGAGGCACGGCCACCAGGATTCTTTCCGAGAGCTTTGGCACCTTGGCAGAACGACCGGACACCATCGATATCGAACTCCGCGCCTCCTGGACGCCGGCCAGCGCCGACGTCCAGGCCCATCTGGAAGCCTGGTCCGACATGGTCTGCACCTTCGCGGGACTGCCGCCCCTGCCCCCAGGGGTTACCGGACTACCCAACAGGAGGCTCAATTGACCCCGGAACATTCCACTGGCCACCTCACCGGCGCCCGCGAAGCATACCGTTGTGACGGGAATCGGTAAGCTTAAGCCACCATGACCCCTGAAAATCCGGAAAACACCACAGCCGGCGATCCGGCTGCTGAAACCACCACCCACATCAAGGTCGACGGCTTCGACAGCCACGTCCCCGAAATCATTGATCTTGACACCCCGCGCGAAGGCGTGCCCCTGGTCATCGACACCCCGGCGGGATTGGAGCGGTGCGCCGCTGCAATCGCCGCGGGCACTGGACCGGCAGGAGTCGACGCGGAGCGCGCCTCAGGCTTCCGCTACGGCCAGCGCGCCTTCCTGGTCCAGATCCGGCGTGAAGGCGCCGGTACCTGGCTGATCGACCCCGAGCCCTTTGACGACCTGGCGATCATCAACGACGCACTCCGGGGCGTCGAATGGATCCTGCACGCTGCCACCCAGGACCTGCCCTGCCTGTCTGAGCTGGGCATGTGGCCTGACAAACTTTTTGACACAGAACTGGCTGCCCGCCTGGCAGGCCTCCCCCGCGTCGGGCTCGCCGCAGTGATCGAGCAACTCCTCGGGTTCGGCCTCGCCAAGGAGCACTCCGCTGCTGACTGGTCCACCCGCCCCTTGCCCGAACCGTGGCTGCGATACGCCGCCCTGGACGTCGAGGTCCTCGCCGAACTCCGCGAAGAACTGATCGAACTCCTCGAAGCGGACGGCAAGCTTGAGTACGCCGAACAGGAATTCGCCGGGATCCTCGCTGCCGGTATTTCCCCGCCGCGGGTCGACCCATGGCGCAAGACCTCCGGCCTCCACCAGATCCGCGACCGCCGCCAACTGGCCGCAGTCCGTGAACTCTGGCTGGAACGCGACCAGCTGGCCCGCAAGCGCGACGTCGCACCCGGCCGGCTGATCCCTGACTCCGCCCTCGTGGCCGCCGCCAAGGCCATGCCCACCACCGTCCCCCAACTGCTTGCCACCAAGGGATTCCATGGCCGCTCCGCCCAACGCGAGGCACCCCGCTGGCTGCGGTGCATCACCACCGCCAGGACCCTCACGGACCTCCCTCCCCTGCACCTGCCCACCAACGCACCCCCGCCCCCCAGGGTGTGGGTGGACCGGGATCCCGAGGCGGCCGCACGCTTGGCTACCGCGCGGCCCGCACTGCAGGCCCTGGCAGAGGAACTCAATCTTCCTGTCGAGAACCTCCTGACCCCCGACTACCTGCGCCGGATCACCTGGCGTCCACCGGCGGACGTTTCGCTCGAATCGGTCTCCTCTGAGTTGCGGACCCTTGGCGCAAGGGAGTGGCAAATCTCCTTGACCGCCCCGATCCTTACCGCCGCGTGCTTGAATCCGGATCCGCTTCCAGCCAAGGAATCAAAACCTAAGGACGCCAGCTGATCGTGCCGCTGAAAGGCCCGCCACCCGAACCACCGTTCGGGTGGCGGGCCTTTCGTTTTAGGACCTTTCTTCGAGCAGTCTTGCAAGCTAAGTTACCCACGAGTAACATTGCCATCAATGCCAACCGGATACCCGCAGCGCGGGCTCCGGCGCCATGTCTCAACGAGGAGTTAATACATGAGTCCAGCACGCAGCGCCCAGAGGAACATCCGCGACGTCGTTTTCGTCGACGGAGTCCGCACCCCCTTCGGCAAGGCCGGGGACAAGGGCATCTATGCAGGAACCCGCGCCGATGACCTCGTGGTGAAATGCATCCGTGAACTGATGCGGCGCAATCCGTCGTTGCCAGCCGACCGTGTGGACGAGGTCGCCATAGCGGCAACCACCCAGACCGGGGACCAGGGACTTACCATCGGCCGCACTGCCGCCCTGCTGGCCGGACTCCCCCGCACAGTTCCCGGTTTTGCGATCGACCGCATGTGCGCGGGAGCCATGACAGCAGTCACGACGACGGCGAGTGGCATCGGCTTCGGTGCCTACGACGTCGTCATCGCAGGCGGCGTAGAACACATGGGAAACCACCCCATGGGGGCTGGGGCAGACCCCAATCCGCGGTTCATGTCCGAACGCCTCGTGGACCCGGCGGCCCTGAACATGGGAAACACTGCCGAGAACCTGCACGACCGCTTCCCCGCCATTACCAAGGAGCGGACCGACGCCTACGCCGCCGGATCCCAGGCGAAGCTCGCAGCCGCCTACTCCAACGGCCAAATCCAGCACGACCTGGTACCCGTCGCGACCATGAAACCCGGACAGGGCTGGGCCCTCCACACCACCGACGAGCCCCCGCGCCCCGGGACCACGGTTGAGGACCTTGCAGGGCTCCGCACACCATTCCGCGCGCATGGGCGGGTCACCGCAGGCAACGCCGCAGGGCTCAACGACGGTGCCACGGCCGCGGTGCTCGCCTCGGCCGATGCGGCCGAAGAACTGGGGCTCCCGGTCAAGATGCGCCTCGTATCCTACGCCTTTGCCGGCGTCGAGCCTGAAGTCATGGGCATCGGCCCGGTTCCCGCAACGGAGAAAGCACTCCGGAACGCCGGCCTCGGCATCGAAGACATCGGATTGTTCGAAATCAACGAAGCGTTCGCCGTCCAGGTCCTGAGTTTCCTTGACCACTTCGGCATTGCCGACGACGATCCCCGGGTCAACCGCTACGGTGGCGCGATCGCCGTCGGCCATCCGCTGGCTTCCTCAGGCGTTCGGTTAATGAACCAGCTCGCACGCCAGTTCGAGGAAGACCCGTCGGTCCGCTACGGCATCACCACCATGTGCATCGGACTGGGCATGGGTGCCACCGTCATTTGGGAAAACCCGCACCACGCCGAGTACGAATCTTTTGCCACCGACCAGGCCACCACTGCCACCACCGAAGGAGCCGCAGCATGAGCGCCGCCGAATTCCAGAAGCTCGCCGCCCTCTTCCCCGACGAAGTCGTCACACATTCCTACGTCCAGGACATCGACCTCCCGGGCGGCGTGGGAACGTTCGCCCTGATTACCCTCGACAACGGGTTGGACCACTCCAAGCCCACCACTTTGGGCCCCAACACACTGGTTGAGCTCGGCGGCGTCCTGGACGGCCTCAAGGATCGGGCATCCAAGGGCGAAATCGTGGGCGTGGGCGTAACCGGCAAGCCATACTTCCTGGTGGCAGGTGCGGACCTTTCAGCTGTGAAGACGCTGAAGGAGCGCGAGCATGGACTATGGATGGCCCAGCTCGGCCACGCCGTCTACGCCACCCTCGCCGACCTCGGCGTTCCAAGCTTCGCCTTCATCAACGGCCTCGCCTTGGGCGGCGGGCTCGAGATCGCACTGCAGTCCACCTACCGCACAGTCTCCACCGGCGCTGGCGCCCTTGCCCTTCCTGAGGCCTTCATCGGACTGGTCCCCGGCTGGGGCGGCGTGTACATCCTCCCGCGCCTCATCGGTCCGGAGAACGCCGTCAAGGTGATGATCGAGAACCCCCTGAGCAACAACAAGACGCTCACCGGACCTCAGGCCTTCGAGCTCGGAGTTGCCGACGCTATCTTCGAACCTGCCGACTTCGTTGAACAGTCGCTGGCATGGGCGGCGCGCGTTATCTCCGGCGAGGTCACGCCTGAGCGGAAAAACTCGGTGGACGCCACCGAAGAAAGCGTTGCCACCCGGTGGGCGGCGTCGGTCGCAGCAGGACGTGCCTTCGTCGAGGCGAAGACCTCCAATGCCTCCCCCGCGCCGGCCAAGGTCCTGGACGTCATGGAAGCCAACCGCACCATGACGCAGGCCGAGTCCGCCGCACTCGAATGTGAGACACTCGCCGGACTCATGCAGACCGACGAGTTCCGTTCCACGGTGTACGCGTTCCTGGATCTGGTGCAGAAGCGCTCCAAGCGTCCTGCCGGTGCCCCGGACCGTAAGCTCGCTCGTCCTGTGACCAAGATCGGCGTGGTCGGCGCCGGACTGATGGCCAGCCAACTCGCATTGCTCTTCGCCCGGCAGCTCAAGGTGCCCGTGGTGATGACCGACATCGACCAGACCCGCGTGGACAAGGGCGTGGCGTACGTCCACGCCGAGGTCGACAAGATGCTGGCCAAGAAGCGCATCAAGCCCGACGCCGCCAACAGGACCAAGGCACTGGTGACCGGCTCCGTTTCCAAGGAAGCCTTCGCCGACGCCGACTTCGTCATTGAAGCCGTTTTCGAAGAACTCCACATCAAGAAGCAGGTCTTCGCCGAGGTGGAGGAGATCGTCTCCCCCGAGTGCATCCTCGCCACGAACACGTCTTCTCTGTCCGTGACCGCCATGGCCGAAGACCTGAAGCACCCTGAGCGCCTGGTGGGCTTCCACTTCTTCAACCCCGTAGCCGTGATGCCGCTCCTGGAGATCGTGCGGGCACCCAAGACCGACGACGCCGTCCTGGCCACTGCTTTCGAACTCGCCAAGGGGCTGAAGAAGACCGCTGTCCTGGTCAAGGATGCTGCCGCTTTCGTGGTGAACCGGATCCTCCTGCGCCTCATGGGCGAGGTCATCGCGGCGTTCGACGAAGGAACCCCGGCAGAGGTGGCCGACACGGCGCTTCGGCCGATGGGCCTGCCCATGTCACCGTTCACCCTGAGCGCCATGGTGGGCCTGCCAGTGGCCCAGCACGTCCAGGAGTCCCTGCATGCCGCCTTCGGCGACCGTTTCCCCGTATCGCAGAACCTGCAGAAGCTCATCGACAACGGCGTGAAGTCCCTGTGGGTCACTGGCCCCGATGGAACCCCCTCCATCCCAGCCGAGACCCTCGCAATCATGTCCTTTGGAAACACCCCGTCCACGGGTGAAGAAGTCCTGCGACGTACCCAGGACGCCTTGGCCGAAGAGATCGGACTCATGCTGGCAGAAGGTGTCGTCGCTGGCCCCGAGGACATTGACCTCTGTGTGATCATGGGCGCAGGTTGGCCGATGTTCCTGGGCGGGATCACCCCGTACCTGGACCGCGTTGGCGCCTCGGAGCGAGTCAACGGCAAGCGCTTCCTTGCTCCGGGAGTTGCTTCAGCCCCCGCCTAACCCCCGGCCCGGCTCTCTTCCCTCCCGCGGCTTGGACCAGAACGCTCTCTCACATCCCGCCGCTTAAAACAGAACGCTCTCTCACTAAGGTGAGGGAGCGTTCTGCTTTTAGGGCTGTTTTGTGAGCGAGGGATGCAATATAGCGGGCGGGACGTGAGCGAGGGCTAGAAGAGGGCGACCTTCGGGGCCTTCGGGAAGATGTCGTCCAGTTCGGTCCGGTCTTCCTGAGTGGGGACCCAGCGTACGGCTTCGGCGTTCTGGCGGATCTGCTCGGGACGCGTGGCCCCGGCGATGACGCTGCTGACACCAGGCTGGGCGGCCAGCCAGGAGAATGCGAGCTGAAGTTCGGTGATGTCCCGCTCCTTGGCGAACTGGCCGAAGCGACCCAGCTGCTCCCAGTCCGCGTCGTGGACCAGGTTGGTGCGGGTGTGGCTCAGCCGCGAGCCTTCGGGCGCCTTCCCCGCCGAGTACTTTCCGGTGAGCAGCCCGTTGGCCAACGGGAAGTACGGCAGGACACCCAGGGAGAAAGCTCCGGCCGCGGGGAGGACTTCGAGCTCAGCACGCCGGTCCAGCAGGTTGTAGTGGTTCTGCGTGGAAATGAAGCGGGTTCCGCCGGCTTGGCGGGCAACATACTCTGCCTGGGCGATCTGCCAGCCGGCAAAGTTGGAATGGCCAATGTAACGGACCTTGCCGCTGGAAACCAGGTCATCCAAAGCAGCCAACGTTTCGTCGATGGGGGTCCGGGGGTCCGGAGTGTGGAACTGGTAGAGGTCGATCCACTCCGTGTCCAGGCGGCGAAGCGATGCCTCGACGGCCTTCACGATGTAACGGCGCGAGCCCCGGGCACCGAAATCATTGCCGTTGACCCCGCCCATGTCCATGCCGAACTTGGTGCCAATCACGACGTCGTCGCGGCGGCCCTTCAAAGCCCTGCCCAGCATGGTCTCACTCAGGCCAGGCTCACGGCCGTACACGTCGGCAACATCGAAGAACGTCACCCCGGCGTCGAGGGCGGCGTGGACCACGGCGTCCGTGCCTTCCTGTGACTCCGTGGGGGTGTTGGCGCGGCCGAGGTTGTTACAGCCCAGCCCAACTACTGACACGGTCAATCCGAAATGGCCAAGGCGTCGGTATTCAGTCATGGGTTCAGCCTATATCGGTGATCCAAGCAGCTAGTAACCCCAGGCAACAAACACCCTGCCCCTTAGCTCCGGCCGTACGTGATTCCCGATTCCTCCATGGCGTCCTCGAGCTGGGCAATGGCCACGGGTCCCATTCCATGGAGTTTGGTGGCCTTCAACTCGCCGAATTCGGCCAGCTGTTCCAGTGTCTCGATCCCCTCGTGGGCCAGCGCACGTTTGGCCGGCGCCGCAAGGCCTTTGGGCAAGGGGGTATGGCCGGGCCAATTGCTTTTGGACGACATGGAGTGATCCCTTCTGGGCGCAATGGTGCTTACTTAGAGAGTAAAGCCCACACCTTGCTTCGGCGAGTGCTTAATCTTGAAAGCGCTCGGGTCACTGTGCGGGGCAGCAGCGATGGTGAGCTTGGTGAAGTCCAGGTCTTCACCGCGGACACAGATCTTGATGGCGTTCACGGCTTTGTTGACGTCCGGGCAGAGGCAGAAGATGTTCAGCCGGGAGTTGCCGATTTCCGAACGGTCCACCACACCAAGGCCCCGCCACGCCAGTTCGGCGGTCAGCGCAGTCTTGGCCTTTCGTTCGAGGTGGCGGTCCCGCTCGGTACCCTCCTTGGTCTTGAGGGCCAGCTGTGCCACCACCCAGAACTGTTCGGATTCGGGAATTTCCGCATAGCCGTCTTCTTCGCATTGCGCGGCAAAGGCCGCCATGAGACCTTCCACGGAGGAATCGTCGTCGACGGCGGTTTCATCGGTGCTGCTCTGGTGGCCGACCACTCCGTGATTGATGACGAACTGCTGGTCCTCGTCGTCGTACCAGGCTTCCCGGAAGTGAAGAACCCCGTCGTCGTCGCGCTTGTACGCGCGGATAATGCCGCTCATGCTCGTCCTTTCCTGAACCACTCTGCGCTGGTGCTGCCGGCACCGGCCATGTCGAAGGGGGCTTCCATTTGTTGTACTGCCTGGAAAAGGGCAGCGCATTCCGCCCGCATGGCCGCAACCGTGGTTTCCGGGTACGCCATGTCGGTCCGATGCTGTTCGAATTCGTCTTCGTCATCCACGAAAACGCCGTGCTTGGTGGAGCGGATGACGTCCAGGTCCATGTCGATCATATGAAACTCGGTCACGCCCGGTTTCAGTTGATTCCAACCATGGGCAGTGGCGAGGTCCACGTAGATCCGGAAATCGCCAGGGTAGCTGTCGTCATAGAAGGTCGCCACGTACTCCCCCGTGCGGGGGATGAGCAGGACAGCGTCCGACGCCGTATAGAAGGCCGCGCCCGGACGGGAACAGAATTCCCCAGCCCCTTGGAAGACCCACCAGCCGTGGATGTCCTCGCCCAGGTAGGTTCCCGGGACCACCCAGTGGGCCTTGCCGTTCCATTTCCGGTTCCTCGACACCACGAGGTCGCCGGGCTGCAGTGAGCCCGGTCCGCGGTCCCCACTCACAGGGTGGGCATACTTCCGGTGGTGGGGTGCTCCTGGCCCGGCAACGGCCGGGCAAACGGGACCTTTGTCCCCAAAACCTGGGCTACGACGTCGTGGGTTATCTTCTGCGAAGTGAGCCCTACCCGCTCCAGGACCTGACTGCGCGATCCGTGCACCAGGAACTCGACAGGCAGGCCGACCTCGTTGAGGGCGGTATCGACGCCCGCGGCGCGCATTTCCTGCCTGATCCGGGAACCGACGCCCCCGGCCCGGACACCGTCTTCAATACAGATGACCAAGCGGTGGCGGGCGGCCAAGGCAATGATGGACTTACGGACGGGCAGGACCCACCGGGGGTCGACCACCGTGGAACTGATACCTTGGGCTCCCAGGCGATCGGCGACGTCGAGAGCGATTTCCGACATGGCGCCAACGCTGACGATCAGGACGTCGTTCTCGGTTGAACCCTCGGGTCGTCGGGCCAGGACGTCCACGCCGTCATGCAGGCGCTCAATGGCCTCGACTTCAGAACCGACGCTGCCCTTGGAGAAACGGACCACGGTGGGCGCGTCGTTTATGGCCACGGCTTCGCGGAGTTCCTCACGGAGCCGGGAAGCGTCGCGCGGAGCAGCCAAGTGAAGTCCGGGCACGATCTGGACCATTGCCATATCCCACATGCCGTGATGGCTGGGGCCGTCCGGGCCGGTGACCCCAGCCCGGTCCAGGACGATGGTGACGCCGGCTTTGTGCAGCGCCACGTCCATGAGGAGCTGGTCGAAGGCCCGGTTGAGGAAGGTGGCGTACACCGCCACGACGGGGTGGAGACCGCCAAAGGCCATGCCGGCGGCGGAAGTCAGTGCGTGCTGCTCCGCGATGCCGACGTCGATGACGCGTTCAGGGTGGCGCTCAGCGAACTTGTGCAGCCCCACCGGAATGAGCATGGCACCGGTGATTCCCACGATGTCGGGGCGTTCGTCGGCAATGTCCGCGATCTCCTCAGCGAACACCGACGTCCAGGACCTGGCACCGGGCATCTCAGTGGATTCGCCCGTTTCGGGGTCGATGATGCCCACCGCGTGGAATTGGTCAGCCTCGTTGGCGAGGGCCGGCGCGTAGCCGTGGCCCTTCTCCGTCATGGCGTGCACGATCACAGGGCCACCGTAAGCCTTCGCCGTGCTGAGCGCGTGTTCCATCGCCTGGAGGTTGTGCCCGTCGACAGGACCGATGTATTTCATGCCCAGGTCTTCGAACATGCCTTGGGGGGCCCACCAGTCCTTGATGCCCTTTTTCATTGCATGCAGGCTCTTATAGGTGAACTGGCCGGCCGGGCCGCCGTTCTGCAGCCTCTTCTTCCACCAATCGAGCATGCCCTCATAAGCCGGGGCTGTCCGCAGCGAATCGATGGTGGGGCGCAGGGACGCCAGGTAATCGGCAAAGCCACCGACAGTCGGGGCGTAGGAACGTCCGTTGTCGTTGACAACGATGACGACCCGACGCCGCTTGTCCGCGGCGATGTTGTTGATGGCTTCCCACGTCATGCCGCCGGTCAACGCGCCGTCACCGACCACCGCGACGACGAACCGGTCACCTTCGCCGGTCAGTTGGCGGGCGCGCGAAATACCATCAGCCCACGACAGAGACGAGGAAGCGTGCGAGCTCTCCACGATGTCGTGTTCGGATTCGGCGCGTTCCGGATAGCCCGAGAGTCCGCCTTGCTGGCGGAGCGTGCTGAAGTCCTGCCGGCCGGTGAGGAGCTTGTGCACGTAGGACTGGTGACCGGTGTCAAAAACAATGCTGTCCCGCGGGGACTCAAAGATCCTGTGGATAGCGAGCGTCAGTTCCACAACGCCCAGGTTGGGTCCCAGGTGTCCACCTGTGGCGGCTACGTTGGTGATCAGGAATGCCCTGATTTCTCCGGCCAGTTGTTCCAGCTCGGTGCCGGACAGTTTGGCCAGGTCCTGTGGATCCTTGACGGCTTCCAAAAGTCCCAACGGCCCTCCTTAGGGTGTATGACGTGCTTGTTAACTTTAGCGCGTGCCCGGCTTCTGCGCGTTTCACGCGCAGGCGGCTCGCGGACGGGTGTGTTCCGGACGCCAACAGCCCCGGCTGGTCAGGCGACCGGCCGGGGCTGTCTGGCACTCGGAATCAGCTGGAAACCAGCGTGTTCCTTATGCGGAGATCTGGCGGAGGACGTACTGCAGGATGCCTCCGTTGCGGTAGTAGTCCGCTTCGCCCGGGGTATCGATACGCAGTACGGCATCGAAGGACTTGGCGGAACCATCTTCGGCCGTGGCTGTGACCTTGAGCGTCTTCGGCGTGGTGCCGTTGTTCAGCTCGGTGACGCCCTCGACGGCGAATGTTTCCGTTCCGGTCAGGCCCAGCGTTGCTGCCGACTCGCCAGCGGGGAACTGGAGCGGGAGGACACCCATGCCGATCAGGTTGGAACGGTGGATGCGCTCGTAGCTTTCGGCGATGACAGCCTTGACACCCAGGAGCGCGGTACCCTTGGCTGCCCAGTCGCGGGACGAACCGGAGCCATATTCCTTGCCTGCCAGCACTACCAGCGGAATGCCGGCCGCCTGGTAGTTCTGGGCTGCGTCGTAGACGTAGGCCTGCGGTGCGCCTTCCTGGCTGAAGTCGCGGGTGAAGCCACCCTCAACACCGTCCAGGAGCTGGTTCTTGATGCGGATGTTGGCGAACGTACCGCGGATCATGACCTCGTGGTTGCCACGGCGTGAGCCGTAGGAGTTGAAGTCCTTGCGCTCCACACCGTTGGCCAGCAGGTACTGACCAGCCGGGGTGTCCGACTTGAAGGAACCTGCCGGGGAGATGTGGTCCGTGGTGACGGAGTCGCCAAGCTTCAGGAGCACGCGGGCGCCCGAGATGTCCTGGACGGGATCCGGCTGAGCCTTCATGCCCTCGAAGTATGGGGGCTTCCGAACGTACGTGGAATCCTCGGCCCAGGCGAAGGTGTCACCGGCAGGGGTGTCCAGTGCCTTCCAACGGTCGTCGCCGTCGAAGACGCCTTCGTAACCCTTGGCGAACATGGCCTCGTCGATGGAGGAGTCGATGACTTCCTGCACCTCGGTGGGGTTCGGCCAGATGTCCTTGAGGAAGACCTCGTTGCCCTCGGAGTCGGTACCCAGGGAATCGGTGTCGAAGTCGAAGTCCATGGAACCGGCCAGGGCGTAGGCGATGACCAGCGGCGGCGAAGCCAGGTAGTTCATCTTTACGTCCGGGTTGATACGGCCTTCGAAGTTGCGGTTGCCCGAGAGCACTGCCGTAACGGAGAGGTCGTTGGCCTGGATGGCTTCGGAGATTTCCGGCTCCAACGGCCCGGAGTTACCGATGCAGGTGGCGCAGCCATAACCAACGATGTAGAAGCCGAGCTTCTCCAGGTACGGCGTGAGGCCGGACTTCTCGTAGTAGTCCGTGACGACCTTCGAGCCCGGGGCAACGGAGGTCTTTACCCACGGCTTGGACGTCAGGCCCTTGTCCACGGCGTTGCGGGCCAGGAGGGCAGCCGCAAGCATGACGGAAGGGTTGGACGTGTTGGTGCAGGATGTGATCGAAGCGATCGACACCGCACCGTGGTCCAGTTCGAACTCGCGGCCGTCTGCGGTGGTGACCTTGACGGGTGAGGACGGACGGCCATGCGCACCATTGGCTGCCGACGCTACGCGCGCCGTCTCCGTGGTGTGCGAATCGGCGTGCGTAAACGACGGTGCGTCCGATGCCGGGAAGGACTCGTCCAAGGACTCGTCAACACTGCCGTCCTCGATGGCGACGTAGTTGTGGATGTCCTTGCGGAACTGTTCCTTGGCATCCGTAAGCTCGATGCGGTCCTGGGGACGCTTGGGGCCCGAGATGGACGGAACCACGGTGGACAGGTCCAGTTCCAGGAACTCGGAGAAACGGAGTTCGCGGGAAGGATCGTGCCAGAGGCCCTGTTCCTTGGCGTATGCCTCCACGAGGGCGACGTTCTCTTCTGAGCGGCCGGTCAGGCGCAGGTAGTCCAGAGTGACGTCGTCGATCGGGAACATGGCAGCCGTGGAACCGAATTCCGGGCTCATGTTGCCAATGGTGGCGCGGTTGGCCAGCGGCACAGCTGCGACGCCTTCGCCGTAGAACTCGACGAACTTGCCCACGACGCCGTGCTTGCGCAGCATTTCGGTGATGGTCAGGACGACGTCAGTAGCGGTGGCGCCTGCGGGGATGCTGCCGTTGAGCTTGAAGCCTACAACGCGGGGAATCAGCATGGAGACGGGCTGGCCGAGCATCGCTGCCTCGGCTTCGATGCCGCCAACGCCCCAGCCCAGGATGCCCAGGCCGTTGACCATGGTGGTGTGCGAGTCCGTACCGACGCAGGTGTCGGGGTAGGCGCGGAGGACTCCGTCGACCTCACGGGTCATGACGGTGCGTGCCAAGTACTCGATGTTGACCTGGTGGACGATGCCGGTTCCAGGGGGAACGACCTTGAAGTCGTTGAACGCGGTCTGGCCCCAGCGAAGGAACTGGTAGCGCTCACCATTGCGCTGGTATTCGATCTCCATGTTGCGCTCCAGTGCGCCGGAGTTACCGAAGGCGTCGATCTGGACGGAGTGGTCGATGACCATTTCTGCGGGCGCCAGCGGGTTGACGCGCTTCGGATCCCCACCGAGCTCCTTGACGGCTTCGCGCATGGTGGCGAGGTCGACGATGCAGGGAACACCGGTGAAGTCCTGCATGATGACTCGTGCCGGGGTGAACTGGATTTCCGTGTCGGGCTCCGCATTGGGATCCCAACCGGCCAGGGCGCGGACATGGTCGGCCGTAATGTTGGCCCCATCCTCAGTCCGCAGGAGGTTTTCAAGCAATACCTTAAGGCTGAACGGAAGGCTGTCAGCGCCCTCTACGGAGTTCAACCGGAAAATTTCATAATCGGTGCCGGCTACATTCAGTACGCCTTTGGAACCGAAGCTGTCCACAGTGCTCATGGCAGGACTCCTCTCGCAACAGTTTCATCTTTGTCGCGTGGTTGGCCGCTAGCCAGTTAGGCGGACCTTACTTAGCCGGGCGGCATCATTGTTGGTCATCCCGGTCCGCCGCCGTGTTTCCAGCGGAGCGGGACTACTATGCCCATCGTAGTGGCATAAATCCCGGGAGGGGCAGGTGCCCGGACAAAGCCGGTTCCGCCCGCACTGATCCAGCAGGCGGGCGGCATCCGGGCTTACTGTGCAGGAACGATAAGTCCCACGGTCTCCAGGTGGTGGGTGTTGGGATAGAGGTCAAAGGCCCGCAACGACTCGAGCCGCCACCCACCTTGCTGGAAGTAACCCAGATCACGCGCAAAGGAGGCTGGATCGCAGGACACATAGGCGATCGCACGGGGTCCGGAGGCCATGAGTTGCTTGACCACGGCTTTGCCGGCTCCGGCGCGGGGCGGATCCAGCACCAGGGAATCGAAACTGCGTGGACGCTGGTGCAGCACCCGCTCTACCCGCCCCTGGACGATCTCCACCTGCGGTTGGCCATGCAGGTTCTTTCGGGCGTCGC
This sequence comes from Arthrobacter sp. fls2-241-R2A-172, assembly GCF_030208885.1. Lineage (NCBI taxonomy): Bacteria > Bacillati > Actinomycetota > Actinomycetes > Micrococcales > Micrococcaceae > Arthrobacter > Arthrobacter sp. fls2-241-R2A-172. The sequence goes on along the minus strand of NZ_JARVTB010000011.1, from coordinate 154,701 downwards.
GGCTTGTTCCGGGCGATCCTTCCACCGAGAGTACCGATCCGGTGACCCCGACGGCGTCGGCCAGCGGGGCGGTAAACAGCCCTGCACCGGCATAGAGGTCTGCAACGGTGGAGCCAGGTTGCAGGTATCCCCCGCCGGAGAGGAACTCTGTCACAGCACCTACCAGGGTCTCCGGAGCGTCCTTATGGATCTGCCAGAAACCCTCGCCGGATACCCGGTACTCGTGACCTGCCGCGCTTTCCTGCACCCACGTCCGCCCCCGCAACTGCAGGACATCGCCCTTGCCGGGATCGAAACTGGCGACCGAGACGTCGTGGGGCAACTGCGAAATGATGCTGTGCAGCCGCTTGGGGCCAGTTCCCTCCTCCGGGGCAAGGAGGATCAGGGGCCGCGACCCGTTGGCAGGCACCGCGACTTCGACGCGGGCGATGCCTGGCAAGTCCACATCCCACAGCCGGAGTTCGTTGATTCCGTGAAGAGCCAGCGGCATCTCCTTGACGGGGACCACCACATCGGAGCGGTGCGCATGCATGCCCAACCGTCCTTTGGAGGTCACCGCAAAGCCGGCGCGCGTACGCCAGCCGAGTCCGCCGTCGTCGTTCCGGCCGACCGCCTCCACCTCGGTGGTGATGTCCATACCGGCCAGCCGCTTGAGCTGTTCGGCCAGCACCTCCGATTTAAGTGCGCGCTGCCGCGGAAGCGAGATATGGCCCAGTTCGGCGCCACCCACGGGAGGACCGCCCCGTCGCCAGGAACCCAGGGAATCAGCCGGCTTCCAGAAGTGCGGAACGCGGTCCGGCGAAGCCTCCAGGACCTCGACGACGTCGGCGCGCCAGAAGCGCGACGAGTCGCCGGAGTCGGTCAGCCGGATCCGGACTTTCTCGCCGGGGATCCCGTGGCGGACAAAGATGACACGACCTTCGTGGCGCGCAATGAAGTGGCCGCCGTGGGCGATGGGGCCCACGTCCACCACGAGTTCAGGTCCGGGCCCTGCCTGTTCCTTGCTGTCCTGGTCATGGGGGGAATTGCTGTGGGACGTCATTTAGGTATCCTGCAGTGCCTTTGCTTCTTCGGACGACTTCAGCTGCCACGGAACGCTGGCAACCATGACTCCAGGTTCAAAGTGGAGCCGCGTCTTGATTCTGAGTGCTGTCTGGTTATGGACCAGTTGTTCCCACCATTTACCCACGACGTACTCCGGGATGTAGACCACGATCAGGTCCCGGGGCGAATCGCGGCGCATGTTCTTGATGTAGTCCATGATGGGGGTCACGGTTTCACGGTAGGGGCTCGCGAGAACGGTCAGTGGAACCGGAATTTCAAGCTTCTCCCAGTCCCGGACCGTGTGTTCCGTCTCCTCGGAGTTGATGTCAACGGTGATGGCGTCCAGGCGCGATGGCCGTGACGCGCGGGCGTACGCCAATGCGCGCAGCACCGGCTTGCGCACGTGCGAGACGAGAAGGACAGCGTGCACCCTGGTGGGAAGCGCCCGTGGTGAGGAGTCTTCGTCCACCGCGAGTTCCTTGGCCACATTGTCATAGTGGGCCCTGATGCTCCACATGATCAGGAACAGGATGAACATGGCGAGCAGCGCGATCCAGGCGCCCTGTTCGAATTTGGTGATCAGGACGATCACCAGCACCAAACCCGTCATGCCGAAGCCCACCATGTTAATGGTGCGGGACTTGATGATGCGGCGGCGGATGGCCTTGTCGCGGGCAAGTTTGAGCTCGCGCCCCCAGTGCCGGATCATGCCAAGCTGGCTGGCAGTGAAGGAGATGAAGACCCCGACGATATACAGCTGGATCAGCTTGGTGACATCTGCGTTGAAGGAAAGAATCAGCACCAGCGCTCCGGCAGCCAGGGCCAGGACACCGTTGCTGAACGCGAGCCTGTCGCCGCGGGTCCGGAGTTGGCGGGGAAGATAGCCATCCTGCGCCAGGATGGAGCCAAGTACAGGAAAGCCGTTGAACGCCGTGTTGGAGGCGAAAACCAGGATCACGCCGGTGGCAGCAACCACGATGTAGAACGGAATGGAGCCGGCACCAAAAATGGTGTCCGCGATCTGGCTGATGGCAGGATTCTGGATGTATCCCTCCGGCAGCGGCTTGCCATCAACCAGGAACTCGGTGGCGGGGTCCAACACAATGTGGACCTTGGTGGCGTTGGCCAGGAAAAGGATGCCGGCAAGCATCGCCGCCGCGATGGCACCGAGCAGCAGCAAGGTAGTGGCTGCGTTCTTGCTCTTGGGCTTCTGGAAGTTGGGCACGCCGTTGCTGATGGCCTCGACGCCGGTCAAGGCTGCGGCGCCCGAGGAAAACGCCCTCAGCAGGAGGAAAGCTCCGGCCAGGCCCACCAGGCCTTCGTCAAAGCCGGATTGCGGGACGATGGTGAAGTTCGCTGACTGCGCTTCTCCCAACTGCCCTGTAGCAAACTGGAAAATGCCCACGGCTGTCATGCCCAGGATTGAGGCCATGAAGATATAGGTGGGGACGGCGAAAACCGAGCCGGCTTCCTTGATTCCCCGCAGGTTGACCAACGCCAGGATGACCACGCCCACGGTCGCGATGAGGGCTTGCTGGCCGTGCAACGAGGGGATGGCGGTGGTGACATAGGCGGCGGCGGATGACATGGACACCGCCACGGTCAGGACATAGTCCACCAGCAGCGCCGAAGCCACCGTCAGTCCCGCATACTTGCCAAGGTTGACGTTGGCGATTTCGTAGTCGCCGCCACCTGAAGGGTAAGCGTGGACATTTTGGCGGTAGGACGCCACCACTGTGAGCAAGACCACCATGACGGCGAGGCCCACCAGCGGGGAAAACGCTACTGCGCTGACCCCGGCAAGGGCCAGCGTCAGCAGGATTTCATCCGGGGCGTAAGCCACCGAGGACAAGGCGTCCGAGGCGAAGATCGGCAAAGCAATGCGTTTGGGCAACAAGGTGTGGGACAGTCGATCGTTCCGGACCGGCCTGCCCACCAACACCCGCTTCGCGGCATTCAAAATTGTCAGCACTCCGCAAAGCTACTCTGAATCCCCAGGGATGTCATGACGGTCGTAGCGGGCTTAGCCCCGTCTCGGCGGTAAAGTCATACCGAGCGGCACGGACAACACACATAAGGAGACATGGTGGCTCACTTCGTGATCATGGGTTGCGGGCGTGTTGGCGCAACCCTGGCACATACTTTGGAGGATGCCGGCCACTCAGTGGCCATCATCGATCAGGATGAGCGGGCCTTCCGCCGGTTGCGCCACACTTTCGGCGGCCGGAAGGTCACCGGCGTTGGCTTCGACCGGGACACCCTCAAGCAGGCGGGCGTGGAAGACGCGTACGCTTTCGCAGCGGTTTCCAGCGGCGACAACTCGAACATCCTGGCTACCCGGGTGGCCAGGGAGACGTTCCATGTGGCCCACGTCGTGGCACGTATCTACGATCCCGGCCGCGCCGAAATCTACCAGCGGCTGGGCATCCCCACCGTTGCTGCCGTGCGCTGGAGCGCGGACCAGGTGCTGCGCCGAATACTTCCCGAGCAGCACTTGGCCGGCGACTACCGCGAACCGTCCGGCCGGCTCATCCTTGCCGAAGTGGACCTGCACGAGGCCTGGATCGGACACAGCCTGTCCTCCATCGAGGCCGCTTCGGGGATCCGCATCGCCTTCCTGACGCGCTTTGGCGAAGGCCTCCTCCCCCACCCAGGTACGGCTTACCAGGAGGGCGACACCGTCCACGCCATGGTGAGCCTGGACCGAACATCCGAGATCACCCGGATCCTCGCCAAAGCACCCGCCAAGGAGTCTTAGTGAAAGTTGTCATTGTTGGCGCAGGCAGCGTCGGCTCATCCATTGCCCGTGAGCTGCTGTCCCACAAGCACCAGATACTGCTCATTGACCTCAAGCCCGAGGTCATCGGCCGCAGCGGGCTCCGGGGTGCGCGTTGGCTGGTGGGTGATGCTTGCGAACTCAGCACGTTGCAGGACGCCAAACTGGAGGATGCCGACGTCGTGGTTTCCGCCACGGGTGACGACAAAGTGAACCTGGTGGTCTCCTTGCTCGCCAAGACCGAATTCGGCGTCGGGCGCACAGTGGGACGGGTCAACAACCCGAAGAACGACTGGATGTTCAACGATTCCTGGGGCGTCGACGTCGCAGTAAACACCCCGCAACTGATGACCGCACTGGTGGAAGAAGCGGTGGAGATCGGCGACATCGTGCGCCTGCTGACCCTCCAGACCGGCGTTGCGTCGATCGTCGAGTTCACCGTTCCGCATGACTCCCACGTCATTGGAAGCACCGTGGGCGACATCGACTGGCCGGACGACTCCACTTTGGTGGCCATCCTGCGCGACCAGGCCCCCATCACGCCCACCCGCGACGACGTCCTTGACGGCGGCGACGAACTGTTCTTCGTCACCACCATCGCTGCCGAGGATGGCCTGCGCGCCCTCCTGTCACCGGGCTCGGAGCTCGGCGGCCAGGACGGCAACGGTGTGCTGGATCAGTCCGCCGACGACGACGGCTTCGACGGCTGAGTTGCCGGCTTGGTGACCAGCCAGGCTACCCAAAGGCCGAGGATATACAGCGGCGCACCCATCAGGAGCCTCGTGGTGGCCAATGCCGTCAGGCCTGCTTCGCCCATGAAGTAGAGGGGCACCTGGACCACGAGGCGCAGTGCGAGCACTGCTGCCACGATCCAGGTTCCCAGTTTGTAGGCGCGAAGCCGTTCCGGGTCCTTGCGCCAGTCCAGGCCCTCGTTGCGCACGAAGCCGAAGAGCAGGCCAGCCACGGGCCACTTGATGGCGATCGACACCAACATGGCCGCAATGTAGGCGATGTTGGTGAAGAAACCAAGAACGTAGAAGTCTTCAGCTTTGCCGGTGGTGTTGGCCAGCCAGGCCGAAATACCGACGCCGACGATGCCGGCAACGGCCTGCGTCAGGGGGCGCCGTTGAACCAGCCGAACCACGGTGAAAATCGCTGCCGACGCCAGGGCGGCGATGAGGGAAGGACCCAGGTCCCGCGTGATGGTGAACACCACCAGGAAGACCAGTCCGGGCAGAATGCTCTCGGCGATCCCTTGGATTCCTCCGGCGGACTTGAGCATGTCCACGTGGCCCGCACTGTTTCGCTGGAGGCCCGCTTTTCCCGCGTAGCCTGCAGCGAGGTCGGCCATGCTGGGCCGGTTGTCGGGGGTCACGGCCGGCGTTTCATCGCCGCGCGGCGTCGCCCCTGCGTTGTCCTTCGGCTCTGAACCATTGGCCACGGTCATAGGTGCTCCTGACGGGAGAGAATTTCGTAGCGTGGATTGAACATTGCCGGCAGGCCGTCGAGCTGGGTCACCATGCCGTTCAGGCGAAGCCGTACACCGGCCTCGATCCCGGGAACACGCGTCCTGCCCAACCAGATGACCCGGAGCCGGTCAAACGGCCTCCGGGCGCCCTTGGACAGGAGCAGGGACTCGCTTCCATGCTCCAGTGCGTCCACGACCACTGCGGAGAAGAAGGGCTGTTCGCTGGGTGGCTGGTGCGTAACCGACTCGATGTAACCCGTACAGGTTGCCCTGCCGCGGGTGGGCAGGTCCCGCACGCCCTCCCCCAGCGGCGATCGATCTGCAAACCCGTTTCGGGCGGGCTTGTCAGCCAATCTGGGTAATCTCCGGACCACGTTCGGGTTGCTGCAGGCCGGGTGCGCCCTGCGGAGCCCCGGGCTGCCCGGCAGCGGTTGCGTCCTTGGGCAGGCGAAGCTGCAGCAACTCACGTGGGGGCATCGGGTTGTCGCCCCGGACTACCACAACACGCCGGAAAAGCTCTTCAAGGCCAGCCGCTGCGTCGCGGTCCAGGGCCGCTTCTCCCCCGAGCACTCCCCGGAGGAACCAGCGGGGTCCGTCGACTCCCATGAAACGGGCCGCCCGGAACCCGTGGCTGCCGTCAGTGGCTTGCGCCGGAAGCTTCGCGACCAGTTCCGTGCCGAACGCACCGGAGATCTCCTCGGTTTCGCCGCCCTGGCTGACGACGGATTGGGTGATCTGCTCACGGATTTCATCCCACAGGCCCTCTGACCGCGGGGCGGCAAAAGCCTGGAGCTGCAGGCTGGACCCGGCAAGGTCCATGGTGACGGCGACGACGCGCTGGGTGGCTTCTTCCACCTCGAGCCGCAGCTGCAGCCCTTCGGCAGGGGCGATCAGCAACGCGCCCAGGTCCACATAACCGTCACGGTCCTCGATTTCATCGATATCCAATGGACCCTTGCTGAGCCGGAAGTCGCCGGGGGTGCCAGGCTCCGCGCTTTCTTCTGCCGTACCGGATTCATCGACGGCGGCAGCGGATTCCGCTTGCTCGTCCTTGGACTTCTTGCCGCGCCCAAAAAGCATGGGGTTTTCTCCTTAGTAGTGGTCTATCCCCAAGTAAACCGCAACCACGTAAAACAACTGCAATGCGGCGGGATTCAGATGCCAGCGCTTGCCAGGGTCAGTGGTTTGCAGGGGTGGTCGGTGCGTTGAAGCCGCCGGTGGATCCGAAACCGCCGGTACCCCGAACGGAATCAGAGAGCTGGTCGACAGCCACGAACCGCGCATATTCGACGCGTTGAATCACCATTTGTGCAATTCTATCGCCGCGTTTGAGGTCGATGGCGTGGTTCTGGTCGGTATTGAGCAGGGTCACGGCGATTTCGCCGCGGTAGCCCGCGTCCACCGTTCCAGGAGCGTTAACGACTGTCAGTCCGTGCTTGGTGGCGAGGCCCGAGCGCGGGTGGATAAGGGCCACGAATCCGTCCGGCAGCGCAATGGACACGCCCGTCGGCACAAGCTTCCGCTCACCGGGGGCCAAGTGCACGTCCTCGCGGGACCGCAGGTCGGCTCCCGCGTCTCCGGGGTGGGCGTACGAGGGTGCCTCCAACCCGGCGTCGAGCATTTTAAGCTGCACCTCCAAAGTGGGGGCGCCGTAGGACGGGGCGGTGTTGCCGCTGTCCGCGTTGACGGAGGCGGCGTCTGAACTGAATACTGCGGTCTCGTTGCTCACAGTCGTCCATTCTACGGGGACCGGGCCCGGCGGGAAGGTCCCCGTCCATGGCCACCGTTGCCTGTGAACCCGCTGGGAGTCGATCGCCCGATAAGCTGGTCCCATGCCTACGCCTGACCAGTCTTCACCCGTGCCTGCCCGGAACACCCCCTCATCTTCCGGGGTCCTGTACAGCGAAAAGCTGTGGCCGTCACCGTGGATCTGGATTGTCGTTGTTGGCCTTTCCAGCGCAGGCCTTCTCATGTTCGGCCCCATCAGCGTGGCGACCGGAATCATCGCAGCGATCGCACTCCTGGCCATCATGACCGTGATGCTGGTGCTCTCGACCCCCACCATCACCGTTACCGCGGACACCGTGCGCGTAGGCCGGGCAAGCATCGACCGCAGGTTCGTCGGCACCGTGGAGGCCTTCAGGAAGGGCGAAGCGACGGCGGAACGCGGCCCGCGCCTCAACGGCCTGGCGTACATGTGCTTCCGCGGCTGGATCGACCCCGTGGTCAAGATCGAGATCACGGATCCCGCAGACCGCACCCCCTACTGGCTCGCATCGTCCCGCAGGCCGGAGGAACTGGTTTCTGCCCTCACGGCGCGCCAGTCCTGAGAAACGGGAGGCCGGTCCCTCAGCTTTCGCACTCCGTGCAGTAAAGGTGGCCGCCCCGTTCTGCGGCGATTTGCGACCTGTGCTTGACCAGGAAGCAGTTGAAGCACGTAAATTCGTCAGCCTGGGGAGGCATGACCTGAATCAGGAGCTCCTCCCCCGACAGATCGGCTCCCGGGAGCTCGAAGCCATCGGCGAGCTCGGCCTCGTCGACGTCGACCGCTGAGGATTGCTTCCCTGACTGGCGCGTCTTGAGCTCCTCAAGGGAGTCCTCGCTGGCGTCTTCCTCGGTCTTGCGAGGGGCATCATAATCCGTTGCCATGGTCCTGCTTCATCCTCCGTACCTGCTCCGGTTGGGTTCCCGGTCGGGCGGATCAGTCCCCGCCGCCGGTAACGATGCAACGCCGGACGCCTGGGTTTTGTGCCCGATATCCGGCAGATTTTCCTCCCCCCACCACTGAATGTCCAGAGGTCCGGCCTTGGGCCAACCTCATCGCCGGGGCTGATTCAAGGGAATATCACGGCACGCCCTTTGTCCTAGTAGGAAAAGAGCGTGACGGGTGGCAGAGTTTCGAATGTCAGTTATGCCATGTGGTGGAGGGTGTTATGCAGGATCTACGACTGGTAGGAGTCCACGACGACGGCGGGCATCTCCTGCTCAGCGGCCCCGGTGGGGCGATGTTCCAGCTTCCGATCGACGAGGCCCTCCGGGCCGCGGCGAGCCGGACCCCTGCCCAGGTGGCGGCGCGGGCCTCGAATACTCCCATTGCCATGTCCCCCCGGGATATCCAGGCCAGGATCCGGAGCGGGGCCACCGCAGCGGAGGTCGCCGAACTCTCCGGGCTCCCCCTGGCGAACGTACAGCGTTACGAAGGCCCCGTCCTTGCAGAGCGTGAGTACGTGGTCCGCCAGGCACGCGGAATCGAAGTCGCTTCGCCCGCCCCCGGTCACGACATGTACCGTTCGGTCTTTGGCGACCAACCGGCCACCCTTGGCGACATGGTGGATCACCGGCTGTCCGCCCACGGCATCGACTCGGCCACGGTCGAATGGGACTCCTGGCGCCGTCCGGACGGTTCCTGGACCGTCGTCGCGCGTTTTGAAACGGTCCCTGGAACCCACGGAAACATCGGCGAAGAGCCGCCCGCCATGTGGACCTTCAGCCCCCAACGCAAGTCACTCCAGAACGCCAACCGTTGGGCCCAGCAGCTCAGCGAGCTCGAGCCCCTGGACGGACCGGTTCCTGCCCGGCGCCTGGCCGCGGTTTCGGACCGGCCCTTCGATTTTGAGAACGACGCCGATTCGGCAGCGCGTGCCTCCGCCAAGGAATCAGACAGCCTGCTGGAGATGCTCCGCTCACGCCGTGGGCAGCGATTGGGCGTGGACGAAGACGGCGATGACGCCCTCGCAGTCCTCCTGAGCAATGTTCCGGCGGCCCACCCGCGGCCAGGCGAAGAAGTTGAGGAAGTCCTCGCAGAAGCCGCCGAAGATGCCCCTGAACCGGTCCCTGCAACCCCGGAAGAACCTGCCCGCAAGGACGGCCGCCCTTCCATGCTTTCCCGTCTGAGCCTGGCGCCACGGCATGCTGGTTCCGAGGATGACGACGATGTCTTGAAGCTCCACCAGGGCGTCAGCACTGATACCCGTGAGATCACGGTTGTGGCCAGTCCCCTGCGCCCTGTCACGTCCTTGACGGCACGCAAGCCCGCTGGGCTGGATGAACTGTTGGGCGGCAGCACCCAGGCCCCTTCAAGGAGCGATGAGGGGTCCACCGGCGATGAGGCGGAAGGCAGCCTTGTGCAGCCGGCACCGGCTGACGACGCCAAGGACCGTGAGGGCGGCAAGGACGTTGAGGCTCCTGCTGAACGCCAGCCGTCACGACCCAAGAGGTCCAGCATCCCGAGTTGGGACGAGATCGTCTTTGGAGCCCGGGGAGACTGACTGCTCAGGCGCCTACGGCCGCGGAAGCTCCCCGGCCCCGGGCCACAGGCAGGCGTCGACGTCGAACGGAAGCGGCTGGTCCCCTCCCGCCATCAGGTTGGCACCGTGCGCTGTGACGCGCCGCATGTAGTGGCGGCGGCACAAGGTTTCGTAGCCCACGACGCCCGCGAAAGGTGCATCGTCAGCGGCAGCAACGTCGCCCACCATCACCTGCTCACCTTCGACCACCATGATCCCGTTCACGGTGCGTGCGTTTTGGGTTGCCCGGCGGCCGCACCAGCACAACGCTTCGACCTGCAGGACCTGCACTTTGTCGGCAAGCTCTATGAGTCGCTGTGATCCGGGAAACAAGCGGGTGCGGAAGTCGGACGTGATTCCGAAAGCGAAAACGTCCACATCCATCTCGTCCACAACGCGCGCCAGTTGCTCGACCTGGGAGGGTGAGTAGAACTGCGCCTCGTCACAGATGAGATAGTCGACGCGGAGTCCGCTGGTACGCCGGACCACCACTTCGTCCCAAAAATCCGTACCGCTTTCCACCTCCACGGCATCGGTACGCAGTCCCAGGCGGCTGGAAATCGTGGAGTCGCCGGCACGGTCATTGCAGCTGAAGCGAATGCCGCCCCGGCCGCGTGCGCGGTGGTTGTGGTCCATTTGCAGTGCGAGCGTGGACTTTCCACAGTCCATGGTGCCAGAGAAGAAGACCAGCTCAGCCACGCTTGCCCTTCCTGCCGGCAGCGGTAAAGCACAGCAGTGGCACTTCCCGCTCCGTTTTGGTCAGCGATCCATGCTGGCCTACGACTTCAAGGGACGCGGGGCGGACTCTGCGGGTGTCGTACAGTGCCAGGGTGTCGCGGGCCGCGATCATCACATCACCGATGCGGGGAGCGACGTCCGGACGCACTGCACCGAACAAACCGGCATCCACTGCCTGTTCCCTGGTGAAAGCCCAGATACGCTCGCCAAACCGCTTCCGCCAGGCGGCAAGGAGCGCGTCCCGGTGGGCTTCGGTGGCGTCGGGTTCGAGGTAGAGATGCACCATGCGGGGTTCACCGGCTGTGTGCCGGACACCAGCTACCAGCGACTCGGCGGCAGAGTAGTCGATCCGTTGGGATTCGGGAACGTCCAGCATGCCGTGGTCACCGGTGAGCAGGATGGTGGTACCTGCAGGAAGAGTTGCGGAGAGCCTTTTCACGGTGGAGTCGAGTTCTTCGAGCTGATGCTCCCAGCGGTCCGACTGGCAACCATAGCGGTGTCCGGCCTTGTCGAGCTCGTTGAGGTAGAAGTACATCAACGACTTTCCACCTCCGGCCATGGCTTCCGCCGCCGCGGCAGTCCGGGCATGCAGGGTGGTGCCGCCCACGAAGCGGCTACCACGGAGTGCCGCCTGGGTCATGGGGGAATTGCCGAACTGTGGCAGGCTGACGGTCACGACGTCCAGCTCGGACGCCACGCGCTCAAAAACGGTGGGGTTGGGCTGCCACTGCCCCGGATTCACCTGGGCATCCCAATTGCCCAGGAGATTGACCACTTTGTCCTGTGCGGGGTCAAGGACGTCGTAGCCCACCATCCCGTGCTGACCCGCGGGCAACCCTGTACCAAGGCTCGCCAGGGAGGCCGCCGTGGTACTGGGGAACGCGGAGTCGATCCATTGCGGGACATTGCGCTGGCCCCCGGCAATGACGGACCGGAGAAAGGGAGTGTGGGAGGCCTTCTGCTTCAACAGGCTCCGGCCCAATCCGTCGGCGAGGACGACGCAGACCCGCTGTGAGGCCGGCAATTGAAGCTGGTTGGTGAAGCCCGGCAAGCCAAGCGCAGCGGCGGAACTGGTGAGAACCTCGGCTATCGACTTGGTCCCGAACAAGGGGGGCGCGGGAATGTCGATGGATCGGCCTGTCTGTGCCGTTTCGCTCAACGCTGGTGTCCGCGGCTCAAGCGGTTGCTGAAGACCCCTGAACGGGGCCTCGGAGCGGGGATGGTGGCGTGCTGGACGGGAGCAGGGTTGCCGGTGTTCACTGCGCGCAGGGCGCGGGCAAAGAGCTTGGCGTCCTGGACTGCCTGCAGGCCATCGGCTTCGGCGCTGATGCGCAGGACGATGTCCTCCTGGGCGATGGTTCCGCTGTAGCCGTGATCAGCCTCGCACTGTGGATCCCCGCAGCTGGCGGGTCCCATGTCGAGCCTTTGTCCGCCTGACCAGGCAATGGAGACGGTCAATTCACGGACGGGGTCCGAGGACTTGTAGTTCTGCGGCTGGGAGTACATGTAACTGAGGACCACAGAGCGGATCTGGGCTACGGGCACGGACTCGGTGGAGATCTGGGCTACGATCTGCTCCCCCGCTTCGTCCAGTTGCTGATCGTCAACATGCGTGATGACCAGCATGTCCTCGGTCAGCACCAGGACGGTGATGTGGCGGCGGACCTCGGCCCGGTCGAAGTGCGTTTCCAGGTGGACCAGATGGGACAGGCACTCACGGCCGTCCAAGGCGTCATCAACGACGTCGGCCACCAGCCGCGGATAGAACCCCGCCTGCTGCAACGCCTGGTCCAGGCTTTGTCCCTGCGTGGCGTGGTTGTGCGCGGCATGGTTCCCGGTGGTGGACGGGCGGGATTGAGGCGTCGGAGACTGGGTGCTCATACCCCCATTTTCACAGATCGCCGGGTGACTTCCTAACCGCGATGGCCGTCCCTGTGGCTAACCCCGCATGGCCCGCCGGGCACTGTCCGTGCGCTGGGCCGCATTGCCTATCCACACATCGGCAGCCAGGATCGTGGCACCTGACGGCCCGGCCAGCACCGGATTGAACTCAACCAGCGCAATGCCCGGGTGGTCGTCCTTGAGCTTGGCCAGGCGGGCGGCAACGTCCTCCAACGCTTCAACATCCACTGCCGGCAGCCCCTGGTAACCGAAGAGTTTCCGGGACGCGCGTGGTGAACGGATCACGTCATGCAGGTCCGCCGCGGAAAGAGGTGGGACCCGGTGTGCCCAATCGTCAAGCAGGTTCACGGCATCACCGGCAAGCCCAAAGGAGAGCACCGGGCCGAGCAGGGGGTCTTCCATGGCACGGAAAGTGCACGCCTGCCCCACCGGTGCCATGGCCTGCACTTCCAGCGCCGGTGAGCCGTAGGGTTCGAGCGCGCGACGCATCTGGGCAATGTTTTGCCGCAGCGATTCAGGGTCCTGGATGTCAAGCCGGACGCCGCCCAGGTCCAACCGATGCCGCAGGGCTGGATCCGTGGTCTTCAGGACCACAGGCCATCCGGCCTTGTCCGCTGCGGCCACGGCCTCGTCCGGCGTACCGAAACCGTAGGTGGGGACCACCTTGATGCCGTAGCCGCCCAGCAACGCCGCGGCCGCACCGGCGTCGAGCTTCCGCAGCTTCTCGCCGGTCACTCCGGCGAGCATCGATGCGAGGGTCTCGCGCGTGCCGTCCACGTCGCAGCCAACAGGTTCGACGAAAAGCCCCTGGTCACGGTCACGCCATTGCGCATACCGGACGATAGCCGCCAAGGCAGCGACGGCGGCGCCGGCATTGGAGAAGCACGGCAGCGCCGGTTTTCCCGACAAGCCCACCATGCCCTCCACATGGACCGAAAAATCCAGGATCCCCGTGAAGGCCGCTACCACGGGCTTGCCCGCCTCGGCGCTGCATTCGGCCAGCACCCCCGCCAAGGCCTCCACTGTGAGGCCACGGGCCGGGAGGAGGGCTGCAACCACTGCGTGGACGGACTCGTCAGCCAAGCTCTCCTGGAGGCTGGCCCGCAGGGCCGGCAACGCCAGCGACATGCCGGCGTCAAGATCGACGTCGGTCACCAGGCGGTTGACGTCCAGTCCGAGCGGAACCGCGGTGTCGGCCACCACTTTGCCGAGCGCCACGGAATTCGAATACACAGCAAGTCCCGGCCCTTTGGGCAGCGCCTGCGTGGACACGATCTGGGCGATGTCCATGAGCTGCTCGATGGTCTCGACGCGTATGACGCCCGCCTGCCGCATCATGGCGTCCACCGCCGCTCCCGGGGCCTGCGTGGTCCGGACCTCGTGGCCCGGCGGCAAGCTGAGCCCGGTGACGTCGGACTTGGCCACGATGACCGGTTTGCTGCGGGACAGGCGCCGTGCCAGGCGGGAGAACTTGCGGGGGTTGCCGATCGATTCAAGGTAGAGGCCTACAGCGGAGGTATCGGCGTCGTCTTCCCAATATTGCATGGCGTCGTTGCCCGAAACGTCCGCGCGGTTGCCGGCGGAGAGGAAGGAGGACAACCCGAGCCGACGGCGGCTGGCGGCAGCGTAGACCGCCACTCCGACCGCTGCCGATTGGCTGAACAAGCCCAGGCTGCCCCTGGGCGGCATGGTCGGGGCCATGGAAGCGTTCAGCGACACGGACGGGTGGGTGTTCAGGATCCCCAGGGACTCCGGACCGATGACGCGCATGCCATTGGCCCGGGCGCGCCGGACCAACTCGTGCTGGCGGAGGAGCCCGCGTTCACCGTCATCGGCATAGCCCGCCGTTGCCACCACAATGCCCTTCACGCCCGCTGCGGCGCAGTCGTCCACCACCTTGGGTACCTCGTCATAGGGAACGGCGATGATGGCCAGCTGCACCGGGTCGGGGATCTCGGACAACTTGGCATAGGACATCATGCCGGCCAGTTCCAGCGCTTCCGGGTTAACGGCGTACACCGGCCCCGTGAAGCCCCCTTCGATGATGTGTTCAAGCAGCTGGTAGCCCACCGTCCCCCACTTGCGGCTGGCACCAATAACTGCAACCGACGACGGCGACAAAAGGTCGCGCACGCTGCGCGCCTCGGCGCGGTGCTCACGGGCCTCCATGACGGCGCGGGATTTCTCCGTGGGGTCGATATTGAATTCAACGCTGACCACGCCGTCGTCGAATTGCCGTTTGAGGTCGTAGCCTGCGTCCGCGAACACCATGAGCATCTTCCGGTTGTCCGGGAGGACCTCGGCGGTGAAGCGGCGGATGCCGTTTTCGCGGGCGGCTACGGCCAGGTGCTCCAGGAGAATCGAACCAATGCCCCGGCCCTGGTGTGCGTCGGAAATGTTGAAGGCGACTTCGGCTTCCAGCGGATCGTCCAGCCGGTCGTACCGGCCAATGCCCATGATTTCGCCACCGATGGTGATCACGAATGCCACCCGGTTGATGTGGTCCACTTCGGTGAACCGCCGCACTTCCTTGCCGGAGAGCCTGGGCTTGAAGGAAAAGAACCGCATGTAGATGGACGCCTGGGACTGGCCGGCGTGAAATGCCTTCAGGGCATCGGCGTCCTCGGGGCGTATCGGCCGCAGATGCGCCGTACCGCCGTCGCGCAGGACGACATCGGCCTCCCAATATTCCGGATAAATGCCGACGCCGGGCTGATCCACCATAGGCTTAGCCTAGCTAAAACATCCGCAGTACGACTTTCAAGGATCCACCAACCACATGGCCCGCAGCCAAACTCCCGCACGCAAAGGCGAGCCCCTCGGCGATTTCACCGAGAACATCGTCGATATCGACGTCACTTCCGAGATGGAAGGCTCCTTCCTGGAGTATGCCTACTCGGTGATTTATTCGCGCGCCCTCCCTGACGCACGCGACGGATTGAAGCCTGTTCAACGGCGCATCCTGTACATGATGGCGGACATGGGTTTGCGCCCTGACCGCGGGCACGTCAAGAGCGCACGCGTGGTGGGCGAAGTCATGGGTAAGCTCCACCCGCACGGCGACGCAGCGATATACGACGCCATGGTGCGCATGGCCCAGGACTTTTCCCTGCGCCTGCCGCTGATCGATGGTCACGGCAACTTCGGCTCGCTCGACGACGGTCCAGCCGCCCCGCGTTACACGGAGGCCCGGCTCGCGGCCGCTGCCCTGACCATGACCGACCACCTCGACGAAGACGTGGTGGACTTCGTCCCCAACTACGACAACCAGTTGACGCAGCCGGACGTCCTCCCGGCAGCATTCCCCAACCTGCTGGTCAACGGCACCACCGGTATCGCTGTGGGCATGGCCACCAACATGGCTCCCCACAACCTGGTGGAGGTCATCGCCGCTGCGCGTCACCTGATTGCCAATCCCGATGCCACGCTCGAGGACATCATGCGTTTCGTCCCCGGACCTGACCTCCCCACCGGCGGCCGGATCGTGGGCCTGGACGGAATCCGCGACGCCTACGCAACGGGGCGGGGTTCCTTCAAGACCCGCGCCAAGGTGGAAGTGGAACAGCTCTCCGCCCGCCGCACCGGGCTTGTGGTCACCGAGCTCCCGTACATGGTGGGCCCGGAAAAGGTCATCGAGAAGATCAAGGACGCCGTCAACGCCAAGAAGTTGACGGGCATCAGCGATGTGGTGGACCTGACGGACCGGAACCACGGCCTCCGGCTGGTCATCGAGTTGAAGAACGGCTTCAACCCCAACGCCGTCCTCCAGCAGCTGTACCGCTATTCGCCCATGGAAGATTCCTTCGGCATCAACAACGTGACCCTGGTGGACGGCCAGCCGCAGACGCTTGGCCTGCTGCAGTTGCTCCAGGTGTACGTTGAGCACCGCCTGAATGTGGTGCGCCGCCGGACCTCGTTCCGCCTGGGCAAGAAGAAGGACCGCCTCCACCTGGTGGAGGGCCTGTTGATCGCGATCGTGGACATCGACGAGGTCATCCAGATCATCCGTTCCTCCGACGAGGCCTCGGCTGCGCGCGAGCGGCTGATGTCCATCTACGACCTCACCGAAATCCAGGCGAACTACATCCTGGAACTGCGCCTGCGGCAGCTGACCAAGTATTCGCGGCTGGAACTGGAGAAGGAACAGGACGAGCTGCGCCGCGAAATCGAAGCACTCGAGGCCATCCTCGCCTCCGACGAGCTGCTCAGGGACCTCGTGTCCGGCGAGCTCGGGGTCATCGCCGAGAAGTACGGAACTCCCCGGCGCACCGTGCTCCTTGAATCCGAGGCTGTGTCGCCCACCGTGGCCGCAGCCCTCGCGGCCGCGGCACCGGGGCCCAAGGGCAAGGCGGCGGCACTTCCACTGGAGATTCCGGATGACCCCTGCTGGGCTTTGCTCAGTGTCTCCGGCCAGATCGCCAGGACTTCCAACCAGGAACCGTTGGCGGAGGCCGGACCACGGGCGAAGCACGATGTGTTCCGTTCGGTCGTAAAGACCACCGCCCGCGGTGAAATAGGTGCCGTCACTTCCCAGGGCCGGATGCTCCGGCTGCAGGTGATGGACATGCCTGCCCTGCCGCCGGTCTCCGGCCTCCCCAACCTGGCAGGGGGCGTGCCCGCAAAGGACTTCATCACCTTGACCAAGGGCGAGACCCTGGTTGCCTTCGTGCCCTTGGACTCCGTCCTGGCGATCGGAACGGTCCAGGGCGTCGTCAAGCGCGTACAGCCCGATTACCCGCTTAACCGCGAGGATTGGGAAATCATCGCGCTGAAGGAAAAAGACTCGGTACTTGCCGTGGAGCCTGCGCAGGAGGACGACGTCGATCTCGTCTTCGTGACCAGGCAAGCCCAATTGCTGCGGTTCAGTGCCTCCAACGTCCGCCCGCAGGGAAGGACGGCAGGGGGCATGGCAGGTATCAAGCTCGCACCGGGCGACCAGGTCATCCACTTCGGTACTGTGCGCGCCAACGATCCTGCCGCCGTCGTGGTGACCATTGCCGGCACTACCGGCGCCCTTCCCGGCACGGCACCGGGAACTGCCAAGGTGACGGCCTTCGAAGAGTATCCCGCGAAGGGCCGCGCCACCGGCGGCGTCCGTGTCCACCGCTTCCTCAAGGGTGAAGACACGCTGCTGCTGGCCTGGGCTGGCCATGGCCCGGCCAAGGCGTCCTCCGCTGCCGGTGTGGCCAGGGCACTGCCCCACGAACATGGGCGCCGGGACGGTTCGGGAGTTCCTTTGTCACAGCCTGTGGAAGCAATCGGGCCGAGCATGGCTTGGCCCGAAGAAGGCAGTACAGAGGCATAATCAAGGGCCGGCGGTGACTAACCGCCGGCCCTCATTTATCTGCCAAGCTAACCGTTTCCACCCATTTGGTTCAGGCTCAGTATGTTCCCCTCGGTGTCCAGGAACCACGCGGCGGCGCTTCCGTCGGGCATGGTGGCGATGCCGTTTTCCGTCTTGAGGCCAGGGAAGTCGTAGTCTTCGAAGGCCACTCCCTTCCCGCGCAGCTCCTCGACGGTGGCTGCGACGTCATCGACCATCCAACCCATTTGGGTATTCCGTGCGGTCCCCGCGTTCGGGGTCTCGTACAGAAGGAACCCGGTGCCATCACCGCACCTGTACTGGAGGTTGTCATCCGCGTCCGGATTCTCTGGCTCGAGTCCGAGTTTCTCACTGTAGAACCCGCGGGCCCGCTTCAGATCCTGCGCCGGTAAAACGGCAGCCACTTGCTGATCTTTGAGCATGATTCTCTCTTTCCGGCTCTCCTCCCGGAACGAACTTTACTCCTGGCCGTGACGGGAAGTAATTGGAAACCGACCCCGTTTTTTGGCTTTGGCCGAGACGTCCGCGCGGTTCAGCTTAGACTGGCGACATGCCGATCAACCCTGATGAAAAAGACTGGACCTGGGTGCTCTCAGAGCCCTGCAATGAGTGCGGTTTCGATCCCGCTACGGTGACCCCGTCGACAGTGCCGGGCACCGTCCTGAACATGCTGCCGAGGTGGAGGGCTGTGCTGCGCCGCGAGGACGTTGCGGTACGTCCCAACGACCACACCTGGTCCACCTTGGAATATGCGTGCCATGTGCGCGATGTTTTTAGCCTGTTTGACCAGCGGTTGAACCTGATGCTGAGCGAGGACGACGCACAGTTCGCCAATTGGAACCAGGACCAGGCAGCCATCGACGGCGAGTACGGCTCCGCGGACCCCCGGACGGTGGCCGACGAACTGGAAGCCGAGGGCGCCACCATCGCCGAGTCCTTTGCCCGGGTCCGGGAGGAAGACTGGGAGCGGACAGGAACCCGCAGCAACGGCTCAGCCTTCACCGTGCTGACGTTCTCGCAGTACTTCCTCCATGACGTCGTCCACCACCTGCACGACGTGGACGGCTAGAGCATTTTCTCCCACGTCATGCTGCGGTTGACCGGCTCGTAGCCCATGCCAAGATAGAGTTCCAAGGCGCCGGTCGGGTTGGCCGAGTCAACGTCAAGGGAGGCGACATCCATACCGGCCAGCGAGTATCGCCGCATGGCGTCTGCCAGCAGGGCCTGGGCGATTCCCCTGCCCCGGTAGGCTCGTCGAACCCCCAGGAGTTCGGTGTAGCCCTCCTTGAAACCGCGGTCACGTGCCGCGTCCGGGTCGTGGCTGGCCAGTTGGTAACCCACAACGTCACCCGTGGCCTGGTCGAGCACCACGGTGCTCAGGTCATGCCTGGCGGTGGGTTCTTCGATAGTGAACCTCCATGCTTCCTTGTCCCTGGGTTCGCTCCCCCAATGGTCACGGAAAGCATCGTTGTGGGCCTGCCGCACCGATTCGAACAGGGGTGGTTCGAGCGTCCGCAGTTCGAGCCCGCTTCCCAGGGGAGCATCTGGCAGTTCAGTTGCCAACGTCCGGTGCATCTCGTTGAACCAGCGCACCGCTCCATAGCCGTGCCCCATCAGCAGAGCGGCCTGGTGGTCGTGTTGCTCTTCAGTGCGGATGCGAAGCCTTGGCGGCGCCGTCGTGTGTCCCGCCTCCTGGTCCTCGTTGAAGCGCTGGCGCACTTGCTCTTCCTGCCACACCAGCACGGCAGAGCCAATACCGCGCTGCTGCCACTCCGGGTCAACGCATGCCATCCCTGTGGCGTTGTCGCCGTCCGGGTTCTTGGTAATGCGCCCATAGGCCCGTGCCACCCCGTCGGCGTCGAAGCCCAGCAGCGTGCTGGCTTGCGGAGGATTCTTGCTGGACTCGAGGACATGGATCAGGTCGCCGCGCTTTTCATACCAGGCGGGACGTTCGACGGCGGCCGTCCTGGCGATCAGTCCGGCCCAGTTGTCCAGGTCCCCCATGGAGGCGGGCCGCCAGTGGAGGCCTGTCATGGCGGCGTCGGGCATGGCTTGGCGTGCTGCTTCGAAAGGCATGCCAACAGGCTACTGAGGGGTAGTCCTTCCCACCAGCTCCGCCGCGCCCGCTCCGGGGCCCACAGCAGGACCCACGGCAGCTACCGACGAGCCCAGCTCCAGGCGTGCGTCCGAGGGATCGATATCCACGGGATTGTGGGTGACAAGGACTACCGTGACGTCCTTGAGTCCTGCCCGGAGGATCGCCATCATTTCGCGGGCTGCGCCGGCATCCAGGTGCGCCGTTGGCTCGTCCAGAAGCAATATGGAGGCACCGGTCAGCAAAGTCCTTGCCATCGCGAGCCGCTGCCGTTCGCCGCCGCTGAGGAAGGACCCTTCGGGTCCTATCCGCGCGTCGAGCCCGCCGGGCAGGGTCTCCACCAAAACGTCCAGCCCGACGTCGGCCAGCGCCTTGTGCATGTCCGCTTCCGTCGGTTTCGCCGCCGCGGGCCGGCTCAGCAGGAGGTTCCCACGGATGGTGGAATCGAAAAGGTGCGCCTCCTGCGGGCACCAGGCCGCCGTCCCCGTCATTTTCGCCGTTCCCTGCGTGAGTGGCAGGAAGCCCAGCAGCACCGACAGGAGGGTGGATTTTCCTGCCCCGGAAGGCCCTGTCACCGAGAGCCAGCGGCCGGGTCCGGCTTCCACCGTGAGGCCAGCGAACACGTCCGGACCCCCGGGCCATGCTGCGGCCGCGTCCCTCAATTCGAGTCCCGCTTTGCCGTCGCGTTCAGGCAGCGGCCGCGGGCCGCCGTCGGGGTCTTCCGGAGTGGTCCCGGATGCAACGTCCAGGGCTCCTGACGCGGCAACGCGGCCCAGGACGGCTGCGAGCGCGGGGGCTTGGCGCACCGAGGAGACGATGCCCCCGAAGGGTTCAACCAACGCCAGCAACATCAGCACAATCACGGCTACGAGTTCGGGTGCTGCGGAGCCGTCGGCTACAGAGGGGGCGCTGAGGACACCCGCCCACAGGGCTGCCAGCGAGCAGGCCAGGACGATCACAGCTTGCCCGAGCCCCTCGGCCCATGCCGAACGCTGGGCGGAGACGGTGGCTGCGCGGTCCTTGTTGCGGAGCTCCCGGAGGACGGGCTCCCCCACTCCGTTGGCAGCGAGCTCTGCCCGTGCGTCCAGTGCCGCAGCGACTCCCTTCAGTACCACCGAGCGCATCTGCTGTTCTGATGTTGCGGCGTTCCTGTCGGCCAGGACGGCGAGGAACGGAGCAATTGCCAGGCCGATGACAGACGCCAGCACCACGGCGGGAACTGCTGCGGGCATGACCAGCGCAGTGGCGATGATGGCTGCTGCGCTTACTCCCACTGCGGTGACCGGAGGCAGTGCAACGCGGGGAAGGAGATCGCGGAGGGTGTCGACGTCGTCCACCACCGACCCCAGGACGTTGCCGCCTTGAAGAAGTCGGCGAAGGGACAGCGCCCTCCGGCTCAGTGTTGCCCACAGTGCGCCCCGGAGGCGGGTCATGGCAGCGAAAACGGCGTCGTGGGTCAGCAGGCGCTCGCAGTACCGCAGGACTGCCCTGCCAATACCGAAGAACCGGACACCCACTATTGCGCCGAGCAGGTAGAGGATGGGCGGCTGTTCGCTGGCCCTGATGATCAACCATCCTGACAACCCGGAAAGGGCTACGGCGAACAAAGCGGCAAGGACTGCTACGGCACCCGCGGCG
Source organism: Arthrobacter sp. fls2-241-R2A-172 (assembly GCF_030208885.1). Classification (NCBI taxonomy): domain Bacteria; kingdom Bacillati; phylum Actinomycetota; class Actinomycetes; order Micrococcales; family Micrococcaceae; genus Arthrobacter; species Arthrobacter sp. fls2-241-R2A-172. The sequence goes on along the minus strand of NZ_JARVTB010000011.1, from coordinate 133,431 downwards.
GCGAACTTCCAGCGGACGGGCTTCAGGACCCCCAGTAGGCGTCGCAGGCTTCCGGTCCGGTGCATGGCCGGAACGATGCCGTCCGGGCGTGCGGAAGTATCCGCGACGGTTGCAAGCATGGATTCCGCGTGGCTGCCAACGGCGGCGGGGCGCACGGGGCCATCCCCCGCCCGTGGCGCTGGCAAGGGGTGCTTGCGCCCAACGGACACCACGTGGTCGGCGAGCGCCCGGGTGGCGGCGTCGTGGGCCACCAGGATCACCGTGACCGAGCCGCGGAGTGATTCCATGGCGTTTCGCACCACGCTGGCAGAGTAGTGGTCCAGGTGTGCGGTGGGTTCGTCGAGCAGCAGCACGGTGGCTCCGGCTTCCACGCGCGCGAGTCCGCGGGCGAGTGCCACACGGCGCAGTTCGCCGGGGCTCAGCTCACCGGGGTGCTTGGCTGCCAGGTGGTCTGCTGAGGTCTTTTCCAGGACACGTGCGGCAGCTTCGGCAGTGTTGCCGTCGTATCCGTCCAGGTAGAGCTCAATTTCCTGCTGGACCGTTTCAGCTGCCATGACAGGATGCTGTGGCACCCATGCCACAGTCCCTTGTCCTGCTCCCCTGATGTGCCCAGTGACTGCGGTACCCGCCCCCGGACCGACCAGCCCGGCCAGGACAGCCAGGACTGTACTCTTCCCGGTCCCGCTGTCCCCGTCCAGCGCGGTGATCCTGCCTTGGGTTGCAATGAAGCTGAGGGGTCCGACGGCGGCCGCCGACCTGCCGCTGTACGTCACCGAAAGATCGGTCACCACGGTGTCTTCCGGCCCGGGAAGGGCAGCAGTTTCCTGCAGTCGCTGGTGCGCGGGTGCTTCCAGCACGGCCTGGGTGGTTTCGAGAGCGGCACGGCCGTCGTCGCTGGCGTGGTGGGCCGTACCCAGTTCCCGGAGCGGCAGGTAGCAGTCGGGGGCAAGGATCAATGCCAACAAGCCTGCTTCCAATGCCATGTCCCCGGCCACAAGCCTGACACCGATGAACACGGCCACAACGGCTACGGAGATCGTGGCTATGAGTTCCAGGGCAAGTGCCGAAAGGAAGGCTGTGCGGAGGGTTCCCATGGTGCGGCTGCGGTATTGCTCGGAGATATCCTCCAAGGCTGCGCGTTGCTCACTGGCGCGGCCCAGGCCCACCAGGACCGGCAGGCCTTTGGCGAGTTCAAGAATGTGCCCGGACAGTTTCCGCAGGGTGGTCTGCGCGTCGCGGACACTGTCCTCGGTGTGCCGGCCAATCAGCACCATGAACAGTGGAACCAGGGGCACTGTCAGGACGATCACCAGTGCGCTGACCCAGTCGGCGAACAGGATACGGGCGCCGATCAACAACGGCACCGTTGCGCAGTTCACCAACGCCGGCAGGTATTGCGTGTAGTAGTCGTCCAGGGCGTCCAGTCCCCGCGTCGTGAGGATCGCCAGGCCGCCGTCGTTCATTCCCTCCACCGGCGAGGCGGCGCCGTCACCCAGTGATCGCCGCAGCAGGCTGGCGCGCAGCTCCTCTTTGACGCCCAAGGCGGCCCGGCGGGAGGCAATGCCCTGTCCCCACACCGTCAGCGAGCGCAGGACAGCTCCCACGGCGCCCCAGATGAGTCCGCTGTTCCAATCCCCGGACCCGGAAGCCAGGCCTGCCAGCATCACCGCCACGGCCTGCGCCATCAGCACCAAGGACAGGGCCTTGAGGGCGGACAGCAGCCCGATCGTGTAGAGGGCGGATCGGGTAACCGGGCCGGAAGGGAACACGGGTTTCATCGGCGTTCAGGCTCCCGGGTGGGTTGGCTTGCCGGACGGGGTACCGGCCGAACCCGGTTCCTTGGAAACCAGGACTTTCGCGGCGATCGCAGGCAAGAACCCGTGCGCCTCGGGGATGTGCGCTGCACTGACGCGACGCCGGAATACCCAGTACGTCCAGGATTGGTAGGCAATGACCAGCGGCAGCCCTACGGCGGCAACAATACTCATCAGGCCCAACGTGTAGTCCGAAGACGAGGCGTTGGAAATGGTCAGGTTGAAGGCGGGATCGATCGTGGAAGGAATGACCACCGGGAACGCCGCACCGAAGATCGAGGCCGTGGCGCAGACAATGAAAGCGCCGAGGGCACCGAATGCCCGCCCCTCGGATCCTGCCCGGGCCAACTGCCAGGCCAGGACTACGGCCACCACCGCGGCTGCCACCAAGGCCCAGGTCCACGGCTTCCCGCTCAGGAACTGCACCGCCAGCATCCAGCCGAACATCGGCAGCACGGCAACCGGGACCAGCCGCACAAACCAGCGGCGCGCACGGTGCCGGACATCGCCGTCGGTCTTCAGTGCCAGGAAGGCGAGGGCGTGAACCAGGGCGAACGCCACAACGCCGAATCCGCCTAGGAGCGCGTACCCGCTGAACCAGGACATTGGACCGCCCACACGGTCACCGTTGTCGTTCAACGGCAGGCCCGTTGTTGTCAGCGCCAGGGCGGCGCCGATACCGAAGGCGGCAACGAAGGAGCCGACGGCGATGGCCCAGTCCCAGCGGTTGCGCCACCGCACGGAGTCAACCTTGCCCCGGTACTCGAAGGCGACCGCGCGGAAGATCAGGGCCGCGAGCACGCACAGCAACGGCAGGTACAACGCCGAGAACAAGGATGCGTACCAGAGGGGGAACGCAGCGAAGGTTGCACCGGCCGCAGTGAGCAGCCACACCTCATTGCCGTCCCACACCGGACCAATCGTGTTCAACAGGACGCGGCGGTCGGTGTTGTTGCGGGCGAACAGCTTCATGAGCATGCCGACGCCGAGGTCGAAGCCCTCCAGGAAGAGGTAGCCGGTCCACAGAACGGCGATGGCCACGAACCAGATAGTTGGCAACAGTTCCATTGTCAGTTTCCCTTGGCTTCTAGTAGGCGAATGCCAGGACGTCGTCGCCGGACTTGTCCGGGCCGTCGTCGCTCTTGTCGTGCTTGTCTGTCTCCTTGGCGTGGGCAAGTTCAGGCATCGCCGACGCCACTCCGCCGCGGATGTACTTGACCAGCAGCTTCACTTCAACCACCAGAAGCACGGCGTAGATGGCGGTGAGGACCACCAGCGAGGTCATGAGCTCGCCCGCACTGACCCCCGGAGAGACAGCTGCCGCTGTAAACATGAAGACCTGGTCGATCCCGTTCATGTCAGGATTCGGGGCCACCACGAACGGCTGGCGTCCCATCTCCGTGAAGATCCACCCGGCCGCATTGGCACCGAAGGGAGCAAGAATCCCGAAGACCGCCAGGCGCATGAGCCACCTGGACTGGGGCACCACACCCTTGCGGGTGACCCACAGGGCCAGCAGGGCCGCGAGGGCTGCGATGCCACCAAAGCCGATCATCATGCGGAAGCCCCAGTACGTCACTTCCATCACGGGAACATAGTGGATCTCCTGGCCGGCGCGCTCGCCGTACAGCGGGTTGTCGGGCAGGTGGGTGCCGTACTTTTCCTTGTATTCACCGAGCAGGCTGTTGACGCCCTTGACCTCGGTGGTGAAATCGCCTTTGGCCAGGAAGGACAGGATCCCCGGGACTTCGATGACGGCCACAATGTCATCGCAGTTCGAAGCACCGAGGTTGCCCACGCTGAGCACCGAGAAGCCAGTGCCATCGTGGCAGGCGGCTTCAGCGGCGGCCATCTTCATGGGCTGCTGTTCAAACATCAGCTTGCCTTGGAGGTCGCCGGTAATGGCGGTCCCCGCGAAGGAAATCATGGCCACTACGGCACCGATCCTCAGTGATCTCATCCATACCGTGTAATCGGCCTTGTCGCGGCCTGGAATTGCAGCCTCGCCCGGAATCAGCTTGCCGTCGGCACCCACCACGTCTATCCCGTCGTGGCCCCTGCGCCACAGGTGGTACCAGGCGATTCCCAGCAGGAAGGCACCCGCAACGGCCAGTGCGCCGAACAGGGTGTGCGGCACTGCGACCAATGCTGTGTTGTTGGTAAAGACTGCCCACGCATCTGTCATAACGGGACGGCCATCCACCATCTCCACACCAACAGGGTGCTGCATCCAGGAGTTCGCCACGATGATGAAGTAGGCGGAAAAGACCGATCCGATCACTGCGATCCATAGGCAGGCCAGGTGCACGCCACGCTTGAGCTGCTTCCAGCCGAAGATCCACAGTCCCAGGAACGTGGACTCCACGAAGAAGGCAAGCAGCGCCTCAAGGGCCAGCGGAGCGCCGAAGACGTCGCCCACGAACCGGCTGTACTCACTCCAGGCCATCCCGAACTGGAATTCCTGCACGATTCCGGTTGCCACGCCCATGATGAAGTTGATGAGGAACAGCTTTCCCCAGAACTTGGTCATGCGCAGGTACTCTGGCTTGCCCGTGCGGTACCAGAGGGTCTGGATGATGGCCACCACCAGGCCGAGGCCAATGGTGAGGGGCACCATCATGAAGTGGTAGACGGTAGTGATGCCGAATTGCCAGCGTGCGATTTCCAAAGCGTCCATGGCTGTCCTTTGTGCGGTGGACCGAAGTGCAATGACGGTACTTCTACGTTCTGTAGAAAACGTGTCTTCTACACAGTGTAGAACAAATGGCGGCAGACCAAACCCATTCTTCAAGTGGCGTTACGCACGCGCAAGGCCCTCCTCCGGCCCGCGGCGCGCCGATAGTTCTACCTGACGTAGAATGGAGAGTTGAAAAGCGGTAAATTAGTGAATGAATGTTGGATCGTCGCACCGGGCGGCAGAAGTGCTGTTGTTGGGATGCGGAAGGTAGGGACGTATTGATGGCAAGTCTTGGGGAACTGGAACGGGCAGTCATGGATCTGCTCTGGGCAGGCCAGGAGGCTGCAACTGCCAACACCCTGCGCGATCTCCTCGCGCAGGATTCCGAAGCCGGCGATGGCTCGGCAGGGCACCAGGGCAAGGACCTGGCCGTGACCACGGTTCTTACTGTCCTCTCCCGGTTGGAAAAGAAGGGCCTTGTGGAGCGTGAGCGCGGAACCCGCCCGCACCGCTACCAGGCCGTTTCCAGCCGCGCAGACCACACCGCCGAGCTCATGCACGAAGTCCTTGGCTCCGCTCCGGACCGGGAAGCCGTCCTCGCCCGATTCATTGGCTCCGTCACTGAAAGCGAAGCCGCAACACTGCGCAAACTGCTCGGCTACAATTAGCCACTATGTTCTGGACCTCATACCTGCTTGCGGTCCTGGCATTGATCCTGGCATGGCCCGTGCCCGTTCTGCTGTCGCGAGCACGGTGGCCTGCACGCTCCCCCTTCACAGCCATGGTGCTGTGGCAGGCGATCGCCCTGGCCGGTGGGCTTTCCATGATTGGCGCCATGCTTGTGTATGGCCTGGAACCCGTGGGCGACAACCTCCTCGCCGGCCTCCGGAGCCTGGCAGGAATGGTCTTCTACAACGAACCCACCACGGCGCTGGGATTCTGGCATCTCTTCGCCCTGTCGGCAGCTGCCCTGCTGACAGCCCACTTGGTCTTCACTCTCCTGCTGACCTACTACAAGATTGAACGCCAGCGGCGCCGGCACCGCGAACTACTGGCCCTGCTGGCATCACCCTCCGACGACGGACCGGGAACCGTGGTAATCAACCATGACTCGCCAGTGGCGTACTGCCTGCCCGGCGGCGCCCGCTCAGTGACCGTGCTCTCCGATGGCCTCATGGCAGCCCTTGAACCCGCCGAACTCAGGGCCGTCCTCATTCACGAGAATGCACACCTTTCCCAACGCCACGACCTTCTGCTGTGGGCCTTCGCCGCCTGGCGGCAGGCCTTACCGTGGTTTCCCACCACCCGGCTCGCCCAGACCGCCGTGAACTCCCTGATCGAGATGCTGGCCGACGACGTCGCCCTCCGAACGGAAAGCAAAGGGACACTCATCAAGGCAATCGCCATTGTCGCCAGCGGTTCGTCCCAGCCGACCATTGGAACCCACGCCTTCACCACAGGAGGCGCGGTGGTGGAGGGCAATTCAGTCAGCGCTACCGGCGGCGCCGATTCTCCACGTACGACGGCGTCCCGCGTCAGCCGCCTCCTCTCGCCGCTGCCTCCGCTCACCAGAGGCCTGCGGATCCTGGTCCTCGCGGCCTCAATCCTCCTGCTGGCCGTACCGACAGCCCTGCTGATCGTTCCCGGACTCCTGGGCTAGTGTCGGGACCGGCACGTGGCTACTGCTGCAGTGTGACTTCATAGACCCTTGAGGCATAGCGCTCAAGGGCGGTCCCGCACCGCGCAAGATGGTCGGCTGCTTCTCCCGCCTGTGGAAGATGCAGGACATCGCGGGACTTCAATTCGCGGAACCAGCGCCTCAGGCGTTCCAGGCTCTGTTCCTCCTCCTCCAGCTCGGCGAACGTAAACTTTTCGTGGGCAACTTCCTTCACGATTTCCTGTTCGAACTTGCCACAGTCCGCCATGAACTCGGACCACTCCTCCAGTCGGGCAGCTTCATACGCACTCCGGAAGGTGTCCACGCCCTGGTTACGGGGAGAGGCGTCCACCAACGTCCAGGAGCCACCGCCGTTGGCAACCAGTTCTTCGGCCCGGGCCAATCCGGCGTCGAAGGACGGATGGACGGGAAGCAACCAGGTCCCCGGCGACAGCGGTACCGCGCCAATCCGGCGAAGTTCACGCCAGACCGCCACCCTGTGCCTGGACGGCTGCGAAGGTACCTGGACGAGGATCAGTAGCCAACGTTGATCAATCACAATTCTGAATGTAGCAGCTGTTACATTTGTTCCGTGAATGCCTCAGAACCCTCCGACTCAGCGCGCCTGGTCGCGGCCCAACGATGGCCCCTCTATGCAGCAGGATTTACCACCGCGTTCGGAGCCCACGCCGTCGCCGCAGGGCTGGGGGCCGAAAGCGCGGACATCGGGCTCAGCCTCCTGGGGCTGGGCATCCTGCTGGCCCTTTACGACATCGCAGAGGTGTTCCTCAAACCGGTTTTTGGCGCCCTCAGCGACCGCATCGGCCCCAAGCCGGTGATCGTGGGCGGTCTGGTTGCTTTCTCCGCCGCTTCCCTTATTGGCCTCTGGGCAGATCAACCGGCAATGCTTGCCGCAGCCCGCCTGGGACAGGGAATGGCAGCGTCGGCGTTCTCCCCCGCATCATCCGCTGGCGTTGCCCGGCTGGCCGGGGGAAAGACCGGTCGCTACTTTGGCCGCTACGGCTCGTGGAAAGGACTGGGCTATGCCATAGGGCCACTCCTGGGGGCCCTGGCCATCGTGGCCGGCGGCTTCGCCTTGCTGTTCCTTGTCCTGTCGGCCCTTGGCCTGGTGGTGGCAGCGTGGGCTGCATTCTCCGTTCCACCGCTGGCACCGCTTCCCCGGCCCAGGTACACCATCGTCGATGTGTGGCGCCAAAGCACGGAGCGCTCGTTCCTGGGACCAACGCTGGTCCTTGCCGCCGCGACGGGAGCCCTGGGTGCCGCCGTCGGATTCCTCCCGGCTCTTGCTGCCCGCGAAGGCCTAGGCACAACCGGCAGTGTTGCCGTGGTGACGGTGCTCGCCGTTGCTTCATCCCTGGTGCAGCCACGCATCGGCAGCCTGCGGGACCGGGGCCGGCTTGCCGATAGGCCCGGCATGATGGCCGGACTGGCTGCCATTGCCGTCGGCACGCTCGTAGCCGCGCTCCTTCCCGGCGCCGGCTGGACTTACGGCGCCGCTGTCCTGATCGGGCTCGGAATAGGCGTCGCGACGCCGCTGGCTTTTGCCCATCTCGCCGACTCGACCCCTCCGGAGCGCCTGGGCCGGACCATGGGGTCGGCGGAGCTCGGACGCGAGCTTGGCGACGCAGGCGGCCCGTTGCTGGTGGGCGGAGTTGCCGTCGCCGCCGGGCTGCCATGGGGACTGTGTGCGTTGGCCCTGGCCGTGGGAGCAACAGCACTGTCGGCCCCCGCGGGCCGCACCGCAAAGGACAACACCGCGCCGACTACGCCCAGCGCCTAAGCGTCGATACGTTCCCTGTCGAGTGTCGCTGCCCCGGCAATAATGAACTCCTTGCGCGGCGCAACGTCCGAACCCATCAAGAGGTCGAACACTTCTTCTGCCCGCTGCGCGCTGTCGATGCCTACCTTCCGGAGGGTCCTGTGCCGCGGATCCATGGTGGTCTCGGCCAGTTGTTGAGCATCCATTTCACCAAGGCCCTTGTACCGCTGGATGGGCTCTTTGTAGCGCTTGCCCTCCTTGGCGAGGTTGTTGAGGAGCACGTGAAGCTCGGCCTCGGAGTAGGTGTAGATCATCTCGTTGGCCTTCTGGCCCGGGTTGATAACCTCAACCCGGTGCAATGGCGGGACGGCGGCAAATACCCGGCCGGCTTCAACCATGGGACGCATGTAGCGGAAAAACAGCGTCAGCAGGAGGGTGCGGATGTGCGCGCCATCGACGTCGGCGTCGGTCATGAGTATGACCTTGCCATACCTGGCAGCGTCAATATCGAAACTGCGGCCCGAGCCTGCCCCCACCACCTGGATCAGTGCCGCGCACTCGGCATTGGAGAGCATGTCCCCCACCGAGGCCTTTTGCACGTTGAGGATTTTGCCTCGAATCGGAAGCAGCGCCTGGAAGTCGGATGAGCGCGCAAGCTTGGCTGTACCCAGCGCGGAGTCGCCCTCAACGATGAACAGTTCCGAGCGGGCAACGTCGTCGGTGCGGCAATCAGCGAGCTTCGTGGGCATTGACGACGTTTCCAGGGCGTTCTTGCGACGCTGGGTTTCCTTATGGACACGGGCCGAGATGCGTGACTTCATCTCGCTGACCATCTTCTCCAGAAGGAGCGCCGACTGGGCCTTGTCGTTGCGGTTGGCCGAATTCAGCCGGGAAGTGATTTCCTTTTCAACGACCTTCGCCACAATCGCCCTGACCGCGGAGGTGCCGAGAATTTCCTTGGTCTGCCCCTCGAACTGGGGCTCCGCCAGGCGTACCGTCAACACGGCGGTCAGCCCGGCGAGGATGTCATCTTTCTCGATCTTGTCGTTGCCGGCTTTGAGCTTGCGGGCATTCGTCTCCACAGCCTTGCGGAAGGTCTTCAGCAGGGCAGCCTCAAACCCCGACTGGTGGGTTCCGCCTTTGGGGGTGGCGATGATGTTAACGAAGCTGCGCATGGTGGTCTCGTACCCGATACCCCAGCGCAGGGCAATATCCACCTCGCAGTCGCGCTCGACTTCCGCGATCTTGCTGTGGCCGTTTTCGTCCAGGACGGGCACGGTTTCCTTGAACTTTCCTGAACCATGAAGGCGCCAGACGTCAGTCACACCGGAATCGGCTGCAAGGAATTCGACAAACTCGGAGATCCCACCGTCGTGGTGGAATACCTCTTCGTGGGCACCGTTCTCGCCCGGCGTCCCGGCCAGCTTTCGTTCATCACGGACCGTAATTTTCAGGCCCGGAACCAGGAAAGACGTCTGGCGGGCACGCGCCGCCAGGTCGTCATAGGAGAACTTTGCGTCAGGAGTAAAAATCTGGCGGTCTGCCCAATACCGGATGCGGGTACCGGTCACGCCACGCTTGGCCTTGCCCACGACGTCCAGCACGGACTTCTCCACAAAGGGCTCAAACGGGGCGTCGGGCCCGGGCTTGGAACCTGGGTCCACGAACCGGCCGGGCTCGCCGCGGCGGAACGACATCTGGTAGGTCTTGCTCCCCCGGTCCACCTGGACGTCCAGCCGGCTCGACAAGGCGTTGACCACTGACGCACCCACGCCATGCAGGCCACCGGAAGCAGTGTACGAACCGCCGCCGAACTTGCCACCTGCGTGCAGTTTGGTAAAGACAACCTCGACGCCGGAGAGTCCGGTTTTTGGCTCGACGTCCACGGGGATGCCACGGCCGTCGTCGTGAATTTCGACAGAATTGTCGGCATGCAGGATCACCTTGATGTCGTGTCCGAAACCTGCCAACGCCTCGTCCACCGAGTTGTCAATGATCTCCCACAAACAGTGCATGAGACCGCGGGAGTCGGTGGACCCGATGTACATGCCCGGACGCTTTCGAACGGCTTCCAGGCCTTCAAGGACAGACAGGTGCCGGGCGTTGTATTCAGAACTCGGTGCCACTCGCGGTGTGCTCCTTCAGAGGTATATCTCAGGGTGTTTCCCAGCCGTGATATCGCTGGTAATTCAAGGCAAACACTGCCAATACTAGGCTAGCTGCGGCCACCGACAGGTACGGGTTGCCACTCCCGGGCCAGGGCAACCCGGAAGGTTACGTTACGCACATGTGATACGCGGACAGCGAAAGTGACCCATCCTTGCCATGGATCTGCGTCGAATGCTGGTTATATGGATGTACAGAACTACTAAGGAGGCCGACATGACAACAGCAGTTGCAGACCGCACGCTGAACGCAGCTGACCGGTGCGATCGTTGCGGAGCCCAGGCGTATGTCCGCGTTGTACTCGAGTCCTCCGGTGGTGAGCTTCTTTTCTGCGGCCACCACGCACGTGCAGTTGAAGCTACGCTTCGGCCCATGACTTCGGACTGGCACGATGAGACCGAGCGCCTCAATGAGAAGGCTCCCGTCCCCGTCGACTAAGGCAGGGCACACCGGCAAAGTCCGGAAAACCGTTTGAGCGCACAGGGCTCCTCCCGATCGGGAGGAGCCCTTTTGCGTTGTCCCCGCCATGTTCAGACGCCAGGTGTGTTGCGGACAAGAAAGCGGCCCAGCCGGAGATCCGACTGGGCCGCCCACTGGGTGCCTCGAACTGTTTAGTCCAGGTAGTCCCGGAGGACCTGTGAACGGGAGGGGTGCCGCAACTTGGACATGGTCTTCGATTCGATCTGACGGATACGCTCGCGCGTCACTCCATAGACCTTGCCGATTTCGTCTAAAGTCTTCGGCTGGCCGTCGGTCAGGCCGAAGCGCATAGCCACGACGCCGGCTTCACGCTCGGACAGGGTGTCCAGGACGGAATGCAGCTGCTCCTGGAGGAGGGTAAAGCTGACCGCGTCCGCGGGAACAACAGCTTCCGAGTCCTCGATCAGGTCACCGAACTCCGAGTCGCCGTCCTCACCCAACGGGGTGTGCAGGGAAATAGGCTCACGGCCGTACTTCTGGACTTCGACGACCTTCTCGGGCGTCATGTCCAGCTCCAACGCCAATTCTTCCGGCGTAGGTTCGCGGCCGAGGTCCTGGAGCATCTGCCGCTGGACACGGGCCAGCTTGTTGATGACTTCCACCATGTGCACCGGGATACGGATGGTGCGGGCCTGGTCAGCCATCGCGCGGGTGATGGCCTGGCGGATCCACCAGGTGGCGTAGGTGGAGAACTTGAAGCCCTTGGTGTAGTCGAACTTCTCCACGGCGCGGATGAGGCCCAGGTTGCCTTCCTGGATCAGGTCGAGGAAGAGCATGCCACGCCCGGTGTAGCGCTTGGCCAGCGAAACAACGAGCCGCAGGTTGGCCTCAAGGAGGTGGTTCTTGGCGCGCTTGCCGTCGTGGATCACGAATTCCAGTTCGCGCTTGAGCTTCGGGTCCATGGATCCGTCGTCAGCGTTGATCTTTTCTTCGGCGAAGAGTCCGGCTTCAATGCGGAGGGCGAGGTCGACTTCCTGCTCGGCATTCAGCAGGGCGACCTTACCGATCTGCTTCAGGTAGTCCTTGACGGGGTCGGCCGTAGCGCCGGCCGACATGACCTGCTGCACGGGAGCATCGTCATCATCGGCATCAGAGTAAACGAACCCGGAACCGGACGGAGCTGCCTTTTCCTTGGGGGCAGCGGCATCCTCTGCGTCGTCATCTCCGACTTCAACCTCTTCCGCTGCAGCGGGATCGAAGTCTTCGTCTTCGGCGTTGGCGTCCTCGGCGTCTGAGGACTGGTTCGCGGCTTCAGCGGCGGCCTTCGCGCCGGGCTTGGGTCCGCGCTTCTTGGGTGCAGGCTTGTCAGAGCCAACCTCTGAGGCTTTGTTGGCAGCACGCGTAGCGGCGCGCTTTGCCGATGTGGCCGCCTTCTTTTCCTCAGCGGACAGTTCGGCCAGGTCGGCGGGTTCCTTCTCGACGGAAGACGGGGTCACAGAAAACCTTTCTAGCGGCGGTCTGTGGAATCACCATACGGGCAACACCACTATGACCCTGTCAAGTCCGCGATCAATTTCAAATGTGATCGCCGCCTGCAGAGTCCTTATGTAGAACTCCCGACGACGCTGTTATGTTCCCGATCTCCGGGACACTTCAGGCATTCGAACGCGGACCCAACCGGGTCTCGGCATCCATTGTCTCACGATTTTGGAAAACCCACGCCTGATAAATGGTCAAGCACTACACAGAAAGGTCACGCCGCCCCCGCCAGGCCGATTCAGGGCGTCGCGCCCACTCGCAAATGGCACCCTGCGCCAGAACGTCACTGAGCAGTTCTGCCAACCGGTAGCCGGGACACGCTGACTCTGCGAGCTCCAGGCTGGCATGGGCTATTGAGCCCCTGCCTTTGCACCAGGAAATCCAGCCTTGGATGGTCAAGGCTGCCGCAGCCACGGCACCGTTTTCCTCTTCGACGCACAGAGTCGACATAACCTGTTGCAGGGCGTGGAGCTGAGGCCAAAGGGGCACCTCTGGCCGCATTCCCAGAAGCACGTCGCCGTAGGTGTACACGTCCACCGCGCTCCACGACCCGGCCGACGACGCTTCGGACGCAACGGCTGGCACCCCCACCTCGCACGGATCGAAGACGGGGTCTTCCCCGCCTTCATCATCAAAGAACCCGTATGCCGCGGCTCCGGACTTTGCCGACTCGATTCCGGCGGCTGCCATGACGATGACAGCGTCCCGCCATGCCGGGACCTTCAGTGTCATCCGCAGGAATCCTACGAGCGCGGCATCCTGTCCCGGGTGTAACGGAGCGCGTTCCCCCCTGGTCGTGATGACGTGCTGCCAAACGGCCAGGACCGCGTCCAAGCACCGCTCGCTGCGCCACAGGCTGAGCATCCGCTCACCGTAGTGCGTTTCCGCCTCGAGAACTCCCGCATCAAGGCTCCCGGGCCGGGCGAGGGACGACGTGCCTGGGCCCGCTCCCGGTGGTGGACCGACCATACTCCCCTGGTACACCAACTCTGCGCTCAGCCTGCTGTCCCTAATGCTGTCGACGGAGCGGCCGGGCACCGGGCAACAACCTATATCAGTGCAGTAAGCACTGCGCCAATAGTCCTTTCCCACCAACCACGCGTCCCGAACAGATAAATCCACCTCGTCCAGGCATTGACGCAGCTCCTCGAGTAGCGGAACCATGGTGCGGACCACGGCACCGTCTGCCCAACCGGAATCGGAGTAGAGGGCCAGGAGAACGCCATCCGCTTCTTCGTCAGCGATCAGGTAGCTGCGGACCCGGTCGGCGAAACCGGCAAGCACCTGCGGCGCATGTCGGGCGGGAAGATCGACGCGCAGTGTCGCGCCGAGAACCTTCCCCTGCATGGTGATCGCTACGAGGCTGTCTTCAGGCCAGTAGCCCAACATATGCGGAATGTAGCCGAGGACGTCTTCGGGTTGGCGGATGCTCAGGATCTTGTTTGTTGTCATGGCTCCAGCCTGCGCAGGCCGCGTCGGCACCACCAGAAACCATTCGCCGTATGTGGAAAAGCTGCGGTCGTTCTTCCCCTAGGCGCCGTTCGGCCCGTTGCCCACGGCCCGCTGGTTGCGACGACGCTCTATCCGTTCCCGGCGCTGCTTGGCGAGCGTAGCCACCAAGGGAGGCACGTGGATTCCCTGGGCAGCCATCTGCCGGCGGACCTTGCGCCGTGTCATCAGGATCAGGACCGTTCCAAGCCCAAGGAGCACGAACTGAACGCTGAGGGCAATGCGGAAGGACGCCAGGCCGTACAACTCACCACCGGAGAAGCCACTTGCATTGAGCAGGTCCAGGACAAGGCCAATGAGGTAGATCGCGACAAGCGCCGCGATGAAGCCCCCGACGTTGACGATCCCTGTTGCCGTGCCGATCCGATGGGAAGGGTTGAAGGTGCGGGCGAAGTCGAATCCAATCATGGATCCAGGGCCACCAATGGCCAGCACAACCACGAGGATCACCAGGAGCCATAGGGGGGCACGTTCAGGCAAGGCCAGGACCGCAGCCCAGGCCAGGGCCGTGGCGAGCGTGATCAGCAGGACCAGCGCAGATCGTCGCATGGGATGCTTGGCGACGAAGCGTCCGAAGCCTGGACCTGCCACGATGGCCGTACCCACAAAGAGCGCCATCAACGCCGAAACCGTGCCAGCGTCCAGGCCTTGGGCGGAGAGCAGGAATGGGTAGCCCCAGGTCATCGCAAAGAGGTTTCCACTGAATTGCACGGTGAAGTGGCTCCAGAGCCCGAGCCGGGTGCCGGGCTGCTTCCAGGCACGCGACAGCGAGACGCCGGTAGCCCGGAGCCCTTGACCCTCAGCCCGCGGCGGGTGCCCTGGAGGCGCGTCCCGCAGTAGTGCAAGCACCAGGACGACGGCGAGCACCGACATTGCGGCCAGCGTCAGGAACGCCGGCGTCCAACCGGCGGAATGCAGGAGCAGCGCGAAGGGAACGACGCTGAAGAGTTGTCCCAGTTGGCCGCACATCCCCGTGAGCTGGGTAACCAGCGGCACCTTGGCCGGGGCAAACCATAAGGGGACCAGGCGGATCACGGAGATGAAGGTCATGGCATCGCCTGCCCCTACCAGGACCCGACCCAGGACCCCGCCGGGAACACTCTCAGCGAAAGCCAACTGCAACTGTCCCAAGCCCATGAGGACGGCACCACCGGCCACCATGGCACGGGAACCGAAGCGGTCCACCAGGACACCCACCGGGATCTGCAGGCCAGCGTAAACCAGCAACTGCAGCACGGTGAAGAAAGAGATCGCAGCAGCACTGGCGTCAAAACGTTCGGTGGCTTCCAGGCCTGCGACACCAAAGGATGTACGCTGCGCGACTGCCACCAGGTAGGCGAACACGCCGATTGTCCAGATGAGCCAGGCGCGGGGAGCATTCACCCCCCAATTATGCCTCCCGGGACTTCAAAGCTGATTTATTGCGGCGAGTCTTTACGGGCCAGGTATGCCTCAACTGCTGCGCCGATGTCCTCGGCGTTGGGCAGCTCGTCATTCTCGTCGGCCAGCAACGAACGGCGCACAATGCCTTCGGATTTCTCGTCGTACCGGGTCTCCAGGTTGGAAACCACGGCTTGAACCTCTTCGGAGGCCTGGATCTGCTCGGCGATCTGGCGGCCCACTTCGCGTCCCGCTTCACGAAGCCGGTCGGTGGGCAGCATCAAGGATGTTGCGGCCCCCAGGTACTCCAACCCTGCCACGGCGGCTGGCGGGTACTCGGCTTCGGCAAGGTAGTGCGGGACGTGGATGACGTAGCCTGCCACGTTTCGCTCCGCTTCAGTGAGCCGAAGCTCAAGGATGTGGCCAATGGCGGCGGGCACCTCGACGGTGGGCTTCCAGCTGGAGATGCCATCGATCAGTTCGGGCCGGTTTCCGTGCACCGTGACGCCAACCGGCCGCGTGTGCGGTACCGGCATGGGGATGGAATGAATCCACGTCACCAGGTTCACGTCCAGCTTCTCGACGATTCCGACGACGGCCCGGGAGAATCGCTCCCACTGGAGGTCCGGTTCAAAACCGGCCAGCAGGAGGAAGGGCTGGCCGAGGCCGTCGTTCAGCTTGTACAAGCCCAGCTTCGGGGCCTGGTAGTCCTCGAGGTGGTCTTCGACGAAGCTGATGTGCGGGCGCCGCGAACGGTAGTCGATGAGCTGGTCGGCGTCGAACATGGCAACTACCTGGACGTCGTCTCCATCCAGGAGCTCGGCGTTGATCTGCCGGACCACGTGACCGGCATCGGCGAAGCCCGTGAAGCCCATGACCATGTCCAGGCCCCGGAGTTCAGGACTGTGGAACGTCTCGATGTTGCTCGCATAGAGCGACTCGGGGTCCAGGAGGGAGCCGGATATCCGTTCAAACACGGCATGTTCCTTTCACGAAGACAAACTTCACGACAACGACAAATTTCAGGGTGGCCAGCTGTTGCCGGAGGTTGGAACCAGGGACTCCACCCGCCCGGCAGCGGCACTCTTCTCTAGTTGTACAACGCACCGCTTCGACCGGGCATTCCTGCCCCCGTTGTGCTGCAGCTCTCATTTAATTGCTGTCCAAAGCACCCGAGAGACTACGATCGAAACGGACCGGCGCCTTTGCGGCGCCGGTCCTGAACTCCAAGGCCGCCGTCGCAAGATGACGTGGGGCGACAACCGGGGCAGGCCGCCAAACATGCGGCCCCGCCATGCAATGCAGAGAGAAGTGAGGACAGATCCTCGTGGTCAAGACTACTGACATCATCCTGGGCATCATCGCCAAAGACCTGAAAAAGTCCCCCAGCGACGCCCTTGTGCTTGGCGTTGTGCAGGGAACGGACGGGCCCGTCCTGCTGTCGAACCCGTTGAGCGCGAAGGCGGCCGAATCGGTAGCCGGCTCCCTTAAGCTGCTGGGGATCACGGGCGCGGCGGATCAGGTTCACCGGCTCCCGGGGCTGACGGAAACGGGTTCGGAGATCCTGGTCCTGGCGGGCGTGGGCAAACTGCTCGACGGCGGCAGCCTCACCGAAGAGGCTCTGCGCCGCGCAGCAGGATCTGCCGTCCGACAGCTCGCAGGCGTCTCATCGGTAACCCTCGCATTCCCGACGACCACCGTCGCCGACGTCGCAGCAGTCGCCGAAGGTGCGGCCCTGGGCGCCTACTCCTACACGGAGCACCGCTCCAGCAAGGACGGCCTGAAGGCTCCGGTCGCCAAAGCCCTGATTTTCTCGGATGTAGACGCCAAGGACGCACAGCCCGCATTGGACCGGGCAATCATCCTGGCACGCGCAGTCAATGCCACCCGGACGCTGGTCAACCAGCCGCCCAGCCACTTGTACCCCGAGTCGTTTGCCGAGTCCGCCAAGGAACTCGCCAAGGGCCTCCCTGTGAAGGTAACGGTCTGGGACGAGAAACGACTCGAAAAGGAAGGTTTCGGGGGCATCATGGGCGTCGGCAAGGGTTCAACCCGCCAGCCCCGCCTGGTCAAGGTCGAATATGCCCCTGCCAAGGCCACCAAGAAGATCGCCCTCGTCGGCAAGGGCATCACGTTCGATACCGGCGGCATCTCGATCAAACCGGCGCTGGGGATGGGCGACATGAAGAGCGACATGGCCGGTGCCGCCGTCGTACTTAACGCGGTCCTGGCCATCGCCTCGCTTGGCCTTCCCATCAAGGCGACCGCGTGGCTCTGCATTGCGGAGAATATGCCGTCCGGTGCCGCGCAGCGGCCCGCCGACGTGCTGACGGTCTACGGCGGCAAGACGGTCGAAGTCCTAAACACTGACGCCGAGGGCCGCCTCGTTATGGCAGACGGCATCGTCGCGGCCAGCTTGGAGAAGCCGGACGCCATCATTGACGTTGCCACCCTCACGGGCGCCCAACTGATTGCTTTGGGCCTGCGTACTGCCGGGGTCATGGGCTCCGACTCCGTCACTGCTGCCCTGAAGTCAGCCGCTGACAGGGCCGGTGAGCTGGTGTGGCCGATGCCCCTGCCCGAAGAACTGCGGCCGAGCCTGGACTCGCAGGTTGCGGACCTGGCCAACATCGGTGAGCGCAACGGTGGCATGATGACCGCTGCGGTCTTCCTGCGCGAGTTCGTGGGCAAGAACGGCGACGGCCAGCAGATCCCGTGGGCGCACGTGGACATTGCCGGGCCGTCGTTCAACAACGGCAGCCCGTACGGCTACACCCCCAAGCAGGGCACCGGCTGCACCGTGCGGACCTTGGTTGCCTACGCCGAGGACCTCCTGGCGGTATCCGCCTAGCATCATTCCCTGCCCTCCAAGGGCGTGCGGGCCCCTGCGCATCCATGCAACGGGGCCCGCACAACCCCGGAATTATGCGGCGTGTAGGGCTGTGTCACAAGTGAACGTGAGTCTCGACACAAGCGCACCACAAACGCCCGCGGAGGGTGGAGCATGGGTAGGTGGTTCGCTAAGGTGAACTCGGTAGTCACAAATGCAAGAGAACTTAGGTGCTGGCATAATCACGGCAGAACAAGTTCCAAAGACCAGATGGCACGCAGTCCCGTGTCATCACTCACGCGAGGGAGCGTTTTAGTGGCCGATCAGGCAACTGCGCAAGAATTCGACATCCTGGTACTCGGTGGCGGCAGCGGCGGCTACGCCACTGCCCTGCGGGCCGTGCAGCTTGGGTTCACCGTTGGCCTTGTGGAAAAGGCAAAGCTCGGCGGGACCTGCCTGCACAACGGCTGTATTCCCACCAAGGCCCTCCTGCACTCGGCCGAACTGGCCGACCATGCACGCGATTCCGCCAAGTACGGCGTTAACGTCACGCTGGACAGCATCGACATGCCGGCCGTAAACGCATACAAGGACGGCATTATTGCCGGAAAGTACAAGGGCCTCCAAGGACTCATCAAGTCCAAGGGCATCACCGTCATCGAAGGTGAAGGCAAGCTCCAGGGCAACAACACCGTCGTCGTGAACGGCACGTCCTACACGGGCAAGAACATCGTCCTTGCCACGGGTTCCTACTCCCGTTCGCTGCCTGGCCTCGAAATCGGCGGCAAGGTCATCACCTCGGACCAAGCCCTCACCATGGATTACATCCCCAAGAGCGCCATCGTCCTGGGCGGCGGTGTTATCGGCGTCGAGTTCGCTTCCGTATGGAAGTCCTTCGGCGTTGACGTCACCATCATCGAAGGCCTTCCCTCCTTGGTTCCCAACGAGGACGCCTCGATCGTCAAGAACCTCGAGCGCGCCTTCAAGAAGCGTGGCATCAAGTTCACCACCGGGATCTTCTTCCAGGGCGTCGAGCAGAACGACGACGGCGTCAAGGTCACCTTGGTCGACGGCCAGACGTTCGAAGCCGATCTCCTGCTCGTAGCAGTCGGCCGCGGTCCTGTGACCGCAAATCTGGGCTACGAAGAAGCCGGCATCACCATCGACCGTGGTTTCGTCATCACCAACGAACGCCTCCACACCGGCGTTGGCAACATCTACGCCGTGGGCGACATCGTCCCGGGCGTCCAGCTTGCACACCGCGGCTACCAGCAGGGCATCTTTGTCGCCGAGGAAATCGCCGGCCTCAACCCGGCCATCGTCGAGGACATCAACATCCCCAAGGTCACCTACTGCGAGCCTGAAATCGCCACCGTCGGCTACACCGAAAAGGCCGCCAAGGCCAAGTTCGGCGACGACCAGGTGCAGACCCAGGAATACAACCTTGCCGGCAACGGCAAGAGCTCCATCCTTGGTACCGGTGGCATCGTCAAGCTCGTCCGTCAGAAGGACGGCCCCGTAGTTGGCATCCACATGATCGGTTCGCGCATCGGTGAGCAGATCGGTGAGGCCCAGCTGATCGTGAACTGGGAAGCCTACCCGGAGGATGTGGCCCAGTTGGTCCATGCCCACCCCACCCAGAACGAAGCACTGGGCGAAGCCCACCTCGCCCTCGCGGGCAAGCCGCTCCACGGCTAAGTCTTTACCCAAGACAAACGGGTCGGGTGCATGCGGCGGAATCAGCCGGATGCACCCGACCCGGACCAGCAGAATTCATCCGCACAAAGATCAATAAGGAGAACGGGGACGACATGTCTGAATCCGTTAACTTGCCCGCCCTCGGTGAGAGTGTCACCGAAGGAACCGTCACCCGCTGGCTCAAGCAGGTTGGTGACCGGGTGGAGATCGACGAGCCGTTGCTCGAGGTTTCAACCGACAAAGTAGACACCGAAATCCCTTCTCCGATCTCAGGCGTCATCGAAGAAATCCTCGTCGCTGAAGACGAGACGGCCGAAGTTGGCGCCCCCTTGGTCCGCATCGGCGACGGCTCAGGCTCTGCTGCCGACGCCGCGCCGGCCCAGGAGGCTCCGGCTGCGCCCGCAGAGGAAGCACCCGCTGCACCTGCACCCGCGGAAGAGGCTCCCGCAGCACCTGCTGCCGACGCTCCCGCAGCCTCCGGCGGCGAAGGCCACGAAGTAACCCTCCCGGCACTCGGCGAGAGTGTCACCGAAGGAACTGTGACGCGGTGGCTCAAGGCCGTGGGCGACACCGTTGAGGTTGACGAACCGCTCCTCGAGGTTTCCACCGACAAGGTCGACACCGAGATCCCCTCCCCCGTTGCCGGTACCCTTCAGGAGATCCGCGTCAACGAAGACGAGACTGCTGAAGTTGGCTCTGTCCTGGCCGTCATCGGCTCGGGCGCGGCACCTGCGGCGGCTCCGGCCGCGGCACCTGCGCCTGCTGCCGAGAAGCCCGCTGAGGCACCGGCTGCGCCTGCCGCTGCGCCTGCACCTGCAGCCCCCGCGGCTGCAGCGGCTCCCGCGGCCCCCGCCGCTGCGCCTGCACCTGCTGCCCCGGCCGCCGCACCCGCCAGTGATGCGTCTGCCTCGGAGTCCGGCTACGTCACTCCCCTGGTCCGCAAGCTTGCCAACCAGCACGGCGTAGACATCACCTCCGTTGCCGGCACCGGCGTCGGTGGCCGCATCCGCAAGCAGGACGTCCTTGCTGCCGCTGAAGCCAAGCAGGCTGCAGCTGCACCGGCAGCCCCGGCCCCCGCTGCAGCGCCCGCTGCCAAGTCGGCTGCGCCGGTCGTGGCTTCGTCCCTGCGTGGCACCACGGAGAAGGCCCCGCGTATCCGCCAGGTCATCGCCCGCCGCATGCGCGAGTCCCTTGAGGTCTCCACCCAGCTGACCCAGGTGCACGAGGTCGACATGACCAAGATCGCCAAGCTCCGCCTCAAGGCCAAGAACTCGTTCCAGGCCCAGAACGGTGTCAAGCTGACCTTCCTGCCGTTCATCGCCAAGGCAGTTGCCGAGGCCCTGAAGCAGCACCCCAAGCTGAACGCTGCGTACGATGAGTCCAAGCAGGAAATCACGTACCACAACGCCGAGCACCTGGCGATCGCCGTCGACACTGACAAGGGCCTCCTGGTCCCCGTCATTTCCGACGCAGGCAACCTCAACCTTGCTGGCCTGGCCGGCAAGATTGCCGACGTCGCGGGCCGTACCCGTGATGGCAAGATCGGTCCGGATGAACTGTCCGGCGGTACGTTCAGCATCACCAACATCGGTTCCGTTGGTGCACTGTTCGACACCCCGATCATCAACCAGCCGCAGGTTGGCATCCTGGGCACCGGCGCCATCGTCAAGCGCGCCGTTGTGGTTGCCGATGAGAACGGCGACGACTCGATTGCCATCCGCTCCATGATGTACCTGTCGTTGACGTACGACCACCGTCTGGTGGACGGTGCCGACGCCGGCCGCTTCCTGCAGACCCTCAAGGCCCGCCTTGAGGAAGGTGCTTTCGAAGCAGACCTGGGTCTCTAGGATCACGAACCCGTAAGCACTGCGGAACTGAAAGGGCAGGTTGCCGGATATCCGGCAACCTGCCCTTTTGCTTTAACCACCTGCGCGTGGCTTTGCTACGCGACGTAGAACCCTCTGGATAAGCTGGAGCCATGAGTATTCTGTTCAGCATTCTGGTGTTCTTCCACATCGTCGGCGCAGCCATGATCGTGGGTTACTGGATCGCGACCCTCCGGGAGCCCACGGTCCACCCCCGCCAGCGCGACGGCGCGTTCCTCCAGCTCCTGACGGGCATTGCCATGATGGGTGTCCTGCCGATGCTTCCCAACGCCGATCCCAACTACTTCAAGCTGGGCGTCAAGTTCGCCATCGCAGTGGCTGTAGCGGTCCTCGCCGTCATTGGCTCCCGCAAGGTCAAGAACGGCGAACCGGTGTCCACCGGCCTGGCACACAGCGTGGGTGGCCTCGCGCTGGTGAACATCGCCATCGCCACTCTTTGGAACTGAACCGGATTCGATCCGCGGTAGCTTTCCCGTAGAAAGCACTGCCGTCCCGTCCTGCAAGCCTGCAGGGCGGGACGGCTTCTGCGTTAAGAGGTAGGGACGCTGACGCAGCCACGCTGGTTACCCGCGCTGGCTACTCCTGGGCAATGCAGAACTCATTACCCTCGGGGTCACGCATTACGTCCCAATGGAAATCTGCAATATCGTGGCCCTCGACAAAAGTAGCCCCCAGCGACTCGGCCTTCACCCGCAAAGCCGCGGCGTCGGCGTCGTGCAGGTCCAGGTGGAGGCGACGTCGGCCTTCCGTTGGTGCTGCGACTTGTTGAAAAGCCAACCGCGGCAGGCCGGGCTCCGCGGAGCGCAACCAAATGAATCCCTCATGCTCCGCGGCTATGGGCATCTCCAACAGGTCCGACCAAAAAGCGGCAAGGCGGGAAGGGTCCACCGCGTTAACCATGATCGAAGCTATTCTCGGGGCACGGCGTTGGGCGCCGGATGATTTTTCCTGTGTGTCCATTCGGCCAGTCTAGGGGTCACAATCCACTGTCAGCAGAATGGCCGTGCAGTCCTGCCGCCAAATCCCTAGGATTGATCCCGGTGGCACCGGCCCATGCTGGTTGCCGACTCACAACGACCCCAAGGAGTGGACATGGCAGCAACACGTACCGCACACACGGTTTGGAACGGCACCCTCATCGAAGGCGCCGGCAACACCACGCTGGACAGCTCAGGCCTGGGCACCTTCGATGTCACCTGGAAGGCACGCACCGAGCAGTCCGGCGGCAAGACCAGCCCTGAAGAACTCATCGCCGCAGCCCACTCCGCTTGCTTCTCCATGGCTTTCAGCCACGCCTTGGCCGGAGAGGGATTCACCGCGGAAGAGGTCAACACCAAGGCTGATGTAACTTTCGTCCCGGGTACCGGTATCACCGGAAGCCACCTCACCATGACCGCAAAGGTCCCGGGCCTCTCGGAAGAGGACTTCCGCCGCATCTCCGAAGACGCAAAGACCGGCTGCCCCGTATCCGGCGCTCTGGCAAGCATCGAGATCACCTTGGATGCCACCCTCGCCGCTTAGGCTTCCCCTCAGCATCAGATACATCAAAGAGCCCCGCCGCTTCCTTGCGAAGCGGCGGGGCTCTTCCATGCTCGGGGATGCGCGCTAGCTTTGCGGACGCGACGGCAACGGCGCCGGACGCACCTTCCGGTAACCTTCACGCAGCGGAGGCCGGTCGGTGGGCAATTCCTGGATCATTTCCTTGAGCGCCCCGATGCCGTATTCCAGCTGCGGATCCGTACCGGCCGCGTAGGCGTGCGGCGGGAAGAGGACCTCAATGTCGGGCTCCACTCCGCGGTTCTCCACGTCCCACCCGATGCCCCCGTTGAACCACGTGGCGTACCGCGGCTGGGTGACGCCCGTTCCGTCTGCCAAGGCGAACCGGTTGTCAATGCCCACGACGCCGCCCCAGGTCCGGGTGCCGATAACAGGGCCAATGCCGCGCAGCTTCGAGACCTGCGTGATGATGTCGCCATCGGACCCGGCAAATTCGTCGGCAAGGATGATGACCGGTCCCCGCGGGGCGTGGTCCGGGTAGGTCCGGGGCTTTTCACCTCGTGGCATGCTCCATCCCGTCACCTTGCGGCCAATGAGTTCGGCCACCAGCTGAGAGGTGTGGCCGCCACGGTTGCGCCTCACGTCCACGATCAGGCCGTCCAACGCGGTTTCGGTATCAAGGTCCCGGTGGAGTTGCGCCCAGCCATTGGCCATCATGTCCGGGACGTGAAGATAGCCGAACTTACCGTCGGATGCCTCCCGGACGGTCCGCCGGTTGGCTCGGACCCAGTCCTGGTAGCGCAGCCTTTCCTCGTCGCGCACAGGAACCACCGCTACCCGACGCTGCTGTCCGGCTGCTTCGCCGTGGCCAGTGCCGTTCAACAGCGTCAGTTCCACGGTTCGGCCCGCTGCACCTACCAACTGCATTGCTGGAGTCAGCGCAGCGGAAAGTTCGACGCCGTCGATCGCCAAGAGCACGTCGCCCACCTTCGCGTCCGCACCGGGGCGCGTCAGCGGCGAAGTTGCCAGGGGATCGGAGGACTCCCCTGCAAGGATCCTGGTAATCTCCCAACCCTTCTTGCCGAGCTGCAATTCGGCACCCAGCCTGCCCTGTCCATTCCGTCCGGCCTCCGTGACCGCTGCCGGCTTCACGTAGGCGTGGGACGTGCCGAGCTCACCATGGATCTCCCACAACAGATCGACAAGGTCGTCGTGGGTACCGAGCCGGTCCACGGTCGGGCGGTAAAGCTTGTACACCGAATCCCAATCCTGCCCGGCCATGTCTGCGGTCCAGAAGAAATCGCGCTGCAACCGCCAGGCCTCCTCAAATGCCTGGCCCCAGGCAGCAACGGGGTCCAGGATGACGCGGATCCTGTTGAGCTCCACCTTGACCAGCTCGGCGGAATCGTCGTCCACTTTGCTGTCCGCAGGCACTGATGTGACCTGCTTGTCCAGGACATAGACGATGCGGCTCAAGTCCCCCGACAAGCGGTAGCTGTCCACTGCCTTGACGAGGGTGGCCTGCTTACGCTTACCGAGGTCGTAACGCACCAGGGACGGCGCCGTCTTCTTGTCCTGCAGTGTTCCCTTGCCCTCACCGGTGACACCCGTGAGCTCAGTGTCCAACCACAACAGTGCACCGTCCGCGGCGGAAAGGTCCGAATAGTTGCCCTGCGGAACCGGGACGGTGATAACGCGGTGCGCCAGCCCGTCGGCGTCGACGCGAACGGTGGCGACAGCGCCGTCGTCGGACTTCTCCTGGGTGGGGACCTCATCCTCAAGCGTGTCAATCGAGGGTCCAAACGGCGACGGCGTGTCTGCCGCCAGCGCCACCAGGTACGGCTTGATGGGGCTCGGGAAGGACAAATCGAAGGAGTGGCCGTCGTATACGGGGTCAAAACTCCGGTTGGACAGGAACGCGAGGAACTTTCCGTCCGGCGTAAACCGCGGCGAGGTATCGCAGAAGCGGCCATCCGTGACATCCACGATTGCGGACTCCTTCCCGCCGGGGCGGGTCATCCTGAGCTTGCTCCGCGACCCGAACGAAGTCACCGGTTCGGACCACGCAAGCCATTCCGAATCGGCAGACCACGACAACTCATCAATGCTCCCCTCTCCGACGCTCACGAGACGTGTCAGCGCCCCGGTGGAGGTATCGGCAACGAAGACGTCACCAAACGATGTGCCTACAGCAAGCCAGCGGCCGTCCGGGCTGGCCTCCAGCGCACTTGTCCGGGTCAGGGCCGGAAATTCGATCCGGAGCTGCGCGGTGTTTTCCGCAGCTGGGGCTGCCGGCGATTCCGTACCGCCCACGGTGTCCGCGGACTGGCCCGCACTGGTGTCATCGCCGGCGTTGCCCGTCGCTCCAACCGTGGCCACCCCGTGGGCGCCCTGTTCGACTCCCGCAGCAACTTTGTTCTGCCCCAGGACGTTAGACGCCGATACTGGCTTCGGCAACGGGTCGGCGTCGTTTGTAGGCTTGGGCTGCTCAACGGCCGCCTTGGGCACTTCGACTGCTGCCGGGAGAGGTGTGGCAATGCGCTTGATGTACAGCGCCTCCACCCCACCGTGGTCTGCGACGTAGGCGATCCGTCCCTCTGTCAGCGGGCGAGGTAAACGGGCACGGACACCGGGAGTAGCCTCAACCACGCGCGAGGGACCGTCCTTATGCCGAAGCCAATGTACGGTGCCGTGCGATTCCACGGCGCTGGCAGTTCCGGTCAGGTTCGGCACAACGTCGCCAAGGTGGGCGGACACTTTCAGGGGCGCCGCGCGGCGTGCCGGGGACGCCGAACCCAGGCTGATGTCCAGCTTTGTGGCCTGGACATCGGCGTCGAGCGACGGAAGAATCCACAACTCTCCGGCGGATTCGAAGACGACCCGCTGGCCATCGGTGCTGGCATGCCGGACATAGAAGTCCTCGTGATCGGTGTGCCGCCGCAGTCCTGAACCATCAGGCAAAACCGAGTACAGGTTTCCGTACCCCTCATGGTCTGAGAGGAAGGCAATGCGGCCCTGGATCCACAGAGGGTCCGTCAGGTTGCCTTCAATCTCCGGGAGCAGCCGTTCGAATTCTCCGTTGCCGTCGGCGTCGATCCATAGCTTGCCCGCCGTACCGCCGCGGTACCGCTTCCACCAAGCCGGTTCGCGGGACAGCACGCTGGCCAGTACCACTGGCTTCTCGTCACCGACCTCGGGCCCATAAGCAACGGCCTCGACCGGTCCGAAAGGAAGTTCGACGGCGGAGCCGCCGTCCAGCGGAAGGCTGTAGGCGTACGTGTGGCGGCTTTCTGATTGCTGGAACGCACTGGTGACAATGACGTGGCCCGAGGGGGTGAAACCCTTGACCTTGGTGGTGCTGTGCCCGAAGTAGCTGAGCTGCCTGTACCCGCCGCCGTCGACATCCGCCGTCACCACTTCGGGTGACGTTCCGACGACAACCGTCCATACCAGCCGCTGGCCGTCCGGGGTAAACCGCGGGTTCCGTGCAGGCAATTGTTGGGAGGACACCCGCCAGGCGCGGCCGCCGGAAAGGGGCGCGACCCAGATGTCGTCTTCGGCCACGAAGGTGACCAGATCGCCGTGCACATGCGGGAAACGGAGGTAGCTGGAGGAGGTCATTGTTCGATCATAGTCAAGACCCACCCGACGTCCCGGGCATCGGCGGGCGTTTCCCCCGCGTGCCTTCGTCATGGTGAGATGGGTCATGCGAATCGTGATGTCCGGAGCGTCGGGAATGATCGGGACGGCCCTGTCGGAGCAACTGGCCAGCCAGGGCCACGACGTCGTCCGGCTGGTCCGCCGGCCTGCCAGGAATGCAGCGGAGTGGGCCTGGAACCCCGCCGCTGGAGAGCTGGACGAAAAAGTGTTCCAGGGCGTCGATGCCGTGGTGAACCTCTCCGGGGCTGGCATAGGTGACCGCCCGTGGACGAAGAAGCGAATCCAGGTGCTTCGGGATTCACGCCTCCAGCCCACCCGCACCCTGACTGAGGCCATGGGGCGGCTAAGCGAACCGCCATCGGTGTTCATCAGCCAATCCGCGTCCGGCTACTACGGCGCAACGACAGATGGCCCACTCCGGGAGGACTCGGGCCCCGGCGGCGGCGTCCTAGGCCCCCTCTGCGTGGAGTGGGAGCGGACTGCGAGGACCGCGCCGCCGGGCGTGCGCGTAGTAACGCCGAGGACCGGCGTGGTTCTCAGCCTGTCAGGTGGAGCCCTGGGGCCACTGCTCCCCCTCCTGAAGCTCGGACTGGGAGGCCCCTTTGGCAACGGACGCCAATACTGGCCGTGGATCACGCTGGCCGATGAAGCTGCCGCGTTGGCGTACCTTTTGACGGCCGACATCGACGGACCGGTGAATGTCAGCGCTCCCGAAAGCGCTGATGTGAACACCATTGTGTCCCACCTGGCAAAAGCGTTCCACAGGCCGGCGTTCTGCCGGGTACCCCGGCCGGCACTTCGGCTGGTCCTCGGAAAGCTGGCGGACGAACTCGTGCTGGCGAACCAAAGGATGGAGGCCGGACGCCTGGCGGACGCGGGCTTCATCTGGCAGCACCCCTCGCTACCTGAAGCGATGGAGTGGCTGACATCGGCAAAGGACCACTAGGGACTTCACCAAGCTCAGCCCGTGGTGCCGGCCAGGATCTCTACGATCTGCCATCGCCCGTCACTACGCTCCAGATGCAGCCGGAGATGCTGTGGCGTCCCCGCCGGCTCTGAACGGACCACCGAACCTGAGGAGCGTCGCTCCTCATAGGCGGATGTAGCGGCTACGAGCCCCACCATTGCGTGGTCGGGCTGAGGGGGTTGCTCGATGGTCACCGCCGTCACGGTTGTGGCGAGTCCGGCAAACACCGTGCCGGCTGTTCGAAGGTGGTCCGCCACTTGGTGGTCGGCGGCTTCGGCCGGTGAACCCGGTGCGTTGATCACAGCCAGCAGCTCCACAGGGCCTTCACGCAAGGCCACATCCCGCACAGCCGCCAACGCCGGCACAACGACCGCCAGGTCATCGGACCGAAGCTCCTGTTTGAGGCCTTCCGGGAGCGAGGAGGACTCCGGGATGTCCGTGGGCGGGCCCTCACTGGAGACGCGAGCACCATTCCCCGCTCCGGACGGCGTCGTCGATGGCTTCCCCTGCGCCCACAAGCCCCACGCAGCGGCACCGACGAGGACTCCGATCCCGAGAACCACAGCTGCCCGTACGTACGCCATATTTTTGCGTGGCTTGGGCGTCCGCCGTGTCCGGGGTGTCCTGCGGGTCGCAGCCTTTGCCGTCGGCCGGAGCGAGGGCAGCTTCCCAAACTTCACGGCACGTTGGTGTGGTTTTCGATCCAGGGCTTGCCGCCGGGTCAGCAATTCCGGAATGACGGACGCGTGCACCGCCCCTGCCAGGTCCACTGCTTCCGGAGCTGCACTGCGGAAAATCGCCGTCGAAAATTCCCTTGCGGATGGACGCATTCGGGGGTCCGGATCCAAAGCGGCCTCCAACGCGCCAGCGATGGACCGGGGAACATCGTCGGCTACAAATGACAAGGGCGGACGGTCAGGTGCCAGGCCGGGGACCGAGCCCGTCAGGCAGAACCATCCGACAGCCGCAAGAGAATACAAGTCGCGTTCCGGCCGCAATGCCCCTTGGTCGTGGCCGCCGGAAACGACGCCCACAGGGTCGATGAACCCAGGCGTACCCACGTCCAGGCCGTGTTGGGCGTCCGCGTCCCCCACCCTGGACGTGAGCCCGAAATCCGCCAGCAGCGGCATTCCTTCGGCCGTGAACAAGACGTTTCCCGGCGCGACGTCCCCGTGCACCAATCCCTGGGAGTGAAGGTAGTCCAAGGCTTGGGCAAGGGGCCCCAGAACAGTCACAACCTCCCCCACCCGGAGCCGGCCCCGTCCGGACAGCAGGTTCGCCAACGAGCCCCCCGCGGCATAGTCCATGACAATTCCTTGGGCTCCATGTCCATCGACCTCGAACTGGACGACGTCGTGGATGCCAACCAAGTGCTTGTGTTTCACCCCAAACAAGATGCCGGCCTCACGGGAAACGCCGCCGTCAATCCCCTGCGCCTCCATGGGACCATGGTCGGCCGCCTTGACGCATTTAATTGCGAACCGCTCTCCGTCTCCGTTTCTCCTCGCCAGCCACACTGTGGAGCTCGCGCCCGTGCCCAGTTGACGGCTGACCCGATACCCCGGCATGTTGGGAGGCTTGTCAGCAGAATTGAGAGTTTCCATGGATAAGGTCTACCGGAGACTCGGAATCGGTGCAGAAGTTATCCACAGGCCCACCTCGTCACTGTCCAATAGCGGCGATGCGACTGAGAGGTTCACCACAAAACCATGGCCAGTCTGCTGCGGGGTCTAAGCTTGAACGCATGACTCTTGAGTTTTCACAACTGGGTCTTGCCCCTGATTTCGTTGACTACATGCAGGGCTGGGACCTGCAGCGCGAAATCCACAACAAGGTTGTTGCGGGCGAGAAGAACAGCACCGTACTGCTTCTGGAGCATGCCGCCGTTTACACGGCCGGCAAGCTCACGGAGGACCACGAGCGTCCCTTTGATGGCACTCCTGTCGTTCCCGTGGACCGGGGTGGCAAATTGACCTGGCACGGGCCGGGACAATTGATCGCCTATCCCATCCTGAAGCTCAAGAACCGTGCCGGAATCCGCGACTACGTTGAGCGCCTTGAGGCCATCATGATCGCCGTGATGAAGGACTACGGCATCAACGCTGTGACCGTCAAAGGCCGGGCCGGGGTGTGGATCCTCGGCGACGAAAAGGGTCCGGACCGCAAGATTGCGGCCATCGGAATCCGAGTACTCGACGGCGTCACCATGCACGGCGTGGCCATCAACTGCAGCAATGACCTGGCACCCTATGCACAGATCATTGCGTGCGGCATCACCGACGCCAGCGTCACCACCATGTCGCTGGAAACAGGCCAGACCATCAATCCGGCCGATATCGTTGACCGCTTCGTTGAAGAATTCAGCAAGCACGAAGAAGCACTCATTTCCACCCCCGAAGGAGCACTCCAGTGACCTTGGCACCTGAAGGCCGTAAGTTGCTGCGCGTTGAGCAGCGTAACTCGGCGGTACCGGTTGAACGTAAGCCTGAGTGGATCAAGGCCAAGGTCCAGATGGGTCCTGAGTTCGTTCAGCTCAAGAACCTGGTGAAGAAGGAAGGGTTGCACACGGTCTGTGAAGAGGCCGGCTGCCCAAACATTTTCGAGTGCTGGGAAGACAAGGAAGCGACGTTCCTGATCGGCGGGTCCGAGTGCACCCGCCGCTGTGATTTCTGCCAGATCGATACCGGCAAACCCTCCCCGGTGGACATGTTCGAACCCACGAAGGTGGCCCGCTCGGTGCAGGCCATGCAGTTGCGGTACGCCACGGTAACCGGTGTGGCCCGTGACGACCTGGCCGATGAGGGTGTGTGGTTGTACGCCGAAACGGTGCGGAAGATCCACGAACTGAACCCGGGCACCGGGGTGGAGTTGCTGATCCCGGACTTCTCCGGCAAGCCCGAGCACATCGCGGCGATCTGCGATTCCAAGCCCGAGGTGTTCGCGCACAACGTCGAGACGGTGCCGAGGATTTTCAAGCGGATCCGGCCGGCGTTCCGGTATGAGCGGTCCCTGGATGTCATCACCCAGGGCCGGGATCTGGGCATGGTGACCAAGTCCAACCTGATCCTGGGCATGGGCGAGACCCGTGAGGAGATTTCCGAGGCCCTGCGTGACCTGCACGCGGCCGGGTGCGACCTGATCACGATCACCCAGTACCTGCGTCCTTCCGAACGGCACCTTCCGGTGGACCGGTGGGTCAAGCCGCAGGAGTTCGTGGACCTGCAGCACGAGGCCGAGGAGATCGGCTTCCTCGGCGTCATGTCCGGCCCGCTGGTCCGCTCCTCCTACCGTGCCGGGCGTCTGTGGGCCACCGCGATGCGCAAGAAAGGCTGGGAAATCCCCGCCGCCCTGGCCCACATCGAGTCCTCCGGCACCACCCGCCAGGAAGCCTCCACCATCCTCGCAGCCCACAGCTAACCCCCTGCCGCACTGCACGGATAGTGCGGTGCGGCAGTATCGGGCTAACCGAGGTAGAAGCGGTTCTTGCCTTCCAACTGGTCCAGTTGGAAGCACCATGCGGCCCTCCCGATCCCGGACGTGGCTGCGCCCAGTTCATGCTCCAGTTGTTTCGTGTCCATGACGTTTCCATCAGCCGAGTAGATGAACTCGTCCCCGTCGTGGACGTGGCTCTTTGCCGTCCGGGCTTCGTTGAAGGCGTGAACGGACGGTCGGGTCCAGAAAATCCCACCGTTGACAATCTTCCCCGGGACGCCTGCCGCGGTTGAGTTGGAGGGGACGTTCTTGGTGATCAATGCCCGAGCGGCGAGGATACTCCCCGAGCCGACCCGTGCGCCCTTCAGCAGAAGGATGTCTTCGCCCAACCACACGTGGTCTCCGACCCAAATGGATCGACTCGGATTTACGCGTTCGCCGTCCTGCACCGAGTAAATGAGATGGGGATCAGCCGTCCGGAAGGCGACCCGGGATGAGAACATTGCGTCGCTGCCCACAATCACATGTTTGCGTTCAGTGGGTAGCACCCGGGCTTCCGAGGTGAAGGTCGCACCCGGGCCAAGGTAGAACACCGACTCCTCGAAGACAGTGACTATCAGTCTCAGGAATCCGTGCGACCTTCGGAGGTGGATGACTGCGCCGTTGCCCATAAAGCGCAGCCGGCAATTGCGTAGCCGCGTACCATCCTCGACGAAGAGGACATTTCCCGTGCCCGCGAACTCAATGCTTGAACCGATGAACTCCGACCCAGGCGTGTCCTGGAGGTGCACCACGTTGTTCCGGATCGCGGAAACGTCTCCGTACTCCCGGATGATCTGTGTCTTGGGCGCCGGCCCCGCACCGTCGCTCCTACTGTTCTCCTGCACGGGCCAACACCGCCCCGGAATCCTGCAGTTCGACGGTGACGTCCTCCCAGGCCATCGCGGCCAGGGTCTCAAGAACCGCTTTGAGGGAGTCGCCGTGCACCACGACGTGCAGCCGCCGAGCCCCAGTGGCAACCAAGAGCCTTAAGGCGAACAGGTCCGCCAAGTTGCAACCCTCGATCGGTTGGACCTCTACTGAATAGACGGAGCGCTCCCGATGGCCACCATCCAACGGGCTGGCCAGGTCCCCGAGCTCGGTGACGACATGCATTTCCAGGGTGTCGGCACCACGTGCCCGGGAATGCCACCTGTATTTGTAGCGGCCGAAGGATTCCCCTTCCAGCACCACATATTCCTGCACCGTTGAGGCGTCCAAGGACAGCGCGCTGTTGGTGAGTTGCTGTCTGGTAATCCTGCTTCCGGGGTTGACCCGGGCGGGCAACGGTCCCGTCCAGGTTGTGCCGTTGGGTTCGATAGCCAGGACATGTTCCAGCTCCACGATCGGATCGTATGCCGGGAACAAGCTCTGCTCCGACGTCGTGTACTTTACGAAGTCGTATGAGTGCTCTGTCATCAGCTGCAGGAAACGTGTGCGCCCCGCCTGCCCCTGGATGAACCAATTCGCTCCGGAAACCTTGGACGCCGCCGGGTCCACCCGCACCTGCACCTGCACGTTCCCCGTGTGACGGAACGTCCGAAGCTCTTCGCAGGTGAACTCCTTGTCCGCTAGGCCATGCAGAAATTGTCGAATAAGCCCCAGCATGGCCGGCAATGCAGCACGGGCCACATCCGAATGTTGCCCGTCGATGCGGTACTTCACAAGATGCGGAACGTCGCTCGTCAGTTCGATCAGCGAGTGGTTGCTGGATTCGTCCGAATTTGTATAGAAGTAATGGATTCTGCGCCCTTCGTCGAAGTATTGACGGAGCCGGACTTCCGGCTGCTCCAATTCGCGCAGCACGTCGTGACGGAAAAGGTTGTCCTTGAATGCGGGTTTTGTGAAGTAGTAGGGCAGGTTCATCTGCGGGACTGCCAGGAGCAAAACGGCCTCCGGATATTCCAGGGCGTACTGTATGGCTATGGCACCGCCCTTGGAGGCACCAAAAAACAGCATCCGGTCCCGGTCAATGGCGAAGCTGCTCCTCAAACCTTCAATGGCATCCCGGACCCGTTCGTAGAGCGGCCTGCCCGCGTTGTCGACCATCATGTAAGAGCCTGCCGCCAAGTACCGGTCCTGAAAGCAGACCATCAGGGTGTCGTTCAGGTCATCGTCGGTCAGGTCCTTGAGGTAGCTGACGGCATAGGAGATACGGGTCGTGGAGGGGCCGAAGCCAGGGAAGGTAACGAGCATCTTCGTCGGGTTGGTGGTGTTGCCCCGGAGGGAGTAAAAGACGTCTCCGCGCTGCTCCACGCCGTACTGCTCGTCGTATCTGAGCTGCTGGGGTGTCGTGAAGGCACCTCGCCCGATTTTCAGTTCAAAAGGCACGTCGATATCCAACGTGAAGCGGGAGACATCGTTACAGGTGACCATGATGTTGCGGTATTCGAGGGGAAAGCCGCGGGCCGGAGGTTCGATCGAGTTTCCGTAAACCACGGCACCGTCCTGGCACAGTCGGAATGGTTTTCCGTTCCAACTTTTCCAGTCCGCCAGGGTCAATTTGGCGAAATAGATGCCTTGCGGAAGATTTTCTGAGGCGATCCTGCGGATCCGACCTTCCAGCCCCTTCGCCTTGATGATTCTCCGTACCGGTGAATCCGGCTTTGACGCCAGGAGTGCCCGGGCAAATTCCAGGCCAGCGGGCGAATACGCCGCAGCTTTTCCGGCCATGGTGATGCTCCGTTTGAAACCATGAATCCTCGACATCAGAGACCAAGCATCCTCTCCACGATTTTCCCGTTGATGCGTTTGGCGTCCACGCCTTCGAAAAAACGATCGCGCCGCCGCGTGTACGTTGCGTCCTCAGCTGCGAAGCGCTCATGGATGATGTGGTCGACGATTCCGGCTTGTTCAGTGAACACCGGTCCCAGTCCATCGTCGAGGTAATCCAGGCGGCTTTCATAGGGCTGATCGCGGAAGAAATCCGCTGCATCCCAGTGGTAGTACGCGATGGGGATTCCTATGAAGGCCGCGTCCAGGGCGGCCGAACTGTAGTCGGTGATGACTAATTCCGCGGAGCGGATTGCTTCCCTGTAACTCAGTTCCGAACGCACAATGCGCTCAGAGAACCTGAACTGGCCAGCGCGCTTTTCCACGTTCGGATGTAGTTTGACGTGCAGGATCCTGTCCGTGTCCGCAAGGAAGGACGAAAGTGCGGAATCGGAAAGAAAGGAGTCGATGGTCCGAAAGTAGTCCGACTGGGCGAAGCGTTCGGTAGATGACTGGTGGAGGTTAAAACGCCAGGTCGGCATGAACAGGAGGTGCCGCTGCCCAGCGCTTGCCCTCGCAAGGGACTCGTACCGCGGCAATCCCGAATTCAGCGTCTCCACTGGGGCAAGTTTGCTCATGTAGTCCGCTTCCATGCGGCCCGTGGTCACAAAAACGTCGAAGTACTTGGAGAGCACCCAGTCGGACATGTCATTGAGTTGGATTCCGTGCTGCAGATACACGAACCGTGAGTTGGCAAAGGACTTTCCCCGATACCTGATGCTGTAGATCTGCGATGAAACCACTAGATCGGATACCAGGAACATGTCGTAAAACTCCTTGGTAAAGATTGGGACCAGCTTGAAGCCCTTTGCTTCCAGCCGGGTCCAATCGGGCGACTTGGGACTGATCGCGAAGTAGGCGTTGCGGAATTCCGGATGCTCCCGCTTGAAGTACTCGTACAGGTGCTCGGCGTTGTCGTCCGCTTGTTGGGGGCGATCGAAGAACAAGATGGTTGAGGATGGTCCTATCGGTCGGTTGTAGAAGTTGTAGCTTCCCGGCCGGGCATTCCCGGGACGGAGCCTGCGTTCCAGGTATTGCTTCTCAATGGTCAGGATGTCGTCCTGGAACAGCAGCTCGTAGAGGCGCAGGGAAGGCTCGGCCCTTTCCTCGGGCTTCGCGTTGAAAACCAGATAGGCGTCTTTATGGCTCAGTTGCTTGTAGAACTGCCGGCTTTCCAGGACGTCATCCAGCCAACGAATCCAGGCGGCTTCGAACGGTTGAAGCTGCTCCACCATGCCGACGAGCTCGATGAGCTGGAAATCGCGGATCACGTCCCGGAGATGGCTGAGACTGATCGAGGTGGCCTTTTGGCCACGGATTCCCCTCAGGAACAAGGCAACGTAGCGCAAAAGCTGCAACCGCATTTCCTTGGAGTGAAACGGAATAAGCGGAATCAGGCGCTGGGATTCACTTGGTATCTGTAGCCCGGTGGCTGCCTTCGTATCCGAGGCAACCGAGAAGCCAGTCATAAGTGGCCTGACCTTGGCGATGGACCAATACAGGCGGTAGCTGATGTACAGGGCTGAACGATCGATGTCCTTGAGCGCTTCAAGGGCATCCCCAAGCCTCTTGGTGTTGAACGCAATGCCGAAAACATCGGTTTCGCGGCTGTACTGGTAGGTGTCGTCAATCTTGGTTCCGGCCACATTCTTCGCAATGGCCCCGGTGTACACCACCGGTTCCGCGAGATAGACAGTCCGCGTCCTGAGGTACTCGAACAAAGTCGCCACGTAATTGGCGGAGATGAGATGCGAGGTACGCATGAAGATGACGTACTTGCTCTGTATCTCTGCGCAGAGTCCCGCGATGCTGGCGGTCGTCAAGGGCTCCTGGACATGCCGCACTGCGAAGTCGGATTCAAGCCGAAGCCGGGCAGCCATGAGGCGCCTGTACATAACAGATTCTCGGTCAAGCAGTCCTGTCTCTTCCAGGACAATAGTGAGCAGCGGGGGTGATTCGGGCATCTGATTCCTATGGGGGGTGCTTTCAGCGGCAACGGCTCGCGAAGTTCAAGTGCAGGACGCCGCAGAATCATGACGTGGAATTCGAAAATCGGTGGGCCCGAACGGCGTGGGTACACCCCCGCTCACCAGTACAGGGGTTGATTGATCACCTGAGCCTGGCTGCTAAGTTTCGGTGTAACGTCCTGGGCCTTACCGGATATCACGTAGAATTGAGGCACTATGGCGAACTCCCCTGATTCCAGCAAATCGACCCCATCGGCCGACGCACCCAAGCGTGGGCTGTTCCAGCGCAAGCCCAAGGAAACCAAGGCCAAGAAGCCGAGCCAGCTGAAGCAGATCGCTGAAGTCTTCAAAATGACCCGGCGGAATGATCCCCAGGTTGTTTGGATCATGCTGCTGGCTTTCCTTGCAGTCGTCGCGGTTGCCTTCCTCATCGGCTACCTGCTGGAAAACTGGGTTACCGGCCTTATCATCGGCATTCCTCTGGGGCTGCTCGCCGCCGTCTTCATCCTTTCGCGCCGAGCCGAGAAGGCAGCATTTGCGCAGATCGAGAACCAGCCTGGTGCCTCCGGCGCTGCTTTGGGGACGCTCCGGCGAGGCTGGATCACGCAGGATCAGCCGGTTGCAGTGAACCCGCGCACCCAGGATGCTGTCTTCATGGCCATCGGCCGGCCCGGTATCGTCCTGGTCAGTGAAGGACCGAGCCACCGTGTCAAGCCGCTGGTGGACGCCGAACGCAAGCGCCTTGCACGTATTCTCCCCAACGTCACCATCCGTGTCCTGGAGTCGGGTCGCGGCGAGGGCCAGGTGCCGCTGAACCAGCTGGCCAAGACCATGGGGAAGATGAAGAACGAGCTCACCAAGGTTGAAGTCAACGCCGTCAGCAAGCGGATCAACTCCCTTGGCAACCGTCTGCCCATCCCCAAGGGCATCGACCCCTACAAGGCCCGCCCGGATCGCAAGGCCGCCCGCGGCCGCTGACCCGGCAGGACCCAGCAGAACGAAAAAGCGCGCTTTCCCATTGCGGGGAAGCGCGCTTTTCTTTATGTGTTGTCAAGGTCGGCGGCCGACTCGTCTACCTTCTGATGAGGATAGTGTTCATGGCCTTATCGTGGAGTCCACGCTGGTCCGGGTCGAAGACGACAGCTGGGATAACCAGACAAAGCAGCAGGGTCCTCACCACAGCGGCCAGTGGACCTGCAGGCCCTCCCCCAAGGCGTACGACGTGGATACCCATGATCCTGTGACCGATGCTGTATCCCAGCGTGCCGATCAGAAGGATCTGTTCGATGGCGAAGATGGCGAGAGTCGCCCACTGGTTACCGCCGAACGCGAAATTGCTGATCACCAACGCTATGGTCCAGTCGATTACGATGCCGAAGATGCGGCGCCCGGCACGGGCAATGGAGCCAGGGCCGGACTCGGGCAGGCCGAGCCTTTCGCCTGGATATTTGGAGATGCCGGATGTGTCCGGGCCTGTCAACCACGAACCAATGTCTTTTCGATCTACCACCTATCAAGCCTAACGTCTGGTGTAGGTTGTGCCCGACCGGGACGGGCAGCAAGAACACCTTCCATGTTCGCCCAATGGACCCGCTTGGACCGAACACCCGCAAGCCGACTACCGTTTACACAACAGACGATTCTGTAACCTGCCGGAAACAATACTGACACCCCCGGGAAATCCCATCTCCCTAAGGTGGTATGAGTTGCCAGCCACCATGGCAAGGGGACACTTTTGTGCCGCCTGCCGTCGGTTTGGCTGCACCACGCGGCCTTCCGGGCCTGTTACTTGATATGCATAAGGAGCATAGATGTTCAAGACTGCGGACGAAGTCCTCAAGTTCATCAAAGAAGAAGATGTCAAGTTCGTCGATATCCGCTTCACAGACCTTCCTGGCGTCCAGCAGCACTTCAATGTGCCGGCCAAGAGCGTTGACCTCGACTTCTTCGTCAACGGTCAGCTCTTCGACGGATCTTCCATCCGCGGCTTCCAGGGCATCGCTGAGTCCGACATGCAGCTCATCCCGGATGTAACGTCTGCCTTCGTCGACACCTTCCGCATCGAGAAGACCCTCGCGTTGAACTTCTCCATCGTGAACCCCCGCACCGGCGACCCATACCACCGCGACCCTCGTGGCGTTGCTGAGAAGGCCGAAGCCTACTTGGCATCCACCGGCATCGCCGACACCGCATTCTTCGCTCCCGAAGCCGAGTTCTTCGTCTTCGACAACATCCAGTACGAGTCCTCCCCCCAGGGCAGCTTCTACAAGATCGACTCCGAGGAAGCACACTGGAACACCGGCCGTAAGGAAGAGGGCGGAAACCTCGGCTACAAGACCCCCGTCAAGGGCGGCTACTTCCCCGTTTCCCCCACTGACAAGCAGGCGGACCTCCGCGACGCCATGTGCGTTGAGCTGGACAAGGCCGGCCTTGAGGTTGAGCGCTCCCACCACGAAGTCGGTTCTGCCGGCCAGGCTGAGATCAACTACAAGTTCACCACGCTGACCGCCGCTGCCGATGACCTGCAGAAGTTCAAGTACGTCATCAAGAACACCGCTGACGCTTGGGGCAAGTCCGTCACGTTCATGCCGAAGCCTGTTTTCGGTGACAACGGCTCGGGCATGCACTGCCACCAGTCGCTGTGGAGCAACGGCGATCCGCTGTTCTACGACGAGAAGGGCTACGCAGGCCTCTCCGACACCGCGCGTTGGTACATCGGCGGCCTGCTGAAGCACTCTTCCGCCGTCCTCGCCTTCACCAACCCGACGGTTAACTCCTACCGCCGCCTGGTCAAGGGCTTCGAGGCTCCCGTGAACATGGTTTACTCGCAGGGCAACCGCTCCGCAGGTATCCGTATCCCGATCACGGGCACCAACCCCAAGGCCAAGCGCATCGAGTTCCGCGCTCCGGATCCCTCGTCCAATCCGTACCTGGCATTCGCTGCCCAGCTGATGGCCGGCATCGACGGCATCCGCAACCGCATTGAACCCCCGGCTCCCATCGACAAGGACCTCTACGAGCTCCCTGCCGAGGAAGCCAAGGACATCCCCAAGGCTCCGGGCTCCCTGGAAGAGGCTCTCGAGGCTCTTCGCGAGGACAACGAGTTCCTGCAGGCCGGCGGTGTCTTCACCCAGGACCTCATCGACACGTGGATCGACTACAAGTACGAAAATGAGATCCGCCCGCTGTCGCTGCGCCCGAACCCGTACGAGTTCGAGCTCTACTACGGCGTCTAACTGGATCGCGCGGCAGAAGCGACCCTAGTCCGCAGACCGCCCGCACGAATCAAGACACACGAAAGGCCGGCCCCAAGTTTCACTACTTGAGGCCGGCCTTTTTGGCGCGATCCTTCTACTGACGGGCGTTCCAAGCTTTGGCCTCGGATGGGCGGGTCTTTTCGAACGATTAAGCCTTCGTCCCCGGGGAGTACCTTCCCCTGATCCCGCTCGGTTTGATCCTCAACGTTGAGCTCCCAGGCGTCGCCCGGCGAGCAGTGAGCAGTAGCACCAACGCCGTACGACTTGTCAGATGCATCAGTATCGAACTCAGCCCGAAGTACAGGGTCTCCCTCTGCGAAGACGGTCGAGTGTGTCGTTGGATTCACGTTGCGTACGGTCATGCCCTGTCCGACATTGTCGTGCCTGGCTC
The DNA here is from genome assembly GCF_030208885.1 of Arthrobacter sp. fls2-241-R2A-172. Classification (NCBI taxonomy): domain Bacteria; kingdom Bacillati; phylum Actinomycetota; class Actinomycetes; order Micrococcales; family Micrococcaceae; genus Arthrobacter; species Arthrobacter sp. fls2-241-R2A-172. Next base: position 94,093 of record NZ_JARVTB010000011.1, on the reverse strand, counting down.
ATTCTCAGCGCATGCGGTTATTGACATTCCCATCAAAAGCACAGCTGCCGCGGCCGTGAAGAATTGGCCGCAACGGCCACTACCTGCTCCCCCAATAAAAACTCTACGAACTGGACAAGAAGGACTGCGGAGCCTTCCCACCTTAGACAGCTACGCGCCGCCGCCAGCCGAGAAAATATCCTGCGAAATCTTCTGCAACTGACCCCGCAACTGCTCCAACTCTTCCTTGGCCTTATCCAACGCAGCCTTCGTCTCCGGCCACGTCGAACCACGGAACTCAGCAGCCAACGGACCATCCCACACATTCGGATCCGACAACACACGACCCTGCGCATCCAACGCCGAAATCTGATCCGTAAAACCACCAGTAATAATCGACTGCACCTGACCAATAGCAGCCTTGGCCTGCTCAGTAGACAACACACGCGACATAGAAACCCCCAAAGTGAAAAAGTAAACCGGCGGCGGCAACACCACCGGGCTGGACATGCCCGACACTACCAATACCGAACCATTAAATCCAACAACTGGGGAAATTGCTCGCCGCTGGTGCACGCATGCCGCAGAAGAAGGCCAGGGCCAGTCTGAAAGGACTGGCCCTGGCCTTCTCCTTATATGCAAGTGCTACTCGGACTTCTCGTGCTCACGTTCGCGGATGTTCCGGGTGATTTCGTCGAGTTTGTCCTTGACGAAACTGGCGGCGTCCGTCAAACCCTTTTCAGCGCTGCCGAGCGGGTCCAGCTGCAGGTAGACCTGCTTGTCGATGGGCAGGTCGTATTCGTCCTTCAGATGGGTCCCGCCACCAACCCCGTTGAGGGACAGGTAGACCAGCGCCTCGGTCCGGGCGATGCCTGCGATCGTCCCGAAGACAACAGTGAAGTCGTTGGGCTGAAAGCTCACGGACTGACCGACGTGGCGCCGGTCCAGCTCTCCGGCGGTGATCGCTTTTTCGGTAGGACTTCCGTTGTATTCCATGTACTTCCCCTATGCATCGAGATCAGTGACAGAAGAAGTCTATAAGGTTACTTAGCGTCAGGCATCCTACGTCAGTGCTTGGTGGTAGGGGCTTCTCCTGGTTGCTCTGGGGCTGCGCAGTCTGCACAGAACACCCGGTCTGTTTCTTCACCGCAGCACTGGCAGCGATGGAGCAGGGCCGCTGATTCAATCACATAGGCTGTCATAGGGACCATGCTGCCCGCCTGCGCCCCTTCGGGACACGAGTAGTGTGTACTCGTTTTTTCGTCACGGCTGGCCGCAACTACTTGGATTCGAACAACCGGAGCCCCTGGCCTCCCGGCACACCGCCGGCGTTCGGCCCCTCGCCACCAGTGCTTGCTTCGGCGTCAGCAAAGGTTGCAAAGCACCGCCGGCAGGCAAATGTCCCGCCCGGACCGTGGCGCGACGCCCAGTGCGGCCCCGCCTGCTTGCAGCGAAAGCAGCACGAGTCGGAGAAGGCAGCCCCCTCAGCATCCAGCATCACCGTCACGGGAGAAGTCTAGGTGACACGACGGGTCCAGGGACAGGCTACGAAAGCCCGCCTACCGCTTTCCGTACTTCTTGTGCACAGCCTGCTTGCTGACGCCCAGGCAAAGGGCTATCGCTTCCCACGACAACCCCGCTTGCCGGGCGGAACGAACCAACGAGGCTTCGGTACGGCCCACTTCCTTCTGCAACTCCGCCACGGCGTAGAGTGCCTCCGCCGGCCCCATTCCGTCCATCGATCCCACAAGCGTTTTCATGCGGTCCACCTCCATGCCGTCAACCATAGTTGACGGTGGTGCGTTTCGTCAACCAATGTTGACGCGAAGTTAGCCCAGTTCCCTGTACATGGTCCGCTGCGGACCGGCGGAGCCCCCGAGGTATTGCCCGGTGTCCACGAAGCCCGCCTTGGCATACGCGGCCAGCCCCGCCGGGTTGCGTTCGTTGACGGAAAGTACGACGCCGGCCTGGCCGCCACCCAGCCTTGCCGTCAGCTTTCGCGCCTCCTCCACCGCGGCGCGCGCGGCCAGGGAGCCCAGGCCGCGCCCTTGGCTCCGCGAGTCGATAAGGAAGCCCCTCAATAACCACGCAGACTCATCGCGTGCCCAGCCAGCGAGGCTCGCCGCCCCGGATTGAAGCGTCAGCACGCCCACTGCCGCTCCCCCGGATTCGATCACGTATGGAAACCGGGAATCTTCTTCCAGGCCAATCAGCATCATGCGCAGTGGATCGCCCACGAAGCTGCGCTGGGAGTCGTCGACCGACATCCCAGCCACCGCGCCCAACTGAATGGCCCGGGAGTCGTCGTCGAGCATTTTGAGGGGAATCAACCAGACGTCAACCAACCACTCCTGATCGCTGCCGATTGAAATCTGCTCCTTGGAGTCATCTTCAAGCATTTTAGTCTTTTCTCCCCGTAGGGTTATCCCAACAGTGTCCAGCACCGGAGGCATCGCGTCGTGAACCAACCCAACGTCATCCTGATCTGCGTCGACGAGTGGCGGGGCGACTGCCTGTCCGCGGACGGGCACCCCTTCGTGGAAACTCCCCACCTGGACGAATTGGCCAGGCACGGCGTTCGCTTCGCCAAGGGCTATTCTGCTACCCCGTCGTGCGTTCCCGCACGCGCAGCCCTCTTCACGGGGCAGTCACAGGAACGGCATGGCCGGGTTGGCTACAACGACGGCGTACCGTTCCATGCAGTCCACCCGGTGACGGTACAGGATGAGTTCCGGAAAGGCGGGTACCACACGCAGGCCATAGGCAAGATGCACGTGTGGCCCAAACGTTCCAGACTCGGTTTCGACGACGTCATCCTGCATGACGGATACCTTCACCACGCCCGTCAGGAACACCGACAACAGTTCGGCATGTTCGACGACTACGTCCCCTGGCTCCGAAGGCAACCCGGCATGGGCCCCGACGCCGAGTACTTCGACCACGGCGTCAACTGCAATTCGATCGTCGCCCGGCCGTGGGACAAGCCGGAGAATCTGCATCCCACCCACTGGATCGGCACGCAGGCCATCGAATGGATGCACAGGCGGGACCCCGTCAAGCCCTTCTTCCTCTACCTTTCGTTCCACCGCCCGCATCCCCCGTACGACCCGCCGTCGTGGGCCTTTGATCAGTACCTCAACCTTCCGGCCTATGAAGCGATCGAGGGCAACTGGGAACATCATTGGGACGAGCACCGCCAGGATGGCGACTATCAGGCCAGCTACGGCAAGGTCCCGAACCACGTCGTGCACCGTGCACGGGCAGGATATTACGGGCTGATGGCCCAGATCGACCTGCAAATCAATCGGATCAAGGAGTCGCTGGCTGACTTCGGGTTGCTGGAGAACACCGTCATTGCATTCACCAGCGATCACGGCGAAATGATGGGAGACCACCACATGTTCCGTAAGGCAGTTCCGTACGAGGGTTCCGCCCGGGTGCCTTTCATCATCGCCGAATCCCCTGCTGCGGAAACCGCTGCACGTGGGATAGTCGTGGAGCACGTGGTGGAACTCCGGGACATCATGCCCACCCTCCTGGACCTCGCCGGACTGCCGATCCCGGACTCCGTCGATGGCAAGTCACTGGCGTCGCTCGTCCGAGGCGAAAGCAGCCACGCTGTCCGTGACATCCTCCACGGCGAGCACGTGTATTGGGGACAGAACCTGCACTGGCTGACGGACGGGCACCATAAATACATTTGGGGTTCCGGCCAGGGAACGGAAGAACTTTTCAACCTCGACGCCGATCCCCAGGAGCGCACCAACCTCGCCGAAGACACTGCCAGCCAAGGCGAACTGCAGCTGTGGCGTGAACGCATGGTGGAGACGCTGCGTGACCGCGAAGAGGGCTACGTCGTTAATGGCAAGCTGACGCCTGGAGCCCCGGTGGTGGCCATGTTGCGGCATGCAAGGGAGAAGGCAGCAGCGTGCCGGTGAAAAAGCCGGCAGAGCTAGTTGCCGTAGAACCGTCTTTCGAACACTCCCCTGGCACGACGACTGAGCCGTAGGTAATCCTCCTCGAACTGCCCCGCGTTCCCGGGTGCATACCCACACCAGCGTGCTGCCGCTTCCAGATCCTTACGCGAGGACGGAAGGAGGTCCGAAGCCCGGCCTGTCACGATGACGTTCGCGGAACGGATTCGGCTGGCAAGCTGCCATGCCTCCCGCAAAAGCGCGGCGTCGTCCCCGTCGATGAGGTCAAGTTTTTCGGCGGCCGCAAGTGCCTCCACGGTTGAACTGGTCCGGAGCTCCGGGTGCTTTCCGGCATGCTGGAGCTGAATCAGCTGGACCAACCACTCAACGTCGCTCAGCCCACCGCGGCCCAGCTTCACATGCCGCGCCGGATCAGCACCGCGAGGCAACCGTTCGGACTCCACACGTGCCTTGACACGGCGAATCTCCCGAACATCTTGCTCGGCAAGTTCCTCCGGGTAACGGATGGGATCGATGAGCTTGACGAAATCTGCGGCGAGCTCATCCGAGCCTGCCATGGGGCGGGCCCGCAACAGCGCCTGGGCCTCCCAGATCAGCGACCACCGGCGATAGTACTCCGCATACGAGTCCAGCGAACGCACCATGGCACCGTTCTTGCCCTCGGGCCGGAGATCGGCGTCCACCATCAGGACCCGCTCCGCCATGATGGCCGGCTTGAGCGGCTGGGTGAGGAAACTGGAGATCTTGGCGACAATCGTCGTCGCCTGTTCCTGGGCTTCCGCATCACTGAAACCGGGGCGGGCACGGTGGACGTACATAACATCCGCGTCTGAGCCGTAACCGATCTCGCGTCCGCCTTGCCGACCCATCGCGACCACCAGGACATCAGTCTTCAACGGACCCTCCGCCGCCACCACCGATTCCGCAACATGCAAAGCACCAAGGACGGCTGCCCGGTCCGTCTCGGCCAGAGCGAGCCCGACGGCGTCCTGATCCAGCAACCCGGCACTGTCCGCAATGGCGGTCCGCAGGATTTCCCGACGCCGGATCAACCGGATGAGCCTCATGGCGCTTTCAGGGTCGGGGTGGCGGGACAGCTTGGACTGGATTTCCTGCCATTGCGCCTCAAACCGGATTGGCGCAAGTTCCTTGTCGCTGCCGAGCCACGCCACGGACTCCGGTGACACCTCCAACAGGTCCGAAATCAGCCGGGAGTTAGCCAGGACCTGGCACAGCCGCTCGGCGGCCGCCTGGGAATCGCGAAGCAACCCCAAATACCAGTGCGTGGTTCCAAGGGCCTCGCTGACACGACGAAAGGCGAGTAGTCCGGCGTCGGGATCCACTCCTTCGGCCAGCCATCCGAGAAGGATGGGAAGCAGCTGGCGCTGCAGCGCCGCGCGCCTGCTGACTCCTGCGGTAAGCGCCTCGATGTGCCGCATCGCCCCTTGGGGATCCAGGTAACCGAGTGCGGCGAGGCGGCCCTGGGCTGCCTCAGGACTGAGCCTGGCGTCCTCGCTGCTCAGCTTCGCCGCGGTATTGAGCAGCGGCCGGTAGAAGATCCTTTCGTGCAACTCGCGGACCGATTTCTTGGTCTTCTGCCACGTCCCCATCAACTGGTCGGGATGCGGGCGCTCAAGCGAGAATGGCCCCAGGACAGCCTTGGCAAGGAAACGCTGGGCGTCTTCAGTGGCCGGCATCAGGTGGGTCCTGCGCAACTGGAACAACTGGATGCGGTGTTCGAGCAGGCGGAGGTACCGGTAGGCGTTGTCGAAGGCAGCGGCGTCGGCGCGGCCGATGTAGCCTCCGGCGGACAGTGCGGCGATGGCGGAGGTGGTGTCCCTGCAGCGCAGGGATTCATCGGACTTTCCGTGGACCAGCTGCAACAATTGCACGGTGAATTCGACATCCCGGAGTCCGCCGCGTCCCAGTTTGATCTGGCGTTGTTCCTCTGCCGCTGGAATGTAGTCGGTCACCCGGCGGCGCATAGCCTGCACGGATTCAACAAAGCCGTCACGCCCCGCGGAGGACCAAACCAGTGGCTCTACGGCTTTCTCGTAACGCTGGCCAAGTTCACGGTCCCCGGCGATGGTACGGGCCTTGAGGAGTGCTTGGAATTCCCAGCTTTCGGCCCACCGCGCGTAGTAGCTCAAGTGCGATGGCAGCGTGCGGACCAGGGGCCCTGACTTGCCTTCCGGCCGCAGGTTGGCATCGACTTCCCACAGCCCGGGCTCGGGAGCGGACGATGAGATGGCCCGGGAGATCCCTGACGCCAGGGCCGTACCGATGGTTGATGCCCGCGCGTCGTCGAGCTCTCCTGATTCAACGACGTAAATGACGTCGACGTCGGAAATATAGTTCAGTTCGCGGGCACCGCATTTGCCCATCCCAATGACCGCAAGTCCGACGTCGGCAATCTCCGCCGGGTCATACTGGCCTGCCGCTTCGGCCCGGGATACAGCCAGCGCCGCCTCGATCGCGGCACCAGCGAGATCCGCCAGCTCGGCACCGGCCGATGGCATGAAATCCTGTGGCGAGGCAGCACAGAGGTCCTTGATGGCAAGCTCTGTCAGCCCCCGCCGATACGCTGTGCGCAAAGCGGCGTAAGCCGGCATCCCGGTGATTCCAGCAATCGGACGCTGGGCACCGGGTTCGGCTTTGACCGAGCGCAGAAGCATTGTCCGGAGATTTTCGCTGGAGGCCTGAAGGGGCTCCGGGCTGATGCGGACATCAAACACATCCAAGTGCTCAGGGTGCCGGATGAGGAACTCCCCCAGAGCTTCCGAGGCGCCCAGAAGCCGGTACATGGGCTCACTGGCATCCTGGTGTGCTGCGGCCAGCTTTTTCAGTCCGGGATTCTTCTCAATGAGCCTGACCAGCGATTGGAGTGCCGTGTCCGGGCTGGCCGCCATGGCAAGCCCGACAAACAGCGCGTCCTCGTCAATCCCTTCAAGTTCCGGGGCAGCGAGGAAGCGTTCGCCCTTTTCGAGATCACTGAATCCGGCTGAGATGAGCCGACGTGCGAGGCTCATTGGCCCCGCCTACAGAATGCCGAGGTTGCGCTGCAACTCGTACGGCGTGACCTGGAGGCGGTAGTCCTGCCATTCCGCACGCTTGTTGCGCAGGAAGTGCTCAAACACCTGCTCGCCAAGGATCTCGGCCACCAGCTCGGACTCTTCCATGGCGCGGATGGCATCGTGGAGGCTGGCCGGCAGCGGTGCGTGGCCCATGGCTTTGCGCTCGGCCGTGGTCAGCGACCAGATGTCATCTTCGGCCGCGGCGGGAAGCTCATAGCCTTCCTCGATCCCCTTCAGGCCGGCGCCCAACAGGACGGCGTAGGCCAGGTAAGGGTTGGTGGCTGAATCGATGCCGCGGTACTCGATGCGTGCAGACTGGCCCTTGCCGGGCTTGTAGAGCGGCACGCGTACCAGGGCAGAACGGTTGTTGTGGCCCCAGCTCAGGTAGCTTGGTGCCTCGCCGCCGCCCCAAAGGCGCTTGTAGGAGTTCACGAACTGGTTGGTCGCAGCCGTGAATTCGGGGGCGTGCTTGAGGATGCCGGCAATGAACTGGCGCGCCGTCTTGGACAGCTGGAACTCCGCCCCGGCCTCGAAGAAGGCGTTGGTGTCGCCTTCGAACAAGGAGAAGTGCGTGTGCATGCCGGAGCCCGGGTGGTCGGTAAACGGCTTGGGCATGAAGGTGGCGTATGTCCCCTGCTGCAGGGCGACCTCTTTGATCACGGTGCGGAACGTCATGATGTTATCCGCGGTTTGAAGCGCATCCGCATAGCGGAGGTCGATTTCATTCTGTCCCGGTCCGCCTTCGTGGTGGCTGAACTCCACTGAGATGCCAACCGACTCGAGCATGGTGACCGCAGTGCGTCGGAAGTCCTGCGCTACGCCGCCGGGAACGTGGTCGAAGTACCCGCCTTCGTCCACGGGGACCGGCGATCCGTCAGGACCGAGGTCCTTGGACTTCAGCAGGTAAAACTCAATTTCCGGATGGGTGTAGCAGGTGAAACCCATGTCCGCGGCTTTGGCCAGGGTCCTCTTGAGGACGTTGCGGGGATCGGCAGCCGAGGGCTCGCCGTCCGGCGTCAGGATGTCGCAGAACATCCTGGACGTCTGCTCGGTTTCACCGCGCCACGGAAGAATCTGGAAAGTCGACGGGTCAGGCTGCGCGAGCATGTCGGACTCGAACACGCGGGCCAGGCCCTCGATGGCTGAACCATCAAAGCCAAGGCCCTCCTCGAAGGCACCTTCCACTTCAGCCGGCGCCAGCGCAACAGACTTAAGCGAACCTACGACGTCGGTGAACCACAAGCGTACGAAGCGCACGTCACGCTCTTCGATTGTCCGCAGAACGAACTCTTGCTGGCGGTCCATAGGGCCTCTTTTCCGATTCGGTGTCCATGCCGCTGGTTTCACTTGGAGTGAAGCCACGGCAGCTCAGCCTTCACTCTACTAAGAGTTCCGTGCTAATGCCGCAGCAGTAGCTGCGCGTAACACAGCGTTTACACAAGGTGACGCCGGGCACAGTGGTGGCAGGCGTCGTCGGCACGGCTTAGGCTCTATCCATGGCCCCGAGCAACCTTCCTGAGTCCAACACGCCCGCCGAAGTTCCCGCCCCCTACGGCAACGGCCCCTCGGCAGCGGCACAGCAGCCGTCGGCATCCGGGAGGAAGCCCGCGGGCAGGGTCCGGATCCACCACCTTCAGCAGGCCAAGGACAACGGCGAGCACTTCGCCATGCTCACCGCCTATGAGCAGTACACCGCCGAGATTTTTGACCAGGCCGGCATCGAGGTCCTCCTGGTGGGTGACTCTGCATCCAACAACGTCTTCGGCAACGAGACCAGCCTTCCTGTCACCGTCGATGAACTCCTGCCGTTGTGCCGTGCCGTTGCCAGGTCGGCCAAGCGCGCTCTGGTCGTCGCCGACCTTCCGTTCGGAAGCTACGAGGTTTCAGCTGAGCAGGCGGTCGCCACAGGCGTCAGGTTCCTCAAGGAAGGCCTCGCGCACGCCGTCAAGATCGAGGGCACTGCCTACTACGCGGACACCGTGAAGGCAATGGTCCAGGCGGGCATCCCCGTCATGGCCCACATCGGGTTCACACCCCAAAGCGAGCACTCCCTGGGTGGTTACCGGGTCCAGGGCCGCGGGGACGACGCCAAGCGCCTGGTCGATGACGCTGTGGCCCTCCAGGACGCGGGCGCCTTCAGCGTCCTCATGGAGATGGTCCCGGCGGACACCGCGGCAACCGTGGACGCTGCCCTTCGGGTTCCCACTGTCGGCATCGGAGCGGGCAAGAGCACAACAGGCCAAGTACTCGTCTGGCAGGACATGGCAGGCCTGCGGGGCGGAAAGATGGCCAAGTTCGTCAAGCAGTACGCGGACCTTCGCACCACATTGAGCGATGCCGCAGCAGCGTACGCGGAGGACGTCCGGTCCGGGCAGTTCCCCGGACCGGAACACTCCTTCTAGTCCTCGTCCTGGGCGTCCCAGGCGTCATTGCGCGCTTTGACCTTCTCCAGGGCGTGCTCGGCTTCTTCCCTGGTCTTATAGGGGCCAATCAGCTGGGTCCAGTCGGACATTGCGTCCTCTTCGATCTCGTGCGTCTTGACGTTGTACCAGTACTCGGTCACGTCTCCTCCTCGGTCCTCGGGCTATTGGACGCGTAACGTTGGCGGGGTCACAGGAACCCAATCACATTTTGTTACTTGCGTCTCTTGCGTGCCTTATATGATCAATCTATGCCTTCTCTAGCTTCGACTGCACCCATTGGCGCCCTCACCCCGGGAACCATCAGCCCTGAACGACCCGTCCCGGCGTCGATCCCCCGGCCCGAGTATGTCGGCAAGAAGGCACCGGCCAAGTTCACGGGCTCCGAAGTGAAGTCTGCCGAGACCATCGAGAAGATCCGGATTGCCGGCAAGATCGCGGCACAGGCGATTGTGGAAGTTGGCAAGCACATCCAACCCGGAGTGACCACCGACCACTTGGACAAGGTCGGGCATGAGTTCCTGCTGGACCACAATGCCTACCCCTCAACCCTCGGCTACCGGGGCTTCCCCAAGTCGCTGTGTTCCTCACTCAATGAGGTCATCTGCCACGGCATCCCGGATTCCACGGTGGTGCAGGACGGCGACATCCTGAACATCGACATCACGGCCTTCATAGGCGGAGTCCATGGTGACACCAATTACACATTCCTGGTTGGCGACGTGGACGAAGAATCCCGCCTGCTGGTTGAGCGCACGCAGGAGTCGCTCAACCGGGCCATCAAAGCTGTGGCTCCGGGCCGCGAGATCAACGTCATCGGCAGGGCCATCCAGTCCTACGCAAAACGCTTCGGCTATGGCGTTGTACGCGACTTCACTGGCCACGGCGTGGGTGAGGCGTTCCATACCGGCCTCATCATCCCCCACTACGACGCAGCCCCGGCGTACAACACCGTGATCGAGGCAGGCATGGTCTTCACCATCGAACCCATGCTGACCCTTGGCACCATCGAATGGGATATGTGGGCCGACGACTGGACGGTCGTCACCAAGGACCACAAGCGCACGGCCCAATTCGAACACACCCTGCTGGTCACAGAGACCGGCGCGGAAATCCTGACCCTTCCTTGAGCCCTCCGGAAGGTCCCAGCAGCCCGGGAGGCTGCGCCATGCCCATCCCCTCCTGCCACGATCGGAAATGCATTGTCCAAGAAGGATGAGAAGACCCACAAGAACGCCCCGCTGATCGGAATCGACATCGGCGGCACCGGCATCAAGGGCGGCATCGTCGACCTGAAGAAGGGCAAGCTGATAGGTGACCGATTCCGGGTCCCCACTCCGCAGCCCGCAACGCCCGAGGCCGTCGCCGACGTCGTCGCCCAGATCGTTGAAGAACTGTCCAGCCGTCCCGACGCACCTGCAGCCGATTCCCCGGTGGGCGTGACATTCCCGGGCATCATCCAGCATGGCGTGGTCCACTCAGCGGCCAATGTCGACAAGACCTGGCTCAATACCGACATCGATGCCGCTTTCACCAAGCGCCTGGGACGCCCCGTCGAGGTGATCAACGACGCCGACGCCGCCGGCCTTGCCGAGGCCCGTTACGGCGCAGGCGAAGGCGTGGATGGAACAGTCCTGGTGATCACCCTGGGCACTGGGATCGGATCTGCTTTCATCTTCAACGGCCAGCTGGTCCCGAACGCCGAACTGGGTCACCTGGAGGTGGACGGGTTCGACGCCGAAACCAAGGCATCGGCTGTTGCACGCGAACGCGACGGCCTGAGCTGGGACGAATACGGTGTCCTGCTGAACCGCTACCTGCAGCACGTGGAGTTCCTGTTCTCCCCTGAGCTCTTCATCGTGGGTGGCGGCATCTCCAAGCGCTCCGACGAATACTTCCCGCACCTGCAGTTGCGCACCAAGATCGTGACTGCCAAGTTGAAAAACGACGCCGGCATTGTTGGCGCTGCACTTGAGGTGGCTTTGCACCACAAACTCGCCAAGTAGGGGCGAATGCCCGAAAAGTCTGGGAACGGCGTCGCGATTGTCAGCGGTGCCAGCCGTGGCATCGGCGCAGCAGTCGCCCATGCCGCGGCAACGGCCGGTTATGGCGTCGTGGTCAATTACTCAGCTGATGCCGACGGCGCCCACGCTGTTGTCCGTCGCATCATTTCCCAAGGCGGCCGCGCACTGGCCGTACAAGCCGACGTCAGCCAACCGGCCGACGTCGTTCGCTTGTTTGACCAAGCCGCGACCTGGGGCACGGTGACCGCGGTAATCAACAACGCTGCCATCACCGGCGACCAGATCGGCACCCTGGTGGAGGTGCCTGCCGAGAAGGTACAGCGGGTTGTCGACGTCAACGTCACGGGAATGATTTTCATGTGCCAGGAGGCAGTGCGGAGGCTGTCCACGGATCATGGCGGCAGCGGTGGGAACATCGTCAACATCTCCTCAACAGCCACTAAAGCCGGCTCGCCCGGCACCTGGGTGCACTACGCCGCAACCAAAGGGGCGGTGGATGTCCTGACGGTGGGTTTGGCATCCGAAGTGGCCAAGGAGGGAATCCGGGTCAACGCAGTGGCTCCCGGCAGCACCAACACTGGGCTCCATGCGGCAGCAGGTATGCCGGACCGTGTGGAGAGGCTGAATCCAACCATTCCCATGGGTCGCGGTGCCGAACCCGAGGAAGTCGCTGCCGCAGTGATGTGGCTGATGTCCAGCGAAGCCGGCTACATCACGGGGGCCGTTCTTCCGGTTTCGGGCGGGCGATAGACCGGCCCTTTGCCACGCGACGACCGCTGCTTGGTGCCGGTGGCGGCTGCGGCTTCCCCTCCGCTGCCGCCACCGGAGCTAGAGTTGGCTCTTCTCGGAGCCTTTGGCTTGCTTGGTGCCCGCCTTGGCGTGGGCCTCGGCCTCGTGGCGGAGCAAGGAAATGGCAGATTCGAAGTCCTCCAAGGACTCGAATGCCTGGTAAACGCTGGCAAAGCGCAGGTACGCTACTTCGTCCAGATTCCGCAGCGGTCCGAGAATCGCCAGGCCAACCTCGTGGGCATCGATCTCGGCTGCGCCCGACGAACGGATGTTCTCTTCGACTTCCTGTGCCAGCATGGCGAGATCATCCTCAGTGACCGGACGCCCTTGGCATGCCTTGCGGACGCCACTGATGACCTTGATGCGGCTGAAGGGCTCGCCCACGCCGGATCGCTTGATGACGGAGAGGCTGGTAGTTTCCACGGTCGTGAAACGGCGGCCGCATTCCGGGCACTGGCGCCGCCTGCGAATGGAAGAGCCGTCGTCAGCCATTCGACTGTCAACAACACGGGAGTCAGGATTCCGGCAGAACGGACAATACACGCTGGGCCTCCCCTGACAGCTCCGGCACGGGACTTGCCGGCAGGCCGCCGGATACGCAAAGGTGCCGGAAGATAACTTCCGGCACCAGTTTACGGTCCATCACACGGTAATGACAAGCGTGTAACTACTACATGTAGTGGTAGGGACCCTTATATGTAGTGGTTTAGGGTCAGGCGAACCGGATTCGCACGGCGTCGCCGTGGCCCGGCAGGTCCTCCGCGCCCGACAAGCTGACGATGTGGGTGCTGACCTGCTGCAGGGCGTCGCGGTCATAGTTGATGACCTGGACTGCGCGCAGGAAGGTGGTGACGTTCAATCCGGACGAGAAAGCGGCGGTGCCGCTGGTGGGCAGAACATGGTTGGAGCCTGCACAGTAGTCACCCAGGCTGACTGGGCTGTACTCACCGACGAAAATGGCCCCGGCGTTCCGTATCCGGGACGCGACCGAAGCCGCGTCCGCAGTCATGATTTCCAGGTGCTCGGCCGCGTAGGCGTTGCATACGGCGATCCCCTGCTCCAGGTCATCGACCAAGACCACCCCGGACTGCGGTCCGGACAGCGCCTCAAGAACCCGGGCACTGTGCTTAGTGGCAGCAGCCTGCCGTGCAAGCTCACGCACGACGGCGTCGGCCAGGTCCGCGGAGTCCGTCACCAAGACAGAAGCTGCTTTGGGATCGTGCTCGGCCTGGCTGATCAGATCGGCAGCTACAAGGGGTGCCTGTGCCGTGGCATCGGCAAGGACCGCAATCTCAGTGGTCCCGGCTTCAGAGTCGATGCCCACAACGCCCTTAACCAGCCGCTTGGCGGTGGCCACGAAAATATTGCCGGGGCCGGTCACAACATCGACAGGTTCGATCGGCTGTTCTTCACCGGTTCCCGGAATGCCATAGGCAAACGACACAATTGCCTGCGCGCCCCCAATGGCATAGACCTCATCAATGCCCAGGAGCTTGGCTGCCGCCAGGATGGTGGGGTGCGGCAGGCCACCAAAGTCCTTCTGCGGAGGCGAAGCCAAAGCGATGGACCCGACGCCGGCAGCCACAGCCGGTACCACATTCATGATCACGGATGACGCCAAAGGAGCCAGGCCGCCAGGGACATACAGCCCAACACGGCCCACGGGAATCCAGTTCTGGCTGACCACTGCACCGTCGCCCAACGAAACGTCCACATTGGCGGGCCGCTGCCGGTCGGCAAACTGGCGCGCCCGACTGATCGATTCTTCCAAGGCCGCACGGACCTCGGGGTCGAGCTCTTCCAGCGCCCGCGTCAGTGCTTCGGCCGGCACCCGGGGGTGGGACTGTTCCACGCCGTCGAACGTCCTGGCCAGCTCGCCCAGGGCAGCGAAGCCCTTGCTGCGTACGGCAGAGATGATGTCCTGGACCTTTTGCTCGGCGTCGGCCATCGTCTGATGGCGTGCCCTGGGAACGGCTTCACGCAGTTCGGCAAGCGAAAGGTGGCGGCCCCGGAAGTCGATCGTGCGGAAATCGAGGGCAGCTGCTGGGGCGGAAGTATCCGGGGAAGTGGTCACCCGGCTATTTTACGGGCTTCTTCGAAAGAACCCCGAACAGCGCCAGGACAAACGTCATGAAGGCCAAAGCTCCTGGCCACAAGACCAGTACTGCATAGGAGCGCAGCGTGAAACCGTACCCTGCACCGAGGGCCGGGTCCGGGGCCTGGCTCCACAAATGACCGGCCAGCAGGCCAACCAGCCAGGCGATCACTGCGCCCACCGCCCCGCCGAGCAGCGCGAAAGCCAGCCGACGCGGCGCATCGGTGCCCTGCAGCTTTCCGTCCAGGGCAAGCCCGGTTGCACACCCTGCGAGGAGCACCAGGGCGGCGAGCACCAAGTCCCGCGGAAGCCACGACTCCGGGTCCGCGGGATTGGACAGGTCCGGGTTGCCCGAAAGGAGGTTGAGCCCACCCGGGGCCAAGAGCCACCAGAGCAGGCCCAGGACCACGCCCAAGGCTGCGGGAAAGGCCACCCAAAAAAGTACGTCCTTCAACTGCCGCGGACTACGGGCCGGAGCCGGTTCGGAAACGGAAGGAAGGCTCACACTGGGCTCGGTCATGCAACCCACATTAACAAAGGTTCACGCTGGCCCCGCAAAAGACGGGGGTGGCGCACCCGGGGAATACCCTGAGAGAAAGAAACACAACCAGTCCAGGAGAACAACAACGTGGCAAGCGAAGAACCCGGCTTCGAGCAGACCTTCAGGGAGATGTTCCGCCGGCATGCAGCAGGGGTGGCCATTATTACCGCCAACCTCAACGGCAATCCGTTCGGTTTCACCGCCACCTCAGTGGCATCCCTGTCCGCCGAACCGCCGCGCTTCACTTTCAACATGGCCCGGAGTTCCAGTTCCTGGCCAGCAGTGGCCAACGCCGAATACATCGGCGTGCACATGCTCGGGCTTGAAAACCAAGCTTTGGCCAATCGCTTCGCCCGGACCCGCGACCGTTTCGAAGGCGACCACTGGGAGCCCGGCCCACACGACGTGCCGATCCTCAAGGACGTCAGCGGCTGGCTCGTGGGAAAGATCCAAATGCGCTTGTCGTTCGAAAACAACGCGGTGGTGGTGGTTGAGGTCGTCGACGGCCAGGTAGGCGACGACGGCACTCCCCTGCTGTATCACAGCGGCACGTACAGCAAGCCGGCGCCGCTCGATTACGAGATCTGAGCCCTCCCGGGCCCGCCCTCCTAGTTATCCAGGCAGGCAGGGCCCAGGAGGACCTTGAGATCTCCGAACAGTGACGGGCTGGGGTTCACCCGCATGTGGACCGGCAGCCCCATGACCTCCACCTTGGTGTCGCCCATCAACTTCAGCCGGACTTCCGAGTTTCCCCGATGTGTCCGCAGCACATCACGGAGGTCAGTCACTACCGCTTCCGTCGCCTTGAACGTGGGGATGGTGATCACCACGGGCCCGTTCACGCTTTCGCTGAGGTCCGGCACGGAGAGTTCCATGCAGTTCAGCGTCACAGCTCCGTCATCACGCCGTTGCAAGCGTCCCTTGACCACCACGATCAGGTCTTCCGCCAGCACGGAGGCAATCGGGCCATAGACCTGCCCGAAGAACATGACCTCCATCGAGGCGCCCAGGTCCTCGATTTCCGCCCGGGCATAGGCATTGCCGCTGGCCTTCGCGATTCTTCGGCTCAACGAGGTGATCATCCCCGCAATGGTGACAATCGCGCCGTCGTGCGGTCCGTCCTCGGCGATGATCGATGTGATGGATTGTTCGGCGTGCTGGCTGAGGACGCCCTCCAGCCCCTGGAGCGGATGGTCCGAGACGTAGAGGCCCAGCATGTCGCGCTCGAAGGAGAGCTTGTCCTTCTTCTCCCACTCCGGAAGATCCGGAATCTCGGTGGTCAGCGATGCTTCGGGTTCCTGATCCTCAAAGCCCGCGAAGAGGTCGAACTGGCCAATCGCTTCATTCCTCTTCAGGGTGATGACCGAGTCGATGGCTTCTTCGTGGATCATTGCCAGCGCGCGCCGGTGGTGGCCCAGGGAGTCGAACGCGCCGGCCTTGATCAGGGATTCAATGGTCCTCTTGTTGCAGACGACGGCGGGAACCTTGAGCAGGAAATCCTTGAACGAGGTGTACTTGCCTTCGGATGTCCTGGCCGCAACCATGGCATCCACCACGTTCACGCCAACGTTGCGGATGGCACCCATGCCGAAGCGGATGTCCGTTCCCACAGGCGTGAAGTTCAACGAGGACTCATTGACATCCGGCGGCAGCACCGTAATGCCCATGCGGCGGCACTCATTGAGGTAGATGGCGGACTTGTCCTTGTCATCGCCCACCGACGTCAGCAGCGCCGCCATGTACTCGGGCGCGTAGTGCGCCTTCAGGTAGGCAGTCCAGTAGGAAATCACGCCATACGCAGCGGAGTGGGCCTTGTTGAAGGCATAGTCGGAGAACGGGAGCAGGATGTCCCAGAGCGTTTTCACGGCAGCCATGGAATAGCCGTTGTCCTGCATACCTTGCGAGAAGCCGGCGAACTGCTTGTCCAGCTCGGACTTCTTCTTCTTGCCCATCGCGCGGCGGAGGATATCGGCTTGGCCGAGTGAGTAGCCGGCCAGCTTCTGCGCCACGGCCATAACCTGCTCCTGATACACGATCAGGCCGAAGGTGCCGCCGAGAATCTCTTTCAAGGGTTCTTCCAGCTCCGGGTGGATAGGAATGACCTCTTGGATCCCGTTCTTGCGCAGGGCATAGTCGGTGTGGGCGTTGGCGCCCATGGGACCCGGGCGGTACAGCGCCAGGACTGCGGAGATGTCTTCGAAGTTGTCAGGCTTCATCAGCTTGAGCAGGGACCGCATGGGTCCGCCGTCAAGCTGGAACACGCCCAGGGTGTCGCCGCGGGCCAGGAGTTCGTAGGATGCGGCGTCGTCTAGTTCCAGGTTTTCCAGGTCCAGTTCGACGCCACGGTTCATCTTAATGTTTTCCAGCGCATCCGAAATGATCGTCAGGTTTCGGAGGCCCAGGAAGTCCATCTTGATCAGCCCGAGGCCTTCAGATGTCGGATAGTCGAACTGCGTGATGACCTGGCCGTCCTGGAAACGGCGCATGATGGGAATGACGTCAATGATGGGGTCCGAGGACATGATCACGCCTGCAGCGTGCACGCCCCACTGGCGCTTCAGCCCCTCAATACCCAACGCCGTCTCGAAGACCTTCGCGGCTTCGGGATCGGTGGCGATGAGCTGCCTGAAGTCCCCTGCTTCGCTGTAGCGCTTCGACTCGGGGTTTTGGATATCGGCGAGCGGGATGTCCTTGGCCATGACTGCCGGCGGCAGGGCCTTGGTGAGTGTCTCGCCCATGCTGAACGGGTAGCCAAGCACACGCGAGGAGTCCTTGAGCGCCTGCTTGGTCTTGATGGTTCCGTAGGTGACGATCATGGCCACTCGCTCGTCGCCGTACTTCTTGGTGACGTAATCGATCACTTCGGAGCGGCGGCGATCATCGAAGTCGACATCGAAGTCAGGCATGGAAACGCGGTCCGGGTTGAGGAAGCGTTCGAAGATCAATCCGTGCTGCAGCGGGTCGAGGTCGGTGATGCGCATGGCGTAAGCCACCATGGAACCTGCACCCGAGCCACGGCCCGGACCCACCCTGATGCCATTGTTCTTGGCCCAGTTGATGAAGTCGGCAACCACCAGGAAGTAACCGGGGAAACCCATGGAGGTGATGACGCCAAGCTCGTAGTCGGCCTGAGCGCGTACCTTGTCCGGAATGCCCTGGGGGTAACGGTATTTGAGTCCGGCATCGACTTCCTTGACCAGCCAGGACGTCTCGTCCTCCCCGGGCGGGCAGGGGAATCGCGGCATGTAGTTGGCACCGGTGTTGAACGATACTTCGCACCGCTCGGCGATGAGCAGGGTGTTGTCGCAGGCCTCGGGGTGGTCGCGGAACAGTTCACGCATTTCCTGCGGCGACTTCAGGTAGTACCCGCTGCCGGAGAACGCGAACCTCGAACCGCCGTTGTCGTACGTCGGTTCCAGGAGGGTTGAACCCGATTGGATGGCCAGGAGGGCCTCGTGCGCCTTGGCGTCGTGCTCGTGCGTGTAGTGGAGATCGTTGGTGGCTACAAGCGGAAGGTTCAGCTCCTTGGCCAGGCGCAGCAGGTCGCCAGTGACGCGTCGCTCGATGTCCAGGCCGTGGTCCATCAACTCGCAGAAGTAGTTCTCCGCGCCGAAGATGTCCCGGAACTCCGCGGCGGCCTCCACCGCCTCGCGATAGAGCCCCAGCCGCAGCTTGGTCTGGACTTCCCCGGATGGGCAGCCGGTGGTGGCAATCAGGCCCTCGGAGTAGGTGTTGAGGAGTTCACGGTCCAGCCTCGGCCATTTGCCGAACACGGAGTCCAGGGAGGCAATCGAGGAGGCCCTGAAGAGGTTCCGCATGCCCACGTTGTTGTAGCTCAGCAGCGTCATGTGGGTGTAGGAGCCACCACCGGAGACGTCGTCTTTGCGCTGGCTTTCGTCGCCCCAGCGGACGCGTTCCTTATCGCCGCGGGCCGTACCCGGGGTTACATAGGCCTCAACGCCAATGATGGGCTTGATGCCTTTGTCCGTGGCCTTGCGCCAGAAGTCGAACGCACCGAACAGGTAGCCGTGGTCCGTGGTGGCCAGGGCGGGCATGCCCAGCCGTTCGGTTTCGTCAAACAACTCACCCAGCCTGGCGGCTCCATCCAGCATGGAGTATTCGGTGTGGGTGTGCAGGTGGACGAACGAATCATTGCTGGAAGTCACCACGACAGTCTACCGTCCCCGGTCCGACAGAACGTGGACCCGGGGACGGTGAGGGCAATCTAGGCGGATCCGCTGGCAAGCAGGTCCAGCGCGTATTGGAGGTCCGCGGGATAGTCGCTGCTGACCTCCACCCACTCCCCCGTGCGGGGGTGGTTGAATCCCAGCTGGCGGGCATGCAGCCATTGCCGGGTGAGGCCCAAGGAGGCGGCCAGGCGGGGGTCCGCGCCGTAAGTGAGATCACCGGCACAGGGATGCCGGAGCGCCGAGAAGTGGACGCGGATCTGGTGGGTACGTCCCGTTTCCAGGTGCACCTCAACCAACGTCGCCTTGCCGAAGGCTTCCAGTACCTCGTAATGGGTGACCGACGGACGACCATCCTCAATGACAGCGAACCGCCAGTCGTGGCCGGGGTGACGTCCAATGGGGGCATCGATGGTCCCCTCAAGTGGATCAGGGAGGCCCTGGACCACTGCATGGTAGACCTTGTCCACGGTGCGTTCCTTGAACGCCCGCTTCAATACCGTGTAGGCATGCTCTGTTTTTGCCACCACCATGACACCGGACGTGCCGACGTCGAGCCGGTGCACGATCCCTGCACGCTCAGGTGCCCCGGACGTTGAGATCCTGTATCCCGCCCCGGCGAGGCCGCCCACCACAGTGGGGCCCACCCATCCGGGAGACGGGTGGGCGGCGACTCCCACCGGCTTGTCGATGACAACGAATTCATCGTCGTCCAGCAGGATTTTCAGGCCTTCCACAACTTCCTCCACGACTTCCAAAGGGTCAGGCCGTTCCGGAACGGTGACGTCCAGAACTGTGCCGGCTGCCAGCTTCGCCGATTTGCCGAGGGGCACGCCCCCGACAGTGACGTTGCCTTCGGCGATCAGCAGTGCCGCGGCAGACCGTGAGATGTCCAGCAATTTCGCCAACCCGGCGTCCGCACGTGCTCCAGCCAGGTCCTCGGGTACCACCACGGAGTCACTCACTGGTGGAATCCCCCGTGGAACCGCCGGCCGGCTTGGCCTCACCGGTTGGCTTCGGCGTTTGGACATGGCGGGACCCGTCCATGCCAACGCCGCGGAGGGTCAGCAGGCAGATGATGGCCACCCCGGACACCACAGCCGAGTCGGCGATGTTGAAAATGGCAAAATTCGGCAACTGAATGAAGTCCACAACATGTCCCATGGCAAAAGACGGCTCACGGAACAAGCGGTCTGTCAGGTTGCCCAATGCGCCGCCGAGCAGCAGGCCCAGCGACAATGCCCACCAGGCCGAGCCCAGCCGGCGCAGCTGGAAAAGGATCGCAATGGAAACAGCCGCCATGACGATCGTGAAAATCCATGTGACATTCTCACCGATGGAGAACGCCGCCCCGGAGTTCCGGATGTAATACCAATGAAGCAACGGTGGGAGCACGGGTATCCGCTCGCCCTCGGTCATGGTGCTGGTTACCCAGAGCTTGGTGAGTTGGTCGAAGGCGTAGGCGAACACGGCGAAGCCGGCAAAAAGCCAGAGTACGGCCGGACGCCGCTTTCGGCGTGAGCCGGGCTCCGGCTGTGAAGCGTCATCGGTGAAGTCGTCGGTCATTATGGCTTTCATTCGGTAAGCGTGGTGGCCGCTGCGGTGGGTTAACAGCAAAAGCCGGTGGCCGAGGAGTCCTCAGCCACCGGCTTTTAGAATACTTGCTATACGTCTGCGGTTGCTTCGCCGACCTCAGGGGCAGCGACGGAACCACGGGCGTCGAGGTCACGCAGCTGGCCTTCGATGTAGGCCTTCAGGCGTGAGCGGTAATCGCGCTCGAAGCCACGGAGCTGCTCAACCTTGCGTTCAAGGACGGAGCGCTGCTGCTCGAGGGCACCGAGGATCTTGCGGGACTTCTCCTGGGCGTCGTTGACAAGGCTGGAGGCCTCGATCTGCGCCTCGGCGATGATCTTTTCTTTCTGCTGCGCACCGTCGGAGACGTGCTTGTCGTGCATCTGCTGTGCCATGGCAAGCAGTCCTGCAGCCGACTCGGCAGAGGGGGTGAGGCTGTTGTTCGCAGCAGGAGCCTTGGCGGCGGCAGCAGCGGCCTGGTCAGCTTCCTTCTTCTTGGCAGCCTCAGCGGCAGCCTTGGCTTCAGCTTCTGCCTTGGCCTCGGCTTCCTTGTCGACCTTGACCGGAGCCGGCACCTTCTCGACGACCGGAGCCGCAGTGGTTGCAGCAGGCACAGCCGAACCGGCCTCGGCGAGCTTCTTGCGAAGCTCGTCATTCTCCTGGTTCAAGCGGCGAAGTTCCACCACGATCTCGTCGAGGAAGTCATCGACCTCGTCCTGGTCGTAGCCTTCGCGGAACTTGGTCGGCTGAAAGCGCTTGTTGACAACGTCTTCTGGCGTCAAAGCCATCTGGTCACCTCGTTGGTCTAGTTAGTCAGTAGGCCTTCCGGCCGTTCAAAACTACGGTACCTAAATATCATCTGGTTCCTCCAATTCAACACCATCGTGTTGAATTGGAGAGAATTTGCGGCCTGTGGACCATCGGTGGTCCGGGGTTCCGCGGTGCAGCTAGGCCAGGCTGCTGGTCACGGCCATCGCAATGCTGACCGCAATGATCAGGATCAAAAAGCCCAGATCCAGCGAAATTCCGCCCATTTGCAGGGGCGGGATCAGCCGCCGAAGCCTCCTCAGGGGCGGGTCGGTTACGGAGTACACCACATGGGCTGTAACCAACGCCACACCCCGGGGCCGCCATTGTCGGGCGAACATCTGCACCCACTCGAAGATGAGCCGGATGATCAGGGCAATGAAGAACAGCAACAACACTATGTAGATAAGGCCGAAAACAATGCCCACGAGTTAGCTCAGATCTCCCACTTGTTCCGGAATGCCGATCGGTCCATAGTATGCAACGCCGATCGGTCCTTACTATTGCAACACAGATGCCAGGCAGGTAGACCCGCCTGGCATCCTTGAAAGACTCTTGTCAGCTTTGGTTGAAGAAGCTGGCCTGCGTTTCGCTGGCCTTCTTGTCATCTCCTATGACTTCGACATACGACGGCGACAGCAGGAAGACCTTGTTGGTCACCCGCTCAATGCTGCCATGCAGGCCAAAGACCAGTCCTGCGGAGAAGTCCACAAGGCGCTTCGCGTCCGCTTCGCCCATGTCGGTCACGTTCATGATGACGGGGATGCCATCCCTGAAACTTTCACCGATGACTTTGGCGTCGTTGTACGAGCGGGGATGGACGGTGGTGATCTGCCTCAGGCCCGAGGCATCTTCGCGGCTGGACGCCGCACGCTTAATGGGTGTCACAGGTGCGCGGTATTCCTCTTCGGCGTCAACAGTGGGCATTTCACGGACAACTTCCCGGACGGGAGCAGGCGCGCGGCGCTCTTCCCGTTCCTGTGCCTGGGGGCGTTCTTCGTCGGGGTGCGAGGCGGCTGCCTGCTCAGATTCGTAGTGTTCATCGCCGTCGGCGAGCCCAAGATAGATCATTGTCTTGCGCAGAGCGCCAGCCATGGTGCACTCCTATCGTTTCTGCAGTAGGCGGGCCGCCATGACTTGACACATCGGAACCCCGGCCCGTCATTCCAATACTTTGACGCTACCCCACGGCCGGACGGGAACCGAGAATATCGGAGCCAATTCTCAGGTGTGTCGCCCCGAACTTAATTGCAGCTTCCAGGTCCTGGCTCATGCCCGCGGACATGGCCGTCGCTTCGGGGTGGATTAAGGTGAGGGCGGCCGAAATCCCTGCGAGCTTTTCGAAGGCCGCCTCGGGATCGGCACCCAAGGGTGCTACGGCCATCAGGCCGGAGAGCTGCAGGCCGCCGGCTGATTGGATCTTTTCGGCGAGAACCTCGACGTCGGCCGGGCCGGCACCGCCACGGTGAGCACCGGCGTCGTCCTCCAGACTGACCTGGATGAAACAGTCGAGGTCCGCGCGGCCCGTACCATCCTGTTCGCGCGCCATGGCTTTGGCCAGCGCATCAACGAGTTGGACGCGGTCGATTGATTGGACGGACGACGCGTACTTGACAACCGACTTGGCCTTGTTGCTTTGGAGCTGCCCGATAAAGTGCCATCGGACATCAACGCCAGCCAGCTCACTTGATTTGGCAGCGGCTTCCTGGTCACGGTTTTCGCCGACATCCGCGACTCCCAGGGATGCCAGGCGCCGGACGTCCGCGGCGGGATGGAACTTGGTGACCACGATCAACCGCGGCGGATCGGTCCGATGGGCGGCCGCGGTTGCCGTTTCGATCCTGCCCGCCACGGCGGCCAGCCGTTCGGCCAGTTCTGCGGTACGAGGATCGTTATCAGAGCTAGTCATGCGTCCACACCAAACCTGCGAATCGACCAGTACGGTTGTCCCTCCGGTACGAGAAAAGATTGTCGTTTTCCAACGTGCACTCCCCCGAATACTCGACACTCACGTTCGCCGCGGCCAATTGGGAGCGCACTCCTGCTGGAAGATCCAGGGCCGGGGTTCCCCATGACGTGGATGCCCATGCCGCTGGCACGTCAGCGGCCACGGTGGCCCGCAATTCTGCCGGCACCTCATAGCAGGAACCGCAGATGGACGGGCCCAGCCAGGCCCTGATGCTCGCAGCTCCCCGCCGGCGCATCTCCGCGACGGTCGCGGGGATAACGCCCGAGGCGACACCTGGACGCCCCGCGTGGGCTGCGGCAATGATGGGCTGGTTCCTGGAATCCACACCCACCAGGACCACAGGCACGCAGTCTGCAACCATCACCGCCAATGGTTGCGGTGCCGGGTGGGCGTAAGTCCCTCGGGAGACCATGGCATCCGCGGTGGGGCCCTGGCCATGGACCTCGATGAACTCCACGGTGTTTCCGTGGACCTGATCCATGTACTGGAAGCGCCCGGCGCCCAAGCCAACGGCTTGGTCGAGGCGGGCCCGCCGGTCCAGGACCTCACCGGGGTCATCCCCGACGTGGAGGGCCAGGTTCCCGGCGTCCCTGTCCGTAAAGGCTACGGAGACGCCGGGCAGTACTTCATTACGCCACCAAAACACCAGGTACTGACTCTCCGGACGCGGCTTTACTTCAGGAAGTCGGGAACGTCGAGGTCATCCGAGCGGCTGCCGGTGAGATCCGGTTCCACCACGGCAGGAAGGTCGACGTCGAAACCTGAGTCTGCGGGCAGGGCGGCGGGACGCTGCTGGCCCCAGTTGCCCAAACCTGCGGCACCGATGCCGGCCGTCGCGTGCTGCGGTGCAGCTGCGCTGGAGGGAGCGCTGTTCGGAGCAGCGGGACGCTCGGCGGGGACGGGGTTCTGGGCCGGGCGCGACTGGTCCATCGAAGGAGACGTTGCCTTGACGTCGTCGAAGCCTGCAGCAATGACAGTGACGCGGGCTTCGTCGCCCAGGGCGTCGTCAATGACGGCACCGAAGATGATGTTGGCCTCGGGGTGGGCCACTTCCTGGACCAGGCGGGCGGCCTCGTTGATTTCGAACAGGCCGAGGTCCGAGCCGCCCTGGATGGAGAGCAGGACGCCGTGGGCGCCGTCGATGGAAGCCTCCAGCAGCGGGGAAGCAATGGCCAGTTCCGCGGCCTTGACAGCACGGTCTTCGCCACGGGCGGAGCCGATACCCATGAGGGCTGAACCTGCGCCCTGCATCACGGACTTCACGTCGGCGAAGTCAAGGTTGATCAGGCCGGGCGTGGTGATGAGGTCGGTGATGCCCTGGACACCGGACAGCAGCACCTGGTCCGCGGAACGGAAAGCGTCCAGGACGGAGACGTTGCGATCGCTGATGGACAGGAGGCGATCGTTGGGGATCACGATCAGGGTGTCGACTTCATCGCGGAGGGCGTCGATGCCGGCCTCTGCAGAGCCCGCGCGACGACGGCCTTCGAAGGTGAACGGCCTGGTCACCACGCCAATGGTCAGCGCACCCAGGGAGCGGGCGATGCGCGCGACGACAGGGGCGCCACCGGTTCCGGTACCGCCGCCTTCGCCAGCGGTGACGAAGACCATGTCTGCACCCCGGAGAACTTCTTCGATCTCGTCGGCGTGGTCTTCTGCGGCCTGCTTGCCGACCTCAGGGTTTGCTCCGGCGCCGAGGCCACGGGTGAGTTCGCGTCCGACGTCAAGCTTGACGTCGGCGTCGCTCATGAGCAGCGCCTGCGCGTCGGTGTTGATGGCGATGAACTCGACGCCCCGAAGGCCCACCTCGATCATGCGGTTGACTGCGTTCACGCCACCGCCGCCGATGCCGACGACCTTGATGACGGCCAAGTAATTCTGCGGTGCTGCCACGTTTCGTGCCCCTTGCTTGTGTCCTATAGCGAAACTGATCGAGTCCAACTTGAATACTTGGACCTTAACCCTCTAGTTGAAGGTTATAGTTATGTCAAGTAACTCTACAGCGACGGTATTTCCTCTGGTTCCCACATGCAATGACCGCTTGCGCGTGTCGTGTCATTGCCGTGAAATAAGGCTGCCGCCGGCGCGAGTCTACTTTCCCTGTGCTGCTCTATTTGGTGAACGGATGCCGCGGGACACTGACGTCGTAAACGCTCACGGGTACCTTCGGGTCCGCAGGCATCTTCAACAGCGCTTCAAGTGCCTTCGCCTTCAGTTCCCTGTCCTCGGCATTGCCCCACACTACCGTCTTTCCGTCCACGAGTTTCAGTTCAACCGCATCCGGGGACGCGGCTGATGCTGTGGACATCCGGGCCAGGACGTCGGGAGGCAGTGTGTCCAAGACGGCGGCTATCGCCTTGAACAACTCCGTGTTGGTTGCGCCGGCGCCGGCGTCGATCAAGGGCAAAGCCACAGCGGCCTGGTCCTTGGTGGCACCCAGCTGCACGCCATCGACGTCGACCATCACATAGCTGTCACCCTGTTTCAACAAGGCCACGGGTACCCGTTCGTTGACGTGCACCAACAACTCCGACGGCGGCCGCGCCTCGATGGTGGCCGACCGGACCTGGATCAACGGCTTCAGGAGCTCGTTGACTTCCTGCTCGCTGACTTGCGGAAGCGGTTTGCCGTCCAGGCCTGACAGCGCTTTCCGGACAGCATCAGGTGTCAGGAGCGTGGTGCCGTCCACGGTGATGGTCCGAACGGCAAGGGCCGGGGAAAAGACCGCCGCCGCCATGAGCACGGCAACGAAGGCCACGACAAGCGAGACCGTCCACAGCACGAGTCTTCGCTTGCGTTTCCCCTTTGGTTCCGGAAACGCGATGACGTTATCCGACGTTTTTTGTTCAGGCTCGACGGACCGTTGGGCACTGATGACCCCGCCCGGGCCCTCGCTGCGCGGACCGCCGGCCTTGCCCGCGGGTGAGTCCGCCCCGGGCTTGAACGTCGGTTTGCGGGTGCTAGCCACCCAGGGCTCCAACGATCGCTGGCCCGTAAGCCGTGACGTCGCCCGCCCCTACCGTCAGGACCACGTCGCCCTCAGCTGCCGCAGCAACCACTGCTTCCACGGCCTCGTTGGCCCCCACAAGGCGGCCGTTGGTCAAATGATCGGCGATCAATGCGCTGGTGACGCCTGGAACAGGGTCTTCGCGGGCTGGATAGATATCCAGGACCAGGGCTGTGTCAGCTGCGGCCAGTGCCTCTGCAAAGTCGGTGGCGAATTCACGCGTCCGGGAAAACAGGTGCGGCTGGAAGAGGACGTGGACTTTGCTGCCTCCGGCTACGGAACGCGCGGCCGACAGGGCAGCGCGGACTTCCGTGGGGTGGTGCGCGTAGTCGTCATAGACCCGCACTCCCCTGCCTTCTCCTTTGAGCTCGAACCTTCGCGAGGCTCCTGTGAAATGCCCCAGCGCCCCTGCGGCAGTTTCGGGGCCCACGCCAAGTTCGACGGCGACCGCGAACGCGGCTGCCGCGTTCAGCGCGTTGTGCCGCCCCGGTACCTGAAGGTCCAGCGAGTGGGTATCGGCGCCGACCGCTACCGTCACGGCGCCCGGACCGTCGTCGTGAAGCCTGATGTCGGCGTCGTCCGCTGTTCCATATGTCAGCACGCGGGTCGCCCCCTTCGCGGCCGTGCGTTCCGCCAGGGCACGGGCACCGGCGTCATCGGCGCAAGCCAGCAGCACTCCATCGGCCGGCAGGAGCGCGGCAAAATTATCGAAGGAAGCGAACACGGCCTCGGGCGTGCCGTAATGGTCCAGATGGTCGGCTTCGACGTTGGTGACGACAGCAATGAGCGGGCGGTAATTCAGGAAGGAGCCATCCGACTCGTCGGCCTCCGCCACGAAGATATCCGAGGCTCCATGGGCGGCATTGACGCCCAGGGCCGGGACATTGGCGCCGATGGCGAAAGAGGGGTCCATCCCCGCTTCCTTAAGAAGGACCGCGATCATGGAGGTGGTGGTGGACTTGCCATGCGTGCCAGCCACCGTGACCACGCGGTGCCCGGCCATGGTGGCTGCCAACGCCTCGGACCGGTGCAGGACCGGCAGTCCCGCGGCCCTCGCGGCGGCCAGTTCAGGGTTATCCGCGCGGATTGCCGAACCGGCCACGATGGTTTGGGCATCGCCCAGGTTCCCGGCGTCATAGCCCACTGCAATGCGGGCACCCCCAGCGGAGAGGTCATGCATGACGGGCAGGTCCTTGGCGTCCGTGCCGCTGACGGGCACACCCCGCGCCACCATGATCCGGGCCACGGCGGACATACCCACGCCGCCGATGCCAATGAAGTGGACACGGCCAAGGGACTCGAGGGGGGCGATGCTGGTGGTCATGCGGATACCGCTTCCAAGACAAGATCAGCCATGCGCTGATCGGCGTTTCTGATACCAAGGGCCTCGGACTTGCGGGCCATGACGCTGAGCCGTGCTGGGTCCGACAGAAGCGGAATGAGTTCCGCTTCCAGCCACGCCGGACTCAGGTCCTTGTCGTCAACCAGGAGGGCTCCCCCGGCGTCCACCAAGGGAGCAGCGTTCAAGGCCTGCTCTCCGTTCCCGATGGGCAATGGCACGAACACCGCGGGAACGCCCACGGCAGCCACTTCGCTCACCGTCCCGGCGCCCGCGCGGGCCAACAGGACATCGGCAGCGGCATAGACGTTCTCCATCCCGTCGACGTACTCCACTTGCCGGTAGCCGGGAGCGGCGAGGAGACCGCCGTCGTCGTCCAATACCGACTTGCCGTTGCCGGTGATGTGCAATGTCTGGATCCCGGCCGCAGCCAGTGCCGGCAAGGAGGCGGCGATGGAACGGTTGATGCTTTGGGCGCCGGATGATCCACCGGTAACAATCAACGTCGGTTGCACCAGGTCCAGACCCAACGACGCCTTGGCCGCAGGAGCTGCCTCGGCCCGGTTGAGTCCGGAGATGGCACGGCGCATGGGCATGCCTACTTGCCGTGCGCCACGGAGGCGGGTCCCGGCGAAAGCGACAGCCACATATTTGGTGAACCTCGCGCCCACCTTGTTGGCCAAGCCGGCCTTCATGTTGGCCTCGTGGATGACTATGGGGATCCCCAGTTTCCGGGCTGCCAGATACATGGGTGTGCAAACGTAGCCGCCCACTCCCACCAAGACATCCGCGTCCGCATCAGTCAGGATGCGCCGGGCCTGCTTGATCGCGGCACCCATGCGCCCGGGAAGCCTCAGCAGGTCGGCGGAAGGTCGCCGCGGAAACGGGACCCTGTCGATCGTTGACAGCTCGTAGCCGGCGGCCGGCACGAGCCGGGTTTCCATGCCCGACGGCGTACCGACAGTCATGATGGCGGCGTCGGGTCGCCTGTCCCTCAAGGCATCAGCGATAGCCAGCAGGGGGCTGATGTGCCCTGCCGTTCCGCCGCCGGCCAGGACAACGGACAGGGGCTTGCGGGCAGTAAGGGATTCAGAAGTCATGAAGTGCTAGGTACGCTTTCGTGCGGTTTTCGGAGAACGGCGCGGGAGGAAACGGGGCCGCTGCTGCGGCGGCAACTGGCTTCGGGCCAAGGACAAGACTACGCCCACGCCACATAGGGACATCACCAGCGCAGAACCACCGTACGAGATGAACGGCAATGGAACCCCGACGACGGGAAGCAGCTGGGTGACGACCGCCATGTTCATGCTTGCCTGGCCCAGGAGCCACACCATGATGCCGCCGGCCAGCGTGCGCTGGAACGGATCCGTCTGCCGGACCACGACGCGGAAGATGGCGATGCCAAGGATCGCGAAAAGGACCAGGACCACAATGGTGCCCACCAGGCCCAGTTCCTCGCCGATGATGGCGAAGATGAAGTCATTGTGTGCTTCGGGGAGCCAGTTGTACTTCTGCCGGCTTTGGCCGAGGCCCAGGCCGGTCCAACTTCCCTGTGCCAGGCCGTACATGCCGTTGGTGGATTGGAAGTCGAAATCGAAATCGGCCTTGCATGAGGCGGAGGCAGTACCAAGCCAGGAGGTGATACGACAGATCCGGTTCGCGCTGCTGACGGTCCCCAGGATGGCGCCCGCGACCCCGACTGCGCCGGCAATGGCAAGCATCTTGCCAGGGACGCCGGCGAAAAAGAGCCCCGCCGCGGTGATGGCAGCAATGACGATGACCGTACCAAGGTCGTTTCCGAGCATCACCAGGGCGATCACCAGCCCTGCACCTGGAACGACTGGAATGATGACGTGCCACCAGCGGTGGAGGAGCTTCTGCTTGCGGGCCAGTACGGCGGCGATCCAGACGCAGAGCACCAGCTTGGCCGTCTCGGAGGGCTGGAGCGTCACGCCGCCGATGTCGATCCAGTTCTTATTGCCGTTGACGCTGTTGCCCATGACCTGGACGAGCGCAAGGAGAACCACCACGGCGCCAAGTGCCCACCATGACAACCGTTTCATCCAGTTCACGTTTGTTCGCGAGATGACGTACATGGCCAAAGCACCCAGGACTCCGAACATGGCCTGCTTCAGGGCGTCCGCGTAGGGTGACTTGCCTTCGGAAATTGCCTCGACACTGGAAGCGGAGAGGACCATCATGACGCCGATGGCCGTCAGTGCCAGGGCGCAACCAAGGATCAGGTAATAGGTGGAGCTGTTCGGAGCCCTGTCCTTGCCCTCGAGGCTGTCCCAAAAGTTGCGCAGGAGCCGGCGGAGCCCGGAAGGCTTCTTCGCCGACGCGGGCGACGCCTCGGGTTTCCCGTCCCGTGGCGCTCTGCCGCGGGTGCGGGTGGGCGTGCTGACCATTGTTACTCCTCGGTGGTCGGTGCCTGCCCTTCCACAAGCTCGCGAACTGCTTGGACGAAAGCGTCGCCACGGTGAGCGTAGGAAGAGAACTGATCCATGGATGCTGCCGCCGGTGCCATGAGCACGGTGTCGCCTGGCGCTGCAACAGTGGCAGCAGCAGCGACGGCTTGGGCCATGACAGCCTCGCCGTAGATAGGCGAGGCGGCATTACCGGCTGCGGTCTCCACCCTTTCAGTGTCGCCCTTGGGCTGCACGATCACGGGGACATCCGCTGCGTGTCGCTGCAGGGAGCCTTCGAGTGCTTCAGTATCGGTACCTATCAGCACCACTGCCTTCAGGCGGCGTGCATGCTCTTTGACCAGGTCGTCATAGTTGACGCCCTTGGAGAGGCCACCGGCAATCCACACGACGTTCTGGAAGGCCGAAAGTGCCGCGGAGGCAGCGTGCGGATTGGTGGCCTTTGAATCGTTGATCCAGAGGATGTCGTTGTGTTTGGCCACCAGCTGGATGCGGTGGGCGCCCGGCAGGTAGTTGGCCAGGCCCTGCTTCACTGCTGCCGGCTCAACCCCGTACGCGCGGACCAGTGCGGCGGCGGCCAAGGCGTTGGCCACCATGTGGCGCGGAGCCACCGGACCGAGATCGGACATGGCGGCGAGCTCGGCGGCGGAGTCCTTGCGTTCGGCAATGAAGGCACGGTCCACCAGGAGGCCGTCCACCACGCCCAGCATGCTGATCGACGGGGTGTTGGTGGTGAACCCGATGGCACGGCAGCCTTCTACGACATCCGCGTTCTCCACCATCCGCTCGGTTTCGATCTGCTCCGCATTGTAGACGGCAGCTTTCTGGGTATTCTCGTACACCTTCGCCTTATCAGCGAGGTACGAGGCATACGAACCATGCCAGTCCACGTGGTCTTCGGCTACGTTGAGGCAAACGCTCGCCACCGGTGACAGTGAGTGGCTCCAGTGCAGCTGGAAACTGGAGAGCTCGACCGCGAAGGCATCGTAGTCCACGGGATCCCGGAGGGCATCGAGGATCGGGGTGCCTACGTTGCCGACGGCGATGGCCTTCAGCCCGGCTGCTTGAAGCATGGATTCCGTCATGCCAACAGTGGTCGTTTTGCCGTTGGTGCCGGTGATGGCGAGCCAATCGGCTGTTTTGTGTCCCGCCCGGACGCGCAGGCGCCAGGCAAGCTCAACATCGCCCCACACGGCAATGTGCTTGCGCTTGGCCGCGGCCAGGAGGGCCTGGTCCGGCCGCCAGCCAGGCGACGTCACAACAAGCTCGGGAAGTTCGCCGTCGATCAGGGGAAGAGTGTTGACCGCTTCCTCGCCCAACAGCACGTCAACGGCACCCACGATTTTCAGGGTGTCGGCCTGGGCTTTTGCACGGCTTGTAGTGGCAGCATCAACCACCACCACTTTCGCGCCCAGCTCGATCAGGGTGTCGGCGGCTGAGAAGCCTGACACGCCAATCCCCGTGACCACTACGCGCAGGCCGCTCCAGTCGGCGTCCCAGCTGGTGAGTTCGGCCAGCCTGTCAGCGATTGAACCTTCGACTGACGCGATTGATTCCGGGCTTTCATTCACAGCAGTACCACCCATTCAGCGTAGAAAACTCCTAGGCCTGCGGCCACGAAGAGCCCGGCAAGGATCCAGAACCGGACCACTACGGTGACTTCAGCCCAGCCCTTCAATTCAAAGTGGTGCTGCAAGGGCGCCATCTTGAAGACACGCTTGCCGCCGCTGAGCTTGAAGAAGCCCACCTGGATGATCACGGACAAGGTGATCAGCACGAAGAGGCCGCCGATGAAGGCCAGCAGGAGCTCGGTACGGGAGAGAATGGCGAAGGCTGCAACGGCTCCGCCAATGGCCAGGGAGCCGGTGTCTCCCATGAAGATCTTTGCCGGTGACGTGTTCCACCAGAGGAAACCCACCAGCGCCGCGCTGAGAATGGCAGCCAGCAGGGCCAGGTCCATGGGGTCGCGGACCTGGTAACAGCCGCTTCCTGCCTCGCGCGGGGATCCACAAGCCTGGTTGCTTTGCCAGATTCCCATGATGGTGTAGGCGCCAAAGACCATGATGGATGCGCCCGCCGCCAGCCCGTCGAGGCCGTCGGTGAGGTTCACGCCGTTGGTGGCAGCGGTGATGATCAGGTTGGACCAGAGCACGAACAGGATGGCGCCAACCACGGTTCCACCGAAGGCAAGGTCCAGCCAGGGAATGTCACGCACCAGGGAGATCTGGGTCGAGGCAGGGCGGAGCCCGTTTTCGTTGGGGAACTGCAGGACCAGGATAGCGAAGATGATGCCGACGGCTGCCTGCAGGATCAGCTTGGCCCGGGCATTGAGTCCCAGGCTCCGCTTGTTGGAAATCTTTATGTAGTCATCGAGGAAGCCCACAAAGCCCATGCCGACCATCAGGAACAGCAGAAGCAGCCCGGAGGCGGACGGTCCGGGAGAGCGGGGATTCATCATCCACATGACCAGGTGGGTAGCAAAGTAACTGATGAGGACAGCAGCCACCACCACGGTCCCGCCCATGGTGGGTGTGCCGCGCTTGGTGTGGTGCGATGTCGGTCCGTCGTCGCGGATGAACTGGCCGTAGCTCTTGGCCACAAGGAACTTGATGAACAAGGGCGTCCCGATGAGGGCGACCAGGAGGGCGACGCCGGCGCCGATCAAAAGTGCAATCACAGCAGCTCGTTCCCTTCGCTTGCGGAAGCTTCGTCCGCGGTGTCTCCGGTGGGCTCGGCCCGTGGAGGTAATGCTATCCGATCACCCAAATGCCGCAGGCCCACCCCATTGGAGGACTTGAAGAGGACCAGGTCACCGGGTTTCAACTCGTTGCGCAGGAGCTCGTAGGCCTCCTCCACGGTTTCGGTGAATGAGCACTCGTCCCCCCAGGACCCTTCCTGGATCGCGGAGACGTAGAGGGCCCGGGCTTCCCGACCCACTACGACAAGCCTGGAAATGTTCAGGCGCACCACCTGGGTGCCCACGGCCGTATGCTCACGGATGGAGTCCTCCCCCAGCTCGAGCATGGCGCCCAGGACAGCCCAGGTTCTCCTGCCCTGTCCAAGGTCGGCGAGCGTCCGCAGGGCCGCGCGCATGGATTCGGGGTTGGCGTTATACGCGTCGTTGATGATGGTGACGCCGTCTTCGCGCTCTGTCCGTTCCATGCGCCAGCGGCTGGCCGCCGACTGGGAGCTGAGCGAGGAGGCGATGTCAGCGGCCGGAATTCCGGCCGCGAAAGCTGCGGCGGCTGCCGCCAACAGGTTGGTCACGTGATGGCCACCGATCAGCCGGCTGCGCACCTGAACGGCGGGGCCGCCGTCGGGAAGTATGAGGTCGAAGTCCGGGTAGCCCTGGTCATTGACAACCACGTTCCTGGCCTCCACCTCTTCGGTGGTGGCCGGTGAGGCAGTGAAACCCAGGACCTTGGCTTTCGTCCGTGAGCGCATGGCGGCGACGCGGCCGTCGTCGAGATTGATCACCGCGGTGCCATTCTCGCTGAGGGCCTCCACCATCTCGCCCTTGGCTTTGGCAATGTTTTCCACGCCGCCGAATTCACCAGCGTGTGCAGTGCCGACCACCAGGACAACGCCAATGTCAGGCTTGACCATGTCTGCCAAATACTTGATGTGGCCAATACCGGTGGCGCCCATCTCGATGACCAGGAAGCGGGTGTTCTCATCAGCGGAGAAGACGGTCAGCGGTACCCCGACCTCGCCGTTGTAGGAACCCTGCGGCGCAACCGTGGGTCCCGCGGTGGACAGCAAGCCCGCCAAGAGGTCCTTGGTGGTGGTCTTGCCCGCGGACCCGGTGATGCCGATGACCGTGGTTTCCTCTCCGCGCTGCTGCCTCGCTGCGCGAATCCGGCGGACGGCTTCAGCCGCCAACGCGCCCATCGCAAGGACTGCGTCCTCGACCACGACGGCGGGAATCGGGTTCCCGTCCGGGCCGGCGACTTCGCGTTCGGCAAGGACAAGGACGGCGCCACGTTCGAAGGCAGCATCGACGAAGTCGTGGCCATCGGCGTGCTCGCCGGGCTTGGCAACGTACAGCGAACCCGGGGTTGCTTCCCGTGAATCAGTGACGACGGAGGTGGGCACGATGTCCGGAGCTCCGGTCAAGCGGCCATGGGTGATGTCGGCGATTTCCGCCGCAGTAAGTGCAATCATCTCGGTTTAGGACTCTATCCGCTGGTCTGTTGAAACGCTGAATCCCTTGGATGTCAAGGCGGCGCGCAACTCCACCCTGTCGTCCAGCGCCAGGTTCACTCCCTTGACTTCCTGCCAGACCTCGTGGCCGCGGCCGGCGATGAGGATCGTGTCTTCCGCTGTTGCCTTGTCGACGGCCAACCGGATGGCAGCATCCCTTGGGTAGGACTCGATGATTTCGCACGCCAGGCCCTCAGCGTCACGCGCCGCTACGGCGCCCTGCATGACGTCGGCGCGGATTGTCGCCGCATCTTCGTCGTGGGGATCGTCATCGCTGACAATCACTACATCGGCCAGGCGCGCCGCAATGGCGCCCATGGTGGGCCGCTTGCCTTGGTCCCGCTGGCCTGTGGCACCGAATACCACGATCACGCGCGATCCCTCCTTGGGCGAGCGAACCGCTTCCAAGGCCCGGGCAAGGGCATCAGGATTGTGGGCAAAATCAACAACGGAGGCCGGTGCGGTGGAGACGAGCTGCATGCGGCCGGGAACGTCCACGGTGAAAGGATCGTGGGAGTCCAGGGCAGACTGAAGCTGCTTCACGTCGACGCCAGACTCCAGGACCATGATGGTGGCCAGTGCGGCGTTGGCCACATTGAAGGCGCCGGGCAGGCCGGTGTGGACGCGCAGGGTACGTCCGTCGGTGTGCCTGAGTTCGAATTCCGAGCCGAGTCCGCGTGCGGTGCTGGACGCTACGCTCCAGTCGGCGTCGGCGCCCTTGGCCGAGAGAGTGGTCACCGGAATATCGGCGGTGTCGGCCAGCTTGCGTCCCCAGGCGTCGTCAACCGTGACCACCGCGCGTCGGGCCCTGCCGCTGGTGAACAACTCGGCCTTGGTGCGGAAGTACTCTTCCATGCTTCCGTGCAGGTCCAAATGGTCCTGGGTGAGGTTGGTGAAGCCAGCTACTTCGAACATCACTCCGTCTACCCGGTGGTAGGCGATGGCATGCGATGAAACTTCCATTGAGGCGGCATCGAGCCCGCGTTCGCGCATCAGTGCAAGCAGCGCATGGACGTCCGTGGATTCGGGCGTGGTCAGGAGACTGGGGATGGGCTCTGCGCCGGCGACGATCTCGATGGTGCCAATAAGCCCGGGCGTCTTCCCGAGGGCACGCAACAGCGAATTAATGAAGTAGGTGGTGGTGGTTTTCCCGTTGGTGCCGGTGACACCGTACAAGGAGGGGAAACCGCCCTCGGCGGGCTGGCTACGGTAGATCAGTGCGGCCAGGCGTCCGACGACGGTACGCGGCTGGTCGACGACCAGTACGGGCACTGGCTGCTCGCCGGCCAGGGCAAGCTGGCGCGCCCCGGCGTCGTCCGTCACCACAGCGACGGCGCCGCCGTCGATCGCCTGCGCCACGAAGTCGGCGCCGTGCCGCGAGGCACCCGGCAAGGCAACGTAGAGGTCCCCGGCCTCGACGGTCTTCGAATTGAGGGAAATACCCGTCACGCCGGCCTCACGGCTGGCGTCCGGGCCCGCAAGCCCGAGCGACTCAGCAATGGTGGCCAAGGACACCGCAGCAACGGACCCGGGCCGGAAGCCCGATCTGCCGGAATCCGGAGTGCTGGCTTGGACATCTGCCTGATTGTGCTCTGACACGTGGTTCTCCGTTGGTGCTCGTGGAACGACCGGCCGGGGGCCAGCGGCGCCCGGGCCGTTAGTGGTGGATCGATATTTGGCCGAAACAGACGCCCAAAAAGCTTACTTGACGAACTGGGGCAGCCGCGCGGGGGTGCCCGTTGACGGCGGCACGTTGTACGTCCGTAGGACCTGTGCCATGACGGAACGGAACACCGGCCCGTTGGTGATGCCGTAGATGCTTCCCTTGGGGCGCTGGAGCACCACTTCCACGATGAAACGGGGATCCTCCATGGGAGCCATACCCACCATTGAGGCCGTGTAACCATCGAAGCCGGGCAAACCGTCCTCACGGGGCGCCTGGGACGTTCCGGTCTTGGCACCGACGCGGTAACCGTCGATGGCCGCATCTTTGATCTGGCCCTCAGTCACGGCACTTTCCAGGATGTCCTGAACCTGTTTCGCCGTCTCTTTGGAAACGACCTGGCGGGGGTCCTTGGCGGGAACCTTGTGCTCTTCCCCACCGGGGGCAATGTAGCTGTCAATGAGCCTGGGCTGGAGCATGACGCCGTTGTTGGCGATGCTCTGGTATGCACGGACGGTCTGCAGCGTCGATTGCGACACGCCCTGCCCAAAGAGCACTGTGTACTGCTGGCGGTCATCCCACTGCTCCGGCTTGGCGAGGATGCCGGTCGCCTCGGCAGGGAGGCCAATGTCGGTCTGCTCCCCTACCCCGAACTTCTTGAGCCAGTCATAACGCTGCTCTTTGGTCAGGCGGCTGCCTGCCATCACGGTTCCGGTATTCATGGACCAGCCCAGGATGCCGGCCAATGTCCGCTCCTCGGTGCCGTGCTCGAACGCGTCAGTGAAGGTCTGGCCATCTATGGTGTACGACGGCGGAATAGTGAAATGGTCCAGCGGGTTGGACTTGCCCTCTTCGATCACAGCCGCGGCGGTGATCATTTTCTCCACAGAACCCGGCTCGTATGCGGCTGTCACAGAGCGCACGCCGCGGTCCTTGGCATCGACCTTGCCCGGATCATTCGGGTCGGGTGCGTTGGTGTCGGCCAATGCGATGAGGTTGCCGGTCTTGGTGTCCATGACGATGATCACGCCCCACTCGGCGCTGAGCTTGTCGACCTGGTTCTGGATAGCTTGCTGGGCAAAGTACTGGATGTCGGTGTTGAGGGTCAGTTTGACGTCACTGCCATCCACGGCAGGGGTCAGCTCGTCAGTTGCCACCGGAATCCGGAGGCCATCTGCACCAATTTCAAAGACGCGCTTTCCCTCGGTGCCTCGCAGCACATCATCCTGTGTCTGTTCGATGCCGGCCTGACCGCTGGTGCCATCCTGCAGGAACCCTATGACTCCGCCGGCCACGCTGCCATTGGGATAAACCCGCTTGCTGACACCTTCTGCCACGATTCCAGGAATCAGGAGTTTGGAGATCCGGTCCTCGAGCTCCGGTTTGACGTCCTTGGCCACCACCGCATACTTTTTGTCGCCGGTCAGGGCATCACGGACTTTGCCCTCGTCGGCTCCCAGCAGGGCAGCCAGTTCGGAGATTCCCTGGTCCCGGGTGACGACGTCGAGTTCTTCGGTCTTCTCGTTATAGCGCTTGAACGAAGCCGTGTTGGTGTTCTGGACCTGGTCCACCACGATGTTGTAGCGAATCACGCTGCTGGCCAGGACCGTGCCTTTGGAGTCTACAATCTTGCCCCGTTCGGCGGGCAATACCTGGGGTGTCAGTCGGCTCGCAAGGGCGGCTTCGGCCATTCCGCCCACGTCAAGTCCCTGCACCATGAACAGCTTGCCGCCCACTACAAGCAACAGCGTCAGCATGATGCCAAGGCCAACACGCAGCCGCTTCCTTGCCGCCGGCGTCTTCGGTTTTTTCGATGTGCCGGGGTTCTGCGCCACGTGGATTCCTTGCTGCTGGCCTTAATTCAATGGACTGATGGGCTACTGCCCTGGTGCCTTCTGCTGCGGAGCAGGTACCGATCCCCCGTGCAGTTCCACCGGCGGGGTTGCTGCCGTCCCAGCCGCCGGAGCGGCAGGCGTGGGGGCCGGAGCGGCCGGTGTTACTGGCTTGAGGTTCTCCAGCGGGTCCTTGGTAGTCACCGACGGAACAACATCAAGCATTCCTGCCACCGCGGGAGGAGCGAGCTGCGCACCGGGCTTGTCCCCCTTAACCGCAGGAGTCGCCTTTCCCGTAACTGTCATGGTGTCCACATCGATCTGGCCTTTCGCCGTGGACGGTACCATTCCCAATTCTGCAGCCTTCGCGGCCAGATTCTGCGGAGCTTCGTAGTTCTGCTTCTTCTGTGTCAGATCCTGGTTTTCCTTGTTAAGGGACGCGGCTTCCGCTTTGAGCTGCACCAGTTGGTACTGCGCTGTAGACACTGAAATGTTGAGTACCAGGACGGTCAGCAGCGCAGCTGCCATGGCCACGAAGCACAGGACGACGAAGGGCGTCCTCCGCTTCCCGGGCGCACTGCGGACCAAGGAAAGCGGTGTGCGTGCCTTCCTCGGCGCATCCGGCTTTCCCGCGGGAACTGGCAATGCGCGTGCCGTGTTGCCCACTACGGAGGGCGATGTCTTCGCTGCGGCGCTGCTCATGCGTCTCTCCTTGGTTTGATACGCTCCACTGCCCTGAGGCGGGCAGATGCCGCACGCGGGTTTTCAGCGATTTCTGCTGCTGTAGGCACTTCCGTACCTTTGGTGATGGTCTTGAGTTCGGGTTTATGCTCTTCGAGCTCAACCGGGAAGCCGAGTGGTGCGGAGGACTTCGATCCGGACTGGAAGACAGATTTGACGATCTTGTCCTCCAGGGAGTGGTAGGACATCACCACGATCCGTCCGCCCATGGCCGTGGAAGCCACGGCAGCCGGTACCGCTCTCTCCAGGACGTCGAGTTCTTCGTTGACTTCGATCCTCAGGGCTTGGAACGTTCGCTTCGCGGGGTGTCCCCCACTTTTGGCAGCGGCGGCGGGTACGACGCTGCGTATTTGCTCCACCAGCTCCCCGGTCGTCGCAAAGGGCTTTTCGGCCCGCGCGTTGACGATCCTGTTGGCGATCCGGCCGGCAAACTTTTCCTCACCCCATTTGCGGATAATGCGCACCAGCTCGTCTTCGCTGTAGTTGTTCACCACATCCGCTGCTGTCTGGCCACGGCTGGTGTCCATCCGCATGTCCAGCGGAGCGT
Organism: Arthrobacter sp. fls2-241-R2A-172; assembly: GCF_030208885.1. Classification (NCBI taxonomy): domain Bacteria; kingdom Bacillati; phylum Actinomycetota; class Actinomycetes; order Micrococcales; family Micrococcaceae; genus Arthrobacter; species Arthrobacter sp. fls2-241-R2A-172. The sequence goes on along the minus strand of NZ_JARVTB010000011.1, from coordinate 54,943 downwards.
CATAGGAGTAGGCGAAACCGCGTTCACGCTCGTCCAGCTGCAGGGAGGAAACCCCCAGGTCCATGAGGATCCCGTGCACCTCCGGAATGCCGAGATCGGCGAGAACGTCCTCGATCTCGTCGTAGACGGCGTGGACAAGGTCTATCCTGTTCGAGAACGGTTCCAAGCGGGCCCCGGCGAGGGAGAGGGCCTCTTCGTCGCGATCGATGCCAACAAGGTGAAGATCGGGAAAGCGCTGGAGCATCGCCTCGGAGTGGCCACCCATGCCGAGCGTGGCGTCGATGGCAACCGGCGTCCTGCCCAGCTTCCTCGCGGCTTCGAAACCAGGGGCCAGCAGGTTGATGCAGCGGTCTTTCAGGACGGGCACGTGGCGCTCCGATGTGGGCTTTGCCGCGTCCTGCTCTTCCACGCTGCCTCCTCTTTCCTTAGTGCTTGCACGCTGATTCTTGAATCGGATCCCCATCCGCGCCTATTGTCCTGCCGGCCTGGCTCAGGGGAAGTTGAGCCAGGAAGACTGTCCAATGGGCGGCTGGAGATCCCATCCAAGAAGCGGGATCCCTGCTCACTCAGCCCGGTTAGAAGAACCCGGGCAGATTGTCGTCATCCGTTTCCGAGAAGGCAGCTTCCTTCTCGTTGAGGTACTCATTCCAAGCTTCTGCATCCCAGATCTCCGCACGGGTACCGGCACCAATCACTGCCAGTTCCCGACCGAGGCCGGCATACGTCCGGAGCGCCGGCGGAATCGTCACGCGCCCCTGCTTGTCTGGTACTTCGTCCGAGGCCCCAGACAGAAAAACCCTGATGTAGTCGCGAGCCTGCTTGGAGGACAGTGGCGCCTCCCGCATCGACTCGTGAATGCGCTCGAATTCCTTCTGGCTGAAGACGTAGATGCAGCGCTCCTGGCCCCTGGTGAGGACCAGTCCCTCGGCAAGCTCCTCACGGAACTTGGCGGGAAGAATGATTCGGCCCTTTTCGTCGAGACGTGGTGAGTGAGTGCCCAAGAACACTGGCCCCACCGCCCCTCAGTCAAGGTGCCCGCACATGCCCAACACTGCCACTACCCTCTTATGTTCTCCACTTTACTCCACAACGCCCCACAGTCAACGCACGTTTGGACGTTTCTCCACCACTTTGAAATTCGAGCGGCCAATAAACCCGCGGATTTTGGGGAAGGGAGCACAGTGGAGGGCTGCGGGAGACCTGTCCCGGGCCGCGGCAGCCCGGGGGCACGCACAGGCGCCCCAACAGAGGGAATGGCGCGGAATGATGGGCCGGGTGGTGGGAAGTGGAGTGCCGCAGCTGGAGCCAGGGAATGCCCTGACCGGCATAAGCCGTGGGCAAGCGGGCGAAGACGCAAAGGGCCGGTTAAACGCGGAAAGACCCGCAGGGCGGGTCTTTCGTTATCCCCTGGCGGTAGTCAGGAGATGCATAAATCACTTGCTGAGGGCCTTCGCCGGCCGAAGGGAGCCGGAGTTCAGTTGTCGTCGCGGCGGCGTTCGTCCCAGCGTTCTTCGAGGCTGCTCATGAACGTGCTCTTGGGCTTGGCCTTTCCTGACCTTGCCTTGCCGCCTTTACCGAAGGCCGAACCGCGCAACGTGGCGAAGTACACCCCGGCGCCCATGACGACGAACCCCAGGACGCCTATGGGAATGGCTTGGATGGACACCCCAACCAGCAGGAGGAGGATACCTGCGATAGCGCCGAGCACACCGATGATCACATGCCGGGTTGACCAGCTGCGTATGGGATCCGAGCCCATCGTGTTGGCAAACTTCGGATCGTCCTCATGAAGTTGCTTCTCCAGTTGCTCAAGCAGCTTCTGTTCGTGCTCCGAGAGGGGCATCGCGACCTCCTTTAGTCAGCCAGCGTCTGGACATAACGCGTCCTGTGCGTCTGTTTCCAAAACGATCGGACCAGGGGAATCGTTCCCAAAATACTCTCTGGGTTCAGCGGGCATTCGGGGACCGACTGTTGAGGAAACAGTTTGTCCAGACGATCTAAATCTCTGTAATAAATAGGATAGTTTGTCGGACGCCGATCTGAAAGACACGCACCAGGTGAGCAAGGCGCCCTCCCGGGGATCAGGTCCCTGCTGGGGGCTTACCGGGTTCCAAAAGCCGGGCAGGCAGCAAAGTCCTGGAACCAAAGCGTTCAGACACACGGTCCAGGGCCTGCTCCGCAGCACGCCAGTTATCGTCCCTGCGGTCAAGGCTCAACTGCATGGACGTCTGCCCGGCCGGCTCCAGTTGCTCAGCCCGTACCCCTACCAGGCGGACGCTCATGGATCGCGACCCCAAGGACTCCAGCAGCTGCACCGCGACCTGGTAGATCAACTGGGCGCTGTCCACGGGAGTCTGCACAGTCCTGCTCCGCGAAACAGTGGAGAAATCGGAGTAACGAAGTTTGAGGGCAATGGTCCTCGCGAGCATGCCGGAGCTGCGAAGCCGCGAAGCCGTCCTATGGGACAGCCGCAGCAACTCCCGGTGCAGTAACGCGTTATCTCCCGTGTCCACTGCAAACGTTTCCTCGGCGCCGATGCTCTTTTCGAGCCTTGTCGGGGTTACCGGACGGGGGTCTATTCCCATGGAGAGCCGGTGGACATGCTCACCACTGGCCCCAAGCACCTTCTTTAAGGATGCGGGCGGCGTCGCGGCGACATCAGCAACGGTCCGGATACCCAGCCGGGCCAGTACCTCTCCGGTCTTCCCACCCACACCCCACAAGGCATTGACGGGCAGGCTGTGCAGGTAGGGAACCGTGTCGTCGGCATCGATTTGCAGGATCCCGTCCGGCTTGCAGCGCGTTGAGGCGATCTTGGCCACGAACTTGGAGGCAGCAATGCCCACTGAGGCGGTAATCCCCAGCTCCGATTCGACCCTGCGGCGGATCAGGTGCCCGATCTCAAGCGGCGTTCCCAGCCGCCTGATGGCACCACCCACGTCAAGGAATGCCTCGTCGACGCTCAGGGGCTCCACCAGCTCAGTGATCGAGGCGAAGATCTCCATCAATTGTGCCGAGACCTCGTAGTAGACCTTGTGCCGGGGATTGATAATGACTGCCGAAGGGCACCGCCTCATGGCGATGGACATGGGCATCGCGGATTTCACGCCAGTCGCCCGGGCCTCATACGAGGCGGACAGGACCACCGAACGTTCAGCCGGGAAACCAACGATCACCGGCTTGCCCCGAAGCTCCGGGCGGCTGCGAAGTTCCACCGAGACAAAAAAGGCATCCATGTCCACATGAAGTATGCTGGTTCGCCTCAGTTCCCGCAGGGCATCTCCAGCGCTGCGGGCGGATCCGTCGCCGGCACCTTGGGCGCTACCGAATGCTTCCTGCCTCACAACGGCAATACTATGCCCGCCCACTGACTAAACTGGAGGCACAATCCGGCTCAGCCCCAGGAAGGATACCCTGTGAAGCTCTTTGGAACTCCTCAAACGCGAGGGTTTGCCCTGCTCGCAGTAAGTGTCGCAGTGGCGGCCTCAGCCTGCACACCGTCGACCGGGGGTTCAGCAGCTCCATCCCCAAGCGACGCGGCTTCGGCGTCGTCCTCGTCCTCATCGAGCGCCGCGCCGACTCCGTCCGGCTCCGCCACCTCCTCAGCCACAGCATCCCCGGGCACAACCGCTCCGGCTCCCGATGCGACCGCCACGGTGAATGCCTTGGTCCCCGGCTTCCCGCAGCAACTGATTCCAGTCATGCCCAACACGTCGGTCCGCTCAAGCAGCGTGGACAAAAAGGACGCCCTGACCAACGTGGCCCTCGTCGGCACTGTTAAAGCGCCTCCTGAAGGGGTGGTGGACTACTACAAGTCCTCACTTGAAGCCCAGGGATTCAAGCTGGTTCCCGGCCCCGAAGCCGTGGGCAATGTCACCTCCCTTGACTTCATCCGGGGCGACGGGGAGACCGTCAACGTCTCAATCCGGCAGAAGGAGGGTGTTTCCACCTTCACCATCGGAGCCAATGTGGCAGCAGGATCCGTCAAGTGACGGTTTCCGCCCAGGTGTCCTCCGAACAAACAGAGTTCGTCAGTGCCGTTGCCGGGAAACTCAACGGCTTCCTTTCGGGCCAGCAGGACCTCATGGCCGGTGTCTCGGCCGACGTCGCACCACTCATCGGTTCCATTTCCCAGCTGGTCACCGGAGGAAAGCGCCTGAGGGCGCTGATGTGCTACTGGGGTTGGCGGGGCGCGGGCGGCGGCGCCGGCGATCCTGACATCGTCATGGCCGGGTGCGCCCTTGAACTGTTCCAGGCCGCAGCGCTGATCCACGACGACATCATCGACCGTTCCGACACGCGGCGGGGCGGGCCAAGCGTCCATAAGAGATTCAGCCAACTCCATGAGGCCCAGGGGTGGGCCCTGGACAGCGGGCGATTCGGCGACGCCGCGGCCATCCTGACCGGGGATCTCTGCCTGTCCTTCAGTGAGGAGTCGTTCACCGGTATCGGGACACGTGCGGCGTCCGGCACCCCGGCCCGCGGGATCTTCAACGTCATGCGCGCAGAGGTGATGGCCGGCCAGTACCTGGACATCCTTGAAGAAGTGGCCGGACCCGTCCGCGACCGCGTGGGATCCGTGGACCGGGCCAAGTCGATCATCCGGTACAAGTCTGCGAAGTACTCCACCGAACATCCCCTTGCCCTGGGCGGGGCATTGGCGGGAGCCCCGGCGGAGCTCCTGCGGGCCTACTCGGAGTTCTCCTTGCCGCTTGGCGAGGCCTTCCAGATGCGGGACGACGTCCTGGGAGTTTTCGGCGATCCTGAAACCACCGGTAAACCAGCAGGGGACGACCTCCGCGAAGGAAAAAGGACCGTCCTTGTAGGTTTCGCCATCAACCAGGCTGGGCCAGCCGAAGCCGATTACCTTGACCGCACCTTAGGCAATCCCGGGCTCGGAGCGGAAGAAGTGGAAGCGATCAGGCGAATCATTATCGAAAGTGGCGCGCTCGAGGCTACGGAGGCGCTCATTGCCGAACTCAGCTCGCAGGCCTTTGCAGCCCTGGAGCGATTGCCCCTTCAGGAAGTTCCGCTGATGGCGCTCAGCCAGCTTGCCGAAGCAGCTGTGAGCCGCGCGGCCTGACCGCCGGCGCACGTTGCCGCCGCAGGGTCAGCCGGCCCCACAAAACATGACGCGTACGACGACGGTGGAGACCGTCGTCGTACGCGTTTAAGTGTGTTTTACCCCAGGGCGCGGCTTTACCAGGCCAGTGACTGGGCGCGGCGCCTGATCTCGGTCTTGCGCCCTTCCCGCAAGGCGTCTATGGGCCGTCCCCGCAGCGACTCGTCAGGGGTGAACAGCCAGACAATCAGCTCTTCGTCGGTATATCCGGCGTCGCTGAGAACCGCGACCGTCCCCTTCAGGCTGTCAACGACGTGACCGTCCTGAATAAACAGGGCCGGGATCGAACGGACATTCCGTTCTCCCCGCCTGATGGCAACTATGGCGCGCTCATCCAGAAGTCCGTGGACCTTGGTGATGGAAACTTCCAGCAGTTCGGCGACATCCGGCAAGGGCAGCCAGTCGGAAACAAGGCTTTCTACATTACTCACGGAACAAGGTTGCCACGCCGCCCCGCCCCTCGCCTAGCCGGAGGACGACGACGATACCGGCCGGTGCGGTGAACGCCCCCAATTCTGTCGGATAAATCGGGAAGCATAATCCATTACGTCCCGAATTGTTGTGCCGATGAAATAAGTGTGAGAGATTCACACTGATCACTCTTGCACCATTGATAACATCAGTAACATTGGTAACACTGACAACAGCGCAAACAATCGCCCCGCTGTTGAGATGAGGACACTTTCATGACGACGCCCCGCTCGCCGAAACGAACCATGAGCATGCCGGTCATTGCGGCAACCACGGCTGCGCTTCCCGCCGTGGTCTTGTCCTCGTTGGCCTTGGCGCAACCTTCCATTGCGGCGCCTGCCCCGCAGCAGCCCCGGAAGATTCCGGCCACCCTTGCGGCAGCCATGAAGGCCCAGGCAGCCAACACCGGCACCGTGATACCGGCCCAGGCCGTCGCGGCTACGCTTCCCGCGACCCTCCGCCCGATGGCCCCGTCGGTACCGGACACCTACACCATCGTCCGCGGCGACACCATCAGCGCAATTGCCCGCCGGTTCAACCTGGACACAAACGCGGTGCTTGAACTGAACAAGCTCACGGCAACCACGCTGATCTTCCCCGGGCAGACCATCAAGCTCACCGGGACAGCTTCGGCCGCCCCGGCGCAGCCTTCGGCGCCGGCAGCCCCCAGCACGCCCAGCACCCCGGGGAACGGCGCCGTTTACACGGTGGTCTCCGGCGACACCCTGAGTGCGATCGCTGCCAAGCACGGCGTGCCCTTGTCCAGCATCTTCAGCTGGAACAACCTCAGCGGCAGCTCCATCATTTACCCGGGACAGAAGATCAAGGTCAGTGGCGGGTCCGCTCCCGCTGCGCCCACAGCGCCTTCGGCCCCCGCAACGCCGGCGCCGGCACCCACCACCAGCGCAGGTTCGTACATCATCAAGGCCGGCGACACGCTCAGCTCCATCGCCTCACGGAATGGCGTTTCCCTGGCTGCGTTGATGAGTGCCAACAACGTCACGGCCACCACCGTGATCTATCCCGGCCAGAAACTCACCATTCCCGGCGCGGGCACCAGCCTCCAGCCCGCGGGTGAGACCAAGCCGCTGGTTCCCAGCACCTTCCTTGGTTTCACCTACCCTCCGGCGGTCGTCAGTTCCGCCAACGAGAACAAGGCGCTCCTGAACGCCTCCCCGGTGCCCACCCGCGCCGAAATGAAGGGCATTGTGGCCGACACCGCGCGGCGTATGGGTGTGAGCCCGTCCTTGGCCCTGGCCTTCGCCGAGCAGGAGTCAGGCTTTGACCAGCGGGCCGTATCACCGGCCAACGCGATCGGCACCATGCAGGTCATCCCCTCCTCAGGGCAGTGGGCCTCCGACCTGGTGGGCCGGAAACTTAACCTCCTCGATCCGTATGACAACGCCACGGCCGGCGTTGCCATCATTCGGGCGCTCATTGCGACGAGCAAGGATCTGGACAACGCAATCGCGGGTTACTACCAAGGCCAATACTCGGTCAGCAAGTACGGAATGTACGACGACACCAAGCGCTACGTCGAGTCGATCAAGGCCCGCCAGCGCACCTTCGGCTAGGTCTTTCCCAGCACCTCGGAAGGGGCCCGCATCCTGCGTGGATTCGGGCCCCTTCCCCGTCTCGTTTAGGATCGTAAGGTGCAAGAACCAACGCAGGACCACCTCATCGGGACTACCGTCGACGGCCGATATACGGTCCGTTCACGCCTCGCAAGGGGTGGAATGTCCACCGTGTACTTGGCTACGGACCTACGCCTCGAGCGCGACGTAGCCGTCAAAGTCCTGCACCCGAACCTGGCCAACGATCCCACCTTCCTGCAACGCCTGAGCCGCGAAGCCAAGGCTGCAGCCAGTCTCTCCCACCCGCACATCGTGGGGGTCCTGGATCAGGGCGAGGACGGCCATATCGCCTACCTCGTCATGGAATACGTCAAGGGACACACCCTTCGCGACGTCATGACTGAGCAAGGGGCCCTCCCGCCGCGACTCGCGTTGGCGCTGATCGATCCTGTCATTGAAGGACTCGCCGCCGCGCACGGCTCCGGGCTGATCCATCGCGACATCAAGCCCGAGAACGTCCTCATAGCCGACGACGGGCGCATCAAGGTGGCCGACTTCGGATTGGCCAGGGCAGTCTCAGCCAACACCAGTACGGGCGCCCTGATCGGTACCGTCGCCTACCTGGCCCCTGAACTTGTGCTGGGCCAGGCCGCTGACGCCCGCAGCGACATCTACTCCGCCGGCATCATGCTGTACGAAATGCTGACCGGGAAACAACCCTACGCGGGCGACTCACCCATCCAGGTGGCGTACCAGCACGTCAATTCCGTTGTCGGGCGGCCGTCGGACGTGGCTCCCGGACTGGCAGACGACCTGGACGAACTGGTTCAGTGGTGCACCGCCACAGATGCCGAAAACCGTCCCGTCGACGGCACTGCCCTGCTGACGGAGCTGCGCCACATCCGAACCACCCTCACCGATGAGCAGCTGGACCACAGGCAGTCCCCCGCCCCGACGCCGCACTCCCCTGCATACGCACCTGAATCGGCACCGGTAGGCAGTCCGGCCGGGAATCCCACCGAGGCCTTGGCGACCACGGCGTCGCCCACTGAGTTCATCTCACAGCAGCGCAATCCCACCACCATCATGGCGGCAGCGGGCTCGGGGCTCCAACGTTCCACACAGGATCCCACCGACCACGACCTGAACCAGCCCGGCAAGCGTGAGCTGAAAAGGATTGAACGGCAGCAGGCAAAAGACCGCGCCAGGGCGGCGGCGACTCCGGTCCGCCAACTCCGTGAAGGCAACCCACGCCGCCGCGGCATCATCTGGGCCGTCGTGATCGTCATCCTGGCATTGTTGGCAGCCACTGCCGGGTGGTTCTTCGGCATGGGTCCCGGGTCTCCCGGAACCATACCCGACGTCAAGAACAAGACCGTGGCGGAGGCCCAGCAGTTGCTCCGCACAGCCGGCTTCCAGTCTGAGCCGCGGGACGTGTTCGACGACGACATCCTGCCCGGTTACGCTGTGGGAACGGAGCCCAGATCCGGCGCGGAAGTCCGGAAATTCCAATCCGTCACAGTCTTCGTTTCCAAGGGTGCACAGCTCTTTCCGCTGCCGACGCTCACGGGAGGCACACTGGCGGAGGCCAAGACCGCCCTGAACGCGGCGCAAATGGCGCTTGGCAACGTAACCCAAGCCTTCGATGACAAGGTGCCGGCCGGCGTCGTGATCTCACAGGACCCCGCCACCGGCAAGGAAGTGCGGCATGGCACACCTGTGGCTTTGGTGGTGTCCAAGGGGCCGCAGCCGATTCCCGTCCCCGATGTCCGCGGTTTGGCGAAGGACGCCGCCATCAAGGCCCTCCAGGACGTGGGATTGAAGGCTGTGGTCGCCCCGGATAAGGTTTTCGACAAGTTACCCGACAATGGCGTCGTGTCGCAGTCCCCAGCGAACGGCACCCTGGTCAAGGGTGACACCGTGACGCTTACACTTTCCAAGGGCCCCAAGATGGTGAAAGTACCCAACTTTGTGGGAAAGAACGCCGATGCCGCAGAGAAAGAGCTCAAGAGCCTTGGTTTTGAAGTGCTCAGAAAACAAGATGTGGTGATCTTGAACCTCGTCCTGGTGCAGAACCCCGTCAACATCGAAGTTCCCGAGGGTTCCCCCATCACACTGACCGTAGTCTGATACCCAGGAAACAACAGAAGGCGCGGTCCCCTATCAGGGGACCGCGCCTTCTGCTTTGTCAGTTCATGGTGTCAGCGCTTGGAGAGGGCGCCCGCGACCAGGAACGCCATTTCCAACGACTGCATGTGGTTCAGGCGCGGGTCGCAGACCGACTCGTAGCGGTCCAGGAACGCGTCCTGGTCGATCGGATCGGCACCGCCCAGGCACTCCGCGACGTCGTCGCCCGTCATTTCGACGTGAAGGCCGCCCGGGACCGTACCTAGCGAGTGGTGGACCTCGAAGAAGCCACGGACCTCGTCAATGACGTCGTCGAAGTTGCGGGTCTTGTAGCCGTTGGGCGATGTGACCGTGTTGCCGTGCATCGGGTCCGTGACCCACAGGACCTGGGCGCCGGAGGCAGTCACACGCTCGACGACGGCGGGCAGCTTCTCGCGGATGTTCTTGGCACCCATGCGGGTAATGAAAGTGAGACGGCCCGGTTCGCGGTTGGGGTCCAACTTATCGATCAGGCGCAGGGCGTCATCACCGCTGGTGGTCGGACCAAGCTTGACGCCGATCGGGTTCCGGACACGGGACAGGAAGTCCACGTGGGCGTGGTCCAGTTCGCGGGTCCGCTCACCGATCCACAGGAAGTGCGACGACGTGTCGTACGGCAGGCCCGTGCGTGAGTCGATGCGTGTCAGCGCGCGCTCGTAGTCCAGCAGCAGTGCTTCGTGGCTGGCGAAGAATTCGACGCGCTTGAGTGCCTCAAAGTCGGCGCCACAAGAATCCATGAAGCTGATGGCCCTGTCGATGTCCCGCGCGAGGGACTCGTAGCGTGCGTGCGCAGGGTTCTCTGTGAACCCCTTGTTCCACTGGTGCACCAGGCGAAGGTCAGCAAAGCCGCCCTGTGTGAACGCCCGGATGAGGTTCAAGGTGGATGCGGAGGTGTGGTACGCCTTGAGCATGCGGCTTGCGTCGTGTGCACGTGACTCTGGAGTGAAGTCGTAACCGTTCACAATGTCGCCGCGGTATGCGGGGAGGGTCACGCCGTCGCGCGTTTCATCGTTGGAGGAGCGTGGCTTGGCGAACTGGCCGGCCATGCGGCCCATCTTGATGACGGGCATGGCGGCGCCGTACGTGAGAACGACAGCCATCTGGAGGATGGTCTTCACCCGTGCACTGATCTTGTCCGCCGTTGCTGCCTCGAACGTCTCGGCACAGTCTCCGCCCTGGAGGAGGAAGGCCTTGCCCTGGGCAGCGGCGGCGAGCCGTTCCCGGAGGACGTCCACTTCACCGGCGAAAACCAGCGGCGGCACCGCTGACAGCTCTTTGACGGAAGCCTTGAAGACCTCGGAGTCCGACCATGTTGGCTGCTGGGAGATCGGCAGGTCCCGCCAGGCGTCAAGCCCGGGATAGTTCGCAGCTCCGCTCTGGGCGGTGCTTGCGAGGGGGTCTGCAATGGCGGGTGCGGTGTTCGCGGTTAGCTCAGTCACCCTTAAAGAGTAGTAGCCTCCGGCGGCGTTGCGGGACTGAAGCCGTAACTGACGATGGCCGGTGCGTCACAGTCTCTCCGCTGATCCATTCGCCCCGCTCCGCGGTTCATCCCTGTCATCGGAGATGTCGGGGGTCGCGTCCTCGGCAACCTCGACTTTCCGGACCGGCTCAGGGCCTTTTCCGGCGAGCTGGGCCTTGACCACTGCTGCGTACTCATCCACGTATTCCTGACCTGAGAGGCGCATCAGGCTGGACATGATTTCATCTGTAACGGCCCGCTGGACCTGGCGGTCGTCCTCCATGCCGTAGTAGCGGCTGAAGTCCATCGGTTGCCCAAAGATGATGCCGATCCGGCGGATATTTGGCAGTCTCTTGCCGATGGGCTGGACCTTTTCGGTCCCGATCATGGCTACCGGCACTACCGGCACCCGCGTCTGAAGGGCCAGCTTGGCGACGCCCACCTTGCCGCGGTAGAGCCTGGCATCGGGGCTGCGGGTGCCTTCAGGGTAGATTCCCAACAATCCTCCGGACGCCAGTACATCCTTTCCTGCCTGAAGCGACATCTCCGACGCAGCGCCGCCCGAACGGTCCATGGGGAGCTGGTTGCTTAATCGGAAAAACATCGCCGTGAGCCGTCCTTTAATTCCCTTTCCAGTGAAGTACTCGGATTTGGCCAGGAAGATCACCGGGCGGCGAACCATCAAGGGAAGGAAGATGGAGTCGGAAAAGGACAAGTGGTTGGAGGCAAGGATGGCTGCGCCGTTGTCGGGAACGTTGTCCAGGCCCTTGACCCAGGGACGGAACAGAAGCTTGAGGATCGGACCAAGGAAGATCCTCTTCATGACCCAATAGAACACGTTAGTCCCCTCACGGCCGACGGTTGGCATGCTTCCGGCAACCCGGCCGGCACTCAACAGCAACCCTACTCCAGTGAGAAATCTCCAGAACAGTGACACGATGGGACGCATGACGGAACGCCCTTCACCTGCTGCGCCGCTCGCCTTCCACTATGCCGGGCATGGACCAAACGCCTCCACTGGCGTGGCCATCTGCCACGGTTTCACGGGCAGCCCCCTGAGCATGCTCCCGTGGGCTGAGTATCTGGCCTCCCAGGGATTTGCCGTCTCCGTGCCGCTGCTCCCCGGCCACGGCACCAGTTGGCATGACCTCGCAACCACCCGCTGGCAGGACTGGTACCGGACCTTCGAGCAGAGCTACCTTGAACTTGCTGGACAGACCAGGACCTGTTTTGTTGCCGGGCTGTCCATGGGAGGTGCCGTGGCACTTCGGGTTGCCGCCCTCCATGATGTTCCTGGCCTGGTGCTGGTCAATCCCGGCCTCAGCTTTTATGACAGGCGCGTGAAGTACGTGGGCGCCCTGAAGTATGTCATGCGGACCACCACCCCCATTGTGGAGGACTCACCGGCGCCGGCCACCGATGAGACGGGCGACTACTCCAAGACTCCCTTGAAGTCAGTGCACGAGCTGAAGAAGCTTTTCCGCGCCGCGACCCGTGGCCTGCCGGAAGTGCAGGCACCTGCATTGGTATTCAAATCGGCGGTGGATGGCGTCATCCCTCCAAGTTCCGTGGCCACCATCGAACGGCACATCGCTTCCTCGCGCCTGAAGGTCGTGACCCTTCCCCATAGCGGGCACGTAGCCACCCTGGATGTGGACGCGCCCACCATTTTCGAAGAATCCGCCAGGTTTTTCCGTCAGCACGCCGACGACAGAGTAGCCTCAGAGTCATCATGAACATGCTTCCGGATTTCTCGCCGTTCTCCAGCCAGTGGAACGGGATCGGGCCACGCGTTGGCGTTGTCATGTCCCATGGGTTCACTGGCAGCCCGCACAGCGTCAGGCCGTGGGCTGAACACCTGGCCGCTGCAGGCTACGCTGTCCGCCTGCCCCTGCTTCCGGGCCACGGCACCACCTGGCAGGACATGGCCACCCGTTCCTGGCGGGAATGGCACCGGGCAGTTGACGACGCATACCTCGAACTGGCGGCCGAGTGCGACTACGTCTTCGCTGCAGGCTTGTCCATGGGCGGTACCCTGGCCCTGCGCATCGCGGCCACCCGACCCGTAGCCGGCACTATCGTGGTCAACCCGGGACTGGTCCTCGATGACCCGCGTGCAGTGGTCGTAGCCGCGTTGAAGTATGTGGTGAAGTCGACTCCGGCCATCGCCAACGACATCCTCAAGCCGGACCAGGATGAAGGTGCCTACACCCGAACGCCGGTGGCTGCAGCCCATCAACTCAAGAAGATGTACAGGGACACTGCTGCCCTTCTCCCCCGCATCAATGCTCCTGTTCGTGTCTACAAATCAACAGTGGACAACGTCATCTCGAAGGCCAGCCTGGAACTCCTTCGTTCCCGCTCCAGCGCGCCTGTCGACATCCACTACCTGGCCAACAGCTACCACGTGGCCACGCTCGATAACGATGCCCCCGAGATCTTCCAGGGCACGGTGGACTTCATCCAAAAAACCGTTGCGAACCTGGCCGGACACGGAGCTTCCCCCGAAAAGGACACCGCCCATGAACAGGCCTGATCCCAACTCCGCCGATCAAAGCGCGAACAAGGATGACGACGCCGTATGGCTGGACCTCGTGGCCAGGCTGGAGGCCACGCCCTCGCCGTCCACGGAACACTCGGACCCACCACGTGAGGAGCCCGAGCCAGTCGACGGCGGACGGCCACAGCGGGGTACGGGCAAGGCGTTCAAGGACTTTGATCCGCTGGGACTAACGACGCCCGCTACTGAACCTTCGCCCGACGCGTCCGCGGTCCCGGACACGGGTGAGGGTGCAGGCCGGCCTTTGGGCCCCCGCGATTTTGAAGTCGAGGACCTGGACGATGCCTTTGTCCCCGAAGAGCCACCCAGTTTGGCGGGCACCGAGCCTTTGATCATGCTGGCTTGGGTCGGTGCCGTGGGAGGTCCCATCGCACTGCTGTTCACGGCCATGTTCTGGCGGTCCGCGCCACTGACCGCGGTGATGGGGATCGTCGCGGCCTTCGTGGTCTCGGTTGTCTACCTCATCATGCGGCTTCCGCAGGAAAAGAATGAGGACGACGACGGCGCCCGCCTCTAGGTGCCTGCGCCCCCTTTTGTCCTACGTCCCCTTTGGTCCTGCAAACTTAGCTGTGCGCGCGGCCGCTGACCCGCGATAGGTCTGCAGCACCGATCATCCCGGCCCGTGGACCGAGGGCGGCCAGGTCAATCCTGGCCATGGGGCGGAATCCGCGCCCGGTAAGGTTTTTGGCGAACGATTCCCGCGCCGGGCCAGCGAGCAACTCCCCTGCATCGCACAGCCCCCCGCCGATCACGAACGTTCCGGGGTCGAGGGCAGCTGCGAGGTTGGCCAGGCCCAGTCCCAACCATTCTCCCTGGTCGGCCAAAAGCTCCCGGGAGGTGGCGTCCCCGGCCAGGGCCAGGGATGTGACGGTGGCCCCGGTCATGTTCTCGGCCGTGCCACCTGCCCTTTCCAGGAGCGCCCGCCCCTCGGGAGAGTTCGTCCGGACCAGTTGCCGGGCTTCCCTTCCCAAGGCGTTGCCTGAGGCATACTGCTCCCAGCACCCTCGGTTACCGCATTCGCATCGGTGCCCTCCGGGGAAAATGATCTGGTGGCCGAATTCGCCGGCCACGCCGTATCGGCCGCGCTCCACCTTGCCATCCATCACCATGGCACCACCAATACCTGTACCCAAGGTGATGCACACCAAGCGGCTCTCACCGCGTCCTGCACCGAAGCGCCACTCTGCCCAGGCCGCCGCGTCGGCGTCGTTGGTCAGCAGGACCGGCCGCCGGAGCAGTTTTTGCAGGCTGTCCCGCAGCGGCTCATTGCGCCAGGCCAGATGGGGGCTGAAGAGGACCGTGCCGCCGTCGAGGTCCATCCACCCTGCAGCACCGATTCCCACCGAAGCGACACGGTGCCCGGCGCTGAGCTCGTCAACGAGCTCCACAATGGTCTGTTCCACAGCGCGGGGGTCGGCCCCTGGAGTCGAGCGGCGGGCTTCAGCGAGGACGCGCCCCTCCGCGTCCACCACGCCGGCCGCCACCTTGGTGCCGCCTATGTCGATCCCGATCGCCAGCCCGCGCCGGCCCATGTGGCTGCGGCGCGCACCCCAGGGAACATCCTTGAAGACCGGCGCTGGAGGCCTGAGTCGGGCACGGGAGCTGGACCTAATTGCGGGCATCCCATCATCCTATTCGCCAGCCCCCGCACAACGGGAACCGGGTGCTCCAGAAAGGGTCAAGTTGCTTGGATTGACAGGTGATCCGTAAAGTTACTCGCCAGTAGGTGAAATAGAACACACCTCCATGAGCGGGCATACTAGAGTGAAAGCAGCCCCTCGTGGCCCGTGCATATCAAAGGAGCTACCGTGCGTGAAATCAGTGTTCCTCCCCTCGTGAGCATCGCTCCGGACACCAACATCACGGACTTCGTGATCAGGGCAGCGGAGAAGGCGTCCAACCCTGCACTGTTTTCCAAGCTGGACGGCAACGCCCAGTGGCAGGACATTCGTGCCAAGGATTTCCTCGCGGACGCCCAGGCCCTTGCCAAAGGCCTGATTGCCAGTGGAGTGGGGCAAGGCGACCGCGTCGGAATCATGTCCAGGACCCGGTACGAATGGTCCCTCGTTGATTTCGCTATCTGGTTTGCCGGCGCAGTCTCTGTGCCCATCTATGAAACGTCCTCCCCCTCGCAGGTGGCGTGGAACCTGGGCGATTCCGGCGCAGTGGCGGCCTTTGGCGAAGCGGCACACCACGAGGACATCATCCGCCAGGCGGTTGCCGCGGAAGATATCAGCTCGGTAGCCAACGTGTGGCAGCTTGAGGGCACGGGACTTGATGCACTCCGCGCTGCCGGCGCGGGAGTATCCGATGACGAACTCGAAACACGACGTTCCGCCGCGGGGCTGGCTGACCTTGCCACCATTATCTACACGTCAGGCACTACGGGCCGTCCGAAGGGGTGCGAACTGACCCATGGCAACTTCGTGGAGCTTTCAGAGAACGCCCGTGCGTCCCTCCCGGGAATCATCAACGAAAACGGCAAGACCATCATGTTCCTGCCCCTGGCCCACGTGTTTGCCCGCTTCATCTCGGTCCTGGCCGTGGCCGGTGGCGTCAAGGTGGCCCACACCCCCGATATCAAAAACCTGCTGGCCGATCTGCAGAGCTTCCAGCCCACCTTCATCCTTGCTGTCCCCCGCGTCTTTGAGAAGGTTTACAACTCAGCGCTGACCAAGGCGGAGGACGGCGGTAAGGGTGCGATCTTCCACCGGGCCGTGGACACGGCGATCGCCTACTCCAAAGCCCGCCAGGCCGGGTCACTGGGGCTCGGGCTGAAGATCAAGCATGCCGTGTTCGACAAACTCGTCTACGGAAAGCTCCGGGATGCCATGGGCGGCCACGTGGCCCATGCCGTGTCCGGTGGCGGTCCCTTGGGGGAACGCCTGGGCCACTTCTTCCAGGGCATTGGACTCCAGATCCTGGAAGGGTACGGGCTCACGGAGACCACGGCCCCGATTTCGGTCAACACACCCTCCATGATCAAGATCGGCACAGTGGGCGCTCCCCTGCCCGGTAACTCCGTGAAGATCGCTGACGACGGCGAAATCCTTGCCAAGGGTGTTTGTGTGATGCGCGGCTACTTCAACCGGCCGGACCTGACTGAAGAGACCTTCACTGATGGATGGTTCCGCACGGGCGACATTGGCGAACTGGACAGCAACGGCTTCCTGAAGATCACTGGCCGGAAGAAGGAAATCATCGTCACCGCCGGCGGCAAGAACGTGGTTCCGGCCCTCCTTGAGGACCAGATCCGCGCCGATGCGCTGGTCTCACAGGTCCTGGTGGTTGGCGACAACCGCCCCTTCATCGGCGCTCTGGTCACCTTGGACGAAGAGGCCCTGCCGGGGTGGCTGGAACGTCACGGACTCCCCGCCAAGACCTCACTCGACGAGGCTGCCGGGCACGCGGTGGTCAGGGCCGCCGTGCAGGAACTGGTCAGCAAGGCCAACCAGTCTGTTTCCCAGGCCGAGGCGATCAAGTCCTTCCGGATCGTCACCGCCGACTTTACGGAAGCCTCAGGCCACCTAACCCCCTCCCTGAAGGTCAAGCGCGCCCAGGTCATGAAGGACTTTGACGCGATCATCGAGGAGATGTACTCGGCGCCCCGCGCCTCCTAGCGAACGCAGCCCACGGCGAACAAAAAAGTACCCCGTCCCACATTGATCAAGTCAATGCGGACGGGGTACTTTTTTGGCCGATTGCTAGCCGATCACCAGCAGCAGATCGCCACCTTGGACCTGCTCCACCGAAGAAATGGCGAGCCGCGAAACCGTGCCTGCCACCGGCGTCGTAATCGACGCTTCCATCTTCATGGCCTCAATGGTGGCAACGGTGTCGCCTGCGTTCACGACGTCCCCTGCCTTGACCGTGACGGTGACGGCACCGGCGAACGGAGCCGCTACCTGGCCCGGCTGCGCGGGGTCGGCCTTCTCCGCAGCCTTGACGTTGCTGACCACGGATCGGTCCCGGACAACCACGGGGCGGGACTGGCCGTTGAGGGTACACATGACGGTACGCATGCCCTTCTCATCGGCCTCGGACACAGCCTCCAGCTGCGCGATGAGGCGTACACCCTTCTCCAGCTCGATCACGTGCTCTTCACCGTGCTGGAAACCGTAGAGGTAGTCACGGGTATCGAGCACCGAGATGTTTCCGTAGCTTTCAACACTCTTCAGGTAGTCCTTGGTGGGCCCTGCGAAGAGGAGCCGGTTCAGCGTGTGCTGGCGGGTCTTCGAATCACCCTTGAGGGCGGCACTGTCCTCGGCGCTGATCTGCACGTCGCGGACCTTGACGCTGCGACCCTGGAGGGCCTTGGTGCGGAAGGGTTCCGGCCATCCTCCGGGAGGATTACCCAGTTCGCCCGACAGGAAGCCGATGACGGAGTCCGGGATGTCGTAGTTCTGCGGATTCTCGTTGAAGTCCGCGGGGTCTGCGTTCAGTCCCACCAGGTGAAGTGCGAGGTCGCCCACCACCTTGGAGGACGGCGTCACCTTGACCAGCCGGCCGAGGATCCGGTCAGCTGCGGTGTACATATCCTCGATGGCTTCGAACTGCTCCCCGAGGCCAAGGGCAATCGCCTGCTGGCGGAGGTTGGACAGCTGGCCACCAGGGATCTCGTGCTGGTAGACACGGCCTGTGGGACCCGGCAATCCTGACTCAAAGGGAGCGTAGACCCTGCGGACCGCTTCCCAGTAGGGCTCCAGGGCGCCCACATTGTCCAGGCTCAGTCCGGTGTCACGGGGAGTGTTGGCCAAGGCCGCAACCAGTGCGGACGCTGCGGGCTGGCTGGTGGTTCCCGCCAGGGAAGCTGCAGCTACGTCAACGGCGTCCACGCCTGCGTCCACGGCCGCCAGGAGGGTTGCCAACTGGCCGCCCGCGGTGTCGTGCGTGTGCAAGTGGACCGGAAGGTCGAACCGCTCACGCAGCGCCGAGACCAGCTTCGCGGCGGCTGCGGGACGCAACAAGCCGGCCATATCCTTGATCGCAAGGATGTGCGCGCCGGCGTCGACGATTTTTTGCGCGAGGTCCAGGTAGTAGTCAAGTGTGTACAGGTCCTCGTTGGGGTCAAGGAGGTTACCTGTGTAACACAAGGCCACTTCGGCCACAGCCGTGCCGGTCGCACGCACGGCGCGGATGGCCGGCGCCATCTGGTTCACGTCATTGAGGGCGTCGAAGATACGGAAGATGTCGATACCCGTGGCGGCGGCCTCGTTAACGAATGCCTCCGTCACCTCTTCCGGGTACGGGGTGTAACCCACGGTGTTGCGTCCGCGGAGGAGCATCTGGATACAGGTATTCGGCAACGCCTGGCGCAAAGCAGCCAAGCGGTCCCAGGGGTCCTCGCCAAGGAAGCGGAGCGCGACGTCGTAGGTCGCCCCACCCCAGGCTTCGACGGAGAGGAGTTCCGGCATCAGGGCCGTCACTGCGGGGCCGGCGGCCACCAGGTCACGCGTACGGACGCGGGTGGCCAGCAAGGACTGGTGGGCGTCACGGAAGGTCGTGTCCGTAACCGCCACGGCCTGCTGTTCGCGAAGAGCCTTCGCGAAGCCGTCCGGACCCAGCTCCAGCAACTTCTGGCGGGACCCTGAGGTGGGGACGGGGCCCTCGACGGCGGGTAGCTTGCTGGCAGGGTCGGAGTGGACCTTGAGCTCGCCGTTCGGCTTGTTCACTGTCACCTCCGCCAACCAAGTGAGCAGCTTGGTGCCGCGGTCAGCGGAGATGTGCGACTTGAGCAGTTCAGGGCGCTTGTCGATGAAGTCGGTAGCCACGTTGCCCGCGTTGAAGTCGGGGTCCGCGAGAACAGCCTGAAGGAAGGGAATGTTCGTGGAAACGCCGCGGATGCGGAACTCCGCCAGCGCCCGTCGTGCGCGGGCTACCGCAGCGCCATAGTCCCGGCCACGGCAGGTGAGTTTGACCAGCATGGAGTCGAAGTGCGGGCTGATCTCGGCACCCGAGTAGACGGTACCGCCGTCGAGCCTGACTCCAGCGCCGCCAGCGGAGCGGTATCCGGTAATCTTTCCGACATCCGGGCGGAAGCCGTTGGCCGGGTCCTCCGTGGTAATGCGGCACTGAATAGCCGCTCCCTTGATGGAGACCGAGTCCTGGCTCAGTCCGAGATCCGCGAGGGTCTCCCCCGAAGCAATCCGCATCTGGGCCTGCACGAGGTCGACGTCCGTGATCTCTTCGGTCACCGTGTGTTCCACCTGGATACGGGGGTTCATTTCGATGAAGACGTGCTGGCCGGCCCGTTCACCCTCGGTGTCCACCAGGAACTCGACCGTTCCGGCATTGACGTAGTTGAGGGCCTTCGCAAAAGCGACAGCATCGCGGTACAGCGCCTGGCGGATGTTCTCGTCCAGGTTTGGCGCAGGAGCGATCTCCACTACCTTCTGGTGGCGTCGCTGGAGTGAACAGTCACGCTCAAAAAGGTGCATGACGTTGCCCTCGGCATCAGCCAGGATCTGCACCTCGATGTGGCGCGGGCGCAGCACTGCCTGCTCGAGGAACATCGTGGGATCGCCAAAGGCGGCGTCAGCCTCGCGCATCGCGGACTGCAACGCCTCCGGCAAGGCCTCGCGTGTTTCCACGCGCCGCATGCCACGGCCACCACCACCGGCGACGGCCTTGGCGAAGATGGGGAACCCGATCTCGTCTGCGGCGGCAATGAGCTCATCAAGGTCCTTGGAAGGCTTGCTCGACTTCAGGACCGGGACGCCGGCTTTGCGTGCCGCTTCCAGGGCTGCGACCTTGTTGCCTGCCAACTCCAGCACCTCGGCCGGAGGACCGACGAAGGTGATTCCGGCGGCTTTGGCAGCACGTGCCAGATCCGGGTTTTCCGAAAGGAACCCATAGCCGGGGTAGATGGCGTCAGCGCCGGCTTCCTTGGCGACGCGGACAACCTCCTCCACGTCCAGGTACGCGCGGACGGGATGGCCCACCTCGCCGATCAAATAAGCTTCGTCGGCCTTTTGCCGGTGGATCGAGTTGCGATCCTCATGCGGAAAGACGGCTACGGTCTTGGCGCCCAGTTCATAACCAGCGCGAAACGCCCTGATCGCGATTTCGCCGCGATTGGCCACCAGAATTTTCGAAAACATACTTCTCCTGCATCATTGCGGGTGGATCGGTCGGTGGTCACAGTGTGTAGTGCCGCCAGCATCAAACACAAATCTTTGTGGCAACCATCACAAAGGAATCGTCATGTGGGCTGTATATGCGTGCGCGCGACCCGACGCCGTGCTATCGGGAGAGGTTCCGTTGGCCGCCCGGGCGCGTAGAAAGCGGGAATCCGTGGCGATGCACCATATGATGTTGAGGGGGTTCGGCAAACCCCGGCTCCGGTGCGTCCGGAGCCGAATCAGCGCGATACGGCAACCGGCGTTAGGTTTTGGTTTTTCAAGTGCAAGTAGTCAGCATCAGCAGCCTCAAAGGTGGCGTCGGAAAGACGTCCGTGACCACTGGCCTGGCGTCCGCGGCCCTCGCAGCCGGCATCCCCACCCTGGTGGTGGACCTCGACCCGCACGCCGACGCCACGACGGCCCTTGGCGTGCAGCCGGGCTCGCAACTGGACATCGGCAGGATGCTGAAGAGCCCCCGCAAAGCCAAAATCCAGGAGAACGTTGCCGGCAGCAGCTGGGTTTCCAACGGCTCCAGCAACGGCACGTTGGATGTCGCCGTCGGCTCGGCCTTCACTGGAATCTATGACCGACCGGACCTGGGGCGCCGCGATCTTCGCAGACTGTCCGCGGTGCTGGCGGGTACTGCCGCCTACGAACTTGTCCTGGTGGATTGCCCTCCGTCCCTCAATGGCCTGACGCGCATGGCCTGGAGCGCCAGCGACCGCGTGGTCCTGGTCGCTGAGCCGGGGTTGTTCTCCGTGGCCGGCACCGAGCGCACCATGCGCGCCATTCAGTTGTTCCGCCAGGAGTTCGCGCCCAACCTGGCCCCCGCCGGCATCGTTGCCAACCGGGTACGCACAGGATCGGCTGAGCACACGTTCCGCTTGGCCGAGATGGAATCCATGTTCGGGGAGCTGCTTTTGACGCCCCACATCCCCGAACAGGCCAACTGGCAGCAGATCCAGGGTGCTGCGCATTCGGTCCACCACTGGCCCGGTGACTCGGCCAAGAATTCCGCCAAGCTCTTCGACGCCCTCCTCCAGAATCTGCTGGAAGGCCAATCCGCCGTGCGGGACCGCCGTCAGCGGTAGCCTCCCCGCTACTACGCAACACAGAAAGGGCCTCTCCCCCGTGGGGAAGAGGCCCTTTCTGTGTCCTGCGAATTCTTTGTGGTTGGTTCCTAGCCGATGCGGCGCGCTACCCGCCGCTTGCTCAATTCGTCGTCCGGAAACGACTGCTCGGCGGCATGCTCGCTCGGAAGGGCGGCCAGGCTTCCCTCAACTTCCCGCCATACGCGCCCAACGGCGATACCAAATACACCCTGCCCGCCCTGCACCAGGTCAATGACCTCATCGGCTGACGTACATTCATACACGCTGGCGCCATCGCTCATCAGGGTGATTTGGGCGAGGTCCTCGACGCCGCGCTCCCGCAGGTGCTCCACCGCGGTCCGGATCTGCTGGAGGGAGACTCCAGTGTCGAGCAGGCGCTTCACCACTTTGAGGACCAGGATGTCCCTGAAGCCATACAGACGCTGCGAACCGGAGCCGGCCGCCCCGCGGACTGCAGGCTCAACCAGGCCCGTACGCGCCCAGTAGTCGAGTTGCCGGTACGTGATGCCTGCGGCTTTGCAAGCGGTGGGGCCGCGGTAGCCCGCGTCCTCGTCCAGCACAGGAAGGTCCTCTGTAAAGAGCAAACCTTGGGCGCCGGATGCGGGCGCAGCAATGCCGGCAGAGGACTGCTTCAGCTCGCCTGCTTCGCCTTTCGGACTCACGTGACCTCCTTGTTCTCAGTTCCCTTGGGGACGGTGCAGACACCCATACAACACCGAAATGCAGCATTGTAATTCCCGCAAGACGGCACCTTCCAGTGTGACTTGCGTGGGCATCGGATGCAACGGGAACTTGATACCTTCGACGTTAGGCCCGCGGAGGTCCGAAATCAAAGACCTTGGGCCCGAATTCACATCGTGTCGAAAGTTTCACCCTCAACTTTAGGCTTAGGGTGCCGTCAGCCCTCGAAATCCTCAGGCTCGACGTCATCGAGGAACTCACGGAAGCGGCGCATCTCACGCTCTTCGTCCACCGTTGGATCCGGTTCCGAGTCTTCGCCTTCGTCGTGTTCGGTAATGCGGACGCCGGCTTCTTCCATCACGGCATCGGCACACCAGATACGGCATTTGGCCCGCAAGGCAAGTGCCAACGCATCCGACGCGCGCGAACTGACTACCGTGCCGTCGTCGAACTGCAGTTGTCCGTAGAAGATGTTGTCCTCCACGGCGACAATGTTGACGCTGATGATCGAATGCCCCAAGGACTCCACCACGTCCACCAGGAGATCATGGGTCATGGGCCGTGGAGGGACGACGCCCTGCTGGGCAAGGGCAATGGCGCTGGCCTCAGGGGTACCTATCCAAATGGGAACATGACGCTCGCCATTGAGTTCCCGCAGGAGGACCAGCGGCTGGTTGGACGGCAGTTCGATCCGGACGCCGACGATTTCGACCTCGATCATCAGCCGTCCATCCGGGAAATGTGTCCGTGGACCAGGGCCCTGTGAAGAGTCAGGCAGAGGTCACTGATCTCGCGGGCGGCCTCGGCTGCCCGCGCTTGGGAAGCGGCGTCGCGGCGGGATGTCAACGGAGCGACAGCCCGTTCGACCAACCCAAATTCGCGTTCCGCAGCAGCCTGGAAAGGACGGAGGTGACGCGGTTCCAGCCCATGGCCCTCCAGTTGGACACATGCCCTGGCGACCTGAAGAGCATGTTCATCGAACTTCCCGCCGCTGTGGCTGATCAGTCCGAAACTCAGGAGCGACTCCAACAACGGCACGCTGGCGCCGGACTCGGCACGCAGTTGCTCTTCCGTCAGGGCGCGGGCACGCCCCTGCACGTCTGCCGCCATCTCGGCGGAGACCACCCGGGGAGAAACCGTGACGCCCGGCGGGAGGTTTTCGGGGCGCTCTCCACGGTCAATGGCGTCGAGGTAGTCCTTGATGACTTTGAGCGGCAAGTACTGGTCCCGCTGCAGGGCCAGCACAAAACGGAGCCGCTCCACGTCGTGATCGGCGTACTGCCTGTAGCCGGCAGGAGTCCTCTTGGGGTTAATGAGGCCCTTTTCCTCGAGGAAACGGATCTTGGACGCAGACATCCCTGGAAAGTCGTCGCTCAGCTGAGCAAGGACTTCCCCGATGTTAAGGACCTGCGGTCCGCGGCGGTC
Source organism: Arthrobacter sp. fls2-241-R2A-172 (assembly GCF_030208885.1). Lineage (NCBI taxonomy): Bacteria > Bacillati > Actinomycetota > Actinomycetes > Micrococcales > Micrococcaceae > Arthrobacter > Arthrobacter sp. fls2-241-R2A-172. Next base: position 31,252 of record NZ_JARVTB010000011.1, on the reverse strand, counting down.
CGGCTGGGCAATAGCCACAGGCAGATACCCCGTCAGACTTGGCCTGCAGCGCGGACAGGGCTCAGGTAGTAGGTCAACCGGAACTTGCCGATCTGGACCTCATTGCCGCTCTTGAGCTGCACGCGGTCCACGCGGTCGTGGTTGACGTACGTTCCGTTAAGGCTGCCCATGTCCACCAGCTCAAAACCGGTAGCCGTCCGGAGGAACTGGACATGCTTCCGGGACACGGTGACATCGTCAAGGAAGATGTCCGCATCGGGGTGGCGTCCAGCCGTGGTGGTGTCTGCATCGAGCAGGAACCTGGCACCGGCGTTAGGGCCGCTGTGCGCGATCAGCAACGCCGAGTTCGGCGGCAAGGCGTCCACCGACGCCCGCTCCTCGGCACCCAGCTGGGGTGCGATGCTGGGCTCATCCCACGTTGGCGTGATGCTGATCGAGGTGGTCTCCGACGTAGGCTGCTCCTCCGCGCCGTTCCCGACATTGGCTTGATTCTGTTCGCCGCCAACCATGGAATTTCCTCCTCATCCGCTGGCATTTCCAAACCTGCCAGCACTTCCGCATCCCGGTACCGCCGGGCAAATCGGTTCCCGGCCCGCCGTACCCTCTCCCACAAGGGGAAACGGCCTGACGGGCCAGATAACTTTAGCCTACCTGTTGTTCGTACTCCGATGCACTGAGCAGGGAATCCACGGCATCTGCCTCGGCCAGTTTTACTTCGATCAGCCAACCTTCGCCGTAAGGGTCGGAGTTGATAAGGGCAGGGTCAGTATCAAGGGCGTCATTGCGGTTGATGACTTCTCCCGTCACCGGAGCGTAAATATCACTGACACTCTTAGTCGACTCAACCTCCCCCACCACTTGGTTTCCGGTGACTTTGGTGCCCGGTTCGGGCATCTGGGCGTACACGACATCGCCCAGCGCGTCCTGGGCGAAGTCCGTGATGCCAATCCGCACCACCCCTTCGGAGTCCGGGGCGGATACCCATTCGTGTTCCGCGGTGTAGGACAGGTCTGCTGGAATATTGCTCACGGGCGGCCTTTCATCGGGATATTGACGAATCTCGACGGCGGCCCGCAATGCTGGCCACCGCTGAAAGTATAGGCACATTTCCCCTGCACCCAAGGGGTCTCTGCCATGATTGACCCCATGACTGAACAAGCACAAGTACCAGCTCGGAAAAAGGGCAATGCGGGGGTCAAAGCCATTCTGGTACTGGTGGCATTGTTTGTCGCCACGGGCGCCTGCTTTATCCTCGGCGCAGTACGGCAGAGTCTTGGAGCGAGCGTCCCGGCCGGGATGTTTTAGAGCTTCGTCTTCACCCTCTGTCAAAACCCGCCACGGAATAGTCCGTGGCGGGTTTACTTTTTTGCCGGTAGGGCTGACGCTCAGGCGACAGTCGCCCCGCGTGGTTCGCGCTCGACGTCGGACGCTGCAGCAGGTGCCGGGACTCCCCCGCGCTTGGCTGCGGCTGCCGCAATGACCATGACCACAAGAGCTGCGACCGTGATGCCCGCGCCGGCCCAGATGGGCGAGGTGTAGCCGAGGCCGGCTGTGATGGTGACCCCACCAAGCCAGGCCCCCAGCGCATTGCCCAGGTTGAAGGCACCAATGTTCGCACCGGACGCCAACGTGGGCGCCGTGGAGGCGAAGTGCATGACCCGCATCTGCAGGCCCGGAACTGTCGCGAACCCAAACCCGCCCATCAACGCCAGGGATACCAGGGTGGCTATGCTGTTGGACGCAGTGAGGGCGAAGAACACCAGCACGAGGACCAAGCCCGCGAGAATTACGATGAGCGTCTTATCCAAGGCTTTGTCAGCTGCCTTCCCGCCGAGGAAGTTCCCCACAAAGAGTCCGCCTCCGAACAGCACCAGGAGCCACGGCACCGCATTGGACTCGAAACCGGAGACTTCGGTCAGGGTGAAAGCAATGTAGGTGAAAGCGTCGAACATTCCGCCGAAGCCCAGGATGGTGACCAGGATCGAGAGCCAGACCTGGCCGGACTTGAAGGCACCCAGTTCGCTGCGAAGGCCCTTGGTGGGTTCCGTGCTGGCCTTGGGGACCATGAGCGCGATGCCGAGGAGGGCGATGACGCCAATCGCAGTGATCGCCCAAAACGTGGAGCGCCAGCCGAAGTTCTGGCCCAGGAGGGTTCCAAAGGGCACGCCCAGCACATTGGCGGCGGTGAGGCCGGTGAACATGATGGCGATGGCTCCGGCCTTTTTGTGGGGCGCGACCAGGCTCGCGGCCACTACCGACCCGATACCGAAGAAGGCTCCATGGCATAGCGCGGCGACGATGCGTCCGATCAGCATGGCTGTGTAGCTGTCGGCGATCGCGGACAGGAAGTTGCCGGCAATGAACAGGACCAGCAAACCCATGAGGACAGGTTTGCGCGGCAGGCGGGTTACCGCAGCCGTCACCAGCAGGGCACCGACGGTGACGCTGAGGGCGTAGCCGGAAATGAACCAGCCGGCAGATGCCTCGCTGACCTGGAAGTCGGCAGCAACCTCCGGCAGGAGGCCCATGATCACGAATTCGGTCAGTCCGATGCCGAATCCGCCTAGGGCAAGGGCAATCAACCCTGCGGGCATGTGGAGCTCCTTATCTGGGTGGTTCCCACGGGAGTGGAAGTGCGCCCCCGGGAACCGTAGAATAATAGTTGCAGACGCTCTATATATAGTTGCACACGCTAGATACTTGCGCAAGCAACTACATTTGAGTGCGTCTGTCGGAGGCCAGCTAAACAACTGAGGAGCACAGCAAACATGGGCATCAAGGATGACGCCGTCGAGGTTCGGGCACAGGGCTGGCGAACCCTTGCGGCCCTGCATGGAAGCATCGAAGCGGAACTGGAGAAGGCACTCCAGGCTGCAAGCGAGCTGTCCGTCGTCGAATACACGGTCCTGGACGCCCTGAGCCGCCAGGACGGCTGGCACATGCGGATGCAGCAACTGGCCCGCGCCACGGCCCTGTCCAGCAGCGCCACTACCCGCTTGGTCAATCGGCTTGAAGATCGCGGGCTCCTCACCCGCATTCTGTGCGCAGACGACCGTCGGGGCATTTACACCGAGCTGACGGCAGCCGGTCAGAAATTGCTCGAGGCAGCCAAGCCGGTCCATGACGACACCCTGGCGGCGGCACTGGATGCGGCAGAGGCCGTGCCGGAGCTTGAACCCCTCGTCCGGGCGCTCGGCGCGCTGCAGAAGGCCTAGCCAGATCCCGGTCTTGTTCGCTTCCCCAGGCGTTGAACGCAGGGACCAACGGACAAGGCCGGGTGAACTTGGCATGTTAACGACCAAAGGCCGGAATCGCCGCGTTTCCGCGTGATTCCGGCCTTCATGGTCGGGCTGACAGGATTTGAACCTGCGACCCCTTGACCCCCAGTCAAGTGCGCTACCAAGCTGCGCTACAGCCCGCTGGTTCCACCGTTCTCCGCCTAAGTTTTCCTCCGAAGAGTCCCACCTAAGCAGTCCGGCCGAACCACCTCCAAAAGCTTACACGAAGTTGGAGGGTGCCAACGCCATCTCAGCCAAACTCGGCTGTGATGCCCGTCTCACTCATCGCTTCTTGCCACGCTTCTCGCGGACACGCATGTTGACTTCGATGGGCGTGCCCTCGAAACCGAACGTTTCGCGGAGGCGGCGGGTGATGAAACGGCGGTATCCCGGGTCCAGGAAGCCTGTGGTGAACAGGACGAACTTCGGCGGGCGGCTGGATGCCTGGGTGCCGAAGAGGATGCGCGGCTGCTTGCCACCACGGACGGGGTGCGGGTGCGCAGCGACCAGTTCGCCCAGGAACGCGTTCAGGCGTCCGGTGGGAATGCGGCGGTCCCAGCTCTCCAAGGCCGTGTCCAGGGCAGGGACCAAGCGGTCCTTGTGCCAGCCGGTCTTGGCTGAGATGTTGACGCGCGGCGCCCACTCGACGTGGGCCAGGTCCTGCTCGATTTCGCGTTCAAGGTAGCGCCGGCGTTCGTCGTCCAGCAGGTCCCACTTGTTGAACGCGAGAACCAGCGCACGGCCGGACTCGATAGCCAACTGGAGGATGCGGACATCCTGTTCACTGAGGACTTCGTCGACGGCAAGAAGCACGACGGCGACCTCCGCCTTTTCGAGCGCAGCCTGGGTACGCAAGGAGGCATAGAAGTCAGCACCCTGCGCCATGTGCTGGCGACGACGGATACCGGCAGTATCCACGAAGCGCCAGGTGCGGTCGCCGAGTTCGATGAACTCGTCAACAGGGTCACGCGTAGTACCGGCCAAGGTGTCAACCACTACACGCTCGGAGCCCGCAAGCTTGTTCAGGAGCGAGGACTTGCCCACGTTCGGGCGGCCGATCAGGGCGATACGGCGAGGTCCGCCGGTGCGGTCCACGCCTTCAACCAGGGAGTATTCGGGCAGCGTGTCCATGACGTGGTCAAGGAGGTCGGCGACACCGCGGCCGTGGAGCGCGGAAACGGGGTACGGCTCGCCAAAGCCAAGGCCCCACAGGGTAGCCGTATCGGCTTCCTGGGCGAAGTCGTCAACCTTGTTGGCCACCATGATGACCGGCTTCTTGCTCTTGCGGAGCATCTTCATGACGCCCTCGTCCGTGGCGGTCGCGCCCACGGCGGAGTCCACCACGAAGAGCACGGCGTCGGCGAGTTCCACAGCCATCTCGGCCTGCTCGGCGACCCGGGCGTGGATGCCCTTGGCGTCGTGCTCCCATCCACCGGTGTCCACGAGGGTGAAGTTGCGGCCGTTCCAGTGGGCCGAGTACATCACGCGGTCGCGGGTCACACCGGGGGTGTCTTCCACGACGGCTTCACGGCGGCCCAGGATGCGGTTGACCAGGGTGGATTTGCCCACGTTCGGTCGACCGATGATCGCAAGGACGGGGTCCAGCTTCAGGGGGCCTTCGTCGCCCTCGTCGCCGTACTCGCCACTGAGCAGCGCCGCATCTTCTTCATCGAGCTCGTAATCGTCCAGGCCCGCCCGGAGCGACGCGGCGCGGAGTTCGGCCTCCTCGTCATCCAGGGCAGCCAGGTTCTCCGCCACCTGGTCGGTGCCGGTGGGCGTGTATTCGTCGTCGCCGGCTCCGTGGAGTCCGGATTTTTGAGTCGTATCGCTCATTGCACTTTCCTTAGGGGTGGTCTGCCGGCGTCCCGGCTACTGCTGTTTGGCGGTGCTGCGAAGTGGGCGCTTCGGGCGCAGGCTCGCTGGGGAGGTCCTGGCCCGTGGCCCGGATGGCGTCCTGGACGTGTTCAGCCAGGGCCTCGCGGATGTCCGCAGCCGCCCTGTCCATTGAAACACGCCCGGGTTCGCCCTTCCGGCGCTTCACCGTGACTGGTTCGCCGAAGCTGACATAGAGCTTCCGGCGTGGTTTGGGGATATGGTCCCGATGCTCGTCGCCCTGGCGGGTTCCAAGAATGGCGACCGGAATGACTGTCGCGGCGGAGTTCAGTGCCAGCCAGGCAACTCCGCTGCTGATGCTTTCCGCCGAACCGCTCCCCCGGCTTCCTTCCGGGAGAATACCGACGCAATGACCGGCGTCGAGCAGTTTCTTACCCGTATGCAGGGCCGCGCGGTCGCCGGAACGGTCCACGGGGATCTGCCCGGAGCCCCTGAGGACCTTGCCGAGGATACCTGTGAACATCTCCTTCTTGACCAGGATGTGCATGGGACGGGGCGAAGCACCGAACATGACCGGGCCATCGAGGAAGCTGATGTGGTTGGCGGCGAAAACCACCGGGCCTGCCGCGGGCACGTTGCTTTTGCCCGTGACCTCTGTCCGGTAGACAACATGGTCAATGATCCATCCGATGGGTCGGCTCCAGAGCCGGCTCCATTGCGCGGGGAGCTGGTTCTTAGTCGCCATAAATGACCTTGCTGACAATAGCCAAGGCGGTATCCACTGTCTCCTCGAAGTCCAGGTCCGAAGAATCAAGTGTCACTACACCGTCGGCTGCCTGCGTGAAGTTCACTACCGTGGAGTCCTTGGCATCCCGCTGGATGACCTGGGCGGCAAGTTGTTCCTTGCTTTGCGTACCGCCCAACTGGATCCCACGACGCCGGAGCCGGGCTTCCTCGCTGGCGGTCAGCAGCATGCGGACCTCGGCATTGGGTACGACGACGGTGGTGATGTCGCGCCCCTCCACCACCATGCGGTGGTGGTGCTGTCCGATGAGGTCCCGCTGCCGGCGAATGAGTTCCGTGCGCGCACCAAGGGTGGTGGCGACCGCACTGACGGAAGAAGAAATCAGGGGGTCCCGGATCTCTTCCGTGATGTCCGTCCCGTCCACGGCTACATACTCCGTGGCGGTGGACGTGCTGATTTCCAACGGAATCTTCTTGGAGGCGTCCTCCACCGCTGCGCCGTCGTGAAGGTCCACCCCGGTCTTGAGGCAGTACCACGTCAGGGCGCGGTACATGGCGCCGGTGTCGAGGTACGCCAGCTTCAAACGCCGGGCCACCTCTTTGCTGACGCTGGACTTCCCCGAACCTGACGGGCCATCGATGGCTATCACCAAAGGCTTACCGGGGCGGGCGACCGTTTCCGGGCCAAAGAATTCTCGTGTCATTACTGGAGTACCCGCCATCCACGGTCAGTCAGAGCTTCAACAAGGAGATCGTGTTTGCTGGGAAGCACGGAGAGCTCCACCATGCCCACGTTTTGGCCCGACGAATGGTCCAGCCGGAGGTCTTCGACGTTGACACCGATTTCCCCAATCTCCGTGAGGAGGTGCGCGATCTGGCCCGGCTTGTCGTCCACCAGGATGGTGAGCCAGGAGTATGCCTGCGGGGGCCCTCCGTGCTTGCCCGGAATCCGGGCCTGCCCCGCGTTGCCCTCGCTGATGAGTTGCGCCAGGTCGAGGCGGGCACCAGGTGCCAGTGGCTCTTCCAGGGTTCCGATCAGGCGGTTCAGGTCCTCGCGGACACCATGCAGGATCGACACCACTTTCTCCGCGTTGCCACCCAGGATCTGCACCCACAATGTGGGATCGCTGGCTGCAATGCGGGTGGTGTCCCTGAGCCCGTTGCCGGCCAGGGACAACGCATGGAGCGGGGTCCCCTGAAGACGGCTGGCGAGCAGGGATGACATGATCTGCGGCAAATGCGACACCAGGGCAACGGCTTCATCGTGCTCGTCCGCGGTGAACTGCGAAACAGTCGCACCGAGGTCTCCCGCCAGCGAACGGGCTACCTGCAGGGCCGCGCTTCCGGTCTCCTCCGTGGGGCAAACAACCCACGGCATGGACGTAAAAAGCTCACCGCGCGCCGCAACCGGACCGGACTTTTCACGGCCGGCCATGGGATGGGTGCCCACATACCGAGTGAGATCGACGCCCCGCTCCCGGAGTTCGCCCTGGATGCCGGCTTTCACGCTGGCGATGTCGACGACGACGGCGGACGGGTAGTCCACCAGCGCCCTCTCCACCACATCGGCCGTGACGTCAGGCGGTGCGGCAACCACGACAAGCTGAGGCTGCTCGTCAAGCTCGGCCAACGGGCGGCCCGCGCCGATATCCACGGCAACCGCCTGGTTGGTCGGTGATGGGTCAAAAAGGAACACGGGAACCCCGCGTCCGCGCAGGCCCAGGCCTATGCTGGCCCCAAGCAGGCCTGTACCGAGAACGACGACCGGGCCATCGAGATGGCCCCGGCCGTGCGTACCGAATGCCGACATGCCCTAGAGCCCTACGGATGCCAGGAGGTGCCCGACTTCCTGCCTGCCGAGGTTGCGGATGCTGCCCTGTCGCTGGTCGCCCAAACCGATGGGACCGACCTTGACACGGACCAGCCGCTCCACCGGGAAACCGACGGCGTCGAACATGCGACGCACAATACGGTTCTTGCCGGAGTGGAGGACAACCTCGATCAGGACGTGGCCGGGAGTGGAGTCAACCAGCTTGAACGAGTCCACAGCTGCTACGCCATCTTCGAGCTCGACGCCGTTCTTAAGCTTGGCGCCGACGCCCTGCGGGAACGGGCCACGCACCTGCACCAGGTATGTCTTGGGTACCTCATAGGAAGGGTGCGTCAGGCGGTTGGCGAGTTCGCCGTCGTTCGTCAGCAGCAGCAGTCCCTCGGTGGCGACATCGAGGCGTCCGACGTGGAACAGTCGTTCGCCCTTGTTCTTGTTGTTCTTGAGGAAGTCGCTGATGCAGGGACGGCCCTCGGGGTCTTCCATGGTGGAAACGACGCCCTTGGGCTTGTTGAACACCATGTAGACGAGTGTTTCGTCCAGCTGGATCCGGATGCCGTCAACGTGGATCACGGCAGCCGTGGGGTCCACGCGCATGCCAAGCTCGGTGGTCACCACGCCGTCAACCTCGACGCGACCTTCGAGGATCATTTCCTCACACACGCGGCGGGAAGCCACGCCGGCCTGCGCCATGACCTTCTGCAGGCGTACGCCGTCTACGTCGTGGAGGTCCGACTGCGGGACTTCCTGTCGCGGGCCGCGGTTGCGGCCCGGCTTGCGGATGGGGCCCAGGTTCTGGCCGAAGCGTTCGCTGCCGAACGCCTTGGAGCCGAACTGCTTTGCCTGCTTCGGCTTGGGCTTCAGCGCGCCCGGAGTACCGGGAGCCTTGCCAAAGCCGGGCTTGTTGGAGCCGGGCTTACGGAAAGGCTTGGCTGGCCTGGCGGCCTGGCCACGATCGTAATCGCCGGCCGATGTGGGGTTGTCGGGATCGAAGGGAGCCGCTTCGCGCGGCTTCGAAGCCTTGAAGGGGCGGCCCTCGCCCTGGGTGAAGTTGCGCTTTCCAGCGCCGGCGCTGCCGCCGCGGCCGGAAAAGCCGCCGGCGTTGGAGCGGCCTGCGCCGCCCTTGGCCTCATTGCGTCCGGAGCTGTTGCGCCCCGAACCGTTACGTGGTGAACTCTGGCGTCCCGCCTGTGTCATGACCCGTCCTTGTGTAGTAATGGCCGGCATTTGGTGTTGAAATCAACACTAGCCAGCCGGACAGACATCGTCTGCCCCTTGTTGCTGTGCACCTTGTTGCGGTGCGTGTGTCCGTATTAAGTTCTGGTGCCGCCGTCTGTGGCCGTTGGCTACATCCGGGTGGCGTCGTAGTACTCGTCGATCCCTTCCAAACCAGGAAGGTGGGGCGAGAGCTGGGGCAGTTCCGCCACCGAGCCAATGCCCATCCGTTCAAGGAAGTAGGAGGTAGTCCTGTACAGGACCGCCCCGGATTCGGGATCGTTTCCGGAGTCCTCGATCAAACCACGCTGGGTAAGAGTCCGGACAACGGAATCAACGTTGACGCCGCGAATCGCGGACACCCGGGCCCTGGAGACCGGTTGCCGGTAAGCAATAACCGCCAGGGTCTCAAGCGCAGCCTGAGTCAGCCTGGTGGTCTGCCCTTCAAGGACGAACCTGCCCACGATGTCGGCAAAATCCGACCGTGAATAGATCCGCCACCCTCCGGCGACGTTCCGCAATTCAAAACCCCGGGGTGCAGTGCTGGCATCGGCAAAGCCGACAGCATCCACGTCCGGGGCTTTAACAGTATAGCCGCTATACTCCCGCTGCAGGTCATGCAGCAAATCCTCGACGACGGCGACCGTCACGTTCAGTCCTGCTGCCAGCTCTTCGGTGGTGGCCGGTTCGTCGATGACCATAAGGACAGCTTCCAACGCAGCACGGGCTCCACCTGGCAGTCTTTCGAGCGCAGCCAGCCCGTCCGGCTCCATTTCCTGCTCACTCATTGTTACTGTCTCCATCGTTCCCGGATTCGTCGGCGCCTGGCATTGGCCCGTATTCCTCACTCAGGCTGGAACTGTCCCACGCGGCATCATCACCGGTCCAGCGCACCGTCAGCACGGCAAGGGGCTCGGGTTGCTCGAAGGCAACCACCCGGTCCCGGAACATTTCCAGCAATGCCAGGAAGCGCGCCACCACCGTCAGGGTGCTCTCGGCATCGGCTATCAGCGCGTTGAAGGTCAGGGGTGCGCCCAGCTTCAAGCGATATCCCATGATCTCCGCCTGCTCCTTCACGCTTACCGGCGGGGCATGAAGGTGGTCCAAGCCTACTTCCGGGGCCACCGTGTCCTTGGGCTTGAGTGCCTTGGCCGCCAGTTCCGCGAACTGTCCGGGCGTGTGCCGCCACACGAGCTCCGGGAGCAATGCCGCGAAATGGCTTTCCAGGGCCACCTGCCGCGGGTAGCGGAGTGCCTCCTCTTCCAGGGTCCCGCCCAGTATCCCGGCGATTTCCTTGAAGGCCTTGTATTGCAGGAGCCGGGCGAACAAAAGGTCCCGGGCCTCGAGGAGTGCAATGTCTTCCGCGTCTTCCACCTCGCCGGCGGGAAGGAGGCGCGCCGCCTTCAGGTCCAGCAACGTTGCGGCGATGACCAGGAACTCGCTGGCTTCGTCCAACGCCCAGTCCTCCCCCAGTTCCTGCAGGCGGCGGATGTACTTGATGAACTCATCGGTGACGGTGGCCAACGCGACTTCGGTGATATCCAGCTTGTGCTTGGATATCAGGCCCAGAAGGAGGTCGAAGGGCCCAGTGAAGTTGGCCAGCCGAACCTCGAAGCCCGGCTTCCGGGCCTCGGAGGTGCCGGCGTCGGACGCGGCCTCCCCAACGGCCGGTGGCGCGGCCGTGGGAGTGTCAGTCATCGGGGCGAGCGACGGTACCACCGTCGGCTACGGCGCGCCGCCGCGCGAAATCAGTTCCTTGGCGAGGCGGCGGTAGGCGTCTGCGCCAATGTGGTTACCGGCGTAGCTGGTGATCGGCTCGGCCGCTACGGTGGCATCGGCGAACTTGATGGAGCGTTTGATGACGGTCTCGAAGACTTTGTCGCCGAAGGCTTCAACCAGGCGCGAGATCACTTCGCGGCTGTGCAGGGTGCGGGCGTCGTACATGGTTGCCAGGACACCGTCCACCTGCAGGCGCGGGTTGAGGCGGTCCTGCACCTTTTCGATGGTCTCCACCAGGAGTGCTACCGCACGCAGGGCGAAGAACTCGCAGATTAACGGGATGATGACTCCGTGTGCTGCCGTCAGCGCATTGACGGTCAGGAGGCCCAGCGACGGCTGGCAGTCGATCAGGACGACGTCGTAATCGTCTTCGACGCTCTTCAGTGCGCGGTCCAGGACCTGCTCGCGCGCTACCTCGTTCACCAACTGGACTTCGGCCGCGGAGAGGTCGATGTTGGCGGGGAGGAGGTCCACGCCTTCCACTCCGGTCTGCTGGATGGCGTCACGGATACTGACCTTGCGGTCCATGAGGACGTTATAGACGGTGAGGTCGAGCTCGTGCGGATTCGCACCCAGCCCAGCGGACAGGGCTCCCTGGGGGTCGAAGTCCACCAGGAGGACACGCCGGCCATACTCTGCGAGCGCAGCCGCGAGATTGATGGTGGACGTGGTCTTGCCGACGCCACCCTTTTGGTTGACCATGGCGATGACTCTCGCCGGGCCGTGGGAGGCCAACGGAGCGGGTTCCGGAAATTCGCGGTAAGGGCGCCCGGTGGGCCCCATGACGGCGTCTTCCAGATCGAGCCCGGTACCTTCCAGCGTTGCGGAACCCCGTTCGATGCTCACGTATCCAACCACTCTTTCGACGACGATCTTCCCTGCTGCTGCGCCCCCGGCTACAGCGCTACTACCCACCAAGGCTACAGGCCCCGACACGGTATTCCGGGGAACTTGACATTGGCCGCGTATTGAGCCTTGACCCTCTAGTTGAAGTCGAAGGTTCTGGTTCACGACGCCGGGTCCGGCCTGGGGAGCACCGAAGGCCGGCACCCCAACAGGTGCCGGCCTTCGTTTCATTGAGTGCTTCGCGGTGCGGTGCTAGACCGTTGCTTTTTCCCGGGACTCACCCTCGGGGGCAGTTTCCTCATCGCTGCCATGGGCGATCATGGTCTGCTCGTCGAAGGGTTCGTTGCCGGAGAGGACGCGCTCCACCTGGCTGTTGTCGATTTCCTTGACCCAGGTGCCGATCAGGACCGTGGCCACGGCGTTGCCCGTGAAGTTGGTCAAGGCGCGGGCTTCGGACATGAAGCGGTCGATTCCGACGATCATTCCCACGCCGCCCAAGAGCTCTGGCTTGTGTGCCTGAAGGCCGGCGGCCAGTGTTGCCAGGCCTGCACCGGTGACACCGGCAGCGCCCTTGGAGGCGATGATCATGAAGATGAGCAGGGAGATCTGGGCGCCGAGGTCCAGCGGCGTGCCCATGGCGTTGGCGACGAACAGGGACGCCATGGTCAGGTAGATGGCCGTACCGTCCAGGTTGAAGGAGTAACCCGTGGGTACCGTGACGCCAACGACCGGCTTGGAGACACCCAGGTGCTCCATCTTGGCGATGAGGCGGGGCAGGGCAGCTTCGGAGGAGGACGTGGAGAAGATGAGCAGGTATTCGCGGGCCAGGTACTTCATGAGCCGGAAGATGTTGACGCCCGCGACAACCCGGAGCAGCGTTCCCAGGATAACCACGATGAACAGTGCGCAAGTGATGTAGAAGGCCAGCATCAGGGTGAACATGCTGAAGATGGCTTGTGCACCAGTTGCACCGACGACGGCGGCGATGGCACCGAAGGCGCCGACGGGAGCCAGCCACATGATCATGATGAGGATACGGAAGACCAGCCGTTGTCCGTGGCCAATGGCCTTCAGGATGGGTGTGCCTTCCTTGCCCATCTTCTGCAGGGCGAAACCAACCAGGATGGCAGCCAGCAGGGTGGGCAGGACGGGGATGTCACCGGGGATAATTCCGAGGAGGAAGTCCGCGGTGCTGTCCGTTGCGGCCTTCTTGTTCGGGTCATAGGGGGTCAGCTTGAGTCCCTCGCCCGGGTGGATGAGGTTTCCGACGACCAGGCCGATGGCCAGGGCGAAGGTGGACATGGCCACGAAGTAGCCCAGGGCCAGTCCGCCGACCTTACCGACGGTTGCGGCCTTGGCGATCGAACCGATGCCCAGGACGATCGTGCAGAAAATGACGGGGGCGATCATCATCTTGATGAGCTTGATGAAACCGTCACCCAGGGGCTTGAGGGATTTTCCGACCTCGGGGAACAGCAGGCCGACTACGGCGCCCAGCACCACGGCCAGGATGACGGCGATATACAGGTAGTGGGACTTGTCGAGCCCCTTACGTCCACCTTTGGCAGCGACTGCCGACTCTCCTCGTTGAGAGGTCATGGGATTCTCCTTCTGGATACTGTGTAAGGCGCTGCGGTCCTGCACTGATGTCCAATCCGCTGCCCTTGTGTGATATCCATCATTGAGCCGCTGGTGACACACATCACCATTGCGGTCATATTGGTCATGGGAGGTCCTCGTGTTTCACAGCTGGAGCATCGCCCGCCGTCTGTTTGTGGCGAACCTGCTGTTCGTCCTGGCGCTGACGGCGGCTTTCGGTGCGTTTTCCTTGCTGGAGGCCAGGGACCGTGCTTACGGAGACGCAGGCAGCCGAATGCGTGCCATATCGACATCCATCGCCAACAATCCGCTTGTCCTTCAGGCCGCGTCCTCGGGGGATCCCTCTGCCGTTCTTCAGCCGTACGCCCTGAAGGTCATGAGTGAGGCCGATGCGGACTTCATCACGATCATGGCTCCTGACCGGACGCGCTGGACCCATCCCCGGGCCGAGGAGCTGGGCAAGCCATACATCGGAACCATTGAGCCTGCCCTGGCAGGCAACACGTTCACTGAGGTCACTGCCGGGACCCTGGGGCCCTCGGTCCGGACCATCTCGCCTGTCAAAGACCAAGACGGCACGGTCAAAGCGCTCGTGGCCGCCGGGGTGACCGTGCGGACCGTGGACACTGACGTCGCCGATCGTTTGGCGGTGATCGGCGGCATCGCCCTGGTGGTGCTGACCTTTGGCTCCATCGCTTCCTGGCTGCTGGGACGGTACCTGCGTTCGGTGACACGCGGCTGGGGTCCGGAACAGCTGGCCCAACTCTTCGCCTACTACGAATCCGTCCTGCACTCCGTTCGCGAGGGACTCATCCTGGTGGACACTCGAGGCAAAGCCGTGATGTACAACGACCAGGCGGCGGAACTGCTGGGCCTTGAACCGTCCGACGCCGATCGGTCCCCTGCTGCTGCCCCACGGCTGGCCGACCTGCCGTTCGATGGAAGCCTGCGGGCGCTGTTCGAGTCCGGGCGGCCGGCCCATGATGAAATCCACCTCACGGGCTCTCGGATTTTGGTGGTCAACCAGGCCCCGGCGGTGGCGCCTGTGCCTGGGCGCAGCAGGCAGAAGCCGGCCGTTTACGGCACGGTAGCCACCATCCGCGACCGCACCGAGATTGAGTCCTTGGGTACTGAGCTGCAGACCATGAAGACGTTGTCCGACGCCTTGCGGGCCCAGACCCACGAACACGCAAACCGGCTGCACATGATCGTCTCGCTGCTGGAGTTGGGCCGCACTCCGCAGGCCTTGGATTTCGCCACGAAGGACCTCGAGTTGAGCCAGCAGCTCACCGATGACATGGTGGCGTCCGTTGACGAACCGGTCATGAGTGCCCTGGTCATGGGTAAGGCTGCAGAAGCCCATGAGCGCGGGGTGGAACTGCTGGTCCGCACCTCCGGAAGCTCCGGTGTCCGCGGGCTTGAGATCCAGGACCTGGTAACCATCCTCGGCAACCTGCTGGACAACGCGATCGACGCCGCTGCCGCCGGTGAGTCCCCGCGTTCGGTGGAGCTGGACGTGGAAGCGGGCGCTGCCGCCGTCGAATTTACGGTGCGGGATACCGGCAGTGGCATCAATCCCGATTCCATTGACGACGTGCTCCAGTACGGCTTCAGCACCAAATCGCCGGCAGCAGGTACGGGAGGAGCCCATGGCCGCGGGGTCGGGCTGGCCTTGGTCAGGCAGGCTGTGCAGCGACTGAACGGTACGATGACCATCAGCAATCCCGGCGGTGCACAGTTCCATGTTGTGCTTCCTGTGCCGGATCCCGAGGAAGAGCAGGCATGACAGACATCCGCGTCCTGGTGGTTGAGGACGAGCCGATAGCGTCCGATGCCCATTCCGTCTATATCGGCCGCCTCGACGGTTTCACCTTGGTGGGCACCGCACCGGATGGACAGTCGGCCCTGCGGATCCTGGGCGAATTCGCGGCATCCGGCGAACCGGTGGACCTGGTGCTGCTGGACATGAACCTGCCTGACCTGCACGGCCTGGACGTGGCCCGCCGCATGCGGTCGGCCGGCGTCTTTGCCGACATCATCGCGATTACGGCTGTCCGGGAATTGAACATCGTGCGCAGTGCCGTGTCGATCGGCGTCGTGCAGTACCTCATCAAGCCCTTTACCTACGCAACGTTCGCGGACAAGCTGGGCAGCTACCGGGCGTTCCGTGACCAGCTGGCAGGTTCCCTGTCCGGGATTTCCAAGGGCGGGGCCTCCCAGAGCGACGTGGACCAGGCGTTCGCGAGCCTTCGCGCCCCGACGGAGTTGCCGCTGCCCAAGGGGCTCTCCGGGTCGACGCTGGACTCCGTGAAGGATCTGGTCAAGACGCGGCAACAGCCGGTCTCGGCCAGCGAAGTCATGGAGGCGCTCGGAATGTCCCGCGTCACCGCCCGCCGGTACCTGGAGTACTTGGCCGACGCCGGGACGGTTACCCGGGCAGCACGGTATGGCACCCCGGGGCGCCCCGAAAACGAATACGGTTGGAACCGAAGCTAGTTTCTGTATACACAGAGGGCTAAAAATCATCCGACTGTCGCTTTGACACCAAGCTGTGTATACACTGATGCTATGCGCGCCAGTGACCGGGCCTACACTGCCCTCAGGGAAGACATCATCGAATGGCGCCTTCGTCCGGGCACGGTCCTGGCGGAGGTGGAGCAGTCCGAGCGCCTCGGCGTGTCCCGCACACCGGTCCGCGAGGCGCTGGGCCGGCTCACCGCTGAGGGATTGACGACGGCGGCAGGAGGCCGCGGCGTCGTCGTTACCGATATCTCACTGGAAAACATCGACGAACTTTTCGAACTGCGCGAGACCCTCGAAGTGCGGGCTGCGGGGCTGGCCGCCGAACGCGGCGAGCCCGGGATCTTCACCGAACTCCACGCCCAACTGCTGTTGGCCCCCGAACTCCTCACCGAAACCGATCCCGCACGCCACGACTACTACGCGCTGGTTGGCCGGCTGGACGATGCCATAGACGCCGCCATTTCGAACACGTATATGGCCCACGCCATGCGCAGCCTCCGCGTCCATCTGGTCAGGGTCCGCCGCTTGGCAGCTGACGACTCCGCCCGGCTTCACGCGGCCGCAGGAGAACACGCCGCCATCGCAGAAGCCATCGCCGCCGGCAACCCCCGGCTGGCCGAAGCCGCAACCACACTTCACCTGCACCGCAGCCTTACCCACGTCAAAGCTACCCACACGCCTGCCTAGAAACACCACTGCCTAGAAGGAGCACCATGGTTAAGAACAATCACGTCCGTGTCTACAAGAGCGAAGAGAACCTCCCCCGCGAGGAACAACTGGCCCACAAGATCGCCGTGGTCGCCGCCGACCCCGTCGACGTTACGCCCGAGGTCACCGACATGGTGATCAACCGGATCATCGACAACGCCTCAGTGGCCATCGCCTCGCTGAACCGCGCACCGATCGTCGCTGCCCGCGCCCAGGCCCTGACCCACGGCCCGTCCGCCAACGGCAATGGCGCCCACATTTTCGGTATCAGCGAGCAGGTCTCCCCCGAGTGGGCGGCCTGGGCCAACGGCGTGGCTGTGCGCGAACTGGACTACCACGACACCTTCCTGGCTGCTGATTACTCCCACCCGGGCGACAACATCCCGCCGATCCTGGCAGTCGCACAGCACGTGGGCTCCAACGGCGCCGACCTGGTCCGTGCCATCGCCACTGGTTACGAGATCCAAGTGAACCTGGTCAAGGCGATCTGCCTGCACAAGCACAAGATCGACCACGTTGCCCACCTCGGCCCGTCCGCCGCCGCCGGTATCGGCACGTTGTTGGGTTTGGATGTTGAAACGATCTTCCAGTCGGTGGGACAGGCCCTGCACACCACCACCGCCACCCGGCAGTCCCGCAAGGGCGAAATCTCCACCTGGAAGGCCCACGCCCCCGCGTTCGCAGGGAAGATGGCCGTAGAAGCCGTGGACCGCTCCATGCGCGGGCAGACTTCCCCCGTGCCGATCTACGAAGGCGAAGACGGCGTGATCGCCTGGATGCTGGACGGCCCGGACGCCTCCTACGAGGTTCCGCTGCCGCTGCCCGGCGAAGCCAAGCGCGCCATCCTGGACACCTACACCAAGGAACACTCCGCCGAGTACCAAGCCCAGGCGTGGATCGACCTCGCCCGCAAGCTGAACCGCGAGCACCCCGAAGCCACCGATCCCGCTAACGTGAGGTCCGTGCTGATCAAGACCAGCCACCACACCCACTACGTGATCGGTTCCGGAGCTAACGATCCCCAGAAGTACTCCCCCACCGCATCCCGCGAAACCCTGGACCACTCCATCCCGTACATCTTCACCGTCGCACTCCAGGACGGCGCATGGCACCACGTTGACTCTTACGCCCCCGAACGGGCCGCCCGCCCGGACACCGTGGAACTCTGGCACAAAGTCACCACCGTGGAAGACCCGGAGTGGACCCGGCGTTACCACTCCCTGGACATCGCTGAGAAGGCCTTCGGCGGTTCAGTGGAAATCACGCTGACGGACGGCACGGTCATCACCGATGAGATCGCCGTGGCGGACGCCCACCCCCTTGGTGCCCGGCCTTTCGCCCGAGAGCAATACATCAACAAGTTCCGCACCCTCGCTGCGGGACTGGTCGAAGAAGCCGAAATCGAAAGGTTCCTCACCGCCGTCGAACGCGTCACCGAACTGGGCGAAGGCGAACTGGACCAGCTGAACATCACCGCAGCCCCCGGCGTGATCGACCTCAACAACGCACCCAAGGGACTGTTTTAAATGCTGTACTCCAAAGTCACCCCCGAACAGAAGCGGCTGAAACTCCGGGAACTGCTGGCCTCCGGGACCGTGCAGCAGTTCCCGGGAGCCTTCAACCCGCTCTCGGCCCGGCTCATCGAGGAAAAGGGCTTCGCCGGCGTCTACATCTCCGGCGCCGTCCTCGCCAATGACCTCGGCCTGCCGGACATCGGCCTGACTACCCTCACCGAGGTAGCAACGCGCGCCGGGCAGATCGCCCGTATGACCGATTTGCCGTCGTTGGTGGATGCCGACACCGGATTTGGCGAACCGATGAACGTGGCCCGATCCATCCAGGAACTCGAAAACGCCGGCCTGGCCGGTTGCCACATCGAGGATCAGTTCAACCCGAAACGCTGCGGACACCTGGACGGCAAGAACGTCGTTGACATCGACACCGCGACCAAGCGGATCCGTGCCGCCGCAGACGCCCGCCGGGACCCGAACTTCCTCATCATGGCGCGCACCGACATCCGCGCAGTCGAAGGAATCGAGGCTGCTCAGGACCGCGCCCGCGCTCTTGTGGACGCAGGCGCCGACGCCATCTTCCCCGAAGCCATGCAGGACCTGGGCGAGTTCCAGGCCATCCGTGACGCCGTGGATGTGCCCATCCTGGCCAACATGACGGAGTTCGGAAAAAGCGACCTTTTCACCGTCGACCAACTCCAAAGCGTTGGCGTGAACATGGTCATCTACCCCGTGACGCTCCTCCGCATTGCGATGGGCGCTGCAGAGCGTACTCTGGAATCGATCAAGGCTGCGGGGACCCAAGAGGCTGAAGTGGAGAACATGCTCACGCGTGCCCGCCTCTACGAACTCGTGGACTATGAGGCATACAACCAGTTCGATACCGGCGTATTCAACTTCAAGGTTCCTGGCATCCGCTAGGTTCCAGTTTCATCAAGGGGAACGCAGGGTCCCATCACCGGGCCCTGCATCATGAACGAAGGAGTTCAGCATGGCAGCTGAAGACATCAAAAAGGGCCTTGCCGGCGTCGTGGTGGACTACACCGCCGTCTCGAAGGTCAACCCGGACACGAACTCGCTGCTGTACCGCGGGTATCCCGTCCAGGAACTCGCCGCCAAGTGCAGCTTCGAAGAAGTTGCCTACCTGCTGTGGAACGGCGAACTGCCCAACGAATCGCAGCTCGCCGAGTTCACGGCCCGCGAACGCGCAGGACGTGCCCTCGATCCCGTCGTCAAGACGGTCATTGATACCCTGCCCACCACGGCACATCCCATGGACGTCTGCCGCACGGCAGCGTCCGTGCTTGGCGCCAGGCACGAACTGGCCGAGGATTCCTCACCCGAAGCCAACATGAAGAAGGCCATCGACCTCTGGGCTGCCATGCCTGCTGTCGTGGCGTACGACCAGCGTCGCCGGCGCGGCGAGGACGTCGTGGAACCACGCGAAGACCTCGACTACTCGGCGAACTTCCTGTGGATGACGTTCGGCGAAGAACAGGTTCCCGAAGTGGTTGAGGCGTTCAACGTCTCGATGATCCTTTACGCAGAACACTCCTTCAACGCCTCCACCTTCACCGCCCGGGTGGTCACATCCACCCTCGCGGACCTGCACTCGGCCGTGACCGCCGCGATCGGCGCCCTCAAGGGCCCCCTGCACGGAGGCGCCAACGAAGCCGTCATGCATACCTTCGATGAGATCGGCATCCGCAGCGAAGAATCGCTGGACGAAGCCGCATCCCGGGCGAAGACCTGGATGGAAAACGCCTTGGCACAGAAAAAGAAGGTGATGGGCTTCGGGCACCGCGTGTACAAGCATGGCGACTCCCGGGTACCCACCATGAAGGCCGCGCTGGACAAGATGATCGCGCACTACGGCCGGCCCGAACTCCTGGGCCTCTACAACGGCCTTGAACAGGCCATGGATGAGGCGAAGGCGATCAAGCCCAACCTTGACTACCCGGCCGGCCCCACGTACCACCTCATGGGCTTCGACACGCAGACCTTCACGCCCTTGTTCGTGGCCAGCCGCATCACGGGATGGACCGCGCACATCATGGAGCAGGTTGCTTCGAACTCCCTGATCCGTCCGTTGAGCGAATACAACGGCCCGGAAGAGCGGCACGTGCCCTAAGTTTTGCGACCTTAAAGCAGAAAAGTACGACGGCGGTCCGGTCACCTTGAGGTGACCGGAC
Source organism: Arthrobacter sp. fls2-241-R2A-172 (assembly GCF_030208885.1). Taxonomy (NCBI): domain Bacteria; kingdom Bacillati; phylum Actinomycetota; class Actinomycetes; order Micrococcales; family Micrococcaceae; genus Arthrobacter; species Arthrobacter sp. fls2-241-R2A-172. Next base: position 11,196 of record NZ_JARVTB010000011.1, on the reverse strand, counting down.
CGCCGTCGTCCGAGGTACTAAACCGGACCCACCCAAGCCTCGGTGCGGACGTCCGCCACGTTTTCGTTGTCGGCGGCCAAGGCGACGCGCACCGCGATACGCTGCCCGGAAATCATGGCCGGCAACCAGTGCTCAGCGTCTGCCCACATACGTTCCACGGGAAGGCGGTCAACAGGGAACCAGGCGGGCGCGATCTCCACGCTTTCGATGGGCTCCCCGTCCCAAGCGCGGGTGAGGAACACGGTAGTGGCCATGTTCCACTCGGGCCTGGCCGGAAAAACAAAATCAACTGTCCCTGCCGGAACAAGGTCCTCCGGTGCCACGACGACGCTGATTTCCTCCATGACCTCACGACAGGCAGCCTGCTCTGCAGTTTCGCCGTTTTCCAGGTGTCCTCCGACGCCCACAACCTTGCCGCGGCCGAAGCCTGTCTTCTTGGTGCCGAGCAGCACGTACTCACCGTCCGCGGCATTACGAAGGAGGAAGCACAAAGTCACCTGGGCTGCAGTCATGGTGACTACCTTAACCTGTACTCCCGCAGCCATGGCCGCCATTGCTACAGTGAGCCCATGAGCGAAGGCGTGGGTGACGTGGGCGCCGTCGTGGGCGACGTCGATAAGGTACCTGAGGCGTCCAACAAAGGCGGGGCCGCTGCCCTGACACCCGGCACCGGTACGACAGAACGGGACAGCTGGCTTCCGCAATGGCTCGTGGCCCAACCGCTTTACGCGGGCTGGGCCTGGACGGTCCTGTGGGCCGGCCTCATTGTCCTGGACGAGGTGGTGGATCTGGCTGGCTGGACCTGGTACCTGCTGGTCCTCGCCGCCGCATTGCCCACCCTGATCTCAACTTTGGTGGTTCTTTATGCAACGCCACGCCGGCACCTCAAGGCAGTGGACGCGACGGTCCTGGGGCATTTCTTTGTCCGTTTCCTGGCGCTCGTCGCAGCCTTCATGGTCTGGGCGGCTTCGGTGGTCATGAGCGCATCGATCTCCACCACCGTGCAGTCCGTGATCGGTGACTCGGAGAAGGAAGTCACGGCGCTCGGGTTCAACCTGATGCTTGCTGCCGTTCCGCTGGTTCTCTCCGTGCTCTGGATGGCATTCATTGTCAGGTGTGCATGGTTCCTGCGGCGGCTCCGCGGCTGGCGGCAAATACCGGTCAAAACCCGGGTGCCCAAGAAGTTCCTCAAGGGACGCCCCCGGCTCAAGCGGGTGGTGGTTGGCCTGGCCCACCCCGGGTTGTTGCTGGTCGCAGGCCTGGGGACCTCTGTGCTGGCCCTGTTTATCGGGGCCGCGGAGTTCACGCTCAACGTCATCGGCTAGCCCCGGCACAGGAATGATCTGTTAGCCCAGTGCCCTTGGGTGGGCCGCTGCGTAGATTTCACGCAGAGTGTCCGCTGTGACCAACGTGTAGACCTGCGTGGTGGTCACTGACGCGTGCCCCAGGAGTTCCTGCACCACCCTGACATCCGCTCCCCCTTCAAGCAGGTGGGTGGCGAAGGAGTGCCGCAGGGTGTGCGGTGAAACATCCTTGGTGATGTTGGCTTTCTCGGCCGCTGCTTTGAGGATGGTCCAGGCGCTCTGCCTGCTGATCCGCCCGCCACGGGCATTGAGGAACAGCGCCGGAGTCCCTTTACCTTTGGCAGCCAGTAAGGGCCTGCCCCTGACGACGTACGCACCAACAGCCCGGGCGCCGTAGGAACCCATGGGCACCAACCGCTCCTTGGAACCCTTGCCGAACAACCTGACGATCGCGGGTTCACCCCCGGAGTCTTCGAGGGATACGTCGTCCACGTCCAGGCCGACGGCTTCGCTGATGCGGGCACCCGTGGAATAGAGGAACTCAAGGAGCGCGCGGTCCCTGAGTCCGGTAGGCGTGTCCGTGCCGGCGGCCTCCAGTATCCGCGTGACTTCGCCTACGCTGATCGCTTTCGGGAGCCTCTTTCCCGGCATCGGTGGGTGGACATCACTGGCGGGGTCCGTCGTCGTGGTTCCTTCCAGCGCCCAAAACTTATGCAGGCCGCGGACGGCTACCACTGTCCGTGCTGCGGAGCGGACGCCCAGGGCCGCTGCGCCGTCCGAGCCATCGGACAACGCCTGGACGAATGCCGTGACGTGATGGCGCGTGATATTGCCGGGACGCTCGATCCCTTGCGCCGCCAGGAAGTTCGAGTACCTTGCGAGGTCGCGACGGTACGCGGCCAACGTGTTCGCTGCCAGCCCCTTTTCCACGCCGACGTGCTGCAGGTAATCGGTGACTGCCCGGTCAATGGCAGTGAGGGTGCGGGCAGGCGCCTCCGCCATGCTCAGCGCTGGCTCGGATGTGCGGGCCAGGGCGCGTTCGCAGGACGGAGCTTGGTGAATCCATCGGCCTTCGCTGCTGCGGCCGCAAGGATGCCCAGCACCGCCGAAGGGTTGTGCAGCCGGCCCTCGAGGACGGCTTGGACGGCATCTTCCAGCGGGACCCACTGAAGCTCGATCTCGGCCTCTTCGTCAGTCCTGACGTGCCTGTCCGCTTCCGGAACGTCCGTGATCCCGCGGGCCAGGTAGATCCGTACCGCTTCGCTGGAAGAGCCCGGTGAATTGAAGAAGTCCACCAGGACATTCCAGGTAGCCGCAACCAGATCCGCTTCCTCGGCCAACTCCCGCGCTGCACCGACCACGAAATCTTCGCCTTCGACATCCAGCAACCCGGCCGGGATTTCCCACAGGTCCATGCCCACCGGATGCCGGTACTGCTTGAGCAGCAGGATCTCGCCGTCCACGTTCATGGGAAGGACAGCGACGGCGCCCGGATGGTCAATGTAGTCACGGACCAGGGTGTCCGTGTCTTCGCTGAGCTGGAACGAGTCACTCACTACGTCCCAAATGCGGCCTTCGTAAACCTTGTTGGTAGACAAAAGACGGCGCGGGCTCGGCATGTCCGAAACCTGCCTTGATGTGCGGGGGGTTTCAGAGATACCGGGCATCGCGCCGTCCTTCGCTAGTACGTTTATTTACTTGGCCGCTACCGCGCGGGCACCGGTCTTCGTTGCCACCGGTGCGCCTTCGCGACGTTCCAGGGCAGCCTTGACCAGGCCTGCGAACAGCGGATGCGGGCGCGTGGGGCGGGAGCTGAGCTCCGGGTGCGCCTGCGTTGCAACATAGTACGGGTGGACTTCGCGGGGAAGCTCCACGTACTCCACGAGCTTGCCATCGGGAGAGGTCCCGGAGAACACCAGGCCCTCGGCAGCAATCTGCTCGCGGTACTTGTTGTTGACCTCGTAGCGGTGCCGGTGGCGTTCGCTGACCGTGGTGGTGCCGTACGTCTCGGCAATGACCGAGCCTTCGTCCAGTTTGGCTTCATAGAGGCCCAGGCGCATGGTTCCGCCGAGGTCTCCCTTGCCGTCCACAATGTCCAGCTGCTCTTCCATGGTGGCGATGACCGGGTACTTGGAATCGGGCTCGAACTCGCTGGAGGAAGCCCCTTCCAGGCCAACCACGTTGCGGGCATACTCGATCACCATGCACTGCAGCCCCAGGCACAGGCCGAGGACAGGGAGCTTGGATTCGCGGGCGAACTTCAAAGCGCCAAGCTTGCCTTCGAGACCACGGATCCCAAAGCCGCCGGGAACGCAGATGGCGTCCACGCCGGCCAGGGACTTGGTGGCACCCTCAAGGGTTTCGCACTCGTCCGAAGGCACCCAACGGATCTTGACCTTCGCTTCGTTGGCGAAGCCGCCGGCACGAAGGGCTTCAGTCACCGAAAGGTACGCATCCGGAAGGTCGATGTACTTGCCCACCAGGGCAATCTCGACCTCGTGCTTGGGGTTGTGGACAGCTTCAAGCAGCTTGTCCCACTTGCTCCAGTCGACGTCCTTGAAAGGCAGGTCCAGGGCACGAACTATGTAGGAGTCCAGGCCCTGCGAGTGCAGTGTCTTGGGGATGTCGTAGATGCTGGGAGCGTCAGCGGCGTTGACCACGGCGTCGATGTCGACGTCGCACATGCGGCCGATCTTCTCGCGCATGGCTTCAGGCACCTCGCGGTCCGAACGGATCACGATGGCTTCAGGCTGGATACCAATGGAGCGGAGGGCTGCCACGGAGTGCTGCGTTGGCTTGGTCTTCAGTTCCTGGGAAGGGCCGATGTACGGCACCAGCGAAACGTGGAGGAAGAAGACGTTGTTGCGGCCCACGTCCTGGCGGACCTGGCGGGCCGACTCAAGGAACGGCTGCGACTCGATGTCGCCCACGGTGCCACCGATTTCGGTGATGATGACGTCCGGAGCGTTCTTGCCCTCTGCGGGCAGGCGCATGCGGCGCTTGATTTCATCGGTGATGTGCGGAATGACCTGCACCGTGTCTCCGAGGTATTCGCCGCGACGCTCCTTGGCGATGACCGTGGAGTAGATCTGGCCGGTTGTGACGTTGGCCGAACCTTCGAGGTTTTCGTCGAGGAAGCGCTCATAGTGTCCGATGTCGAGGTCGGTTTCTGCGCCATCATCCGTCACGAATACTTCGCCGTGCTGGAAGGGGTTCATCGTGCCCGGATCCACGTTCAAGTAGGGATCGAGCTTCTGCATTGTTACAGACAAACCGCGTGCCCGCAGGAGGTGGCCGAGGCTGGAAGCCGTCAGACCCTTACCGAGCGAGGACGCCACACCACCGGTGACGAAGATGTGTTTGGTCGTCTTGGACGAGCCCGGGAACCGGGAATTTACACGGGAATTTGATCGCTGCACCACGGAATTCGAGCTTATCATCAATTACGCCTTCCAAGCGTCTGTTCGGATTCCCCAAATGGTCAATAGTTGCCCAGGACTGCCAGGCAATCAAGAGCCACCGGGGCTTGGGGAGCGGCGATGTGATGGTGCTCGCACTGCCCGTAGCGGTGTTCAAGCCCGCTGCGGCAGGAGTTTCGCGTCGTCCAACAATTCCTGGGCATGTGCCTGCGCGGACTCGGAGTCTTCCTGCCCGGCCAGCATCCGGGCAAGTTCCTTCACCCGTTCCTCCTCGCTCAGCAACTGAACGTCACTGGAGGTGAACCCGGTGGTGGTCTTCCCGTCAGATCCCCGCACGGAGGTTTTGGTGACACGGATGTGCTGATCGGCGAATGCCGCCACCTGCGGCAGGTGGGTTACCACCAGCACCTGGACGTGGCGGGCCAGCATGGCCAGCCTGCGTCCAATCTCGACGGCGGCACGGCCACCCACGCCTGCGTCCACCTCATCGAAAACAAAGGTCGGAACGGGGTCCACTGCCGCCAGCACTACCTCGATGGCCAGCATGACCCGCGAGAGTTCACCACCGGACGCTCCCTTACCCAGCGGCCGGGCAGGGGCGCCCGAATGCGGCTGCAGGAGGAAAGCGATCTCATCGGTACCCCACGAGCCCAACACGCCGTTGCCGTCCACCTCGATGACCAAGGTAGCGTCTGCCATGGCCAAGGCCTTCAGTTCGGCGCTGACGCGCCCTGAGAGGTCCTTGGCGGCCTTGAGGCGGGCTTTGCTGATTGCTGCTGCCTGCTTCCGGAGGGTGGCCTCCGCGGATGCCACCTCTGCGTCCAGGGACTCGATCCGGCTTGAGTCGTCCTGAAGCTCATCCAGCCGCGTCCGCGCCGTGGCAGCCCACTCCAGCACCTCGTCAATGCTCGGGGCATATTTACGGATCAGCTTGGCCAGCGCCGCCCTGCGGTCCTCGATTTCGGACAGTCGTTCGGGCCCCTCCGTATCCAATGCGGCCTGGTAGCTGGACAGGTCCGCGGCAATGTCATTGAGCAGGAACCCGACCTCCGCCAGCCTTGCAGCGGCAGACCTCAGCTCCTCATCATGATCAGCGACGTTCTCCAACGTTCGCTTGGCTGCGTCAACCATGGACGTGGCGTCCCCAGCGTCACCGAATTCCTCGGCGATGAGGGATTCATGGGCGGCCGCGGCCGCCAACCGGAGTTCTTCGACATTCGCCAGCTTCACAGCCTCGGCCTTGAGGGTTTCGTCCTCGCCAGGCTGCGGATCAACGTCGTCTATTTCCTTGAGGGCAACGTCCAGGGACTCCGCTTCACGGAGCCGTTCACGGGCCTCGCTGCGCAGGGTATCAAGTTCGGCCTGGATGGCTTTCCAGTGGTTATACAGCTCCTGGTACTCCCCCAGGCTCTTTGCCAGGGGCGCACCGGCAAAGCGGTCCAAAGCATGGCGTTGGGCTGTTGCGCTCTTGAGCCGGATCTGGTCCGACTGCCCGTGGACCACTACCAGGCTCTCCCCCAGCTCGGCCAGCACCCCCACAGGTGCCGCGCGCCCGCCAACGTATGCGCGGCTGCGGCCGTCGGCACCAACGGTACGGGCCAGCAACAGTTCAGCCACGCCGTCGAACTCCTCAGCCTCACCGCCAGCCTCTTTGGCGCGCTCCACGGCGCTGTGCGCCGGATCAAGCTTCAGTACGGCCTCGGCGGACGCGGACTTGGCGCCGCTGCGAACAGCCCCGGCGTCAGAGCGGGCACCGAGAAGAAGCCCGACGGCGGTCACCACCATGGTCTTACCGGCGCCGGTTTCGCCCGTCACGACGCTCAGGCCGGGGCCCAACGGCAGGGCGGCGTCGGTGATGACGCCGAGGTCACGGATTCGGAGTTCTTCAAGCATGGTTCACTTCGCATTCGTGGGTTCGGAGGGTTCACCGTGCCCTGGGTCCCGCGGGCTGGGCAAAGGTGCCGGTGTCAGCGTCCTGATCACCGGGATGGGGCCGGTGTGGACTTCGCCCCTGCGGGGAGCCGGGCCACGCCAGCCATGGATGGGAAGCTCGAACTTGCGCACGAGCCGGGCCGAGAACGGAGTCTTGTGTGTGCGGGCGAGCCGCACCGGGGTAGCTGAGCGCGTCACTTCCACGCGCGCACCCGGAGGCAGATCCACAGATCGTCGCCCATCGCACCAGAGCACCCCCAACGCATCCGTCCGGTTCATGATTTCGACGGCCAGCTTGGAACGCGGCGAAACCACCAGGGGCTTGGCGAAGAGGGCGTGCGCGCTGATCGGAACGATGACCAGGGCTTCAACCTCCGGCCACACCACGGGACCACCCGAAGAGAACGCATAGGCTGTGGAACCCGTAGGAGTCGCCATGACCACGCCATCACAGCCGAACGACGTCAAGGGCCGCTCATCCACCTCCGTGACAACCTCCAACATGCGTTCGCGGTTGGCTTTTTCGATGGCGGCCTCGTTCAAAGCCCACGTGTGCCAAATCTTCTGGCCCTTGATCCAGACCTGAACGTCGATGGTCATGCGTTCTTCCACCGTGTACTGCCGGCTGGCGATCCACTCGACCGTTTGGGCGAGGTCGGCCCGCTCACTTTCTGCCAGGAAGCCCACGTGCCCCAGGTTGACCCCAAGCAGTGGCACATCGACCTCCCGGACCAGCTCGGCCGCGCGAAGGATGGTGCCGTCACCGCCCAAGACCATGACCAACTCCACGTCCTCCAGGCTGACGTGGTCATTAAGGATCTCGATCGGGGTATCCAGGGCGCCGAAGAACCGCTCGATATCGGCAAGCTCAGACTTTTGGAGCACGGGAACCAAGCCTGACGAGTGCAGCTGCGTACACGCATCCCACGCTGCGCGGAGCGATTCCTCCCGCCCTGTGTGGGCAAGGACCAGTACACGCCTGCTCATCGGGTTCTGCTTTCTAGTGGTTCGGCCAGAGTTTCTCGATCAACGCGGCAACGGCTGCGTCCCGCTCTTCGATCTTAGGCAACACCGCAGACATCCTGCGTTTCATCCACAGGAAGTATTCAACATTTCCGTCCTGGCCAGGCAATGGACTGGCCGCCAGGTCCTGCAGATCCAGCCCGGCGTCCACCGCAGCATGGGCCACCTGGGCAACCGCCCGGCGTCGTTCATTCTCCGAGGTGACCACTCCCGACCGGCTCAGCCGCTCCTTGCCAACCTCGAACTGCGGCTTCACCATCAGGACCATGTCGCCACCGGGTTCAGTGCATTGGGCAAGGGGGTAGACCACCAGCGTCAACGAAATGAAGGACAGGTCCGCGACCGTCAGTTGTGACAGCCCGCCGATCTGTTCGGGCGTCATGTACCGGACGTTGAGGCCCTCATGGACGTCAACGCGGGGGTCCTCGCGCAGGTACGGAACCAACTGGCCGTGCCCGACGTCCACGGCCACCACCCGCGCGGCCCCTTGCCTCAGCAGCACGTCAGTGAACCCGCCGGTGGAAGCACCGGCGTCGAGACACCGCTTGCCGGTAACCACGACGGCGGGAAACGCCTTAAGCGCGCCATCCAGCTTATGGCCGGCGCGGCTGGCGTAGATGTCCTCGAGGTGGGCTTCGACAATGAGTTCCGTTGCCGCGTCGACGTGGAGCGCAGCTTTGGCCAGGACCGTGCCGCCGGAACTGACCTTCCCGTCGCTGATGAGTTTGGCAGCGTGGGTCCGGGACCTCGCCAGCCCACGGGAGACGAGTTCCTGATCAAGTCGTGCCATGTGCTAGCTGTCGCCTTCCGGGCGGTTGTTCGAAGGTGCTGAAGGCAGACCTGGTTCAGCATCCAGGGCTTCCAAGAGGGAGTCGTGGATGCCGGCGTACAGTTCGCCGTGGCCAGAAACCGGCGACTCCGCAACGTCCGCCAACAGGCCGAGGGCTCTGTCCACCAATGCGTCACCTGTCGGCGTCGTGTCGGCGGGCCACTGGACTACCGCATCCGCCTCAGGCACGGGGGCATTGCTGGGTTCGGTCATCGCACCAGTCTAGTGACTTTGCCATTCCAGCTTTGGAGCCTTCGCCACGTCGGACGCCGGAACGGCAGCCCACCAAGCGGCACACGCCGCCCGCCAAGCATCGATGTCCGCTTCGTCCCCGGTAACAGTGACCGTGCCGTCCACTGCAACTGCGGACGCTGCACCGCAACGGAACGCACCGTCCTCGCTCAGGACCTCCGGGTAAGGGACATAGAGCCCTTCCAGGTCCGCCAACAGGTAGTCGGGGCGCTCATCCGTGCGCGCAGCCAGGATGGTGTGCGTGGTATCCACGCCGGTGAGGACAGCCGCCGTCGCAAATCCTGCGCGTTTGCCGCCCAAAATGTCCGTGTCCAAGCGGTCGCCCACCACCAGGGGACGATCCGCGTTAAGCCGCTTCGCGGCAGCATGGAAGAGCGGCGCCTCGGGTTTGCCGGCCACCAAAGGCGTCTTGCCCGTAGCGGCAGCTACCGCGGCGACGAGGGTTCCGTTGCCCGGCGCCATGCCCCGGGCCTGCGGAATCGACATGTCAGTGTTGGTCGCGAACCACATGGCTCCGCCGGCCACCACATACGAGGCCTCGGCCAGATCCTTCCAACCGATCTCCGGATTGAAGCCCTGCACCACAGCTACAGGGTCCTCGTCTGCGCTATGCACGGGCTTGAGGCCAACCAGCTCGATCTCATGGGCCAGTGCTGCGCTGCCTGTTATCAGGACATGCGCCCCCGCAGGCAGCACGGAAGCAAGAAGCTCCCCTGCTGCCTGGGAGGAACTGACCACTTGATGGTCCTCAGCCGGAGCGCCCAGCTCACGCAAATGCGCGGCGACCTGGGCGGGGGTCCGTGAAGCGTTGTTCGTGACGTAACCCAGGCCAACACCCACGGTCTCGAGACGCTTCAACGACTCCACGGCTCCCGGGATGGCGTGCGGTCCTGCATAGACCACGCCATCCAAATCGGAGAGGACAGCATCAAAGGATGAGATCAGCGAATCAGCCATTCCGGGAGTCGGCGTTCTCGTCGTCAGACTCTTCGTTGCCAGTCTCGTCCGCCTCGTCCGCCTCGTCCGCCTCCGCGGAATCGATATCCGACTCGGCATCGTTGGACTCAAAGTAGTCCGACTCCGCGTCATCGAGTTCGACCTCGTCGTGCTCAACGTCCGCTGCCGCCGCCTCGACGATGACCGTCTCAGTCTCAGGCTTCACGACGTCGGCGTCCCGGGCCGGCTTCTCGAAGCGCGGCTTACGCGCGGCTTCTTCTTCCCGCTCGTCCCAGCCCAGGTCAACAATTTCGGGTTCAGCGAAGTCCCCAACGCCGAGCGCATTCTCAGCAACCAAGGCCTGGCGGGCCCACTTCTCGGACTCCTCAGTGCGGCCCACTGCGGCCAAAGCCTCTGCGTAGGCGCGGAAAAGGCGCGGGCTGTACGAGAACGCCCTGTTAATGTCCAGCTGCGGGATCTCCAGTTCGCTGACAGCAGCGTCCAGCTGGTCCAGGTCCGCACGGGCGCCCGATGCCACAATGGCAAGCTCCACCTTGCCCGGAGCGTCAAGGTCCTGCGCCTCAGGAGAGCGAACCATATCCAGGGCACGGTCCGGACGGCCCAGGCCACGCTCACAGTCAGCCATCACCGGGAGGTGGACGTTCGAACCACTGATGCGGCGGTAGGTGCGGAATTCACGCAGAGCCTCACCATAGTGGCCGGCAGCGTAGGCCGTCAGCCCGACAGCTTCACGGACCACAGAGAGACGTCCACCGCGACGGCTTGCAGCCAACGCGTGCTGGAAAGCAAGCTCAGGCTCAATGTCGATCAGGCGGCCAGCCATGACCAGGTGCTTTGCAACCCAGCCCGCGCTCTGCTCCTCGAGGGTCTTGATTTGGTGGCCCGTGGCGCGGTCCAGTTCCTTACCCGTAACGTCGTCGTCGATCTCAGGAGAGCGTTCGCGGTCAGGGCGGTTTGCGCTGCGGATGTCCTTGGCGTTCGGAACCCGGGCAGGACGCTCTTCCCAGGAGTTGCCGCGGTCGTTGCCGAACGAGCGGCGGTCACCATCACGGGCCGGACGGTCACCACGGTCGTTGTTGAAGGGGCGGCGGTCGCCACTGTCGCGGCGGGGGCCGTCGAAGTTCCGCGGGCCGCGCTCAGGACGATCACCGAACGGCTTACGGTCACCACGGTCATTGTTGAACGGAAGGCGCTCACCATCACGGGCCGGACGGTCACCGCGGTCGTTGTTGAAGGGGCGGCGGTCACCACCGTCGCGAGCCGGACGGTCTCCGCGGTCGTTGTTGAAGGGGCGGCGGTCGCCATTGTCGCGGCGGGGGCCGTCGAAGTTCCGCGGGCCGCGCTCAGGACGATCACCAAAGGGCTTACGGTCACCACGGTCATTGTTGAACGGACGGCGGTCGCCATCACGGGCCGGACGATCGTTACGATCACCGAACGGCTTACGGTCACCACGGTCACTGCCGAACGAACGGCGCTC
>NZ_JARVTB010000005.1:0-185984 GCF_030208885.1 Arthrobacter sp. fls2-241-R2A-172 | reverse complement strand
CAAATACTCCAACGACCGCGAAAGCTCCTCCACCCGCCCAGCAAAATCCGCAGCCTCAACCAGCCCAAGGAGCCGTGCTTGCCCAGGAGCCGACGCCCTCAGCCACCTCAGGGCGGACGCACTGTCCTCCAATGCGTCGGCCAGTTCAGGGGTGGAGTAATTTGTATCCGCAGGATCCAAGGCGCTTAACAGCTGTGAGACCTCGGGCTGAGACGGCCCCGGATCGGTGGGACGGTCCGTGGTCGCCGTCGAACCTTCGAACAGGGCCCGCATCGGGTTAGTACCAGAATCGAGCGACAAGGCATCGCCGCGGGACGAACCCGTCCGCCGCTCCGCCTGCCTGCTGCTTCCCATACAGGAACCCTGTCACGCCGAACCTCCCCCGGATCAGCCCCTTTCCGGCCTATGTGGAAAACCCCGACAACGAGCCCGCACCACGAGCCCGAGCCACCACCCGCGGAGGCGGCAGGTCGCCGTCGAGCGTTACAGCCGTCGAGCGTTAGAGGGGTCCAACCCGCGGCGGATTACGGCGTCTGCGAAGCCGCTGCCGTCGGTTCAAGATCCGCGAGCGTGAGGAGGCGGACGGGGTCGACGTCGAATGGCACCGTGGAGGTCACTGTAAGGTCCGCGCCAACATGGACCAGTTCGCCGGACGCCAGGGGGTGCCAACCGGGATTGTTGTCCATGGGCTCGGTAGCGAAGAGGACGTGAGGTGCTCGGGCAAGATCAGTGCTGCGGGAACTGATCCGCTTGCTCCTGGCATCGAGCGGGGCTCCGCGGTCCGGCGCTGTCGCGGGATTCCGCTTCAACATATAGAGAGGGTGGGTTGCTGGGTACCGGAGGGCCCACATGTCGGTCGCCGTGGACAGGATGAAGTTGAGGCTGAAGACGGGCAGTTCGCGCGCGATCCAGCGCACGGCCTGCACAATGCCCGCACCAACATCGCCGCCGGCCAGCCGGGTTTCTGCAGTGATCAGCGCGAAGAACCGCTCGCTGTCGGATTGCCCCAGCACCAGTCCCGCGACTCCGAGCGATGTTAGTCGCCGGTCGAGTTCGTCCAGACCGTGAAGCACTCCGTTGTGGGCAAACAGCCGGTTGTCCTGCTCGAAGGGGTGGGTGTTGACCATAGTGAGCGCACCAGTGCTCGCGTATCGGACGTGGGCCAGGAAGGTGGTGCTCTTCAGGTCGCGCGCCTCGCGGGCGAAAGCATGATCCTCCCAGGCTGCCAACGGTTGCTTGGCCACGCGGGCCTCGCCCTCGGCGTCGTACGTGCCTATCCCGGCCCCGTCCGGCTCCCGGCGGCTTTGCACAGAGAGGCTGTCCGGGGCGTCCAGCAACCAGAAGGTGGCTCGTACCGGTCGGGCTCCGGCATGGAGTCCAAAGAGACGGCACATGGGTGCCTCCTGTTCACGGGGTCAGTGATGGAATCCTTCTGCTTGCTTGTCGCCGGGCATTGGCGCGGTGAGGCTGTCCAGGTAGTCGACCTCTTTCTTCAGGTCGGCGAGGAAACTTGAGGCGAGGTCGCGCGTGAAACCGTTTCGGACCACGATCCTTTGAACCGTGATGTCACTGAGGCCGTCGGGCAGGGGATAGGCAGGCACCAGCCATCCATTCATCCGCAATCGCTCCGACAAGTGGTGCAGGTTCCAGTGCTCGGTGTGGCCATCCGTGAGCTGCCAGGCGAAGACGGGAATGTCTGAACCATCGCTCCACAGCGTGAAGGCGTCCATGGCGCCGATTTCGTTGGACAGGTAAAGCGCGACGTCCCGGGAGGTCGCCTGAACCGACCGGTACCCTGCAAAGCCGAGCCGGAGAAAGAGGTAGTACTGCAACAGGACCTGGGCGCCGGGCCTTGAGAAGTTCAGCGCAAAGGTCGGCATATCCCCACCGAGATAGCTGACGTGAAAGATCAGGTCTTCGGGCAGTGCCGCTGCGTCCCGCCAGACCACCCAGCCCAAGCCGGGGTAGACCAACCCGTATTTGTGGCCTGAGGTGTTGATGGAAGCAACCCGCGGGAGCCGGAAGTCCCAGACCGTTTGTGGCTGCAGGAAAGGTGCCACCATGGCTCCGGAGGCACCGTCGACGTGGATGGGAATGTCCAGGCCGCGGCGTTCCTGGATGTCGTCGAGGGCCTGGGAAATCAGGTGGACAGGTTCGTAGACGCCCGTGTAGGTGACACCCATGATGGCTACGACGCCGATGGTGTTTTCGTCGACGTACCGGTCCAGGTCATGTCCGTCGAGCATGGGGTGTTCAGCGGAGACAGGAACGAACCTGGGCTCCACCTCCCAATAGTTGCAGAACTTTTCCCAGCACACCTGGACGGCGGAGCTGAGGATGAGGTTGGGTTTGTCGGTTGGCTTCCCTGCCTCGCGCCGGGCGTGCTGCCATCGGCGTTTCAACGCCAGGCCGCCCAGCATGCAGGCTTCGGAGGAGCCGATGGTGGATGTTCCGATGCTCTTTTCGGGATCCGGCGCATTCCACAGGTCCGCGAGCATCCGCCAGCATCGCGTTTCGATGAGTGCCGTTTGAGGGTACTCGTCCTTGTCGATCATGTTCTTGTCGAACGTTTCGGCATACAGCTGGGACGCTTCGGGTTCCATCCATGTCCCCACGAACGTCGCGAGGTTCAGTCGCGAGTTTCCGTCGAGCATCGCTTCGTCGTGGACAACCTGGTAAGCCGTGGATGGCAGGGCCTCGCCCTCGGGCATGGTGAAGCGCGGAAAGATGGTTGACTCTCCGGGCCTGCTGAACAGGGGATTGAGCTCGACGGCGTTGTTCGGCTCGCGCTGTGACGTTCGATGGGATCTGCTCATGGGCTGGCTCCTAGGGGCTCGTCCTCGGGAATGGTCCGCGCGCTGCGGAGCAATACCTGTCTGTGGCTCACGCTACCTGCGGAAGCTGGCAAGCCCAAACACTGGCACGCGAACACTTGCGCCCACAATCACAGGTGCCTGGAGCGATCGGTGCGTCGGGCTTTGGCAGGCATACGAAAAGCGTCCGACGGCGGTGCTCGCCGACGGACGCTTCATGGCACGGGTGCCGCATGGGCGGCAGGCTAGTCCGGGATTTCCATCTGGAAGCCGCACTCATCGCAGTGCAGGACCCGGGTGTTGAGGTAGACCTCAAGCTCCGGATCGACGATGCGTCCCGTGGTGGCGGGACCGCATTCGCCGGACAGGATGACTACGCCACCCGCGATACCACCATCACCCGCGACACGGACACCACCCGCGACGCCGGCACTACCCGCGACGACGACGGCGCCATGACCCGCTCGGAGGAGCGGCTCAACGTTGGCAGGGAAAGCCAGGCAGTCGGCCGCGCCCGCCTGCGCAAGTACATCACCACCGAGAATGTCACCACCACCGTCCCGGTGGAGCGCGTACGTCTGGAAAGGGACACCGTAACCGGCGAAACCCGCCGCTGACCACTCGTTGCTAGGCCCGCTCTGCGCCCAAAGATCACGTCGGAGGGTGCGGAGCGGGCCTCACAACACGGCTGCCCGGTAAGTGCCGCTACCGCAAAGGCGCTGGCGATGGGACGATCTTCGTATGGGCGAACAGGAGCGAGAGCAGCCCGACACGCCGTCGGGTATAGCGTCAGAGGACCGGGGAGACCCGACAACCCAGCAGATGAGGACCGTAGGGCAGCGCCGTCGGGAAGCCGAACGCAAGTTGGACCTGCACCTCGAAGAAGCCAGCCACAAGGGTGAACCGTCCGCTAGCGAAGGCGAGGATCATTCCGAAGCATAGATCCGCTGGCTGAGGCCGGATGCTTGGGATGGCCCATCGGCTGGTCGCTGCTGTGGGCCTCTCCGTGGTGCAGCTGCATGGCACTGTGGATGAGCGGGAAGTGGCTGAAAGCCTGCGGCGTATTGCCCAACTGCCGTTGGGTGCGCGGGTCCCATTCTTCGCTGAGCAAGCCAACATCGTTGCGTAGCGTCAGGAGCCTTTCAAAGAGTTCCGTAGCCTCATCCTTGCGGCCTATGCCCAACAAGGCGTCGACCAGCCAGAATGAGCAGGCCAGGAAAACGCCTTCATCGCCGGGCAGTCCGTCGTGGCCGGAATCGGTACGGTAGCGCAGCACGAAGCCGTCCTCGGTGAGCTCCTTTTGGATGGCATCCACCATCCCGACCACTCCGGGGTGCCTGTGCGGCAGGAAGCCAACACGGGGTATCAGGAGCAGGCTCGCGTCGAGTTCCTTGCTGCCGTAGGCCTGGACAAAGGTGTTGCGGGTTGCATCGAAGCCCTTGGCCATGACGTCGGCGTGTATTTCGCTCCGCAGGGCGGCCCAGCGGTCGTGGGGTCCCGGCAACCCGGACGTGCGCACGGCCTTGACCATGCGGTCGGCGGCAACCCATGCCATCACCTTTGAGTGGGTGAAGTGCTGCCGCGGGCCACGCATTTCCCACAGGCCGTTATCTGGCTTGTCCCAGGCTCCTTCGAGGTACTCCATCAGTGCCACCTGGATGTCCCAGGAATTGTCCACGGTGCCCGCGGGAGAAGCGGCACGCGTGAGGGAGAGGCCGTCCAGGACCTCACCCCAGACGTCCAGCTGCAGCTGCGGAGCGGCTGCGTTGCCGGTGCGGACCGGCTGTGAACCTTCGTAACCGGACAGCCACGGTACGTCTGCCTCGGGGAGTCTCCTGGCGCCGTCGAGCCCGTAGACAATCTGAAGTTCGGAAGGGTCTCCGGCGATGGCGCGGAGCAGCCAATCACGCCAGGCGGAGGCCTCTTCCGTGTACCCGGCCGCGAGGAGGGATTGCAGGGTCAAGGTGGCGTCACGCAGCCAGCAATAACGGTAATCCCAATTGCGGGGACCGCCGATCTGCTCCGGCAACGACGTGGTCGCTGCTGCGACGATCCCGCCGGTGGGCGCGTAGGTCAGGGCCTTGAGGGTGATCAGGGACCTCTCGACGGGTTCCTTGTATTCACCCGCCATTTCACTGCGGCCGATCCACTCAAGCCAGAAAGACCCGGTGGCCCCAAGGGCACGGTAGGGGTCGATCCGCCGTGGTTCCTTCTCGTGGCTCGGGGCCCAGCGGAGCACGAAAGGGACCTTGTCGCCGGCGCGGACGGTGAAGTCGCTGTAGGTCCGGCGATCCCGGCCTTCGAGCGGGGCGTGTGTTGTGAGGTAGGCGGAATCAGGGCCGGCCACCGCGCTGATGCCGTGCTTTCCGTGCCGTACCCACGGCACTACCCGGCCGTAATCGAAGCGCAGGACCAGCTCCATGTGCATGTCCACCTCGCCGGAGAGCCCCTCGACGATCCGCACCACGTCCACTGCGTCATCGCGGACCGGCATGAAGTCGATAACCCGCACGGAGCCGCCGTCGACGTCCCATTCGGTTTCCAGGATCAAGGTGTCTTCGCGGTACTGGCGGCGGGTGCAGACTCCCTCGCTTGGTGTCCCGGCGGGTGCGATCAACCAGCGGCCCGCTTCGGGGGAGTCCAACAATGCCGCGAAGCACGCTGGTGAATCAAACCGGGGGAGGCACATCCAATCAATGGACCCGCTCCGCCCCACCAGCGCGGCAGTGTTCAGGTCCCCGATCATCGCATAGTCCTCAATCCTGGCCATGGAAACGATCCTAGTCCGCGCCACCCCGGCAATGACCACCACGGTGATGCGCGGGAGGGTCTGGCCTCGCGTGGGTGGTCGTGCTACCAATGACCCAGGAACTACTTCCGGGAGAATCCATGGCTGACGATCTGCCTGTCCTTGTAGTTGGCGCCACCGGTTTCCTGGGTGGCCAGGTTGTTGATGAGCTGCTCAAGCGCGGCAAGAAGGTCCGGGCCCTGGTCCGGCCGCAGTCCAGCGCGGCGAAGCTTGAGGCGAAGGGCGTGGAGGTAGTCCGGGGCGATATGCTCGACGCCGGTTCCCTGATCACCGCGATGACGGGCGTGTCCGCGGTCGTCTCGACGGCTGCCGGATATACGCGGAACGACAAGAACGCCAAAGCCATCGATACCTACGGCAACAGCAACCTCGCGGTTGCGGCCAAATACGCCGGCGTGCCGCGGTTCGTTCTCATCAGCATCGTCACCAGCGACCAAACACCACAAATCCCGCACTTCTGGAACAAGAAACTGGCAGAGGACAAGCTGGAGGAACTCGGAGTGCCATTCGTCGCACTCCGTCCCGGGGCCTTCTTCGACCAGGTGGCCACCATGGGTGGCGGCAACCCCTTCGATAGAGGGCGGCTTACGTGGCTGGGTTCCAAGGATGTGCCGCTCACGTTCGTGCTCGCCAGCGACCTTGCCGGGTATTTGGCGGAGGCGGTGGACGCCGACGTGGCTGACGGGGAGAGGATCGATATCGGCTGGACCCGCCCGGTCAGCATCCTCGAGGTGGCATCCCTGGTTGAGAAGCACTCCGATAAGCCGGTCAAGGTCATGGCCATGCCCGAGCCCTTGCTCATTGGCCTCGGCAGGGTCACCTCAAAGGTCGTCCCGCTGGTCAGTGACATGGCCAGCATGGTGGCATGGTGGGATACCGGGAAATACGTGGCCGACACCAGCCGCCAGGAGCAGGTCTTCGGCCCGGTTCCCACCCCGGAGGAAGCAATCGCCAGGCTGGCCGCCCGCTTCGGGCGCTGAACACAGCATTCAGCAAATGCTGGTGGGAGCGGCAAAAGATAAGTATCCTGATGACACGAATCCGGCCGAGGGTGCTACCTCGCGCTGGACAAACATGAGGAGCACGTTATGAGAATCGGTTCTTCCATTGCCCTGATCGCCATCGGTGCCATCCTGGCCTTCGCGCTCGCCCCCGGACTCATCCCCTTCCTGGACCAGGTCCTGGTTGGGTACATCCTGATCGTGGTAGGCGTCATCGGCCTGATCATCTCCATTGCCATGTCCAACAGGACCCGCCGCACCGTCGTCGAGCGGCGCACGGCGCCGACGACAGTAGTTGAGCATCGTCCCGAGGTCTGAGCGGCTAAGATTCAGCAGCCGACCTTAAGGCAAGAAAGGCACGACGGCGACCTTCCGCCGTCGTGCCTTTGCTTGGGTTAGGGGACTGCTCGCGCCGGAGTCGTTGCACGGCCCGTGGCCGGGTCCGCAGCCCAGCCCGGTGACTGGAAGTGTGCGCCTCCGAACATGGGGAAAGACAGCAGGCCTTCCTGGTCCCTGAGTTGGGCCCAAGGGCGGTTGATGCCATGGGTTCCATAGCGTCGGAGTTGGCTGACGCGGTCCAGGTCCAGGACCGCGAACAGGATCTCCTCCCCACCCCGTGCCTGCTGCATGATGGTGCCCTCGGGGTCCACGATGATGCTCTCGCCCACACCGGACGGTGACGCGCCGTTCACGTTCACCACGTAGATCTGGTTGGCGAAGGCGTTGGCCTGCGACATGACTATCTCCATGGCCCTGTCGCGCGTGGTGGTGAGAGTGGGTTGGATGATGACTTCTGCTCCGAGCCAGGCCAGCTGGCGCGCGACCTCGGGGAAGCTGCCGTCAAAGCAAATGGCCAAGCCGATGCGTCCGCAGCCGGGGATATCGAAGGTCACGAAGGAATTGCCGGGAGTGGTGGTTTCGAAGGGGCGCCAGGGGAAGAGCTTCCGGTAGCGGGCCACGATTTCACCTGCCGGCGACACGGCGATGGCGGTGTTATAGGTTTTCCCGCCATCGGTCTCCAGAAGTGAACCCGGCACAAGCCACACATTCAGCTTTTGCGCCAGCGCTGAGATGCGATCCGTGAGTGGGCTGGGGATCGGCGCGGCTGAACGGGTCTCGGCGTCGGGATCCGGTATCAGGAACTCTCCGGGGGCGGAGAGCAGCAGTTCCGGAACCACGATGACATCAACCTCGGGACCCAGCTTCTTGGCTGACTCAGCCTGGGCTGCAAAGCGCGCCCATGTTGCCTCGGGATCGTTGGGGACGGGGTTCGTCTGGATTGCTGCGATGGACAGGATGCGCACTTAGGCCTCGGTTTCATTGTTGAGAATTGCGGGAAGTTCATGGCGGGTTCTGACGTTTCCGCGAGGGATGGTTTGACCGGAAAAGAACGGGCGGAACCTTGGCCGGATGGCGACTGTAACCACGAGGCCAAGTGCCAATGCCCCCACGCCGATCCAGAAGACCGAGCCGATGCCCAGCCATGACAGCCCCGCATACTCGGGGGAAATCATGTCCACTGCGCTGTACGCAAACGCGCCAACCATCAAGAGTGCGCCTAGCCCAGGGAGTATCCCTTGGAAGACCAGGGCGGAGGTCGACGCGCGCATCAGCGGTGCGAAGTACACCACCGAGGCCAGTGCTGTCGCTGCGTAGTAGGCGGCGATCATCAGCCCAACAGAGAGTATTGCGAGACCAATGAAGTTGGCGTTGATGGCTGACAGCAGCATTGTGATGACGATGGTGATGAGTGCCCACCAGACGATCGAGGTGCGGGGCGTTCCCCTCCTTGGGTACATCTTGGTGGTCGCGTGCGGAAGGGCCTGGTAGGTGCCCATGCTGAGCCAAGTGCGGGGAGTGCTTACTGCGACGGTCATCAGGGCTGCGAGCGCTGACAGGCCTACGGCCAGCATAATCACGTGGCCGAACACCTCGCCCGCAGCTTGCGGGCCAAGGACTGTGAGGACATCCGAGACGGTGCCGGGATCGGTGATGCCTGCCGTTCCGGCAAACCCGACGGCGGCAGACGCAGTCATGACGTAGAAGAACAGCAGGATGATCGTGGTGATGATCACGGCCCTGCCTGGTGTTGCTTTGCTGTCTGTGGTTTCCTCGTTCACGGCTATCAGCGCATCCCAGCCCCAGTAGATGAAGAGGCAAAGGATAACGCCGGATACCAGCCCGGATACGTCATCTGACGCGAACGGGTTGAACCATTCCAGGCTGGGCTGTTCGGCTTCCGCCATGGCGCGGCCGGTGGCCATGGCACTGAAAGCGGAGATGCCGAAGCCTCCCAATGCCACTAATTGCAGCGCTATCAACCCGTACTGGACCCAGGCGGAGAGTTCGATGCCCCTCACTGCGATGTAGGCGCTGAAGGCGATAAGCCCGCAGGCGATGGCCGCAACGGCAACCGGTTCCGCAGCTAGCCACGCCAAGCCGAGGACGGTGAGGAGATATGTGGTGGCCACCTGGGCCAGTGCGGCGCTGGCAATGAGCGTGGCCATCTGGGGAACCCATCCGCCCAGGAACCAGCCCGCCGCGGGGCCGAAGACGCGTGTAATCCATACGAAAACGCCGCCGCAGTCGGGCATTTCCTTGTTCAGGTCACGGAAGGCCAACGCCGTAAACAGGATTGGCAGGAAGCCGAGCAGAAAGGCGGCCGGAGTGCTTGACCCAACAGCGAGGACCACGAAGCCGAGTGTCACGGCCAGGCTGTAGGCCGGTGCGACGGCGGCGAGGCCCAGAGCGACGGTGGGGCCGATTCCGATGGACCCGGCTTTTAGGCCCTTGGATGGCGCCTCATTCCTAAGTAAAGGTACTGAACGCGGTTGTGGCATGGAGACTCCTCATTGAATCGGTAATTTGAATGGCATTCAAATTTGAATGCCATTCAATCCCTGTCTAGACTCAAAGTCAACAGGTATCCATGAGGGGGCTGGCCATGGCCAAGATGGACAAGAAGGAAATCAGGAGGCGGGACATCATCGCCGCCGCACAGGCTGTAGCTGCACGCGACGGCGCCGAGGGCGCCACTCTTCGTGCCATTGCCGCCGAGGCGGGTATGGCGGCGAACGCTGTGCTCTACTACTTCGGGAGCCACTCGGAGATCGTCGCCGCAGCTGTAAGCGCCTCATCAGACCGATTCCTTGAAAAGCTCGCAGAAGCCCTTGAGCCTGACATGAGTGCCACGGCACGATTGGCTGCCGTTATCAGCGCTGGCACAACGGCGGGATTGGATGACGACGTTTCCCGGATCCTGTACGAGTATTGGCCCCACATGCTCCGGGACGCCCAACAGCGAGGGATTCAAGAGGAGCTCACCCGCTCTCAGGAGCGCGTCTACCGAGACATTATCGACGCCGGAACCCACTCCGGAGAGTTCTCACCGCTTTTGGATCCAGCCAAGATCGCCCGCACCCTTGTTGCGCAGGAGGATGGCCTGGTGATGGATGTGCTGGCCGGAAGTGCCAGCAGCGAGTCCGTCCTGGACCTGATGGGAAGCCTTGCGGCCGCCCTCCTGGGAATCAATGCGGAGACTCTTTGCGGGTTAATCAGAGCCCGGGCCGGAAAGTGACCGCGTCCTGACGGCGTAGGCTGCTTCCATGGAGAAGACATTCGACATCGAGCCCGTGAACCAGAACGAATATCTGGTGCGCTGGAGATCCGAAGGGCAAACCGGGGAATCCCTGGTGCACACCAACCCGGACTTCCTCGTCGAAGCCGGCCTGGACGGCTTCGACGAGCAGCTGGTAGTTGAGGAAACCACCACCTACCTGGCCGAGCACCAACCTGTGATCGACTTTCCCCAAACTGTGGACCTGGAAGAGATCGCGGCAGCCTATGGAGACTACGCGGAGCAGCTTAGGGCGCGGCTTCAGTCCCGGTAGTTGGTGGGGCCAAGGCGGTCATCTCAGGCGCCGACATCGGCCGTGACGCGTTCGCCGTTGAAGTACTCCAACTCCCAACCGTCCGTGACGTGGTGGTGGGCAAGGTTCAGGACAGCGTTCTGGACGCTGTCCAGCGTTCGGCCGATAGCGCGATTGAGCGTCAAACGGATCAGGGTGCCGTGCGCAACCACCAGGACGCGCTTGCCGGCGAATTCACTGGCCAGTGACTCAAGTGCCGCCAGTCCGCGGGCGGCAGCGTCGTCGTCACTCTCGCCTCCGCGGAAGCCGCCGGGGATACGCAGGGCCTCCAATTCGGGTCCTGCCTGCAAGCCCTCTGCGGGGCCAAAACTGCGTTCAATGAGGTCCGGAACCAGCCGCGCAACAGTGAGTCCCAAGCCCTCGGCAATGATCTCCGCGGTCTCCGCAGCACGGCCCAACGGTGAAGATACCACCACATCCCACTGCTGGTCCGACAAGGCAGCCACCGCGTCGCGCGCCTGGCCGCGACCGACGTCGTTAAGTGGGATATCAGTGGAACCCTGCAACCGGCGCTCTGCGTTCCAGTCGGTCTGGCCGTGGCGGACGAGGGCGAAAGTTGTTCGGGTCATGCTTTCCATTGTGCCTTGCGCCCAGGCGGGTGGTCGAAGTCAGCGCCGCCGTGGTGTCCACCCGGACGGAAGCGGGCCTGTGGTCCTCGCCCGCTCGCGATCAGCGTCGGCGGACCACCCTTGGGCTGCAAGAGCGTTATCGAAGGCGCCCCGAGCCAGGCGCAGGCCCAGGTCCGGGTGACTCATGCCAGGCGCACCGCCGCGTCGGGTCGAGGCGCGCACGCTCCACGCTTCGTCGGCGAAACCTCCTCCACGGAAGACACGGTAATCGCCGTAGCGGGCAGGATCGAGAAAGTCCCAGCACCACTCCCATACGTTCCCAAGGGTGTCGTGAAGTCTGAAGGCGTTGGCCTGTTTAAGCCCTGCTTCTGCAGGACTCTCCAACTTGTCATCCGCCGTCCACCCAATGGCGGGGAGGGAGCCGTAGTGCGGTCCCACAGTGCCGGCGCGGCATGCATATTCCCACTCGGCTTCCGTGGGCAAGCGATAACCGGAAGCGTGGGTCCTCCAGATCACCTGCCCCGCCTCGTAGGCATAGGCAGGGGTGAGGCCTTCCCTCATTGAAGCTGCATTGCAAAGCCTGGTGGCATCCAGCCAGCTGATGTCCACCATGGGCGTTTGGGAACCTGTTTCGCCCGCACCCGTCAACTGGGCAAACTGAGCCGTGGTAACCGGAGTAGCCGCGATCTCGAACGGCTCCAGATGGACGACCCAGCGACGTTGTCGTCGCGCGTCATGCAACTCCACTTGTCCAGCCTGCAGGGGGAGAAGGTCAAACATCGACATTCAACAAGGGTCCCATGGCACCCTGCAGCTGGAGCTCTGTAGCTGAAGCCATGCGGCTCATTTCTCCTGGGCGGGGGCCTTGGTCGTCTCGCGCTGCGTGGCGGCCCAGCTGGCGAGCATTTTCAGGGCGTCTTCTGAAGGTGTGCCCGGATCGGCAGTGTAGACGTTGATGCGCAGTCCAGGGTCGGCGGGAAGTTCCATTGCTTCGTAGCTCAGGTCCAGGTCGCCGACGACGGGGTGGTGGAGCCGCTTGCGGCCGGTGCGGTGGTATTTCACGTCGTGCCGGGCCCACCGCGTGCGGAACTCTTCGCTGCGGGTTGAGAGTTCACCGACCAGGTCCGTGAGGTCTTTGTCGTAGGGGTTTTTCCCTGCTGCGGAGCGAAGGACCGCGACGACGTCGTCCGCGCTGCGTTCCCAATCTGCGAAGAACTCCTGCGCTTTCGGGTTCAGGAAGGTGAACCGTGCACTGTTCGTCGGGGTGACCTTTTCGGCCATCATGTCCAAGTACAGGGCCCGGCCGAGTTCGTTGGCAGCAAGGACATCGCCACGGTCGTTGCGCACCCAGGCGGGCGCGGCGGTGATCGCATCGATGACGCGCTGCACGCTGGGACGCACCGTCTGCGGGCTGCGCTTGCGCCGCACCCGCGGGGAAGCGGTGGCAGCGCGGGCGAGATCAAAGAGGTGGGCCGTTTCGGCGTCGTCGAGTTTGAGCGCACGGGCGAGGGCTTCAAGGACGCTGTCGGAGGCGCCGGAGAGGTTTCCGCGCTCAAGCCGGATGTAGTAGTCGATGCTCATCCCGGCGAGCATCGCGACTTCCTCGCGGCGCAGCCCGGTAACGCGCCGGTTACCGCCATAGGCAGGCAGGCCGGCTTCCTCCGGCGTGATCCGTGCACGGCGGGAACTCAGGAACTTCCGCACGTCATCGCTCTGTGTCATGGCATCCACGCTACGCGCCCCCACTGGGACCAGGGAGGGACTGGCGGTACCCGGATCGACAGTGACTCCCGGAGCATAAGGAACCACGGTTGCATTGAAAGCACGAAACCTGCCACGGCCCTCACCCGGCCCACCTGTATACCCTGAAAGGCATAATCATGGAACTTACCCTCAACAACGGCGTAACGATGCCGGCACTGGGTCTCGGCGTCTTCCAAAGCGCACCCGAGCAGACAACGGCGGCCGTTGAGGCTGCGCTGGCTGCCGGGTACCGGCACATTGACACCGCTGCAGCGTACGGCAACGAACGAGAGGTCGGCCAAGGCATCAGGAAATCGGGACTTGACCGTTCCGAAGTGTTCATCGAGACCAAAGTCTGGGTCAGCGACTATGGCTACGATCAGACGCTGCACGCTTGGGATAAGGCCGCCGGTAAGCTCGCTACCGGCTACCTGGACCTGCTCATCCTGCATCAGCCGGCCCCCGACCGCTTTGACAAGACCGTCGCGGCATATAAGGCACTTGAAACCCTTCTGGCCGACGGTCGGGTGCGGGCTATCGGGGTCAGCAACTTCATGCCACACCACATGGAGCAGCTGCTCGACTCCACGACCGTTGTCCCTGCAGTGAACCAGATTGAGCTGCACCCGTACTTTGCCCAACTGTCCGTCCAGGCAAAGGATGCCGAGCACGGCATTCTTACCCAGGCGTGGTCACCGATCGGCGGCATCACTTTCTACCCCGGCTGGGGCGGTGAGGACCGCCGCAACGTCATGCAGGACCCGGAGATTGCCGTCATCGCTCAGGCCCACGGGAAAACCCCGGCGCAGGTCATGCTTCGCTGGCACCTGCAGCATGGCCGCTCGGCTATCCCCAAGTCAACCAATCCGGCGCGCATCGCCGAGAACTTCGACGTGTTCGGCTTCGAACTCTCTACTGCGGAGCTCGCGGCCATCGACGCCCTCGACACCGGCGTCCGCAGTGGACCGGACCCCGACGTGGCGCGCGAAGAACGTTTCGCCATGGTCATCCCCGAAGCCTGAGAGCCACCACCCACGACGAGTACAACGGAGGATGACGCCGCATTGCCCTTCCCCCCTCTTACTAAGTATCCTGATTACTAATCTGGTGAACCGGATGATGCTGTTTGGGCTGGGGGTCGCTCAAGCCGCGGTTGTTGAAGCAGTCGGCAACGCGCGGCTACCGTGAAAGTTTGATTGACGGCATTACTTGGTGACGGCGGACCCCCCGGGGTTACGTGGAGCCGGGTGGGGCCTGAAGGGCGTGACAATTCGTGGGCAACAATGACGAGGCCGTGGACTCCCGCGTCCCCGATTCCATCGACGACACACTGGATGGCCGATACCAGCTGGGTCCGGTTTTGGGCCGTGGGGCCATGTCGACCGTGTACCGGGCCACTGACCTGCTTCTTGGCCGTGACGTGGCCATCAAGATCTTCCTCCCGGGCTCCGGCGACGATTCGTTCCGTGCCCGGCAGGAAACTGAGATGCGTCTCCTGGCCAGTTTTGACCACCCCGGGCTGGTGGCTGCCTTCGACGTGGGCGTCGATACCCGCAACGACGAAGAGCGGGCGTACCTGGTCATGGAACTCGCTGAAGGCCGTGACCTCCGGGCCCTATTGGCCGACGGTCCGCTCACCGTCCCCGAGGTTGCCCGCATCGGGGCGCAGATCGCGGGCGCACTCTCCCAGGTGCATGGCCACGGCGTCATCCACCGGGACATCAAGCCGGCCAATATCCTGGTATCCGACGACGCCGGGCTCGCCCAAAAGGTTAAGCTGGCGGACTTTGGCGTCGCCCTGGTGGTGAACGACAGTCGCCTGACGGCAACGGGCTTCACCGTGGGCACCGCCCAGTACCTCAGCCCCGAGCAGGCGCAGGGCCTGGGCCTGACTCCCGCGAGCGACATCTACTCATTGGGGCTGGTGCTCCTCGAGTGCCTCACCGGCAAGGCTGAATACCCCGGCACCCCTATCGAGACCGCTTCGGCGCGCCTGCACCGCGCGCCGGAAATACCGGCCGGGTTGCCTGCCCCGCTGCGTTCGCTGCTGGAGTCCATGACCGACATGGATCCCGGAAAACGTCCCGCCGCAGCCGGCGTAGAGCAGGCCCTTGCTGATGACGGAATCCAGGCCGGGCGCAGGACGGCGGTGCTGCCGCCTTTGCCCTCCCGGCCGCCGGTGCGCGCTGCCGAAACCAAGGTTTCGATGGCCACGGTCATGACCCTTCATAAGCGGCGGCCCAAGACTGTCTGGGGTGTCGGAGCAGCTGCGGTGACCGTGCCTTTGGCGCTGGTGCTGTTTACTCAAGGCCTGGCTCCCTCAGGTTCCACGGCAGACAACTCCCTGCCCGCAGAATCGGAAGTGTCGCAAGCGGATCCTCAGCCTGCCGCGCCGGTTGTTCCGGTTGTGCCGACGCCCGCCGGTGTCACGCCCGTCGAGGCCGACCCCGCGGCCGCCGTTCCTGCTGAAGTGGTCAACCTGCCGGAACCTGCGCCGGTCCCTGCCGTCCAGGCGCCTGCTCCCGTCCCGGCCGCAGTGCCAGGGGCAGCGACGGCGGATGAGAAGGGCAAGGATCGTGGCGGCAACAAGCCGGACAAACAAAAAGGAAACGGCCCCGCCAAGCAGCCCAAGGACCGGTAAGAAAGGCACGACGGCGGGTGTCCGCCGTCGTGCGGCCCCATCGCCAGGTGCGTGGCTAGGGTTCGGCGGGAAAGCTGACGGCCACCGTGGTGCCGCCGCCCGGTGTTTCTGCGAGGTTGAGATCCCCGCCGTGTGCTTTGGCGATGTTGCTGCACGTAGCCAGGCCGAGGCCGGAGCCTGGCCCATCTCCATCACGTCGCAGGCGCACCAGGGGTTCCAGGACTTTGGCGCGGTCCTCCGGCGCGATGCCCTTGCCGTTATCGGCCACGAAGACTGTGGTGCCGTGGTAATTTGACACGCCGCTGATGCGGATCCTGAGTTCCCGCTCGGGGCTGCTGTAATTCATGGCGTTGGACACCAGGTTCTGGAGCAGGATGCGGAGTTGGCCCCGGTCCGCACGCAAGCTGATGTCTTCAACTTCCACGATTCCGGCGTGCTCCACCCCAAGGTCGCCGATGACCTCCTCCGTGACGTCCCGCAGGGAGATCTGTTCCGGCTGGATCCCGCCACCCACGCGGGAGTAGCTGAGGACGTCTTCGAGCATGCCCAGCATTCGCCGCCCGCTGGCACCGATCCGGTCCAGGTATCGTGCGGCAGTGCTGTTTGGTTCGACGTCGGGGTCGTCCTCCACCAACTCCACATAGCCAAGGATGGTGGTCAGCGGGATGCGGAGGTCGTGGCTGACCCTGCCCGCGAAACCGGCAAGCTTGGCGTTGCTGTCCTTGAGTTCGCTGTAGGTCCTGTCCAGCTGGACGGTGCGGTGCTGCAACTCAAGCAGCTCCACCACCTGCTTGGCGAGGACCTCCAGCATGCTCACCTGCTCAGGCCGCAGCTCGTTGGTCTTGTCGGAGAAAACACAGAGTGTGCCCGGGACAAAACCCGACTCTGTCTGCAGGGGCACGGAGGCATAGAAGCGTACTTTGCCGATTTCCCCGGTGACGAACGGGTTGTCGGCGAAACGCGGATCCTTGGAAGCGTCGGCCACGACGGTCCGTTCACGCGACAGGAAGACTTTTGCGCACATCGAATCTTCGCGGGAGCACACGCCCGGGTCAACGCCCCAGGCGCCGATCTGGTGCTGGTACTCGGCACTGATGATGTTCACCACTCCGAAGGGAGCGCCGCACAACTCAGTTGCGAGACGCACGAGGTTCTGCAGGGCGCTCATCACCGCAGCATTGGGAAGCAAGGGGGAGCCTGCCTCGGGGTCCAATCCGTACTCCTGCAGTTGCAGGTCACGGCCAAGGTCCTCGGTGAAGGACAGCTGCCCCCGAACTTCCGTCATTAGAACATTCCCCCAAGCTTCTTCAGGATTCCTTGCCGATACTACCGGGGAAATAGCCCGGATGGTTTACTAAGGGGCATGAGCGAGCAGGTCCCGGCCCAGGCCGGCGATTCCGACGCCATCGACCTCTCCCTACGGACGCCGGCAGAGCGGTCCCGTACCTTTACCGGGATCCTGGTCAACACTGCCCTGGCGAATATCACCACCAGCTATTTGTGGTTCGCGTTGACCTTCTGGGTGTACCTGGAAACCCGCAACGTCATTGCCACAGGGGTTATCGGCGGCGCCTACATGCTGTTGATCGCCCTCTCCAGCATCAGTTTCGGCACGTTCGTGGACCGATACCGGAAGCTTGCCGTGATGCGGTTCGCCGGAGCCTTCACCATGGTGATGTTTGTGCTCTCAGGCCTCATGTTCCTGGTGACACCCGAAGCGGCGCTGCTGGACCTTGCCCAGCCGTGGTTCTGGATCTTCACGGTCATCATCCTCGTCGGTGCCGTGGTGGAGAACCTGCGCAACATTGCCCTCTCCACCACGGTGACCATCCTGATCGAACCCGATCGGCGGGCCAACGCCAACGGCCTGGTCGGGATGGTGCAGGGGCTGATGTTCATTGTCACCTCCGTGCTCTCGGGCCTGTCCGTCGGCCTGTTGGGGATGGGCTGGACGGTGGTGGTGGCCATCGTCATGACCGTTCTCGCCTTCGCTCATCTGCTGAGTCTCCGGCTGCCCGAAGAAGTGCGTGCTGCTGCGTCCGATGCCCAAGGCGGCTTTGACCTGCGCGGATCATGGGCGGCCGTCATGGCGATCTCCGGGCTGTTCGCACTGATCCTGTTCTCAACGTTCAACAACTTCATCGGCGGCGTCTACATGGCGTTGATGGACCCCTACGGCCTGGAGATGTTCTCCGTGGAAATGTGGGGAACCGTCTTCGCCATCGGAGCCACGGGCTTCATCCTGGGCGGCGCGTTGATCGGCAAATTCGGTCTCGGGCAGAACCCGTTGCGGACCTTGCTCCTTGCTGTGGCAGTCATGGGCTTAGTGGGTGCCGTGTTTACGTTGCGCGAATGGGCCTGGCTCTACATTGTGGGGATCTGGCTCTACATGGCATTGGTTCCCGTGGTGGAAGCGGCTGAGCAGACCGTCATACAGAAAGTGGTGCCGCTCCACCGCCAAGGCAGGGTCTTTGGCTTTGCCATGGCCTTCGAATCCGCGGCGGCACCTGTTACTGCTTTCCTCATTGCCCCGATCGCCCAATTCTGGCTCATCCCCTATGCCCGCTCCGCTGAAGGTGCAGCCCGGTTGGAGCCGTTGCTGGGCGAGGGGACGTCCCGCGGCATCGCGCTGGTGTTCCTTGCGGCCGGCACCATCATGATCGTGGTGGCCGGGATCGCGTTCCTTACGCCGGTCTACCGGAGGGTCTCCGCTTCATACGCCGGGTCCGGAGCGAAGGAGACGGAGAGCGAGAACGCGGCGAGCAATTGAAAGCCCACACCGTAGGCGACAGCCCGCTGGGCCGGACAGCAAGGGCAAGAGACGCACGACGGCGGGAGGTCGCCGTCGTGCGTTGCGTCGGTCCGCGCCCGGGTCACCTACGCCATGAAGGCGAGGTCCTCACGCCTGACCCTGAACCGAAGGGGTTCGCCGCGTGCCAGCCGCAGTGCCTCGTCGACGGCGCTCGCCGCCATACGCTCAAGCTCACTGCCCAGGGAACCCGCCACATGCGGGGTCAGCAGCACATTCGGATGGGTGTAAAAAGGGGAGTCGGAAGGCAGCACCCAGGGCGTCGTGACGTCCAGGATGGCGTACAGGTCACCCTGTTGGACCCTGGCGAGCAGCGCATCCTGGTCCACCAGCTCGCCTCGAGAGGTGTTGATGAACGTGGCGCCGGGCCGCAGCCGCTGCACCATCGCCGCGTCCATGAGGTTCCTGGTGGAAGGCAACGACGGCGCGTGGAGGCTCACGACGTCCGAGGTCGCCACCAGTTCGTCCAGGCTGACGCTGACGACGCCGAGGGCCGCAGCCGCTGCATCGTCCAGGTAGGGGTCCGAAACCACGACCTCAAGATCGTAGGGGGCGAGCAGCCGGATGACGTGCCGGCCGATCTTCGAAGCCCCAATGATCCCTACTCTTTTGCGGTAGTTGCCCATGTCCGGAAAGAGCTGCTCGGGCAGCACCCCGGTCCGGGTGGAGTGCAGGGCCCGGGCAATCTGGAGGACCCGTTTATTGGCCAGGATGATCATGGCCACGGTGTATTCGGCCACGGGGATGGCGTTGGCGTCGGCCGCGGAGCTGACCTGGATGCCACGTTCCCAGCAGGCTTCACCAACGTGGTGTTTCACGCTCCCGGCGGCATGCAGGACGTAACGCAAACGCGGCGCGGCATCCAGGACAGTTTCGTCGATCAGGGGGCAACCCCAGCCGGTGATGAGGACATCGGCGTCAGCCAGCAAGCAACGGCCGGCCGGTGAATGGAAGTCCTGGATGGGCGCGCGGCCCAGCAGGTTGACGGAAGGTTCCAGTGGGTCCAGGCTTCGCGGCGGAAAAACGGCCCGTGCTGTGTGGACCGGCATGGCCAAGGCAACGTTCAAGTTCACTTGACGCTCCCTGCAGTGAGGCCGGATTTCCAGAAGCGCTGGAGCAGGATGAACGCCACCAGCAGCGGAAGGATGGACAGCAGCGAGCCGGTGATGACCATGGGTGTGAACTCGGGTTGGGGCAGCGCGTAGCCCTGCCAGATGGAGATGCCTACACTGACCGGAAGCAACTTCTGGTCCTGCAGCATCACCAACGGAAGCATGAAGTTGTTCCATACACCCACGAATTGGAACAGGGCGATGGTGATGTAGCCGGGCATCATCATGGGCAGGCCCAGGGAGAAGAAGCTGCGGATGGGTCCCGCGCCGTCAACGCGGGCTGCTTCCAGCGTCTCGGCAGGGACATACGACGCCGAGTAGACCCTGGCCAAGTACACGCCGAACGGATTGCACAGCACCGGGATGAGGATGGCCCAGACGGTGTTGGTGATCCCAAAGACGGAGGCCAGCAGGTACATGGGCAGGACGGTCGCGGTGTTGGGAATCAGCACGCCCACCAGGACGATGCCAAAGAACGAGTCCCGGCCGCGGAACTGGAATTTGTCGAAAGCGTAGCCGGCCATGACAGAGATCAGCCCACCGAACACCGCGCCGAAGGCGGCATAGAACATCGAGTTCGCCATCCAGCGAAGGAAGACTCCGCCGTCCTGGTTCAGCACGGCGGCGACGTTGTCGAAGAATGCCGGCTGGCCGAATGCGTAAGCGGCGGTGCCGTAGAGGTCTGCCGTGTTCTTGGTGGATGCAAAGAGCAACCACACCACGGGAAGGACCATGTAGGCGCAGCCCAGGATCAGGAGTGCATTGACGGTGAACGAACTGGCAAAACCGCCGCTGCGGGCAGAACGCCGCCGTTTCAGTGGCGAAGCCGGGGCGGAAATCCCCGGGCGCGACATCGTTGAGGTGCTCATGCTTTGTTCGTCCTTGAGCTGAAGCGGGTGACGGCCCAGGACAGTACTGCGGCCATGAGCGCGATGATGATGGAAGCGGCGGCGGCCTGGTTCAGGTTGTGCCGGTTGAACGCGGCGTCGTAGGCCCACATGTTGGGAACCCAGGTGCTGGTGACGGACGCCGTGGCCTTGGAAATAATCGACGGTTCCGTGAACAACTGAAGCGTTCCGATCACCGTGAACAGCATGATCACGCTCAGGGCCGGGAGGATCAACGGCAACTTGATGCTCAGGGCACTCCTGATTTCACCGGCCCCGTCAACGCGGGCTGCTTCCAGGATTTCCCGCGGAACAGCCTGCAACGCGGTGAAGAGGATGATCACGTTGTACCCGGTCCATTCCCACACCGCGATGTTCACGATGGAGGGCAGGATCATCTGGTGGTCCAGGAAGTTCACCGCAACCCCACCCGATTCCAGGGCTGAGACGATCGGGCTGACACCGGGTGTGTACAGGTACGCCCAGATCAGTGCGGCGATGACGCCCGGGACCGCATGCGGGAGGAAGACCAGCAACTGAAAGAGCTTCCTGGCCCGTGCCACGGCAGCATCCAGCAGGAGCGCGAAAGCGAGCGCCCCGCCCACCATGCACGGGATGTAGAGGGCACAGTACAGGGCGAGCCTGCCGATTCCTCCCACAAAGCTTTCCGACTGGAGGACCTGCAGGTAGTTTTCCAGGCCCACGAAGGATGTTTTGGCCTCGCTGAAGCCAAGACCGGATTTCTGCTGGGCAAAGAAGCTCAGCACCACCGCGTAGATAACGGGTGCCACCATCGCGACGGCGAATAATGCGAAGAAGGGGGTGAGGAACAGTGCCGCGGTCCGTCCTCCCGTTCCGGACATGGGGCGTTGTTTGCGGGATCCCGGGCGTTTGGCGCCTCGGACGGCAGGTACTTGGGTGACCATGATTAATCTCCTCGCCGGCTGGTCGGCCCGGTGCTCCCGGGCCGACCAGCCTCGCGGGCCTACTCCTTGACGGAGAGGCCGTTCTGCTTGAGTCCGTCAACGGTGGCCTTCTGGGCCGCATCCACGGCATCCCGGACTTTGCCCCCGGTGCTCAACGTGCCGTAGGCGTCCTTGAGGGCCGTGTTGGTGATGTCCCAGTTGGGACCCCACTGCCAGCCCGGTGTGATGGTGGAGTAGGCCTTATTGAAGACTTCGTAGATGTCGTTACCGAAGTAGCTGGCATCGAAAGCGCTTTGCGCAACGGGGGTCAGCCCAGGCGAAGCGAGGAAAGCGGAGCCGGTGTTGCCGCGGGCCTTGATGGCGGCCGGGCTGGTGGTCAGGTATTCGATGAACTTCGCCGCCGCAGCAGGGTTCTTGCTGCTTTTGGTGACGTTGAAGCTGGAGCCACCGTAAAAGGCGTCCGACGGCGAACCCCAGTTGGGCACCTCCGCTGCTATCCACTGGCCTTTCTGCCCGCTGGCTTCGGTGCGCTTCTGGATGCCGGTTGCGCTCCAGTTGGCCCCCAGGACACCCACGACGGCGCCACTGGCCAGGTCCGCGGACCATTCGTCGCTGAAGGACTGCTGGACTTTGACGATTTTCTGGTCGATCAGCTTCTGCCAGTAGTCCGCTACCTTCCGCGTGGACTGGTCATTGATCCCGACCTTCCAGCTGTCCGCGTCGGTACCGAACCATTTGGCCCCGGCCTGCCAGGAGAGGGCTGCGGTCAGGGCAGCTTCGTTGGGGTTGAAGCTGGCCAGGTGGGCTTCGGGCGCCACGGCCTTGATCTTTTGGCCTGCGGCCTCGAACTCTTCCCAGGTCTTGGGCACCCCGACGCCGGCCTTCTCCAGCATGTCTTTGCGGTACCACATGATCATCGGGGCTGCGTCGTAGGGGAGCGCGTAGGTCTTTTCGTCGAACTGCACCAGGGCTTTGGTCTCATCGCT
This sequence comes from Arthrobacter sp. fls2-241-R2A-172, assembly GCF_030208885.1. Classification (NCBI taxonomy): domain Bacteria; kingdom Bacillati; phylum Actinomycetota; class Actinomycetes; order Micrococcales; family Micrococcaceae; genus Arthrobacter; species Arthrobacter sp. fls2-241-R2A-172. The sequence goes on along the minus strand of NZ_JARVTB010000005.1, from coordinate 163,759 downwards.
CAGTTTGTCGAGTGTTGCGGCCTTATCGATCAAGCCGTCCAGGGGCTGGAGTTGGCCGTTGCTGACGAACTGCGGCAGCTGGGGGTATTCCATGGTGGCAACATCTGGGCCGTTGCCGGCCGTGATGGCGGTGGACAGCTTTGCGTACCCTCCGCTCGCGCCGTTGGGTACGGTCTCGAAGGTGACCTTGATCTTGTCCTGGCTGGCATTGAATGCGGCAGCCACTTTGTCCATTCCTGCCAGCGATGACCAGAAAGTGACGGTGCCGGTGGGGTCCCCGGTAGGGGCGGGCGCGGATGTCGCGGCCGGGGAACTGCCGCAGCCGGTGATGAGGGCGGCGCTGGCCATGAGGCTGACCGTTCCGAGCAGAAGCTGGCGACGCTTCATTCTGTTCTCCTTTGAAGTTCACGATGCGAAGTTGCGGAGTGCTCCGGGGCACTATCGAACTAACCACCATTGAATCCACAAAAGTGAACATTGACCACGAAGTGAACAGAAGTAAACAGATAGGGAGTGCCGAAGCTACCTTCGCGTCGAGTCCCGCACCACCAGCGCGGGCGAAAGGTTGACCCGCTGAAGCGCGGACGTGCCTCCACGTCCGGCTCCGATGCGGTCCAGGCACATCCGCAAGGCCTGGTGGCCGACGTCGTACTTGGGTGGTGCCACAGCAGTCAGGGGGACTGCCCCCAAAGCCGCAATCTCGTCGTCGTACGCGATAATCGCGAAGTCCTTCGGAATCCGGATTCCCTTTTCCTGGCAGACGCTGGCGAACTGGAGCGCGTCCTCGTCGGTGTGGACTATGGCCGCCGTGACCTGCGACCCGGCACACCAGGACAGGATTCCGTCCACCATGACCCGGTGCGCCTGGGGATCGTTTTGCGCGCGCGGCATGGTGCGCACCAGGGAATCGTCCCGGGCATGGCCTGCCCGTTGCAGGGCCACGTGGAAGCCACTGATGAGCTGTGGGGCGGTGGGGCTGTCCTCGCGCAGGCAGATGGCGATGCGTTGGTGGCCCAGCTCGAGGAGGTGGTTCACGGCGATTTCCGCGCCGCGGACGTGGTCGCTGCGGACCGATTCGAGGCGGCCGTGGTCCAGGGCGTCATCGATGGATCGCTCCACCACCACCACGGGAACCTCCGCTTCCGCGAGCAGCCCCAGTGTTTCCGTGCCCGCGAGCGACTGCCCTCCGGGCGTGACGAGGATCCCGTCCACGCCGTGCTCGTAAAGCCGTTTCAGCTGGCGCCGTTCCTCCGGCCCCGAGTAGTTCGAGACCCCCAGCACCAGCCGGACGCCCGCTTCCTGCGCCGCCGCTTCCGCACCCCGGATCACGCCCGGAAAGTAGTACGACGCCGACGGCACGATCATGCCGACCGTCGCCAGCGGCCGCCTGCCGCCGGGACGCCAGGTGGTGGATCCGGCGGTACCGGGGCCAGGCTTTCCGCCGCTTGAGATGGCACCCCCGTGGACCCGCTCCAGGAGGCCCCGCTCGGCGAGGACCGCCAGGTCCCGCCTGATGGTCATCCCGGAAGTGCCGATCTTGGCGGCGAATTCCCCGGCGTTGAGGGATCCGTGAAGGGCGAGTTCCTTCAGGATGAGCTGTTGGCGATCCTCGGACAGCATGCGGGACTCCGTCCATCAAGTTCACTTGTGTTCAGTTTGTTCATTATGAACCAGAAAACCTCATCGGCGGGAGCGCGAATGCCCTAACTGCCAACTTTCACAACGGAAACCTCGACGGCGGCGGAGCGGGGGAGGAGGTGCCTCCGGATCGCGTCGGCTACTTCGCGGGCTACGGCCGGGGCCGGACGGGGACTGCTGACACCAATCCGCGCTTTGACCGCCAGAGTGCCGGCCGTGTCCGTCAGGCCAATCACGGGGAGTGGCTCGCCTGTCACCGCGGACAGCGCTGAGCCGGCTATGGATTGCCACAGCGGCTGCGCGGGGTAGACCGCGCTGACACCAGGAACGGATTGGACCACGTCCAGCAGTTCCTCGGCCAGGCCGGTGGGAGGGGTGGACGCGGATGAGCCCGCGGCGTCCAAGGGCTCGATCATGGCTGCTCCTCCAGGACATCGGTGACGGTGATGTTGATGGCTTCGATGGCGAGTTCGGTGTGGGTGGCCAAGGTCCTGGCCAGTTCCTCCCGCAACTGGTCGGCCCGCTCCTCCATGGAGTGCCCGTAGACAACCGCTATCTCCACCTCCACGGTGGTCAGCGCCCCGGGGGTGGTGACGTCGCCATGCAGTCGGCATTTGCCGGCGGCCGTGCCTGGATGTGCATCAACAACGGACCGGATCAGTGCCGAGATGGATCCTTCGGTTTCCCAGAGGGTGTCATCAGGATGGTCCGACTGCAGGGGGGTGCTGCGACCCGGCCGCAGTTCCAGCCGAAGGTTGTCGAGAATGGACTGCATCCAGTCATCAGTGCCTGAACCGGCGTCGGCCACGTCCGAGCTGAGGAGCTCACTGCCCAAAGCAGAGAGGTTTCGCAGGGATGCGAGGCCCGCTTGGCATTCGGGGCATGAGTCCAGGTGGGCAGGGTCAGCGATCTGCCCCGTGTCCAGGTAGGCACTCAATTCCGCCAGGCTATGCCCGCATTCGAGGGTGTCGCGGGGATTGTTCATCGCCATTCCTCCATCCTGCGCGCCAGGGTAATCCGGGCCCGGGCCAGACGGCCCCGGACACTGTCGGGGCTGATGTTCAACGTCAGCGCAATCTCCTCGTAGCTCTGGTCATTGAATTCCTTGAGCACCCAGCAGCGCCGCTGTTCCTCGGGAAGGGCTGCCAGAGCCGCCTTCAGCGCCTCCACCCGTGAGCTGCTGAGGGCATTCCCCTCGGGGTCTTCGTGCCGTGGCCGCGTGTGTTGGTCCACGTGGTTCTCCGCATCATCAAGGTCCGCGTGGTTACGGCGTTTGCGCAGGTAATCGATACTCCGGCTGCCAACGATCCTCAACAGCCAGCCCTTGACCGCAGCGGGGTCGCGAAGGCTGTCCAGCTGCTTCCATGCCTGCACCAGGGTTTCCTGGACGACGTCGTCGGCGTCTGCCAACGAGCCGGTCAATCGTCGCGCAGTGGCCCGCATCAACGGACCGTGCCGGCGGGCAAGCGCTTCGAAGGCAGCAGTGTCGCCGTCGGCCGCGCGGCCCGCCAGCAGGGCGTCGGGTACGAGGTCCAGTTGATGCTGAGCTGCGGGTGAACCAGTCACGTTCCTGCCTTCCTGTCCTCGTTGGTCTGTCCGGAATCACGTTGGCTCATTTCGCGCGCTGGGCCCCGGACGTCCGGGTGCGGGCGCCGCTGGTGATTCGCACCAGTACGGGCACCGGATGGCCCAGCCACGAATCGATCTGCCTGACCAGCTGTTCGGCTGTATCCGCCAGTTCCCGCGGCGAGCTTCCGTGACGGGCTTCCATGCGGAGCCGCAATGCTGTTCCCTGCCTGGATTCCCATGCGGAGACCGATGTGGCCAGGACGTTCCGGTTCCCGCTGAGGGCATCCTGCACCGCCGCGGAAATGAGTCCGACGTCCACCACGGTCCGCCCGTCGGCTCCTTCGGATCGTTCGGCCAGGCGTGGCGTCCGCCCCCCGCCTTGGGAAGCCAGCCATGCGGCGCTGAGTCCAGCACCGAGCAGGAGGACGCCGATTCCGGCCACCAGCCACCAGCTCCGTGCCGGTCCCGGGATGGGTGCGGTGCTTGCCAGTTGCCGAACCTGGTCCGTGAGGTTCGAGCCGATGGTCGTCCACGTGTCGGCAACTCCCGGCAGGGTACCGGCCGCGATGAGTGCGGCTCCGGCGCCCAGAAGGATGATCCCCAGGATCGCCAGCAGGATGCGGTTAAGCGCCCGATTGGTTCGTCTCATTGTCCTACCGCTCCTTCGTTCGCGACCCGGACTTTGCCCGTGACCTGCCGGTCGAGCGCGTAGGCGGCCAGTTCGCCGTCGAGCGCTGTTTTGATGGACGCAAGGTCCAATGGAACGCCCGACGTCGGACGCACCTGGACGCGCACGGAGCGTCCGCCGACGGTTGTGGTCACTTGGCCCGGTGCCAGGCCCGCAGCGAGGCGCGACGTGCTGGACACTGCGGCGGCGATGACGTTGTCGTCCACGACTGTGGCGATGCGGTCGCTGGCCAGCGCGCGCCGGGCGCGGCGGCCTTTGCCTACGGCCACGCCAAGCAGCAGGAGCCCCAGGATTCCCAAGCCGACACCGGCCGCGGTCAGCCCTGCCGGCACGGTGGAGCCGGGGAGCCCGACGAGCCACTGACGGATGTGGGCCGGGCTGGCCAGCAGCGGCCGGTCATTGAGCAGCCACAGGACGCTTTCCGCAGCCAGCCAAAGGAAAACGAGGAGCAGGGTACTTGCCACAATGATCGACGGGAGGGCCCGCGAGGAATGGGTTTCGCGTCGGACCATGCGCCGAAGGGTTCGATCCTGGGTCATTCCACTCTCCTTTCCTTTGACTGTTGGGGCTTGGCTCCCATCAGCCGGACATCGACCCGGCCAAATTCCAACCCGGTCAACTCCAGCCCCCGGGCCACCAGTTCGGTGCGCACAGCGTGGGCTTGGTCGAAGACGGTGCCGCCACCGTCCCTACGTGGTGCCAGCAGCGGGGGAAGAGCTATCTTCACCGTGAGGTTGACGCCCAGCTTTCCGGCGTCGTCCTCCAATTCAGCCCGCACTTGGTGCGGGTCCACCCGGAATGCGCGGGCGGTGATTGCTTCCACCGTCTTTTGCAGTGCCGAACGGGCGATTCGGGTGTGTCCTGCCCTGGCCGGCGTGGTCGCGGCAGGCATGGTCCCGGCTTCCCCGCTCATGTGGAGGAGCGCTTGCCCGACAAGGCATCCAGCACCCCGCGGAGGTCAAGCTTTCCTTCGGCGGAGCGGCCCACCACTGCTCCGATCGCCATGAACAGGGCTGTCAGCAGCAGGCCCCAGAACCCGAAAGCCAACGAAACGACAGCCAGGACCGCGCCTACGGCCAGTCCGGTAATGGTGGGGCTCATGCGACCCTCGGCTCACGCCCGGCATCATCGGCGTCCGCATCCTCGGACGGGACATGGATGTCCGTGATCGTGATGTTGACTTCCGTTACTTCCATGCCCACCAGGTCCTCGATAGCCGTGTAAACGGCGTCGCGGGCGTTGTCAGCCACTTCCTGGAGCGGGTGCGGGTATTCAACGACCAGGGTGACGTCGACAGCCACTTGGGTCTGGCCAACCTCAACGCTGACACCTTGCGTGAGGTCTTTCTGGCCGACCTTTTCACGGAGTGTTCCGATAGCCCTGGCTGCGCCGCCGCCGAGGGCGTGGACGCCGGGGATTTCCTGGATGGCGATACCGGCGATCTTGGCAACGACGCCGTCGGCGACGGTGGTGGCTCCGCGACCATCCTTGCCCTTATCGAGTGCCCCTGCGGAGGTGGTGGCTGCGGCGTTCTTGGCCGGTACGTCTGCGGGGGTGTGCGTCTGAACGGTCATGGCATTGACTCCTATGCGTTGGGTTTGCGTTGGGTTTGCGTTGGGTTTGCGTTGGGTGCGGCGCGTTCTGCGCCGTCATGAATAAGACGTGCCGGTGCGGTGATTCCTCACGCACAGTTTTGTGTGACGTGCATCACTGCTGTTTTCTTGATGTGGAATCATGTAGTTAGATTGCCATATAACTAGCCAATCAAGTTACATCTGTCCTTGGAGGAAGCGCTATGACTGTTGCATTGACGACGGGAACGACGGCCCAAGCTCTTCCCGGGCCTGCGCAGGAGGGTGCCCCCTCCCTGTCTGCGCCATCGCGGCGAACAATGTTGCTGGACGACGTCTGGGCGGCCTCGGCTCGAGTTGAGAGCCTGCAGTGGGAAATGGACGGAGCAGAGGACTCTTTATTGCAGGCCATGAGAAGTGCGGCCGCGGCGGGAGCGCAGCTCCCCGATCTTGCGATCGCGTCAGGGCTGGGCTTCGCCGACATTGAGCGCCTGCTAAACAGCGGCCCCACTCAGGCGGGTCGGGCGGAGATCGGAAATTCTTGACCCAATCTTGAGATGACCCGGCGGGGTTCTTGAGGGCCCGGTCCGATGGTTGAAACATCAGCCAACAAAGTTGATGGAACTTCCAGGAAGGACCACCGAGATGCCTGACCAGATCATCGCCCTGTCCGTCAGTGCCGGCCCGGCGCCTGTCACGTCCAGCCCGCTCGCCGGAACGGCCGAGCCTTCCCGGCACGCAGCCGAGGTCCCGGGCCAGGCCCGGGCCGTGGTGAGCGTACGCGAGCAGTTCAACCCGCTCGGCGTGGGCCTGAGGAGTATCTGGCCTCAGTCGGTGGTCGGGTTCTAAGGCCCGCAAACGAGTCGTGGCGGGCAGGCACCAAAGGTGCCTGCCCGCCGTCGTTAATGCGGTGGCCTGGACAACGATCGAATGGCACCATGGAGTGCAGGCGATAGCTAAGGAGGCTTGTCATCAAAGAGGAGATGAAGAAGGCGGCTGATGTGGCCGAGGACGCCTCAAACTCCCGTGCCTTCGAAATCGTTGCCAGAACCGGCTTTGCCGTCAGTGGACTGTTGCATCTGCTCATCGGTGTCATCGCCTTGCAACTGGCGTTCGGGCGCACGGGTGAAGCCGATGTGTCCGGGGCTGTGGCATCCCTGGCTAACCAACCTGCCGGACCGTTCCTGCTCTGGGCCTGCTTCGCCGCTTGTGCAGCGTTGGCACTGTGGCAGTTGGGCAACGCCGTCCTGGGTTACCGCAGGAAGTCCGACAATAAGCCTGCCAAGCGATTCTCCGCAGCTGGCCAGGCCCTGGTGTTCGCCGCGCTCGCCGCCACTATCATCTCCTTCATCATGGGCAAAGGCCGGAACAGCCGGGAATCCACCAGCGACTGGACCCTCACGCTCCTGAAAGCTCCTTTCGGGGTTTTCCTGCTGGTCGCAGTGGGCGCGGGCGTTGCCATCACGGGCATAGTTTTCGCGGTGCGTGGCTTCAAGCAAACGTTCACGCGGGACCTGTCCCTGTCTTCCAGCCAGAGCGTGCGGAAGTTCCAAACCGGTGTTGGCGTGGTGGGCTACATTGCCAAAGGAATAGCCCTTTTCCTTGTGGGGCTCTTGGTGGTCATTGCAGCTTTGCGGGCCCAGCCCGAGCAATCCACGGGGCTGGACGGCGGCCTCAAGGCCCTCAAGGAGCAGCCGTACGGGCCATACCTTCTGGCGGCGGTTGCCGTTGGCCTTATTGCGTATGGGTTGTTCATGGTGGTCAAGGCCAAGACTTTGCGGACGTAGCCCCCGGCAGAACGCGGCCCTGACGCGTCGGGGGCCTACGGAAGAACGACCAACGTAAAGAACCCGGAGGCTGCAGTGCAGTCCTCCGGGTTCTTTGCTGTATTCAGGTGTTACGGACGGCTTGAGCCCGAGGCTTCGTCGTCCGGCTCGGATGAAAACGGACGATCCTTCGGGGTGTCCTCCGTGTTGCGCTCATCAAGCTCGGCGTCAGCTGAAGGGACCGTCTTCTCGGCGTAGTCACCCTCGGTGTAGTCCCCGCCGGCGTCCTCCTTCAGCGTTTCCGGTGAAGCGCCTGCGTCGCCGTAGTCGCCCTCAACATACTGGCCGTCCAGTTCCTCGCCGTTGGCGTCCCGATTCTGGTTGTTAGCCATGGTGTGCCCTGCGGTTGGTGAGGAGTCCCCAGATCAGCAGGACGATGATGGAACCGCCGATGGCCAGCAGCCAGGTGGTCAGGGAGAAGAATTCCTGCAGGCCTGTGCCGAAGATGAGGCCGCCGATCCAGCCGCCCAGGAGGGCACCTACGACGCCCAGCAGGAGGGTTACCAGCCAGCCGCCACCCTGGCGGCCGGGAAGAATAAGCTTTGCGATAGCGCCGGCCAAAAGACCAAGCAGTAGAAAACCAAAGAAACCCATTTTTGTTCCTTCTTTCTTGTTGATGGAAATTCCATGAACATTATGAAGAGGTTCAGTTCATCGGGTGCCTGTTCCAGTGTTCAGGCACCTTAATGGGGCCCTTGAAGGCCCTTTTCAATGCGGGGATTGGAACGGCTACGAAACCCCGATGAATTTGTTAACGACGGCCAATAAAGCACTCCTGCCGATTGGGTCGGTCTTGCTGCTACACCAGTAACGCTAGCCGCTCCGCGGACTAGTAGCAAGTAACCTGTCTAATTGTCGGCACGCGGCCCCCGCCACTGGGATCCAAGGATTTGCGGGCAGGCGGCTATGAATGGAGCCTTCAACGCCCTTGGCTACCCCTTGGGGTTTCCCGCTGAACCGCTTCAGCTTGGCCTGGCCGAGGTTGCCTTGGTCCCCACCTGGAGCACCCTGTTGGTGGTCGATTAATAGGTCTTCTGCTCCATCTTGTCCGGCCTTGGCATAACGGCTGGATGGTTCCTTCAAATTCAGCAAATGTTCACGGATCGGCACATTAGTAATGTGCGCGTGACAGCGGGTGCGCTACCCGGCTAGTGTCGAAGGATAAACACCTCGGAAGGAGTGATTGCTGTGAAAGGGAAGGCATTGTTCGCCGTTGGCGTGGCCGTCGGCTACGTGTGGGGATCAAAATCCTGGCCGGAGGTGTATCGCCGGCTTCGCGGGGGCACCGAGAAGGTCCTGAACAACCCCGACGTCCAGCAGAACGTCCACCAGGCTACTGAGGCTGTCCAGGAGTCTGTACCGGACATCCTGGACAACCTCTATGACGCGGGAAAGAAGCTGCTCGAGAAGGTCGAAACCCTGTTCCCGGGTATCAGCGCCCCAAAGTCAGGCCAGGATTCCAGCTCCAAGCCCACTGTCACGACGGTGCCCACGGTCACGTCGGACGTCATCTCGGATCCCGCGTTGGATGACAGCACGGGCGCTGACTGGACGGACGAGGGCGGCGCCGCGCCGGAGGGGCCTGCAACGAATACGCGACCCCGCTCCTAGTTGGAACGTTCAATGGACCGCAGGATCGCCTCGCCCAACTCCTTGGGCTTGGTGAACTGCGGCCAGTGGCCTGTTGGCAGGTCGATGTAGTCCACGTCCCGGATCCTCGCGAGCTCGGCCGTGAACGGATGCCCGGCGTCCATCCACTCCTTGAGGAGCGAGGACGGGAACTCGCAGGCGATGATAGTGGCGGGGACCTCGTAGCGCTGCACATCGTGGAGGTGTTGTTGGTCGAACGCGACACCCCTGGGCTGGGGAATCGCGCGGGCACGGAAAGACTTGCGCAGTTCGTCGGTGAGGTCAACGAGGTCTTCCTCTTCGAAGGCTTCCCACGGCGGCAGTGGAATCTCGTCGCCGTCGTCGGGCAGTTCATCATTGATGACACCGCCCTCGCCCAAGGGGCCGCTGTCCACGTAGATGGCGCGGGCTACACGGTCCGGGCGGGCATCCGCCACGCCATGAATGATTGCCCCGCCGCCTGAGTGCCCTACCAGGATGACCTTGCCTTCGAGGGAGTCCACGGTGGAGGTAACGGCGTCGATATGTGTCTGGAGGCCAATTCCGGCACGGCTTGAATCGGCCGACTCCAGTCCTGGCAGTGTGAGCGGATGAACTGTGTGCCCTGCTGCCACCAGCGCGGGCGTTACCTCCGCCCAGGATGAGGCGTCCAACCAGAAACCGGGTACAAGGATGATGTCCATGCCGGTACCCTACGGGAGCCCACCGACAGTATGTAAGGGGTCGCCGTCCTCCCCGCGTTGCCTCCCTCGGCCTGCATCGGAAGGTATCGGGAATAGGGGTTGACGTGCCGTGGATCACGAGCCATAGTTATCGTATACGATTTCGTACCTGATAACGCTTGATGGAGCGTGCTCGCCGAAGAGGAGGACCCGTGACGCTGGAGTTCCGGACCCAGGAAGTCAACCAGGACATGCTGGCGCGGACGCGCAAAGTCATTGCCGTCCACATCAACTACCCCAGCCGCGCAGCCCAGCGGGGCCGCACGCCGCTGCAGCCCTCCTACTTCCTGAAGCCGGCAACGTCCCTGGCGCTTGGTACGGCCGACGCTCCGGGAACTGTTGAACGGCCCGCCGGTTGCGAGCTGCTCGGCTACGAAGGGGAGATCGCCTTGGTCATGGGCAAGGCCGCCCGCCGGGTAGGGCTGGAGGACGCGTGGAGCCATGTCCAGTGGGTTACCGCGTCCAACGACCTCGGCGTCTACGACCTCCGTTACGCGGACAAGGGCTCCAATGTCCGGTCCAAGGGCGGCGACGGCTTCACGCCTGTCGGTCCTGCACTGATCCCGGCAGACGCTGTGGATCCCGCTGCGCTGCGGATCCGGACCTGGCACAACAACGATCTCGTCCAGGACGACACCACGGAGGACCTGCTCTTCCCGTTCGCGCAGCTCGTCGCGGACCTCTCCCAGCTGCTCACCCTGGAAGAAGGCGACATCATCCTCACCGGCACCCCGGCCGGCGCGTCGGTCGCCCAGCCGGGAGACGTCGTCGAAATTGAGGTCACCGGCGGTGAATTCAGCAGCGGACGGCTGGTTACCAAGGTGACGGAAGGTACGACGCCGTTCGCGGACTTTGGTGCCCAGCCCAAGAGCGATGACACCCAGCGGGAAGAGGCATACGGTTCGCGGGAAGCTGCGGGTCTTGAGGCTTCGGAACCGGCGGCTGCCGCAAGTGTGCTGACGCCGGAGTTGAAAGCCAAGCTCGAATCCGTCGCGACGGCCACGTTGTCTTCGCAGCTGCGCAAGCGCGGCCTCAACAACGTCAGTATCGATGGGCTGCAGGCCACCCGCCCGGACCGCAAAGTTGTGGGCCTCGCTCGGACGCTGCGCTACGTTCCCAATCGGGAGGATCTCTTCAAGACCCACGGTGGCGGGTTCAATGCCCAGAAGCGCGCCATCGATTCCGTCAACGAAGGCGAAATCCTGGTCATGGAAGCCAGGGGAGAAAAGGGTACCGGCACGGTGGGGGACATCCTCGCGCTGCGGGCCCAGGTTCGCGGGGCAGCTGCGATCATCACCGACGGCGGCGTCCGCGACTACTCCGCCGTGGCCGATCTGGAGATGCCCACCTACTTCGCCAACCCGCACCCGGCCGTGCTGGGACGCAGGCATATCCCGTGGGATACGGACATCACCATCGCCTGCGGCGGGGCCACCGTGCAGCCCGGCGACATCATCGTGGCCGACTCCGACGGCATTCTGGTGATCCCGCCGGCCATCGCCGATGAACTCGTGGATGACTGCATTCAGCAGGAAAAGGAAGAGACGTTCATTTTCCAGATGGTCCAGGAAGGCAACAGCGTGGACGGGCTCTACCCGATGAACAAAGAATGGCAGGCGCGGTACGCGAAGTGGGTCACAGCCGAGTGGAACGCCACGCAAAGCCCGGAAGGAGCATCCGGTGACTGAAACCGCCGTCGGAAGTAAGTCCCAGCAGGCCTATGACGCCGTCAAGGCCAGGATCGTCGAGGGTACCTACACCCCGGGCTACCGGCTGGTGCTGGCGAAGATCGCCGAGGATCTGGGCTTCAGCGTGGTTCCCGTGCGCGAAGCAATCCGCCGTCTGGAGGCCGAAGGGCTGGTGAAGTTCGAACGCAACGTCGGTGCGACGGTGTCCGGAATCGACCCCACCGAGTACCTGTACACGATGCAGACCCTCAGCATCGTCGAAGGTGCCGCCACGGCATTGTCGGCTCCGCTGATCGATTCGGTGGCGATTGCCCGGGCACGTGCGGTGAACGAGGAGATGCGTGAGTGCCTGGAACACTTCGATCCCGTCCGCTTCACGGCTTTGAACCAGGACTTCCACAGTGTCCTCTTTGAACACTGCCCGAACCCACACATCCTTGACCTGGTCCACCGGGGCTGGAACCGGCTCGCATCCCTGCGATCGTCCACGTTCCGGTTCGTCCCCGGCCGCGCCCAGGAATCAGTCCGCGAACACGAAGCACTGCTGCAGCTCATCGAGTCCGGAGCAGACGCCGACACCATCGAAAAAGCAGCCCGACAACACCGCGCCGCCACCCTGGACGCTTACCTCTCCACAGCAAAGAACCAGTAAGGACTTCAACGATGACGACCTCAGTAGAAACCAGCAAGCATTACATCCCCGAGAACCTCCCCACGCACATCCAGCACTTCATCAACGGCGAGTTCGTTGACTCTCTTTCAGGCAAGACCTTCGACGTCCTGGACCCCGTATCCAACGGCAATTACGCCACGGCCGCCGCCGGCCAGAAGGAAGACATCGACCTCGCCGTCGCCGCAGCCCGCGAAGCATTTGTGAACGGTCCCTGGCCGAAGATGAAGCCCCGCGAACGTGCCCGTGTGCTGAACAAGATCGCCGATGCTGTCGAGGCCCAGGAAGCGCGCCTCGCGGAGCTGGAAACGTTCGATACCGGCCTGCCGATCACCCAGGCCAAGGGCCAGGCCCTCCGCGCTGCCGAGAACTTCCGTTTCTTTGCCGACCTGATCGTTGCCCAGTTCGACGACGCCATGAAGGTCCCGGGTTCACAGATCAACTACGTGAACCGCAAGCCGATCGGCGTCGCCGGCCTGATCACCCCGTGGAACACCCCGTTCATGCTCGAGTCCTGGAAGCTTGCCCCAGCACTCGCCACCGGCAACGCCGTGGTCCTGAAGCCAGCCGAATTCACGCCGCTTTCCGCCTCCCTGTGGGCGCAGATCTTCAAGGATGCCGGGCTGCCCAACGGCGTGTTCAACCTGGTCAACGGCTTGGGCGAGGAAGCCGGGGACGCCTTGGTCAAGCACCCTGACGTACCGCTGATTTCCTTCACGGGCGAGACCACCACCGGACAGACGATCTTCCGGAACGCCGCGGCAAACCTCAAAGGCCTGTCCATGGAGCTCGGCGGCAAGTCGCCCTGTGTGGTGTTCGCCGACGCTGATCTGGACGCAGCCATTGATTCGGCCCTCTTCGGGGTGTTCTCCCTCAACGGCGAACGCTGCACCGCCGGTTCCCGCATCCTGGTTGAGCGGGCCATCTACGACGAATTCTGTGAAAAGTACGCCGCCCGCGCCAAGAACATCGTGGTGGGTGATCCCCACGATCCCAAGACCCAAGTGGGTGCGCTCGTCCACCCTGAGCACTACGAGAAGGTCGCATCGTACGTGGAGATCGGCAAGTCCGAAGGCCGCCTCTTGGCCGGCGGCGGCAGGCCCGACCACCTGCCCGAAGGCAACTACATCGCACCCACGGTGTTTGCCGACGTCGCACCTGACGCACGGATCTTCCAGGAAGAAATTTTCGGGCCGGTCGTGGCCATCACGCCGTTCGAGAACGACGACGAAGCCCTCGCCTTGGCGAACAATACCAAGTACGGCCTGGCGGCCTACATCTGGACCCAGAACCTGACCCGTGCGCACAACTTCTCCCAGAACGTCGAAGCCGGCATGGTGTGGCTCAACAGCCACAACGTCCGTGACCTCCGCACCCCGTTCGGCGGTGTGAAAGCCTCCGGCCTGGGCCACGAGGGCGGTTACCGTTCCATCGACTTCTACACCGACCAGCAGGCCGTGCACATCACCCTCGGCTCAGTCCACACCCCTAAATTCGGCGCCTAAGACCTTTCAACGAAGAGAGAATCCCATGAGCAACCCCTTTACCGGCCCCATCCCCACTCCCACGGTTCCGGCTCCGGACATTGTCCGCTGCGCTTACCTGGAACTCGTGGTCACGGACCTCGCCAAGTCTCGCGCTTTCTACGTGGACCTCCTCGGCCTGCACGTCACCGAAGAAGACGAGAACACCATCTACCTGCGCTCCTTCGAGGAGTTCATCCACCACAACCTGGTCCTCCGCAAGGGCCCGGTCGCCGCAGCCGCTGCCTTCGCCTACCGCGTGAAGTCCCCGGCCGAGGTCGACGCCGCCGAGGCCTACTACCGCGAACTCGGCTGCCGGGTGGAGCGCCGCAAGGAAGGCTTCACCAAGGGTGTGGGCGACTCCGTCCGCGTGGAGGATCCGCTGGGCTTCCCGTACGAGTTCTTCTACGACGTGGAGCACGTCGAGCGCCTCACCCAGCGCTACGACCTCTACTCCGCCGGCGAACTGGTCCGCCTGGACCACTTCAACCAGGTCACCCCGGACGTCCCGCGCGGACGCAAGTACCTGGAGGACCTCGGCTTCCGCGTCTCTGAGGACATCAAGGACTCCGACGGCGTCACGTACGCTGCGTGGATGCACCGCAAGCAGACCGTGCACGACACCGCCCTGACCGGCGGCAACGGGCCGCGCCTGCACCACATCGCGTTCTCCACCCACGAGAAGCACAACATCATCCAGATCTGCGACAAGATGGGTGCCCTGCGCATCTCCGACAGGATCGAACGCGGCCCCGGACGCCACGGTGTGTCCAACGCGTTCTACCTCTACATCCTTGACCCGGACGGGCACCGCGTGGAGATCTACACCCAGGATTACTACACCGGCGACCCGGACAACCCCACCGTCACGTGGGACGTCCACGACAACCAGCGCCGCGACTGGTGGGGCAACCCCGTGGTCCCGTCCTGGTACACCGAGGCTTCCCTGGTCCTGGACCTCGACGGCAACCCCCAGCCCATCATCGAACGCGAAGACAAGTCCGAAATGGCTGTCACGGTAGGCGCCGACGGCTTCTCCTACACCCGCCCCGAAGGCGCTTCAGATACGGCGGAGGGCTTCAAGCTGGGGGCGCAGGTCTAAACCATGATGGACGCGAAGACGATCGAAGCCATTGCCGACGAACTCCTTGAGGCGAACCGCAACCGCAAGCCGGTGCCGCGCCTGACCGCACGCTACCCGGAGATGACGGTGGAGGATTCCTACGCCGTACAGCAGTTGTGGCGGCAACGGAACGAGGAAGCAGGCCGGACGCTGGTAGGGCGCAAGATCGGCCTCACGTCCAAAGCCATGCAGGCCGCCACGGGCATTACCGAACCCGACTACGGAGCCATTTTTGATGACATGGTCCTCGAAACCGGGTGCTCCGTGGAATGGGACCGGTACACGCATCCGCGGGTGGAAGTGGAGTTGGCCTTCGTGCTGAAGAGTGCCTTGAAGGGGCCGGGCTGCACCATCTTCGACGTCCTCAACGCCACCGACTACGTGGTTCCGGCCCTCGAAATCCTGGACTCCAGGATCGAAATGGAGGGCCGGACCATCGTGGACACCATCTCTGACAACGCCGCCATGGGTGCGATGGTGATCGGTGGGCGGCCGGTGCGTCCCGACGCCGTCGACCTCCGCTGGGTGTCGGCGATCCTCTACAAAAACCAGACCGTGGAAGAGACCGGGGTCGCTGCCGGAGTGCTCGATCACCCGGCCAACGGAGTGCACTGGTTGGCCAACAAGATCGCCGCGCACGGTGATTCGATGAAGGCCGGAGATATCATCCTGGCGGGCTCGTTTACCAGGCCGTTGTGGGTGTACAAAGGGGATAGCGTTCACGCGGACTATGGACCGTTGGGAGTTGTGACATGTCACTTCAGCTGAGCCCTACCTTTTATTCGGCCCTTGCTTCCGCTGGCCGTCCACTCGCTGGCATGTGGGTGTGCTCCGGCAGTCCGTTGGTAGCGGAAATCTGCGCCGGGTCCGGACTGGATTGGGTGCTGATCGACGCCGAGCACAGCCCCAACGGCCTCGAATCGATCCTCGCCCAGCTGCATGCCGTCAGCGGATACCCCGTCCAGGCCATGGTCCGGCCGCCGGTGAACGACACCGTGGTCATCAAGCAATACCTGGACCTCGGCGTGCAGAACCTCATGGTGCCCATGGTGAACTCGGCGTTCGAGGCGTCTGCCGCCGTTGCTGCGGTGAGGTATCCGCCGCATGGGGTCCGCGGCGTGGGATCCGCCTTGGCCCGTTCCTCGCGCTGGAACCGTGTTCCCGACTACCTTGGCTCCGCGTCGAATTCCATCAGCCTCACGGTCCAGATCGAATCCGAAGCTGCGGCATCGGCTGTGGAGGAGATCCTGGCCGTCGACGGCGTCGACGGCATCTTCCTGGGGCCCTCGGATCTAGCCGCCTCCATGGGGTTGCTGGGACAGCAGGAAAACCCGTTGGTGAGGGCCGTCGTCGAGCATTGCCTTGAAGCCGCCAAAGCGGCCGGTAAGCCTGCCGGCGTGAACGCCTTCAACCCCGATACCGCCCACGCCTACCTCGACGCCGGTGCCTCCTTTGTGCTGGTCGGCGCCGACGTTGCGGTGCTGGCGAGGGCGTCCGAAGGGTTCGCTTCAACGTTCATCCCGGTTCCCGAAACGGCCGAGCGCGAGAGCTACTGACGGGACTACTTCCGGGCCATGTACCACTCGGTGAATTCGCGGGCACGGCCGTCGTCGGCGAAGCGGATGACCCAGAGGTTGTCGTATGTGGGGTCGCCGTTGAGGTACGTGGTGAGGCCCTGAACGAACGCTGTGTCTCCGTCCTGGCCCAGGAGAGTCCATTCAAACGTCCAGTCCTCCGGCTGATCGGCCGAATCGCCGGACCAGTGCTGAACGATCTCATCATGCCCGTGCCACGGTTTCTCGGTGTTTGGCCGGTCGTAGTAGACGGCGTCCTCGGTGAACATGGCCCGGATATCGTCGGGCTCATTCGAGGTCCACGCTTGCAGGTACAGATCCATCCATGCGTTTACGTCGCTCATCCCACCGTTCTACCGTCTGCGGCCGTCGGGTTCAACGGTGGGCTCAGGCCGGGGGCTGCCCCGGGTGCGACCGGGCTCAGGCCGGGCACTGCCCCGGTGCGACCGGCGAATGTGGTCCGGAGTGAGTCCGGTCAGCGACGCGAGCTCCAGCTCATCACAGACCTGGTTCCGGAGGGCCATCACAATCAGCGCTTCGCGGCGTTCGATGATCCGGTCGCGATGCTGCGCAGCTGCCCTGAGCTCGTCGGTTTTGTGCCGGAGCGCGGACAAATGTGCGCTGCGGGAGACGTCGCTCGGGTGCAGATCGTCATAAGCCAAAGCAATGGCCCGGACCGATTTCATGTTCTCCCCGGTGACCGCTGAAACGGTGGCGATGGTGAGCCCGTCCTCAATTGCCTGCGCAAGCAACTCATTTCTGGCGGCGGTCAGGGTGCGAATCGCGCTGTTGGCATGAGATAAGAGCTGCCGGTGCGTTCCCAGCGCATGTGCCAGCTTGGCGTGTTCGATGTGTTCCGCGTGGTCCAAAGTCTGCCGCCGGGCTGCTTTGGCCCGGTAGGCATACCGTCCTGTGGCTGGGCGGCCTTGGAGTGAAACGGTTTGGGCCGGCATAGGCTCCCTTTCGGAGTGGGACCACACTTCTGACTCTTTGAATCTAGGCAGGGTTCGCCTCCATCAGGAAATACCAATCCACAGTGAACCCATAAGCAAAGTGCATGTTCAGGGCCGATTAGGCGCACACATAGGCCGCCAAGGCGGCGGAAGCCCCACTTGTCATAAGGCTCCCTTATAGATCCACGCACATTAGGTCTTATCCACAGAGCCAGCAAATACCTAGTCTCGAAAAGGGGACACGCTAATCAGCGGGTCCTGAGTCCCACATTCCTGGAGGAGACATGGCCGACTACCTGCCGGCGTCGAGGGTCATCCGCATTAAATCCTCGGCGAGCGTCGCCGCGGCTGCACGCGTCCGCGAACTCAAAGCCGAAGGCATCCCGATCATCGACCTGACCGTCGGCGAGCCCGACTTCGACACCCCGGACCACATCAAGGCAGCCGCCATCGCAGCAATCACTGCCGGCGAGACAAAATACACCTCGGTGAACGGTACGCCCGAGTTGCAAGCGGCCATCCTGCGCAAGATCGAGGCCCACACCGGGCAGCACTATGAGCGGAACCAGCTGACCATCGGCGGTGGTGCCAAGCAGGTCCTGTACGTGGCGTTGATGGCCTCGCTGAATGAGGGCGACGAAGTGATCGTCCCCGCGCCCTACTGGGTTTCCTACCCGGACATGGTGCTCGCCAACGATGGCACGCCTGTGATCGTCGCATGCGGTGAAGAGACAGGCTTCAAGCTCACCCCTGATGCCCTGGCAAACGCCATCACCCCGAAGACCAAGTGGCTCATTCTCAACGCGCCGTCCAACCCGACCGGAGCTGTGTACTCCCGCGAGGAATTGCAGGCACTTGGAGCAGTCCTTGAGGAGCACCCGGAGGTCTACGTCCTCACCGATGAGATCTACGACGAGGTCTACTTCGGCGAAGGCCGCGTGACCAGCCTGGTCTCTGCGGTGCCTGCGCTGAAGGACCGCATCCTGCTGGTCAACGGCGTTTCCAAGGCCTACGCAATGACCGGCTGGCGTTTGGGCTACGGTGTGGGTCCCGCCCCGCTGATCGCAGCCATGAACAAGCTGCAGTCCCAGACATCGTCGTGCCCGTCGTCCATCAGCCAGGCGGCCGCAGTTGCTGCGTTGGACGGTGACCAGGCCTTTGTCCGCGACTCTGTGGAGGTGTACCGCAAGCGCCGGGACGCCGCCGTCGACGGTTTGAACTCCATCAACGGACTGTCCGTGGCCCCGGCGGAAGGCGCCTTCTATGCCTACGTGAACTGTTCCGGGGTGATCGGCAAGACCGCGCCGGACGGCCGTGTGATAGGGAACGACCAGGACTTCACGCTGTATTTGCTGGACGCTGCCCGCGTGGCCGTAATCCAGGGCTCGGCTTATGGCCTCGGCCCCTACTTCCGTATCTCCTTCGCAACCTCGCTGGAGACCATCAACGCCGGTGTGGATTCGATCCGCGAAGCCGTCAACGCCCTCACCTAGAAAGATCCAGAGATGATCCACGTCAAAACAAAGTTTGAACGTCCGGATGCTGACGTTGTCAGCCGCCTTGCCGCTTTTTCCTCGGCAACCATCCATGAAGCCCAGGGCCGCCGCGGCGCCTTGAGCTCCAGGATCAAGCCGATCGATCGTTCAATGTCGTTCTGCGGGCCGGCCGTCACGGTGGCCTGCGCCCCGCAGGACAACCTCATGCTGCAGGTGGCGATCCACTACGCCCAGGCAGGCGACGTGGTCTTGGTGGGTGCGCAGGAGATGGCCGAGGCCGGCACGTTCGGCGACGTCCTCGGCAATGCCATGAAAGCCAAAGGCATTGCCGCCATGGTTACCGATTCCGGTGTGCGCGACACCCAGGACCTGATCGAGCTGGGCCTTCCCGTCTTCTCCGGCAGCGTCAGTATCAAGGGCACTGTCAAGGAGACCCTGGGGCCCATCAACCACCCGATCGTTTTCGGCGATGAAATCATCTATCCGGGCGACATCCTCCGCGGCGACGCTGACGGTGTCGTGGTGGTTCGCCGCGAAGAGGCCGAGGAAGTCATCGCACTGTCCCAGGCCCGTGACGACCATGAACGCGAACTCATCAAGCTCTACCACGACGGCGGTAACACCTTAGAGCTCTGTGGGCTGACTGAGAAGCTGAAGGAGAAGGGGCTTCTGGTCGAGGACTAGGTGCCTCTGCAGGGCCGGCCGCGGATCGTCGAAAGGCGAGGTGGCCGGCCCCTTTCGCATGCACTCCCACGGCAGCGTTGTGCTTGCCGACGTGAACGCCTGCCCATATGGAAAAGGCGCCTTGCCGGTGGCAGGGCGCCTTTGGGGGCTGCACATCATGGTGATGTACGACGGCGGGCGGTCGGGTTGGGTGGTTCGCCCTCAATCCAGTCCGGCGTGTCCGGGCCGCGTGTCCACGAGGTGCCATTCGATGCTGCCGCCGGCGTGCGTGGGCATCAGGCTGCCTTCGAAGACGAAGAGCGGTTCGCCAATTCCACCGGTGGGCCGCCAAAAACCATTTCGTGGGCAGTGGAATCCGGTCCGTGCGCTGACTGTTCCGCGGGTTGGATGTGATGCCCATCCGGTTGTGCTGATCTTTTTCACCGTTGTTTCCTTTGAATGTGCCCACGGAATCCGGGGTCTGGTTTCGAATTGTTTGCTGATTCGATATTAGGAAATTAAAACGGTCCTGAATAAGACCAAAGCTGACTGTCCGGATAAGGCTTTGTTATGGATGGGCGGGCAGCTGGACGGGGTCGGTCCCGTACTTGGTGATCAGTTGTTGGTGCAGCATCTCCTTGACCACCAGCAACACCGCTGACGCTGCCTCCGACAGTGGCTCATGGTCCGGGGTGCAAAGGGCGATCTTGCTCTGCAGGCCGGGTTCGACGATCCGCATTACCTTGAAGTCCTGGTCTGGGAAGAGGGCGTCGGCAGCGGACTTGGGCAACACTGTGCCACCGAGGTTGGCCTGGATGAGCCTTGTCAGCGAAGGAACAGATTCCACTTCGCCTACCAGCTTCAGGGGAAGGTCCTGGTCCGCCAGGCCCTTTTCGATGAGCTGACGCAGTGTGTGGTTCTTCTCCGGAAGGAACAGTCCCAAAGTGCTTGCCTCCGCGAGGGTGACGGTGTCCTTGCCGCGGTTGATGTCCACGTCAGGGTGGACCACCAAATGCAGATCCTCCACGATCATGGTGGTGAACTGGACGCCACGGATCTTCCCCGGTTCGTAGATCAGCGCCATGTCCAAGCGGCCGTTCTTGATGGCCTCGCTCAGCACGCCGCCGAAGATCTCGGTCAGGTGGACCACGATGTCCGGGTATCGCCGGCCTACCTCGCTGATGATCTGTGGTGTCAGGCTGGAGGCCATGCTGTAGGGCGCAATCGCGATTGACACCCGTCCGGAGGGAGCCGCGCCGGAGGATGCGACATCCTGCCTGGCCTGCTCAACCAGACGCAGGATCGATTGTGCGTGACGGTAGAGCGTGTGCCCGGCTGCCGTGGGCTCAACCCCTTGTTTGCTGCGAATCAGCAGGCGCTGCTTAAGGTCCGTTTCCAGTGCGGATACCTGCTGGCTCAGGGCGGGCTGGGCAACGTGGAGGGCAGCTGCAGCCTTGGTGATGCTGCCTGAGTCAACGATCTGCACGAAGTATGAGAGCTTGCGCGTGTCCATGGGTCTGCCTTCCTGGAGGGCCACGTCCCCCGGGTGGCATGCGTAAAGGAAATTCTATCCGGGTGTGGTTGGGACCCAAGGCACAGTACAGGGTGGCGCAGGTCATAACGGAGAGCTATCACGGGATAGCGAATAGGTCTTTGTGCGGCATGCCCGGCCGGTGCGAGACTTTTGGAAAGAACTTCAGGCAAAACTTTGGTTTCCCTGAAGAATCTTCCCGCAGTGGAAATTCCTTGAATTTCCTTTTCCCCACTGTCAAAGCCATGGAAAGAGAATTACGTGAATCCGATCATTGATCTTGTAGCGGATCTGGGAGAGGGGTTTGGCGCCTATACCATCGGCGACGATTCCGAGCTCCTGGACATCGTGACAAGCGCCAATATCGCTTGCGGGTTCCATGCTGGCGACCCCGACATCATGGCCGCCACCGTCGCCGAGTGCGTTCGCCGCGGAGTAGGCATCGGGGCCCACCCGAGCTTCCCGGACCTGCGTGGCTTTGGCCGCCGGGATATGGGCCTCACTGCGGGCGAAGTACAGAACGATGTTCTGTACCAATTGGGTGCGCTGAACGGATTTGCCGCTTTCCACGGCACCAAGGTGGCCCATCTCGCGCCGCACGGCCGGCTCGGCAACCTGGTGGCGGTCCGGACCGACTATGCCAAGGCCGTTGCCGAGGCAGTCGCCCGCGTGGATGCCGGCCTCACAGTGGTAGCCCAAGAGGGCCAACTGGCCACCGCAGCACGTGAAGCAGGGTTGAACGTCGCCATCGTGGGAATCGTGGACCGCGCCTACCAGGAAGATGGCACCCTGGTTCCCCGCAGCCAGCCCGGGGCAGTCCTCCACGATCCCACCGAGATCGTGGACCGAACCCTTCGCATGGTGACCGAAGGCAAGCTCCGCTGCGCAAGCGGGGTGGACATGGACATCACCGTAGACACTGTTCTGCTCCACGGCGACAACACTGGTGCGGTAGAACTGGCGCGGCTGATCCGCACGGAGCTGCTTGCAGCAGGCGTCCGGATTGCACCCCTTGCCGAGGTCATGGAATCCCGGGCGAAGGTGGCCTGACATGTCGCTATCCGTTGCCTCGCCCACCGAGATCCACGAATCCGGTGATTCCGCTTTGCGCGTCGTTGCCATCTCTGCGGACAGCGAAGAGAACTGGCTGACCGTCCACAGCCTGGCCCACTGGCTGGAAGGATGCGGCGCCGAAGGGCTTCACGGAGCCGTCCCCACGTACGACTCCGTGCTGGTGGAATTCGACCCGCTTTTGGTCTCTGCCCGGCAGATGCGCGCTTTCGTCAAGCTCGGCCTCACTGAGCTGGGCCGCGCAGGGGAAGCGTCAGTTGCTCCCCGATACTTCGATGTTCCCGTTGTTTACGGCGGTGAATATGGCCCGGACCTGGAAAAGGTTGCATCCCACCAAGGCCTCAGCACAGATGATGTGATCCGCCTCCACACCGGGAAGACCTACACCATCCGTTGCCTGGGAGCGCCGGCAGGATCACCCATGATGGACGGCCCGGACTTCCCCAAGCCAGTACCGCGCTTGAAGGACCCCCGGTTGAGCGTTCCCGCCGGCGCAGTATCGGTTGCGGGACGCCAAGCCGTCATCGCGCCAGCCGTCGCTCCCGGCGGATGGTGCGTCATCGGACAGACACCCTTCTCAGTGTTGAACATCCGCCGCGAACCACTGGTGCCTTACCGTCCCGGCGACATTCTCAGGTTCAGGCAGATCAGGGCGGAAGACTTCGGCGACTTTGACGGCATGGAGCTTCAGCCCAGCACCCTTCAGCCCGGCGCTCTTCAGCCCGGCGCTCTTCAGCCCGGCGCTCTGAAGGCAAGGCCATGAGCGGCGGAATCCTGATCCAGCAGCCCGGCAACTCCGTCGTCACGGACCTTGGCCGGACCCGTGGCCCCCGCTACGGACTCCCAGTCAACGGGGCCCTGGACCAGTACTCGGCCCGGGCCGCCAACATCCTCGCCGGCAACCTGGACAACGATCCCCTGATGGAGATCACGGCCCTGGACTTCCGGATGAAAGCCACCACAGACATCCTGATCTCCGTTACCGGCGCCCCGCTCACGCTCACCGTTGGCGGACGACCGGCCAGCCAATGGGAACCGGTCTCCGTCCGTTCCGGGGAGTCCGTGTCCGTTCGCGGGATCCACCGCGGACTGCGCGCCTACCTGGCCATCCACGGTTCAATCGAGGCAGAGAGCCTGTTGGGCAGCGTAGCACCGGACACCGTCGTTGGCTTCGGCCATCAGCTCAAGGAAGGAACCAGCCTGTCCACCCGCAGGAGCGTCGGCCCGGTACGCCAGCCGTACTTCGACCTTCCGCTGTTCCGCCTCGGCTTGGAACAGCCAAGCATGAATTCAGACTTGTTGGTCGATGTGACCGACGGGCCGGACGTCGTCGATTTCGGCCGCTCCGGTGAGCTCCTCTTCACCTCCGAATACGCCGTCAGTGGCCGCAGCAACCACATCGGCCTGAGGCTGGGTGGGGAGCTACCGGAAAGAACCTCAAGCGGCGAGGTCCTTTCCCGCGGTGTGCCAGTGGGCGCCGTCGAGGTTCCTTCCCGGGACGAACTGCTGGTACTGCACAGAGGCCGCGGCGTGACCGCCGGGTATCCCGTGCTCGCAGTTGTCACCAGTACCGGACTGGATGTCCTGGCCCAGGCGAGGCCAGGGGACAAAGTCCGTTTTCGGAAAACCACAGTGGCAGATGCAACTGCCGCCCTTAGGCGCTCGCGGGCCCAACTTGAAACCCTCCGCGAATCCGTCAACACCGTCTTCGGACTCCTCGGCATCGGATGCCGTCCCCGGTGGCAGGACCTGCCAGTTGCCGCATGCAGCTAAAAGGCCTGTCGCCACACCAGTAGGCGTTGCTACGCTCATCCCAGTAAGGAAAAGTCATGACCGCAAGCACCAACGCTGCGCCAGTGCAGCATGAGCGGCTCACGGGCCGCCAAACCCGCAAGGTTGTCACCGCAGGTTGTGTTGGCATCTTCGTGGAACTGTACGACAACGGCATTTTCGCCTTCATGGCGGGAACGCTGGCGCTCGTCTTCCTCGCGCCGGGCAACCCTGACAACGCACTGCTTTTCGTGTTTGCAGGCTACGCGGTCTCGTTCTTCGTCCGGCCGCTCGGGGCAGTGGTCTGCGGCTATCTCGGCGACCGGATCGGCAGGCAAAAACTACTGGTCTTCGTGATCCTCCTGATCAGCGTGGCCACCGCGGGCATCGGGCTGCTGCCTCCGTATGCGGCGATCGGCGTTGCGGCCCCGATTCTTCTGGTCCTCCTCCGGCTCCTGCAGGGCTTCTCCGTCGGTGGCGAAGCCGCAGGCGCCATGACCTTCCTCGCTGAGCATGCCCCCGAGGGCAAACGCGGCATCATCACCTCCTACGCACAGATAGCCTCGTTCGCGGCACTGCTGACCGGTACTTTGGTGGCGTACTCCATGTCGCCGTGGCTCACCCAGTCAGCGATCGACGGCGGCGGCTTCGGTTCGTTCGCATGGCGCATCCCGTTCCTGGTCGCCATCCCCATGGGCATCATCGGGTGGTACATCCGCAAGGCCATCAGCGACACCCCCAACTTCGAGAAGCTCAAGGAAGAGGGCGGACTCTCAAAGAACCCGCTCAAGGAAGCATTCCAGTCCAAGGAACACCGCCGTGCCATGCTCCTGGCGCTCTTCATCCCCCTGATGAACGGCTCCGGCTACTACGTCCTGTTCTCCTACATGCCCACGTTCCTCAAGGGCAAGCAACTGAACTTCACGATTGGCGAGGCCCTCCTGGTGACAGCCTGCAGCCTGGTGGTCATCTGTGTCGCCATCCCGTTCATGGGTGCCCTGTCCGACCGTGTTGGCCGCAAGAAGGTCATCGCAGGATCAGCAATTGCCATGGCCATCCTCGGAATCCCGTCGTACGCACTGATCGCAACCGGCCAGATGGGCCTGGCTATCCTTGGTGCCTGCATCATGGCCGTCGTCTTCGCCGGTCACACCGCAGTAATCCACATCCTGATCGTCGAACTGTTCCCCACCCGCGTCCGCTACTCCGCTTACGGCCTGGGCTACAACATTTCCTCGGCCCTCTTTGGCGGCACGGCACCGCTGCTCATGACCTGGCTCATCGGCAGCACGGGCAACATCTACATGCCGGCCTTCTACGCAGTCATTACCGCCCTCGGCACCCTCATCGCCGTGAGTACGGTCAAGGACCGCGCCCACGAACCGCTGCGCGACGCCTAGCCCCCACGCCATTCCGGGCAGCGCGCCGGGCTTCCGGGCCCGGCGCGCTTCGCCCCACGCTTTCTTTGGAGATCCAATGTCTTTTTCTGACTACACCGCAGCCCTCGTCACCGGCGCGTCGACCGGCATGGGGGCAGCAATTACCGAGCGGCTCGCCAAGCGGGGCCTGACTGTCCACGCCGTTGCGCGCAACGAGGAACGCCTCGCCGATTTGGCTGACCGCACCGGAGCCATCCCGCACGTAGTGGACCTGACCGACACAGCCGCGCTGGCCGCCGTCGTTGGTGAGCTCAAGGTGGACGTCCTGGTGAACTGTGCAGGCGTTTCCCGCCCCGGCAACATCCTGGACTCTTCCGAAGAGGACATCGACGAACTTGTGGATGTGAACCTTCGTGGTCTCCTGCAGCTCACCCGCCTGGTTCTCCCAGGCATGGTGGAACGGGATCTGGGCCACGTCATCAACATCAGCTCAATCGCCGGCGTGTACAACTTCTACGGACACACGGTTTACCACGCCACCAAGGCCGCCGTGCACCAGATCTCCCGGCAACTCCGGAACGACACCGTGGGCAAGCGTATCCGGGTCACCGAGATCTGCCCGGGACGAGTGGAAACCGAAATCTTCGGACGGAACATGGGCGGCACGCCAGAAGCCATGGAAGAGGCCTGGAAGACCTACTACGAAGGCTACGAATCACTCACTACGGATGACATCGTCAACGCCTTGGACTACGCGATCGAGACGCCACGCCACGTTAATGTGGGCATGCTTGAACTCATGCCCACGTTCCAGGTGCCCGGTGGGTTGACGTTCGACAGGCGCTGACGCTTGTAGCCCAGCTCCCCCAGATTCCGGTGGCAAACACTCCCGTCACCGGAAATACAAGCTGGCGGCCGCATCACCGCGGCCGCCAGCACCCGTTTAAGTCAGGACTTAAGTCACGACGCCGGCCCGTCAGTCTTCGTCGAGCGTCTCCGTCAGGTGGTGGGTTGGGATGCGGTCCCGGTCGTAGGTGATTTCGGTGTAACCGTGCGGCTGGGGACGGCCATCGGCGCCAAGGTTCACGAAGACTATTTCCTCGATGGTCAAGATGGCCTGGCGGGTGATCATGTTGCGGACTTCTGCACGCATGGTCAGCGAGGTACGGCCGAAACGCTTCGCCGTCAGGCCCATCTCGATGAGGTCACCCTGGACCGCGGAGCTCACAAAGTTGATCTCCGAAATGTACTTCGTGACGGCCCGGCCGTTGCCCAGCTGGAGGATGGCGTAGATCGCTGCCTCTTCATCGATCCACTTCAGCAGGCTGCCACCGAAGAGTGTGCCGTTGGCGTTGAGATCCTCGGGCCGCACCCATTTGCGGGTGCGGAAGGTGATGTCTGCTTTTTCCATATCCCGAGATTATCGAACTGCCGCGGACTCCGCTTGATGTTTCGGGTCATCCGTACCGGCTAGGCCATCGCCGTGTGCGAGGCACTGTGCGAATCAAGCCGCTTGGAGTAGCAGTAGGACTCGTCGACGCCCACATACGGACCAAAATTGGGCACGGCCGCGAACCCGGCGCTTTCATAGAAGCTCCGGCCATCCGATTGGGCCGACCCCGCCTCCGCCGCGATCACGGTGAATCCGTGGGAGTGCGCCTGGGCTTCGAGAGCTGCCAGGATGGAGCTCGCCACTCCCGAACCACGGGCATAGGGGACCACATACAACCTCTTGATTTCGGCTGTGTTCTCGTCCAGCATCCTGAGCCCACCGCAGCCCAAGGGTTGGCCTGAGCATTTCTCATAAGCCACGACGAACACCGCGGTGTCCGCTTCCGACGGCGGTGGTCCTGGCTCATGGTCGGTGCTACCGAAACGGGAGTCCAATTCGGCTTGCTGTGCGGCCCGGAGGTCGGCGCCCACGGGGTTGGCCCACGTGACCTGCCGGATGTTGAGCCGTGGGTTGGTCTGCATTTCTGCCTCAATTCGCCGGGTTTCGTCGGAGGTGTCTATGCGTCTCAAGCCTAAGGAGCGGTGGTTACCACGGTGTTTCCTGCGCGTAAGCGTCGGGAGAAATGCTGGGCTTTCCCGCGTAGCGGGGCCCGGTCTGCACCTTTCGGAGTGGTTTTAGGGTGAAGAGCAGGCCTCGCAGTTTCAGATCAGGGTTGGAGAGCTTCGCCCGTGGGGTCCTCGGCGGTTTGGTCCGAGAGGGCCATACCGCCCACCGGCATCTGGTCCCAGTGCAGCACCTTCCAGCCGTTTTGCGGGTCGCCTTCGAGGGCCACAATCCCGGTGTTTGGGAGCTGGTGGGTTTCGGCGAACACGGTGTCGATGTCCGTGGCCCGTCGGCCAGCCCAGCAGCGAATCGCGGCACCGTGGCTGACGATCACAGCTGTCGAATGCCCTGCGGCGGCAACTCTTTCCACCGAAGCATCGAAGCGGGCGAAGAAGTCATGGCCGTTGAAAGCTCCCGGCATGCGCACGTCCAGGTCACCGTCCGTCCAGGCAAAGACTGTGCCCATGTAGCGCATGTGCGATTCGTGGTCGGTCTTTCTTCTCTAGGGCGCCGGCTTCGATTTCATGGACGCCCGCCAGGATCTCCGGTTCCAAGCCGGTCGCCTTCGCCAAGGGTGCCACGGTCCGCTGGGTCCGCAACAGGGTGGAGGTGTAAAGGGCCTCAATGCCTTCGCCCGCCAACGCCTCCGGCAACGCAGCCGCCTGTCGCTCCCCAAGTTCGGTCAGGCCAGGTCCAGGAAAAGCCGTGTCCAACTGGCCCGCAACATTTCCGGGGGTCTGTCCGTGCCTGATCAACAGGAGCTTCATGGCCGCTCCGCTCCTCTGCGTCTAGCTGTTCGGGTGTGGACTGGCTGCGCTCCGGCCCGGTTGCTTTAAGCCAATCAGCTGCATGAGCCCGGCCAAAGCCCGACACGCCGTGTCTCGAACCCTTGGACGGGATGCTGAGGAAAACAACTGGGAAGGAGCGCTCTTCCGCCTGCCCACTGATCGCCCACGACGCGTTAAACGCCGACGGCGGGCCGAGGCACCCAGCCCCGGCCCGCCGTCGGCGAGCGTTTGGTTTTACTGCAAGTGATCCACTTACTGCAGGTGGTCCACGAGTTTGTCGGCGATGCCGGTGTATTTACCCGGGGTCAGTGCCAGCAGGCGTGCTTCGGCGTCGGCTGAGAGGCCCAGACCCTGCACGAATTCCTGCATGCGGGCACCGTCCACGCGCTGGCCGCGGGTGAGGTCCTTAAGGCGTTCATACGGGTTTTCCATGCCTTCAACACCGGCAATGGCCTCTGCACGCATGACCATCTGGATCGCTTCGCCGAGCACTTCCCAGTTGGTATCGAGGTCGCCTGCGAGGACTTCCTCGGCCACGTCGAGTGCCTTGAGGCCCTTGGCCACGTTGGAGATCGCAAGCAGCGAGTGCCCGAAGGCCACCCCGATGTTGCGCTGGGAGGAGGAATCCGTGAGGTCGCGCTGCCAGCGGGAAGTAACCAGCGTTGCTGCCAGGGTGTCCAAAAGGCCGTTGGAGATCTCCAGGTTGGCTTCCGCGTTCTCGAAGCGGATCGGGTTGACCTTGTGCGGCATGGTCGAGGAACCTGTGGCGCCCGCAACCGGGATCTGGCGGAAGTAGCCGATGGAGATGTAGCTCCAGATGTCCGTGCAGACGTTGTGCAGGATGCGGTTGAACCGTGCAATGTCTGCGTAGAGCTCAGCCTGCCAGTCGTGGCTTTCGATCTGGGTGGTCAGCGGGTTCCAGGTGAGCCCGAGGCCTTCCACGAACGACTTGGCGACGCTTTCCCAGTCCGCACCCGGGACGGAGGCGACGTGGGCGGCGTAGGTGCCGGTAGCGCCGTTGATCTTGCCCAGGTATTCGGTCTTGGCGATACGTGCCAGCTGGCGGTTCAGGCGGTGCGCAATGACGGCCAGTTCCTTGCCGAGCGTGGTGGGCGTAGCTGGCTGGCCGTGGGTGCGCGACAGCATGGGAACCGAGCGGTTCGCTTCCGCCATGGCCTCGATCTGCTGGACGAGGGCGGTGGCATTGGGCAGCCACACGTTCTCCACTGCACCCTTGATGCCGACGGCGTAGGAGAGATTGTTGACGTCCTCGGACGTGCAGCCGAAGTGCACCATGGCCGTCAGGTGCTCAATGCCGATGGCGGGCAGGCGGCGGGCGATGTAGTACTCGACAGCCTTGACGTCGTGGACAGTGACGGCCTCGATTTCGGCAAGCTCGTTGACCGAGGCGGCGTCGAATTCGCTAACGATGGCGCGCAGCTTGGCGTTCTGCTCGTCCGACAGGGGACCGGCGCCCGGCAATACCGACTGGCTGGTCAGGTGGATCAGCCACTCGACTTCGACGTGAACGCGATCGCGGTTCAGGGCCGCCTCGGACAGGTAGTCGACGAGGGGCGCGACGGCGGCACGGTAGCGGCCGTCAAGGGGGCCAAGGGCGAGGGGTTCGGAAGCGAGGGACACGCGAGGGGATTCAGCCATGATGCCTATTCTTTCATGCCCGGCGCGGAGGCCGGGAGTTGGTGACGGGGCTATGTGGACGGCCCTTCGGGTTATCCACATACACGACGGCGGCGCTTCCGCCAGGTGATGGCGGTCCGTAGCGTCGTACCAACCGATCAGCCCAACAAATCAAGGGAGTACAAGGACATGAGCGTCGGCTTGATGCCTGCAGCCCAACCGCCAGTTTTCGATTCCCTGGAATGCGCGTCCCGTAGCCATGAAGTCCAGAGACTCGCATGGCGAATCAAGGCTTGCGTTGACCAGGCAGATGCTGTCCTGGCAACACTGCGACGGGCGCAGCTGGACCACTGGCTGTCCCCGGCAGGACGCGCCTACCGGACCACTATTGCGGTGCACGCGTCTGCGCTCATGAGCGCCCGGGAGTCGTTGGATTCCGCGGTGGCCCTGGTTCTACGGCACTCGCAGAACGTGTCCGTCTCGGGCGAGAGGGGTCCTTGATGTCCGACGCAGCTCCGGTGGGTGCCGGTGAAGCTCCGAGGCCCGTGCCGCCGGCTCCCGACGGGCCCCTCGCCATCAGGGGCGGTGTAGGTGGGGTGTCGTTCCAACTGGAGGAACTGCTGAGGGGCGCCAGCCAGCTTGATGATTTGGTACAACAACTTCTTCGGATCGAGGAGGAGACGCGTCGTGTCCAGGATGACTTGGAGCCCTTCCTCTACGACGCTTATGTTTCCGGCTGCGAGGCCATCAATGCGGTGGCCGATAGCCGAAAGGACGTGGGGCGAGTGCGCCAGGAACTGGTGGACGTCAGTTCCGATGTGAGGGCCAGCCACCGGGACTATGTCGAGGCGGAAGCCAAGGCCGCGCTTCCGCGGATCCTCAGCATTGACGAGATGCGTTTGTCCAGCCCACTCTGGCCCCCGGGCCGGGAAATGACGAGCGATCTCGCATCAGCCATTGTGCCGTTTTGGCTTGGAACGCGTGGGGCTGTGCGGAATGTCCTTGAGTCGCCGTTCGGTCCTGACATGCGCCCGAGGCCTGTGAGCGTGGAAAGAACCACCGAAACTGTGGAGAACGTGGAGCCGACCATGGGGGCGAGCCTCCGCCGGCTGGAGCAGCTCCATGCCCGGGGAGACGGCGAGATCGAGGTCATCCGCCTTGGGAACAATGGCCAGACAACATGGATGGTCCTGATTCCCGGCACCCAGCCCGATTCCGCGGTCACCAACCCTTTCGATATGCAGGGGATCGGGGAAGGGCTGGGTTACGACTCCGAAGCGATCATCCCGGCCGTAAGCCAAGCACTCCGCGAAGCTGGTGCCGGGACTGGAGACCAAGTCGTCGCTGTAGGGCACAGCCAAGGAGGTATCCATGCCATGAACCTCGGCCAGAACAAGGCGTTCCTCAGTGAATTCGACCTCAAGTACGTGCTGACGGCCGGAGCACCCGTTGGGGGGATCACAGCTGAACCTGGAATCAGTTCGCTGCATTTGGAACATGCCCAGGACTGGGTTCCCGGCACTGACGGCCGGATGAATCCGGACACGAAGGACAGGGTGACAGTGACGCTCAACAACGAGGTCAGGACGCCCGAGGGGGAGGGGCTCGGACTGGGGCCAGGGCACAACCAGGAGTACTACGCGGAAGGAGCGGATTTGGTGGGTGCAAGCCATGACGCATCCCTGATGGCGTCCACCGCGGTATTCGCCGGCGTCGTAGGGGCCGGCGGAGCAGCCAAGGTCACCCGCTACAAACTGACAAGGGCGCCCCTGCCGTTACCGTCATCGGACACAAACCCGGACGCGCCACCAACGGTCCGGGAGGCGAAAACGGCGGCCGGGGCACGGTAGGCCGGCCTGCATTTAGCGTTTCCGGGCTCCAGGGATGAGCCCGGCCACCATGGAAATGATGCTGATGATGATTGAGGCCAGAATGGCGGTCCAGAAGAAGGAGTCAAGGGTGAGGTGTACTGGGGTGAAGCTGCTAAGCCAAGCCGTCAGGTACAGCATCGCGGCATTGATGACGATGGTGAACAGGCCAAGTGTCAGGATGGTCACAGGGAGGGACAGGAGCCTCACCAGGGGCCGGACAAAGGCGTTCACCACACCGAATATCAGTCCGATGAACAAATACGCCAAGACGATGCCTGCTGTGTCTGCCCCTTGGGTCAGTCCGGCGTTCGTGGCGGCCTTCTCGGTGGCGTTGGTGGTGATGTCCATGCCATCCAACAACCACGTGGCTACCCAGAGGGCGAGCCCGTTGATCAGGACGCGAATGATGAAAGAACCCATGGCCCTATGCTTTCACACGGACCTGTTAAAGGGCTCGGCATCTCCCACGGTTGGGCAAGTAGGCTTGAGGCCATGACTACTACTGACAACGCACCGGAGGGCGTAATCCCTCGTCCGGTCGTAGACAGGCTCCCTAAATACGCGGCAGGTAAACCACCAGCCCCGATTGAGGGCCTCACCAGCTACAAATTGTCGTCCAACGAAAACCCGCTGCCGCCGATTCCTGCAGTGTTGCAGGCCATTGCCGACCAGTCCGATATCAACCGCTACCCGGATCCGCTGGCCACAAAGCTCCGTAACGCCCTGGCCGGATTCCTTGACGTCCCCGCTGACGATGTTGTCACGGGTGCGGGCAGCCTTGGCGCACTGAACCAGATCCTCGCCACCTTTGCCGGACAAAACGACGACGGGAAGCCGGACGAAGTCATCTACGCGTGGCGTTCCTTTGAGGCCTACCCCATTTGCGTAGGTCTCGCCGGCGCCGCCAGTGTCCAGATACCGTTGCTGGCAGATGGTCGGCACGATCTCGACACCATGGCTTCGGCGGTTACAGTGCGCACAAAAGTCATCCTGCTTTGTACTCCGAACAACCCCACTGGGCCGATTCTCACCGCAGAGGAAACGGAGCGTTTCATTCAATCCGTTCCCTCAAACGTGGTGGTGGTGATCGATGAGGCCTACCAGGAGTTCGTCCGCAACGGTGATGCGGTGGACGGAATCAAGCTGTACCGGAAATACCCGAATGTCGTAGTGCTGAGGACCTTCTCCAAAGCGCACGGTTTGGCTGGATTGCGTGTGGGATACAGCGTTTCAGGTCCCTCGCTGACCCAGCACCTCAGGGTTACCGCGACTCCTTTCGCTGTTTCGCAAATCGCGGAACGCGCAGCCGTGACGTCGATCGAGCATTTCGACCAGGTTGTGGAAAGGGTACAAAGCCTTGTAGAGGAGCGCGACCGCGTTTCTGCCGGGCTGAAGGAACTTGGCTGGTTCGTGCCTGAAGCCCAAGGCAACTTCGTTTGGCTGAATCTCGGCGAGAATAGTGCTGATTTTGCGGCGTTGGCGGCGGAACAGGCACTGTCGGTCCGAGCCTTTGCCAATGAAGGTGTCCGGGTAAGCATTGGCGAGGTTGAGGCCAATACCCGATTCCTGAATCTCTGTGCGAGTTATACAAAGGCGCCCCACGGTTCCTAGCGGTTAACAAATGCGCCTCCGTTACTTACTGCGGATAAAGTAAGGGACGAAAGCCAAAAGTATGCCCGTTCCGGAATGCATTCCGGAACGGGCATATATCCCAGCGACAGACATTGCCTGGCGCCCCGCCAACGGCAAGCAAGGAGACGGAATGGGCTCGACACAAGTGCCCCCCGGGACGGAAGAAACTCTCGCGGCAACCACCGCGGCAGCGGCCGCGCCAGGCGAACCAGTCGAAATGGTTCAGTTGCTCGGGCCCGACGGAAAGCTCGGCACTGACCCGGTTTTCTCCGACTACGCCAAGCGAATTGATCCTGAGAAACTTCGCGTTTTCTACACGGACATGGCTAGAATCCGGCGTTTCGACCAGGAGGCCACCGCACTTCAGCGCCAGGGCGAACTTGCCCTGTGGGTTCCATTGACGGGCCAGGAAGCCGCGCAGATTGGGTCCGGCCACGCAAGCCAGGCGCAGGATTACATCTTCCCGACCTACCGCGAGCACGGCGTCGCGCTGGTCCGAAACGTGGATCTTGCCGAAGTGCTTAAGCAATTCCGCGGTGTGTCGAACGGTGGCTGGGATCCGCGGGAGAACAACTTCCACCTCTACACCCTGGTCTTGGCCGCGCAAACGCTTCATGCAGTGG
Source organism: Arthrobacter sp. fls2-241-R2A-172 (assembly GCF_030208885.1). Classification (NCBI taxonomy): domain Bacteria; kingdom Bacillati; phylum Actinomycetota; class Actinomycetes; order Micrococcales; family Micrococcaceae; genus Arthrobacter; species Arthrobacter sp. fls2-241-R2A-172. The sequence continues at coordinate 130,067 of NZ_JARVTB010000005.1, read as the reverse complement.
GGTACGCCATGGGTATCCAGCGGGACCAGAAGCTCGCGGCTGCGCAGGACTCCACCGATTCCAAAGCAGCCGTGATCGCCTACTTCGGGGATGGCGCCAGTTCCGAGGGTGACGTCCATGAGTCCATGGTCTTTGCTGCGTCCTATAACGCTCCCGTGGTCTTCTTCTGCCAGAACAACCATTGGGCAATCTCCGTGCCCACGGAGGTCCAGACCAAGGTGCCCCTGGCCAACCGCGCCAAGGGATACGGCTTCCCGGGCATCCGGGTGGACGGCAACGACGTCATCGCCGTCCATGCCGTCACCGAGTGGGCACTTGAGCACGCCCGCGAAGGACGCGGCCCCGTGCTGATCGAGGCCTACACCTACCGGGTGGGAGCGCACACCACCGCAGACGACCCCACCAAGTACCGGGAAGCCGCGGAAGAAGCGGCCTGGCGTGAGAAGGATCCGCTGGAGCGCCTGGAAAAGTACCTGCGTGCCGAGGGCCTCGCGGACGAAGCATTCTTTGACCAAGTGGACGCCGACGGCGACGAGCTGGCCAAGTACGTCCGCAGCACCACCCACGGCTTGGAAGTACCAGACATCCGTGAAGCCTTTGCCAACGTCTATGCGGAGCAGCACCCGCTGATTGCGGAAGAACTTGCCTGGTTCGAGGAATACTCGGCAGGCTTCGAAAGCGATGAGGAGACAGCTAACTGATGGCTACCATGACCATTGCGAAGGCCATCAACGAGGGCCTCCGGGCGTCGCTGACTAAGAATCCGAAATCGCTTCTGATGGGCGAGGACATCGGGCATTTGGGCGGCGTCTACCGCGTGACCGACGGTCTCATCAAGGAATTCGGCGATGATCGTGTCCTGGATACCCCCCTGGCCGAGTCCGGCATCGTCGGCACCGCCATCGGCTTGGCGCTCCGCGGCTACTCCCCGGTCTGCGAGATCCAGTTTGACGGGTTCGTTTATCCGGCCTTCAACCAGATCACCACCCAGCTGGCCAAGATCCATTCCCGCAGCTTGGGCAAGCTCACCGTTCCCGTCGTTATCCGCATTCCGTACGGCGGTGGCATCGGCTCGATTGAACACCACTCCGAGTCTCCGGAGGCACTGTTCGCCCACACCGCCGGTCTGCGGATCATTTCGCCGTCCAACGCCCACGACGCCTACTGGATGATCCAGAAAGCCATCGAATGCCAAGACCCGGTGATCTTCTTTGAACCCAAGCGCCGCTACTGGCTCAAGGGCGAGGTGGACGTGGAGAACGCCGGCCTGTCCGAGGATCCCTTCAAGGCGCACGTGGTTCGTGAAGGAACCGACGCCACGATCGTGGCCTACGGACCGTTGGTTCCTGTTGCCCTCGCAGCTGCCAACGCCGCCTTGGAGGACGGTCGAAGCGTGGAAGTTATCGATCTGCGTTCCATTTCGCCCCTGGACTTTGACACCATCGAAGCTTCGGTCAAGAAGACCGGGCGCCTGATTGTTGCCCACGAGGCGCCCACCTTTGGAGGCATCGGCGGGGAGATCGCTGCGCGGATCGGCGAACGTGCCTTCCTGCACCTCGAAGCCCCGGTGATCCGGGTCGGCGGATTCCACATGCCGTATCCCGTTGCCAAGGTGGAAGAGGATTACTTGCCGGACATCGACAAGATCCTCGAAGCGCTCGACCGCTCCCTGGCTTACTAAACCGCCCTGATCCAGCCCGGCTCGCCGCTGGGTAACCGGAAATCGAGGACCACTGTGACTGTAAAGAAATTCAACCTGCCGGACGTCGGTGAAGGCCTGACCGAGGCCGAGGTCGTGGCCTGGAAGGTCAAGCCCGGCGACACCGTCGCGATCAACGATGTCCTGTGCGAGATCGAAACCGCCAAGTCCTTGGTGGAACTCCCTTCGCCCTTCGCCGGTACCGTCACTGAGTTGTTGGTGGAGGAAGGCATCACTGTGGAGGTCGGGACTGCGATCATCGCTGTCTCGGAAGGCGCTGGAACGGATGATGCCACCCTTGACGGCGCTGCGCCCCAGGGGCAGCCGACCGATGCGGTAGCGGTTGCCCAGGCCCCCGCCGCCGAGGAAGTTTTCACGCCCACGTACGGAAAGCTTGTGGCGGACGACAGTTCCGACTCAGGGCTCGCGGGCGGACCGTTGGTAGGGTCCGGGCCCAAGGCCGACGCCGTCAAACGTCGTGCGCGCAAACGCCCGGCAGGGTCCGTGGTTCCGGCCGTAACGGTTGCCGAGAACGCGGAAGGTACCGTTCAGGACAACCAGGCACTGCTGGCCGCCAAAGCAGCCGAAGCACCGGTCGCGCACCGCACGACGCCGGCACGCGCCGCCGTCGAACCTGTCACGCAGGTGCCGGCATCTTCGGCGCCGCAGACGCCTGCCTCCCAACCGGCCGTTTCCCAGCCCGCCGCCTCGCGGGGTGCGGCCATCGGCGGAACCATCAGCGGCTTGGTCAGCAGGGTTCTGGCGAAGCCGCCTGTCCGTAAGTTCGCGCGTGATCTTGGTATTGACCTCGCTGATGTCGTCGCAACCGGACAACGCGGAGAAGTGACCCGTGAGGATCTGGTGAGCTATCAGGCGCAACGCGATGCCGAGCACGATCAGGCCGATTCGTTCTGGGGCGCATCGAAGAAACCGCAGGACCAGCGCATAGAACGTGTGGCCGTCAAGGGCGTGCGCAAGGCCACCGCCAAAGCCATGGTGGATTCAGCGTTCTCGGCACCCCACGTGAGCATTTTCGTGGATGTGGATGCCAGCCGCACCATGGAGTTCGTCAAGAGGCTCAAGGTTTCGCGCGACTTTGAAGGCATCAAGGTGTCTCCACTGCTCATCCTGGCCAAGGCTGTCATCTGGGCCGCCGCGCGCAACCCCAGCGTGAATGCCACGTGGGTGGAGAACGCTGACGGCAAGGGTGGTGCTGAGATCCATGTCAAGCACTTCATGAACCTCGGCATCGCTGCTGCGACGCCGCGCGGGCTCATGGTTCCCAACATCAAAGATGCCCAGGACCTCTCCCTCAAGGAGCTGGCGCTGGCGCTGAACGAGTTGGCCACCAAGGCGCGTGCGGGAAAGACCCAACCAGCGGAGATGCAGGGCGGAAGCCTGACGGTCACCAACATCGGCGCCCTGGGCATTGATACCGGCACTCCGATCATCAACCCGGGCGAAGTGGCAATCATCGCGTTCGGAACCATCAAGCAGAAGCCATGGGTCCTGGACGGCGAAGTGATTCCGCGCTGGATCACGACGCTTGGCGGATCCTTCGACCACCGGGTGGTGGACGGCGACCTGTCGGCTCGTTTCATGGCAGATGTCGCCGCCATCCTGGAAGAACCGGCGCTGCTGCTTGACTGATCGGAACAGTGTGCCTGAAACGGCTACCCGCACGGCCACGACCACTGGCGGCGAGCCCGACCACGTTCATCCCCAGCTGGTGGCGGGACCGTGGCGGACCGTGGCACGGGTGCTGACGGAAGTCTTCCAACCCCCGGTCGTTGTCCTGGTACTTCTGTTGATCAGTCCAGCGGTGGAGCCCGGCTTCCCCGGGACCATATGGTTTGGCCTGCTCGGGGCTTTCTTTGTGTGTGTCCTGCCGCTGGCCTATGTTCTGGTGATGGTCAAGCTGGGCCGGATCACCGACCACCACGTCAGCGACCGGCGTCAACGACCTGCCCTGCTGCTGATGGCCTTGGTATCAGTCGTTGCGGGCCTGGTAGTGCTCCAGCTCCTGAACGGTCCGGCCAGTGTTTCCGTGATGATCATTTCACTGATCGGCGGCATCGCAGTTTTGGCGGTAGTCAGCGCTTTTTGGAAGATGAGCGGGCACGCCTCAGCCTTGTCGGCCGCGGTCGTTATCGCCATCCTGATGTTCGGACCAGCGTGGCTGCCGCTTCTCCTGCTGGTACCGGCAGTGGGGTGGTCCCGTTTGGTGTTGCGTGCGCACACGTTGGCGCAGGTAGTTGTGGGTTCTCTGTTTGGTGCCGTTGTTATTGCGGGCCTGTGGTGGCTGTTGCGTGGGTTGATGCTTTAGTCGACCGACTCCCGGGTCACCGCCTTGCCGTTCCTGATGACGGCCAGCGGAGAAGGCCGGTCAACAACCAATTCGGGGATGGATTCTGCAGGGAACTCGAGTCGGTCTGCGGATCCGGTTCCGGTAAATTCCTTGATGGCAGGCGTATCCAACAGCTCCGCCCCGGACGTGGTGGCAAGCCGGAAGCACCGCTCCAAATCGGAGTCGGTCAAGGCTCCTGTCCGGTAGCCCAGCAGATGCATCCGGTCCACCATGCTGCCCGTGCCAAACGGTGACCACGCATCCCGTATTCCGTCCGACCCGAGCGCAACCCTGACGCCATGGTGCTCCAGCACATCAAGGACAGGCACGGGGTCGGCCCCGAGGGCGCACGTCGCCATCCACATTCCGGCCTCAGCCATCACATCCAAGGTAGCCCCGAGCTCCGGCTGGTTGCTGTCGCAGAGGGCAAAGGCGTGCCCCACCGTGACTTGACCCTGCATGCCCTCCGCCATGGTCCGCTGTGCAATGAGCCGCAGCTGGGCCAAACCTGCAGCTCCTGTGTCGTGCAGGTGGATGTCCACGTCCCTGCTGTGCCTTCCCGCCAGGCCGAAGACAGCATCCAGATGACCGTGGACGTCGCCGTCGAGTGATTCCGGGTCGATGCCGCCTACTATGTCGGCCCCTTCTCCCAGCGAAGCCTCCATGAGTTCCACAGTGCCGGGATTGCTCAGCAAACCGAACTGAGGGAACGCGACGATCTGTACATCCAGGACTGACGACAGCCGGTCCGCTGCTGCCCTGACGCCATGGATGTTCTTCAGGCCAATCTGCGAACCGACGTCAACGTGAGCCCGCATGGCCATTGTCCCGTTGAGTACGGCTTGCCGCATCAAGGCGAAGGCGCGTTCCTCCACGCTGTCCCCGGCAGCAAGCTGTGCTTGCAGGTCATTGCGGATCAGGGTTGCCAGATCGTTCGCCGGTTGACGGGATAACCAGCCCGATCCCCAGGCAGTTTTGTCGGGGTGAATGTGTGCGTCGACAAACCCCGGCGTGGCCAGGAGGGGACCGCCGGTGGAACGGGCAGGCGACTCCGATTGAAGAGAAAGTGTGTTCATGGGACTCCTGTCGGTTGAATCCATGATGGTATACCGAAAGCTCCCAAATAAACACGTTGGCAGTCAAAACCGGCAGATTTCCGCGCGTGATGGCCGTGGCTGCTCCCGTTTTCACTCTCTCCGTAAGATTTGGCATACCAAAACCTGTACAAGTCGAGGCTGGGCGCCTACTCTAATGAACAACATTCATTTATGTGACGCGGATCGCATCGAGGAGAGCGCCATGAACACCAAACCTAAGCCTGCAGCGGAAGGGTCCTCCGGGGGACCGACCCTCAAGCGTGTCCTGGGGCTGCCATCTTTGGTGGCCTTTGGCCTGACGTCCATGGGGATACTGTCGGTCGTGGCGGTTTACGGGGCCGGAACCGAGATCAGCGACGGGCACTTGCCCGCAGCGTACCTCGCGGCGTTGGTGGCCATGTTGTTCACGGCCCATAGTTACGGCCAGATGGCCCGTCACGTCCCCGTCACCGGAGGGGCGTACGCGTACGCTTCGCGGGCTTTTGGCCACCCTGTGGGGTTCTTGGTGGGTTGGGCGATGATGCTGGATTACCTGTTTCTGCCAATGGTGAATTTCCTGCTATTCGGCCTCTACCTCAACAGCCTGTTGCCCGGCATACCCCCTCAGCTCGCCGTCCTGTTCTGCCTTCTGGCGGTGGGCCTCTTTAGCGTGATCGGAGTCGGCTGGATCAAGAGGATGAACTTCGTGGTGGTGTCCGCGTCCGTTGCGGTGATCCTGGTCTTCGTTGTCCTGGCGATCCTGAACGCGCCGAAGCTATCGCTGGAAAGCGTGGTTCGCCCCCTTAGCCTTGGCGACGGCGGGATAGCGCCGGTTATGGCGGCAGCCGCAATTGTGGCTTTTGCCTTCCTCGGCTTCGATGGCGTGTCCACTTTGTCTGAAGAAGCCCGGAACCCCAGAAGGGATATTCCTCGGGGTATCATCCTCTCCACGCTCTTCGCTGGCCTGGGCTACACTCTGTTTTCCGTGGCCGGCAGCCTTATCGCACCGGAGTGGCGGACGATTCAGAACCTGGATGCCGCGGGAACGGAACTCATGCAGGCTGCCGGCGGAGATGTGCTGATGGTGGTGTTCGTGGTGGTGAATCTCGGCGGCCTGGTCCTGTGTGGAACTGCGGCCCAGATGAGCGTCTCCCGTGTCATCTATGCCATGGGAAGGGACCGGATCCTGCCCTCCGTCCTTGCCCGGCTCCAGCCGCGTTTCCGCACTCCGTATGTTGCTGCTTTGGCGGTTTCGGCCGTCTCGCTGGTTGCCCTCTTCATCACGTTGGAGCAGGCCGTGTTCATGATCAACTTCGGGGCACTGATTGCTTTCGCAGTGGTGAACCTGGCAACCATCAAGGTGCTGTTCTTTGAGCTGCGGAAGCGGGGAGGCGTGGGGATCCTGCGGAATTTGGTGCTGCCGCTGCTGGGGTTCGCCTCCATTGCCTGGCTGTGGACATCGCTTGCCTGGTTCACGTATCTGCTGGGCGCGGCGTGGCTTGCCGTGGGAGTGGCGGTGCTCGTGCTCCGCCGCGTCAAGGGCGGGAATCAGCTGGCACTGGACTTCGACGACGCCATCACCAGCGATGCCATTGCCGACGACGCCATCACCAGCCACGCCGTCAACGCCGTCGATCCCACGCCCGCCAGCGGCGAAACTGGCGGCAACACGCCGTCGCAGTCGGCCGAGGGCGCAGGAATCCGCTAGAACGCCGGGTAGTTGACCAGCAAGGCCTGGAGTTCCGTAGTGGACATGTGGTTCGCCATTTCCACGCTGATGCCCATGGCGACGGCGGCGACGGTGAGCATGGCCACGCATGCCACAGACAGGAAGCGCCAGTCCTTGCGGAAAACGCTGCGAATGGTCTCCGGCATTTCCAGGCTGGGCGAGATCATGTTGGGCGCGCTGTCCCAGGAGCCGTCGTCCAGCATCGCGATGATGCGGTCGTTGGCGCGGTCGAAGCGCATGGTGCTGATGTTGTTGCCGTGGCGGGCAAGCAGGATGTCATGTCCCACGCGTTGGCGCGGCTGCAAGGTAAGCAAGAAAAATCCCCTGAAAATCGAGAAGTGAAGGTGGCACGCGCCATTGGGGGCATCTCGATTTTATAACGGTTCAGTCAGCAGCCGGGCCGAAAAACGCCAAACGCCGGGTGAGGCTCCCCACCCGGCGGCGTGATCCAGCTCGCTTACGGCTGGTCAGTCTTGGCGATGTAGACATCGCAGGGCGCCGTGTGGGCGACGGTGTTGGCGACGCTTCCCAGCACCCGGCCCAAGCCCTGCATGCGACGGTTTCCGACGACGATCAACCGGGCGTCCTGCATCTCGGCTTCCTTGACGAGTGCCTCGCCCGGCTTGCCGCGGGCGGCTGAATAAGTCACTTCAAGGCGTTCGTCCTTGAGCCGCTCTGCTACGTCGCGGGCTACAGCCTCAGCTTCGGCGGCGTCGGAAACGATCCACCTGTCGGTGCCGATCTCCACAACTTCTGTCCGGTTGCTGTCGAAGGCGCTCACGACGCGCAGGCTCGCCCCCAAGCCGATGGCCAATTGCTGGGCCGCCTGGGCCGCCCTCATTGCCGTTTCGCTGCCGTCTACTCCTACAATCACAACTCCGGTCATTGTGCTGCTCCTTCAGTGGTGGCTTCGATGGCTTCCGCCAGGACGGGGGCCAGGCGGCGGACGCCTTCGGCTATCGTATCCGGGGGCACGGCGCTGAAGGCGAGCCGAAGCTTGTTGGATGGTCCGTCGGCGGGTGAGAAGGCTGCGCCGGGGATGAAGACAACGCCGGCGTCGATCGCTTTGCCCAGCAGCGGGAAGGTGTCCACGCCGTCGGGCAGGGTGACCCAAACGAAGAACCCGCCGTCGGGCCGCGTCCATGAGAGTCCGGACGGCATGTAGGTGTCCAGCGCCGACAGCAGGGCCTCGCAGCGTTCTGCGTACAACGACCGGTACGTGTCGATTTGGCCTTTCCAGTCGTAGTCCCGGAGGTAGGCCGAGACGAGCATCTGGTTCAACGGCGGTGGGCACAGTGTTACAGCCTCGGAGGCGAGGTAGAAGCGGCGTTGAAGGTGCGCGGGTACCAGCGCCCAACCGATACGCAGGCCCGGGGCGAAGATCTTGGAGAATGAGCCCAAGTAGATGACGTCGTCGGGGTTGGCTGCGCGCATCGGCGCAATCGGATGGCCGTCGAACCGCAGCAGTCCATAGGGGTTGTCCTCAAGAACGATAATATTCGAACTGCGGCATATATCGACGATGCGCTGCCTGCGTGCTTCTGCCAGCGTGATCCCGGAGGGGTTGTTGAAGTTGGGGATCGTGTAGAGGAACTTGATGTTCTTGCCCTCTGCCTGGAGCGCCGCGATCCTGGCCTCCAGAAGCTCCGGTACCAGGCCGTCGTCGTCCATTTCGATCGGTTCCACCTGCACCTGGTACGCCTCGAAGGTGTTCAGCGCGCCAACGTAGGTGGGGTTCTCAACCAGGACGACATCGCCGGGGTTGCAGAAGACCTTGGTGGCGACGTCCTGGGCGGACTGGGAGCCCGCAGTGATTACCACGTTCTCGGGTAGTGCATCAGTGATGCCTTCAGCTGCCATGATCTCGCAGATTTGCGCGCGCAGTTCCTCGGTACCCTGGCCGCCACCGTACTGCAGGGCGGTCATGCCTTCTTCTGCGATGATGCGGGCGGCGGTCTGTCCAAGCTGCTCCAAGGGCAGCGATTGCAGGTACGGGTTGCCGCCTGCAAGGGACACAAGCCCGGGCCTCATCGAGATGTCGAAGACATCGCGGACTGCGGACTGCTTGATGTTGGCGGCCCGCGCGGAGAACAGTTCCTCGTGCGGGTGGGCGGCCGTGGCGGCCCGCTCAATGGCGTCGATGGCTTCAGCGGGCAGTGTTGCGCCGGCATCCAATGTTTCGTGGGTCACAGTGAAAGGATACTCCTCGAGGTTGCTAATTAGGCAACATTTGTTTTCGCCTGCCGTGCCATTTTGACGGTCGCGCTTTACGACGCGGACGCGAGGGGCTGGAATGTAGCTATGACAGCACATCGGGCATCCGTGACCAAAGCCGAACACTTCCACAAGCTCCACGACGCGGGCCCCGAGCCCTTGGTGTTGGTGAACGTGTGGGACGCGGCTTCCGCCCGCGTGGTCCAGGAAGCCGGCGCTGCGGCCATTGCCACCTCAAGCTCGGCAGTCTCCTGGAGTTTGGGATATCGGGACGGCGACCACGTGCCGTGGGGGCTGGCGATGGCAGCCGTCGGCCGGGTAGTTGCGGCCACCACTCTGCCCGTGACGGCGGATATAGAGACAGGCTATGGACGTACCGATGACGAGCTCCGGGCAACGGTCCACGCCGTTTTGGATGCAGGGGCTGTGGGCATCAACATTGAAGACTCCAGTGCCGAGCCGCTCACGGACATCAACGAGCAGTCCCGTCGCATTGCATTAATCCGTGCAACGGCGGACGACCGTGCCATCCCTTTGTTCATCAATGCCCGCACTGACACTTACCTTTCGGGGCGTTTCAACGAGGCCGCCTACGAGGAAACCCTGCGCCGCGCCGAGTCCTACCTGACTGCCGGGGCAGACGGAATTTTCGTCCCCGGCGTCGTGGATCTGCACGTCCTCCACCAGCTGTCCAGCCGCATTGCGGCGCCCCTCAACGCGCTGGCCGGGGTCGGGGCGCCGTCGCCTTTGGAATTGCACGACGCCGGCGTCCGCCGTGTCAGTATTGGCGGCAACACCGCCAAGGCGGCGTACGCCAAGGTGGCCAAGGTCGCCACGGAAATTCTGGGTGACGGAAACTGGGCCGGCCTGGCAGGGACGCGCAGCCACGACCAAATGGACGCGTTGTTCGCGGAGGGCCCCAAGTACAGCCTGTAGTTCCGGTAGGGCAGTTGGGGCACGACGGCGGCCCCTGGCTTTAATGTCGGTCCTCGCCGGTAGCTTTGGTTCCGTGGAGGACGAGGGGAGGGTCCATGACGCGACGCAGCGTGCAGTTCTGGCGGATCGAGCAACTGAATGGTGACGAGCTCAACCGGCCGTTTCCCGCCCGGCGGGTTGCCGAGGTCTTGAAGAATGCCCAGGACGCCGGGACTGACAGGCACTTCACCAGTGCGGATGGCACGGTGTTGCTTGCCCAGGCGGCGTCGATGGCACCCCATCCCGTCCTTCTCCTGGACCGGGTCCGCGACACCAACCTGCCGAGCGTGGGTGACGTGCTGGGGCGCCGCAAACCGCTTCCCCTGGCACCTGGCGACCACCTTTTGGAGACCACATATTTCGCATTCCTCAAACGGAATGTCATCGCGGTCCTGACCAGTGGCAACGGTCCACGGGCGGCCCGGATGGCCGAGTACCTGGAGGGCATGCTGGGGTTGGAACCCGGCCTTGTTCCGGTGGTCAGGGAGGATATCGAGGAAATCCTTGCCCGGCTTGAGGTGAGCCGGTTCGAGTTTGCCCTTCCCGCGGAACGGTTGTCCGGAAAGCTCATGGAAGGTGAATGGGCTGACGTGCTGGACAGCGCCTCGCGCCTCATGAATGAGGGCACGTTCCGGATTTCCCTGAGCGTCGGCAGGTCAGGCAAGGCTGAGGATAAGCAGAGGATCCGCGACCGCATTCAGCAACTGATCGACCTCTTCCGCAGGGCTGGATCAGTGGAGCACTTCGATTATGTGGTGGCCGAGGGCAAGGATTCGCTGACGGGAGACCGGGAAGTGGTGGACCTCTTGAAGGAAAGGTTCATCTCGCATGTCGAGGTGGACCCGGATGTGTTCAACGATCCCCAAAAGTCGGTTGCGGAAGCCATTGCCATCCTCAACAAGCAGGCACGGGACAACGAGCCGTTCTTCGCAAGGACGTTGCCTGCCCTCAAAGGGCCGGCGGACGCAGGCCTCGTCCCTGACCTTGTCAGTGGGGGCCTGTCCGCGATGCGGGCTGCCCTCGCCGACGTCGAAAGCCCCGACGTCGAAAGCCCCGACGTCGAAAGCCCCGACGTCGAAAGCCCCGACGCCGAAAGCCCGGACGCCGAGGAAAAGGCGGGCGGTGCCGGCCATGAGCTTGTTCGGGGTTGAGGTGGAGTCAACCGGTCCTCGGCGAACCGCCTGGCGATGGTTTCTGTTGCATCCCATGGCCGACTATCTTTGGGCGGCCGGGGCGGTGTCGCTGTGGTTGGGCGTAGCCCTGATCGCGGCTCACCCGCTGATGCTGGAAGATGTCGACGCCGGTGCGCGCCGGGCACTGTTCCAAACCCTGGCCACCTTGGCGGGTGCGACGGCGGGCCTGACGCTCACCAGTGTTTCCATGCTGATCAACGTGCTTGGCAAGAAGTCCGCCCCGGGGCAACGGGAGCTGCCCCTCGAGAGGCTCTCACCCCTTCATCGTCGCCAGATTGGTGAAGTGTTCCTTTTCGCCATTCCCGGACTGGGCCTGTTGGTGGTTGGTGCGCTGGTCACCGTCGTCCTTGAGGGTGATGGGCCCACGGGGCTGTGGATTCCGGAAGCGGTGGTGTTCGTCCTGGCGTTTGCCTCCGTCCTGGCCCTTCTGCGGGTGGCATGGGCACTCCGCCGGGTGTTGGCAATCGCCACTGGCTAGCGCACGCTCAGCGCCTCCGTGAGTGTCCTGCCGTTCACATAGATCTCAGCTCGCGAAGCCCCGCTGGCCGCGACGGCGGTGTGTGTCAGTTGCGCCTGGATGCGGGGCACGTCGCAGACACCTCCGGGCCGCAGCGATCCGCTGAGGTTCACCACGACGGTTGAGCCGCTCATATAGCCGGACAGGAAATGCAGCGATGAGCCAGCGAGTGCGTCGTACAGGGCTGCGTCACCGTCCACGGGCAGGCCCCCTTCAAGCAGCCGTCCCAGCGCCACGGACAGCGGGTCGCCGGGGATGGTTGCTCCACGCACCGGAACCAGGCTGTCGTTGCAGCCGAACCGCACGCCGCGGGCGCCGCCGTCGTTTATTGCAACGTAGTAGACCGCGGGACCGGCAGCGTCGGCGTCGTCCGGCACCCGGGCGGCGCGGTTCGAGGGGAGGGGGACCGGCAGCGGGGTCGCCGGGTCGGTGGAAGGCGCGACGGCGGAGCCCGGCCCGGTCGCGGCCGGCGCGGGAGTGTTGGCGGCAGGAGTGGGTGACGGGGGAGTGGCGGTGACCGGGCTGACCGGAGCTAGCGAGGGTGATGGGATGGCAACTGAAGGCATGGCGGGCACCGACGAAAATGACGGGCCCGGCGAGGCAGGGGCCGTAGGACTGACCGGCCGGGGAGGTGGTGTCACGGAAACTGTGGGCAGCGGCTCGGCGCTTTGCTGAGCGAGGGTGCCGGGACCCGTAGTGCAGCCAGCCACCCACAGGGCCAACACCACGCAGGCAGCCGCGATCGTCGTCGTACCTTTGAGTCCCCGTCCGGCATGCATGACAGCCCCGCGCTCCTGTCCGTCCACCTGTACATCCAACGTTAGGGCCGCAGGCCGGACCGCAACATGCCGTAACGGTGACGGTTCGGACAAGAGTTGATCACGCCTGCCGGGTCATGGGCAGGTGGCCAGGTACGCAAATGCCCCCACGCCACAAGCTGCGGCACGGGGGCATTGAAAGCGGAAAGACTAAGCGGCTGCTTCTTCGTCCTGGGCAGCTGTCAGGGGCTCGAAGATGCCCTTGATCTGCTCAACGATCTCGGCGTCGTCCTTGGGGTGGAGTTCCGCGAAGCGGATCATGGAACCCGGCACGGCGAGCTTGACGTCTTCGAGGACCTTGGCACCGGCGATGCCGACAGCCTTGCGGGCCTCGTCCTGCGCCCACACGCCACCGTACTGGCCAAAAGCGGTTCCGACGACGGCGGTCGGCTTGCCGGAGAGGGCGCCGGCGCCGAACGGGCGGGACAGCCAGTCAATGGCGTTCTTCAGGGAAGCGGGAACGGTGCCGTTGTGCTCGGGGGTGACCAGCAGGATGGTGTCGGCGTCGGCTGCCGCTGCGCGCAGGGCGGCGGCTTCGGCGGGGACCTGGCCTTCGACGTCGATGTCTTCGTTGTAGAAGGGGATATTGCCCAGGGAGTCATGGATCTGGACGTCCACGTTCTCCGGGGCGTTCAGCTGGATGGCCTCGGCGAGCTTCTTGTTGTGGGAATCGGCGCGGAGGCTGCCGACGAGGGTAAGAACGGTGCTCTTGGACATGGTGTCTCCTTTGGGAAGCGATGTAAGCGTTGGTGCCTTCATCGATACTAAACGGACCGCAGTCCGCTTTCTATTCCCGGGTCTAGAATATTTCTTGTGAGCTTCGTCCCCCTCCAGCCGGACCTGCCTCTCGGTTCACCGCATGAGCGCAGCGATGCCGCGCGGAACCGTGAGCGGCTTCTCTGTGCTGCACGCGAGTTGGTGGACGAGTTCGGGGCTGAGGCATTAACCATGGATGCCCTGGCGTGCAAGGCGAAGGTTGGCAAAGGGACGGTCTTCCGCCGCTTCGGCAGTCGTGCGGGCCTCATGATGACCCTGCTGAGCGATGCGGAGTCCGACTTCCAGCGGGCTTTCATGTTCGGGCCGCCTCCCTTGGGCCCCGGAGCCTCGCCAGCGGAGCGACTGACCGCATTCGGTGAGGGCCGCATCTACTTCGTTCTCGAAAACGGCGAACTTCTGAAGGCGGCTGGTGCTGCCACCCGGAACAGGTTCGACGTCCCCGCGACGAAGCTCTCGCATCGGCATATGGAGGTCCTGCTGCGCGAAGCCGGTATCGCCGACCCCTGGGTCATGGCCATGTCCCTGACCTATGCCTTGGACCCTGAGCGAATTGTCGATGACGTGCGGGTGCGTGGCATTTCCCCCAAGCGGCTCACCGATTCGTGGCGCGATGTCGTTGCCCGCTTGATGCGCCCCGCCTAATGCGCCCCGCCTAATGCGCCCCGCCTAATGCGCCCCGCCTAATGCGCCCTGCCTAATGCGCCCTGCCTAATGCGCCCTGCCTTGTAGCCGGCATCGCGGCGCCGCAAAGAAACACTAACGGTCCAATTCGTGACGCAGCCTGTACATAACAATCTGGCAGCAGGCGGGAAACTGGCCCCGCCGAAGCAAAACGTGAAGCAGTTATTGTGGTAGTTTCCTCTTGAATGTGACGCATGCCATACATGGCTGGTGATCACTGAAGGGGTGTGGGGGGCTCAACAAACCACTACGCCAATTCGTAGCTGACGCCGGCCACAGCCGGGAACCGCGGAAGGACGAGCTTTGAGTTTTGCCACGATTCGGGGCAGCAACCCGACATGCTGAAATATCTGATGAAGCGGTCGGGAATCTACCTGATCATGATCTTCCTGACCACAAGCGCCGGCTACTTCCTGGCCGTCTCGTCGCTTAAACCAGCGGTCCTCGAGCAGGAAAAGATTCCGCGGCCCACCCCCGAACAGGTGGCAGCATCCTTCAGGGGTCTCGGCCTTGACCCCGACAAGAATGCGTGGGAACGCTACGTCGAATGGCTTGGCGGCATCGTCACCAGGTGGGACTGGGGACGAAGCCCGAACGGCGCATACGTTAACGCCGAATTCGCGGATCGCGTGCTGGTTTCCACCCGGCTCTTCATTGCCTCGATCATCCTGACGCTGATCATCGGCGTCGCACTTGGCGTCTACTCCGCAGCACGCCAGTACAAATTCCAGGACCGTGTCATCACGTCCTACAGCTACCTGGTCCACATTCTCCCGGCGCCCATCGCCTACTTCCTGGTCCAGCTTGGTGCCATCAGCATCAACGAAACCGTTGGGCAGCGCATCTTCTTCGTGACGGGAATTTCGACGCCGGGAATCGACCCCGGTTGGCCCGCTTTCGTTGACCTTGTGGCCCACTACGCCGTGCCCACCTTCGCGATGACCATCTTCGGTTGGGCCGGCTACCAGATCGCCCAGCGGCAATACCTGCTGGACAACGTCAACGCCGACTTCGTCCGCACCGCCCGCGCCAAAGGCCTCACCCGTAACCAGGCCATCACCCGCCACGCCCTGCGTGTCTCCTTCATTCCCGTGGCGCAGAGCATCGCGTTCACCATCCCGGCGATCTTCACCGGCGGCTTCTTCGCCGAAGCCATCTTCGCCTGGCCCGGCATTGGTTTATGGAGCATCCAGTCCATCGGGCTGCAGGACGTGAACGTAGCTACAGCCACGTTGGCTTACGGCTCGGTGATCTTCGCGATCGGGGCTATCCTGGCCGACTTCGCCACAACGCTGGTTGATCCACGAGTGAGGGTCCAGTAATGACGAACATCATCGATCCCATCGCGGAAATCGACGAGTCCCGGGTTGCCGACCAGGACGTCGTCATTGGGAAATCCCGCATCATTTTCCGCCGGTTCATGCGGAACCGGACCGCCGTCGCAGGTTTGTTCATTTTTCTGGCACTGTTCCTGTTTTCCATTTTTGGCGGGTTCCTGACCCCGTGGGACAAGGAAACCCTGGATCCGTTCAACATCGGGATGCCGCCGTCCCCGGACCACCTGCTCGGCACGACGCAGGCCGGCATCGACCTCATGGCGCTGATCGTTGATGGCACCAGGACCTCCATCCTCATTGGCCTGATTGTTGGCGGCCTTTCCGTCCTGATCTCCGCCGTGTACGGATGCACCATGGCGTTCTTCGGCGGCAAGGTCGATGCCACCATGCTGTTCATCCTGGAAGCGCTCATCATGATGCCCGCCATCCTGGTGGTAGCCGTGGCGACCAGTGGCAGCGGAGGACTCAAGAACCTCCCCAGCTGGCTTCTGCTGGTGATCGTCCTGCTCTTCTTCAGCTGGATGGGCACAGCCCGCCTGGTGCGCTCGCTGTCCATGTCGCTCATGCAACGCGACTACGTCAAGGCGGCCAGGTACATGGGCGTCCCCTCGCGACGCATCGTGTGGCGGCACTTGGTTCCGAACATCGGCTCGCTGCTGGTGCTCGACTTCACCCGCGGCATCACGGGTGCGATCCTGGCCGAAGTGGCGTTTTCGTTCATCGGTATCGGCATCAAGCTTCCTGACGTCAGCCTCGGTGTCCTGATCGGCCAGGCCACGGGCCAGGTCTCGTCGTTCCCCTGGATGTTCTGGGTTCCGTTGACCGTCATGTTCCTGCTGACAGGCTCGCTGGCCATGATGAACGACGGTCTCCGTGACGCCTTCGACCCCAGCTCCAGTTCCATCGGACGGGCCAAGCGGACCAAGCCCCAGACTGCGAAGAAGATCAACAAATGAGCACCAACACCACTCCCGCCGAACGCCTCCGCGATGCCGGACTGTACGCTCCGGGTGACGCCGTCCTCAGCGTCCGCGACCTCAACGTCCGCTTCAACTCGGAGAACGGGGTGGTCCACGCGGTACGCGGCGTGGACTTCGACCTCATGCCCGGCAAAACCCTTGGCATCGTGGGTGAGTCCGGCTCTGGCAAGTCCGTCACGTCCATGGCCATCATGGGGCTCCTCCCCGAAACCGCGGACATCACCGGTTCCGTCCGTTACAAGGGCAAGGAACTGCTGGGCCTGAGCGATAAGGCCATGTGCAAGCACCGCGGCAGCGACATCGCCATGGTTTTCCAGGACCCGCTGTCCTCGCTGACCCCCGTCTACACGGTGGGCCACCAGATCATCGAGGCGCTCACGGTCCACAACCCCACCATGACCAAGCAGGCAAAAGAAGCCCGCGCCGTCGACCTCTTGCGGATGGTGGGCATCCCGAGCCCGAAGGACCGGCTAAAGGCGTTCCCGCACGAGTTTTCCGGCGGCATGCGCCAGCGCGTCATGATCGCCATCGCGATTGCCAACGACCCCCGCGTCCTCATCGCAGATGAACCCACGACGGCGTTGGACGTCACCATCCAGGCGCAGGTGCTCGAAGTCCTGCACACGGCGCAAGAGGAAACCGGCGCCGCCGTCGTCATGATCACGCACGACCTCGGCGTCGTGGCCGGCATGGCGGACGACATCATGGTGATGTACGCGGGCAAGCCCGTGGAAACCGGCACCGTGGAGGACATCTACTACAACCCGCGAATGCCCTACACCCTGGGCCTGCTGGGAGCCGTGCCACGCGTGGACTCCTCGGACAAGCAATCGCTGGTGCCCATCGAAGGGACGCCGCCCAACCTGGCGCTGCCCGTCATCGGATGCTCCTTCGCGGCCCGCTGCCCGATGGTCAGCGACGCCTGCCTGCACGGCGAACCGGAGCTGCTCGCGGTACCGGGTGTGCAGGGGCAGACACTTGGACACAAGGCAGCGTGCATCAAGGCCGATGAACTTTCCGGCGACGCCGATGCGCACAAGATCTTCCAGGCACCGCCCAAGCCCGTTTCAAAGTTCGACGGCGTCGCGCGCCTTGAGCGCGCAAAGGTCCTGGAACTCAAGGACGTGAAGAAGCACTTCCCGCTGCTCAAGGGTGCACTCATCAAGAAGCGCATTGGCACGGTCAAGGCCGTGGACGGGCTGAGCTTTGACATCCGCGAGGGCGAGTGCGTCTCGATCGTGGGCGAGTCCGGCTGCGGTAAGACCACCACTTTGCTTGAAATCATGGAGTTCCACCCGGACCAGGTGGGCGAGGTGGTCATTGGAGGCGTCAGCAACAAGGTAGCCACCGACCACAAAACCAAGATGGCAATGCGCAAGGAAATGCAGATGGTGTTCCAGGACCCCACGGGCGCCCTGGATCCGCGCTTCACGGTTTACGAAGTCCTGGCCGAGCCCCTGGAAAACCTGGGGATGCCCAAGGCCGCCATCAGGAAACGCATCATGGAGCTCATGAAGCTGGTGGGCCTGCAGCCGGACCACGTGAACCGCTTCCCCAACCAGTTCTCCGGCGGCCAAAGGCAGCGCATCGGCATTGCCAGGGCGCTCGCGGTCAATCCCAAGCTGGTGGTCCTGGACGAGCCGGTCTCTGCTTTGGACGTTTCAGTGCAGGCTGGCGTGATCAACCTGTTGGACAAGCTCCGTGCCGAACTGGGCCTGAGCTACCTCATGGTGGCCCACGACCTTTCTGTGGTCCGGCACATCTCGGACCGCGTGGCCGTCATGTACCTGGGCAAGATCGTGGAGACCGGGGACGTGGACGATGTCTTCGACAACCCGCGCCACCCCTACACCCGGGCCCTGCTCTCCGCTATCCCTGTTCCGGACCCGAACCTGGAACGCACCCGCGAGCGCATCATCCTGCAAGGCGACCTGCCCAGTCCGCTTGACGCACCCAAGGGATGTAACTTCGCTACACGTTGCCCGGTGTTCGCCGCGCTTCCCGCAGGGAAGCAGGAGAAGTGCCTTACTCTGGAGCCGCCACTGGCTTCTGAAGGTGCACAGGACTTCGCATGCTTCTACCCGGACGGAGAAATAGATGCCGACATGCTGGTGGTGCATGCCTGACGACATTTGACGCATCCAGTAAGTTTTTGGTCTCACTCGCACATGAATTTTCAGTCGTACAACATGAAGGGCAAACCATGAAGAAGTACACGACGATCGGCGGCGCAGCTGTTGCAGCAGCGCTGATGCTGACCGCATGCGGCGGCGGGGGAACGCCGTCGGGTCCGGCCTCCCAGAAGGCTGAAGCAGCGGGCGGTGACATCAGCAAGCTGATCAGCATCAATGCCAAGGAAACCAAGGACCTGGACCAAGGCGGCACGGTCACTTTGCCGACCGTGGACCTCGGACCGGACTTTAACAACAGTTCCAACGTCGGAAACAGCGCCGCGACCGCAGCTTTGCTGACTCCAGTCAATCCGGCAGGCATGAGCAGTGGCGGCATCGGCGGCTGCTGGAAGCTCGACTTCGACGGCAAGGCCGAGCCCAACAAAGACTTCTGCGAAGACGTCAAGAGCGAAATCAAAGACGGCAAGCAGACCATCACCATCAAGATCAACGACAAAGCTACGTGGAACGATGGAACGCCCATCGATGTCAGGACCTTCGAGAACACGTGGAAGATGTCCCGCGGTGAAGACAAGGCGATTGACATCGTCAACCCCGGGTCTTACCCATTTGTTGACTCGGTCAAGGCCGGCGCCAATGACAAGGAAGTCATCGTCACCACCACGCAGCCGGTCTACCCGCTGGAAGACCTCTTCTTCGGCCTGATCCACCCGGCTGTAAATACCGCCGAAATCTTCAACAACGGCTTTGCCGGAAACATGCACCCGGAATGGATGGCCGGTCCGTTCAAGGTGGAGAAGTACGACTCTACGGCGAAGACCGTCAGCATGGTGCCCAACGACAAGTGGTGGGGCCAGAAGCCCGTTCTCGACAGGATCGTGTGGAGGCAGATGGAACCAAGCGCAACCATCGCCGCCTTCAAGAACGGTGAGATTGACGCTACGGACGCTCGCTCCCTGGGCCGCTACAAGCAGCTTGAAGGAACGAAGGACGCCGAAGTCCGTCGTGGCCAGCGTCTGTTCGCCGGTGGCCTCAACATCAATGCCCAGCGGCCAGCCCTTGCGGATGTCGCCGTCCGCAAGGCGATATTCACGGCCGTGAACCGTAAAGCCCTCCGCGATGTCCAATTCAACGGCCTGAACTGGTCCGAGGAAAGCTCGGGCTCCATGATGCTCATGCCGTTCTCCGAGTACTACCAGGACAACTACCCCGTGAAGGACTCGGACCCTGATGCTGCCAAGAAGGTCCTCACCGATGCCGGTTACACCGCCAATGACAAGGGCATCATGGCTAAAGACGGCGTCCCGGTTTCCTTCAAGGTGACCTACTTTGGAGAAGATCCCACAAGGGCGGCCGTCACACAGACCCTGCAGAAGCAGCTTCAGGCGGCGGGCATGGATGTCGCCGTCGACCAGCGCGGTGACGCCGACTTCCAAAAGGTTCTGGGGTCGCGGGAATTTGACCTGACGATTTCGGGCTACACGGTTGGCGCCGACGCTACCAGCGGAGTCAAGCAGTTCTACGAGTCAACCACCAATGAAAACCAGCTCGGCGATGCTGAGCTGGACGCCGAAATCAAGCGCCTGGCAACCATCGCCGATGATAAAGAGCGCAACAAGGCCGCCATGGAGGTAGAGAAGAAGCACATGGCTAAGTACTTCTCCATGGGTACTCTGCTGAACGGCCCGGAGATCCAGTTCGTTCACACGGGCCTGGCCAACTACGGCCCGTCCCTGTTCAAGAGCCTCTCCAACGTTCCGGACTGGACCACCATCGGCTGGGAAAAGGGCAAGAAGAAGTAGCCACCCCGCTGTAGTTTCCTGAAGGCCGGGAACCACCCCCAATCTGTTGATCGGTTTATCCGGTTCGATCGGTTCGGGATTGGTTCCCGGCCTTCGCCATACCCCCAACCCTCCCTCACTTCCCTCCCCCTTGGGCCGATCCCTCTCTCACATCCCTCCCCCTTGGGCCGATCCCTCTCTCACCCGGTGAGAGAGGGATCGCGGGAAGGGGCTGTTACGTGAGCGAGGGTCGGTAGCCTAGGGGCATGACTTCCACGCCTATCCGCACAGCCGTTGCCGGTTTCGGGCTCTCCGGCAGTGTTTTCCATGCTCCGTTCATCGCCGCCAACCCCGCGTATGAGCTCACCGTCATTGCAACATCGGACGCGGCACGCCAAGCCAAAGCGAAGGACCGGTACCCGCAGGCAAAGATCGTCGACACTCCCGATGACATTCTGGCCCTCGCGGACCAACTGGACCTCCTCGTCATTGGCACACCTCCCGCAACCCACTACCCGCTCGCGAAAGCGGCGCTGGAAGCCGGCCTGGACGTCGTCGTGGATAAACCGTTCGTGGTCCACAGCAACCAAGGCGAGGAAGTGATCCGGCTCGCGGCGAAGCTGGGTCGGGTGCTCACTGTCTACCAAAACCGGCGCTGGGACGCCGACGCCCTTACCGTGCAGAAACTGCTCGACGCCGGCACGCTGGGGACGGTGACCCGTTTCGAAGCGGGGATGGAGCGGTGGGCGCCGGCGATCGCGAAGGAATGGAAAGCCAGTGCCACGGCGGAGGACGGGGGTGGGGTGCTGTTCGACCTCGGCACCCATGTGCTGGACCTGGCTTTACGGTTCTTCGGGCCGGCGGAAGTGACTCACGCGGAGATCCGGGCCCGCCGCCCCCAGGAGAGCGCCGATGACGACGTATTCCTGGTCCTCGACCACAGATCGGGAGTGGTCAGCCACGTGACCCTCAACCTCAACAGCCAGCTTCCCGGTCCACGCTTCCGGATTCTGGGTACCCTCGGCAGTTTCGTGAAGTTCGGGGCGGACCCGCAGGAACCCTACTTGTCCGAAGGCGGGCTGCCCACCGACCCGGAGTACGGCGTCGAGCCCGCGCAAAACCATGGGACCTTGGCGGTAGACGGCGAGCGCACCACGGTCCCCACCGAACGTGGAGCGTATCCGGAGTTCTACCGGTTGCTGGCGGACAAGATCGACGACGGCGGTACGGCGTCGTCGCGCCCGTTGCCTGTTGATCCGGCTGATTCGGTGGCCGTGCTCAAGCTGATTGAGCAGGCCCGGGGGCTGGTGTGATGTCGGCACTCGCAACCACCGAGTAGATCGCTTTCAGGTCGGCATTGCCCTCGCGCGGCTGGCAGCTTCCCGTCAACTGGATGACATCCGCGGCAGCGTTTTGGTCAACCACGGTGACCGCGGTGAACTGCGCCAGGGATCCAGCCTGGGGGTGGGTGTAACGGGCTTCCCGCACGTGCCAATCCCGGCCGTTGATGGTCACCGGTTCTGTACCCAGAAGGACAGCTTCGGGCAAGGAACCCAGGAACTGGTCTACCGATGCGGCAATGTCCTGCAGCCCGTACCCGGGGCGGCGACGCGAGACGGAGATGACGACGTTCGCGGTGTAATTTCCTTCCACGGCCGGTGCCATCAACGCTCCCACCGCTTCGGGCACAACGTGCTGGGTCCAACCGGCCGGTGGGTTGAGTTTGATGGTGGGGTACGCGGGGAATGCTTCGGACGGGAAAACCTGCTGCGATGTCACGGAGAGCCCTTTCGGAGGCTAGTTGTTGACGAAGTCGATGAAACCGGTGACGGAGTCCATGAACCCTTTGGGGCTGAGCGTGATCTGGCCGCCTGCGCCCAGGCCCAGCTCTGCGGTGATCTTGGCACCTGCGCCGAGCGTGAGCCCGTCCTCGTCCAAGGAGACGGTGTAGTAGTGACTCTCACCTGCGCCCGCAGCAACTGTGCCGTTGAGCGTTATTTTCTGCCCCAGCACTTCCACGTATTGGCTGCCGGTCAGCTCAGCACCCGCTCCGGCGCTGAACGCGCTGCCTGTGACGTCCTTGTTCTTGACGCTGACTTCTCCTTCACCTGCGCTGGCCCAGGCGCCTGCCCGCAGCTCCCCGCCCTGGCCCACACTGAACAGGCCCCCGGCAAACTCGGTCTCATTGTCCGTGGTGATCTTTTGACCGGCGAACCCCTCACCGCCGCCGGAGAAGAGGAAGGGGCTGCTTGCGTTGGCATGGGCGCTGGCCTCTACACCGGTCATGACCCGGGTTGTGGAGGTGTTGGTGATCCAGCCGTCAAAGAACTCGGAGCGAACCGTGGTGGTGTTCTCGGCCCCCGCAAACGCTTCACCGTTGGCGCTGGCGTGGGGGAGTCCGAGCCCGAACGGCACGCTGGCCTCAAACTCGCCGTTGGCGCGGGCTCCCACGAACGTTTCGTTGGTGACAGTGGTGTCCATGGGCCCGTATCCGCCATTGGCCGTCCACGTCATCTGCCCGCCGGTGGATGCTTCGCCGGAGCCGCCCACTGCGATCCCGCCCGGTCCCATGGAGCCATGCGTTTCACCCGTTGCCTGGCTGTCGAAAGAACCCTCACCTTCAACTGTGACGGGGCCGTAGGTTGTTGGATCAAACGTGAAACCCAGTGTCCCTGAGCCGCTCCTGCCCTTTCCATCACCCAGCCCACGCCCCGGCCCGCCCAGGGAGGCTTGCTCCTGCTGTTCGGCATTGAGTTTCAAGGTCCGGGCGTTGTCCTTGAGGCATGCTGCTGCGGCGCCCAGCCGGCCCTGGAGATCACTGTGCCAGGCACTGCGGAAGCGGTCGGCGTCGTTGCCCCGCCAGTAGTTGCCTTGCTGGATCAATGCGTTGAGCTGCTGCCGCAGGTCACTGATCTTTTGGGCCTCAGAGTCCATTACTGCCGAAAGCCGCCGGAGATCTCCGACGTCGGCGCCCACCAATCCCTGTGCCATTACCAAACCAGTCCCATCACGTATCCCCTGAACGTAGCGACATTTGAAAACCTGCAGGCCAGTTTGGCGCCAGGCGTCTCCCGAGCATAACCAGTGCCAGGCAGGGCTGCCATGGGGAGAACTGCCGGTGTGAACAAAGCCCGCCAAAAAACTTTCAGCAGGTGCGTAACCTCGTCGCAGTCCCCAGCGATGTAGGGGGTGTACGGGTCATGCCCGTGCATTGATCATCCGGCAGCGACCCAACAGCTGCCGGGGCAATCCCAAGTTTTTCGGAGGGTCTTATGTCCTTGTTCACTGTCCTTGCAACCAGCAAAGTCGCCGCGGGCGTCCTGGCCGCCGGAGCCGTGGCCGCCGGCGGAACAGGCGTAGCTGCCTTCAACGGCGCGCTTCCCCACGGTTTCCAGCAGACGGCGCATGATTTTGTTGGCGCTCCGGCCCCGGTCGACGGGAACACCGCCAAAGCAGTCACGTCCGAAGCAGCCGCCGCGACCGAAACGGCCAAGTCCAAGGTGACTGACGCCGTCGGGACCGCGCAGTCCAAGGCCGCTGACGCTGCTGACGCGGGTCAGGCAAAGGCCGCCGACGCTGTATCCGACGCGAAGGCCACAGCCCAGCGCGCCCTCGCCACCTCACCGGAGGCCTTCGGCCTCTGCACGTCATTCCTCAATGGCGGACTGAAGTCCGACGCCACGGTCCTGGGCTTCAAGTCCCTGGCGATTGCCGCCGGCGGCGAGGCAAAGGTTGAGGCGCACTGCCATGCCGTCGTCGACGCCGGTAAGGCTGCCGGTCTGAAGGTGGACGGCTCCGCGAAGGCAAACGCCGACGTCGATGCTGCCGCCACGTCCGGACTGCCGGCAACGCCCGCGGTCCCTGCCGTCCCCGCGGTTCCGGCTGTTCCTGGTGTCCCCGCGGTCCCCGCCACCCCGGCTGCTCCCGCAGTCCCGGTGCAGGTTCCCAGCCACGTTCCGGCCGTTCCAGGAGCTTCCCTCGATTCTGTCCGCTAAGCGGGCAGGGGCTACGGTTTAAAGGCGGGGCTCCTTGGCTTAGGACAAGGAGCCCCGCTACGTAACGTGGGATGGAGGCGTCCACGGGTGCTTGACCCTTTGGCTGATGAATATGTGCAGGCGGATCAGGACGACCCCGCGCTGCTCTTCACGGCTGCCTACAACAGCTACGCGGGGCCGGTCTTCGGCTACCTCCGTGCCCGGGGCGTGGACGACCCCGAAGCCGTCACGCAGGACGTCTTCCTGGCCCTCCATCCGCAACTCGAAACACTGCAAGGCGGGCTGCAAGGGGCAAAATCCCTGCTGTTCTCCATTGCCCACGCCCGCATGGTGGACTTCTACCGCAAACGTGCACGAACACCCGCTTCCACGCCCTACGAACAGGACCTGGATGGCCGGCGCGCCCCCTCGGCTGAGGACCAGGCGTTTGGGCGGGACGCTGGCCTGGGGGTCTCGGACCTCCTGGAGGGCCTCGCGGACGACTACCGGGAAGTGCTGGCGCTGAGGGTCGTTGCCGATCTTTCCGTTGAGGAGACAGCGGCCATCATGGGCAAGTCGCAAGGAGCGGTGAAGCAGTTGCAGCGCAGGGCATTGGGCGCACTGAAGAAACGGGCACAACAAACGAACGGCACATCATGAGCGAACATTTTCCGCCCCGCGGGCGGCACGACGCGGAAGCGATCGACCACCTGTTGGCCGGTTCCGGGTTGGAGGGCGATGCCGGGGTCCGCGCCGAACTGCTCGAACTCCGCTCACTGGCGGCCACGGCGCCTCTGCCGTCTGAAGCCGTCCGGGCGCTGATGGTCCCGGCCCCCGCGGTGCGCGACCAACCTGCCGCACACGACGAACCTGCCGCACACGACGAACTTGCCGCACACGACGAACTTGCCGCGCGGAGACGGAAGAAGCGCCGCGCTGCCATTGCCGGCCTGGCCGTTGTTGTCTCCCTGGCTGGCGGTGCTACGGCTGCGGCCGCGTCCGAGGGTGGCATCCCGGGCGCCTTCCAGCATCTTGGGGCAGCCATCGGTTCGGTGGTTTCACAGCTGGCGCCCGGCGCGGGATCCGCTCCGAAACAGGGTGGCCCGGCGGGTTCGACCACTGAGTCGCCTTCCGGGGACGTCAGGCCCACTCCTGTGCAGAGCCAACCCGGCCAGGCGCCCGTTTTGCCGGAGCCAAGCGCCCATGAACGCGGTTCCCAGGCGCAACCCGGCGGGAGCGCAGCAACAAAAGCACCCAAGGTTCCCTCGCGGGGCGAGCCCGGCAACGGAGTCATTCCCACACCCCCGGCAGTACCCGTGACGCCTCCGGCCGTGGTTCCTCCCACCATCGACCCGGGAAAGCTTCGTCCATCGGACCTCCCGGTACCCGTTCCCATCCGCCTGGAACCCTCACCGCCCGCCATCCCCTCGAAGTGACAGAAAATGCCAATGTTCGTCAGGAACATTGGCATTTTCTGCCATGTCGGCGCGGCTTAAACCACGACGGCGGGGTGCGGCTTCGTGTGGAAGCCGCACCCCGCCGTCGGGCGGTTGTGGTTTTGCCCGTTAGGCGGAAACCAGGCTGTGCCAGTCGTTGACGAGGGGCAGGTTGTGCGCCTCGGAAACGGAGTGGTGTGCCACGTGGCCGGCGGCGATGTTGAGGCCGGCAGCCAGGGCGGGGTCGCGGTCGAAGGCGGCCTTGACGCCCAGGTTGGCCAGTGCCACGGCGTAGCGCAGGGTGACGTTGGTCAGTGCGTACGTGGAGGTGTTCGGAACGGCGCCAGGCATGTTGGCAACGCAGTAGAAGATCGAGTTGTGGACCTTGTACGTCGGTTCCTGGTGGGTGGTGGGGTGCGTGTCCTCGAAGCAGCCGCCCTGGTCCACGGCGATGTCCACCAGGACCGAGCCCGGCTTCATGCGGGCAACGAGCTCGTTGGTCACCAGCTTGGGAGCCTTGGCGCCCGGGATAAGGACGGAGCCGATCACGAGATCTGCGTCGATAACTGACTTCTCGATCTCGTAGGCGTTGGAGGCAACGGTCTTCAGGCGGCCCTGGTAGAGGGCATCGAGTTCGCGCAGCCGGTTGATGTTGATGTCCATGATGGTGACATCAGCACCGAGGCCCAGCGCCATGGCAGCGGCGTTGGTTCCAGCAACGCCGGCACCCAGGACAACAACCTTGGCCGGACGGACGCCCGGAACGCCGCCCAGCAGCACGCCCTTGCCGCCGGCCGGAGCCATCAGCGAGGAAGCGCCGACCACGACGGAGAGGCGGCCTGCGACCTCGGACATCGGTGCCAGCAGCGGAAGGGCGCGGCCTTCCTGCACGGTTTCGTAGGCGATGGCCGTGACGCCGGAGTTGATGAGCTCGGCAGTGAGCTCGGGCTCTGCGGCAAGGTGCAGGTAGGTGAAGAGGATCAGGCCCTTGCGGAAGCGGTGGTACTCGGCCGCGATGGGTTCCTTGACCTTCATGACCATGTCCGCACGGCCCCAGACGTCATCGGCTTCGTTGACGATTTCGGCGCCGGCGATCGAGTATTCCTCGTCGGTGATGCCCGAGCCGAGGCCTGCGCCGCGCTCAACCAGAACGGTGTGTCCATGCGTGCGGAATTCGTGGACACCTGCGGCCGTGATGGCTACGCGGAATTCGTTGTTCTTGATTTCTTTGGGGACGCCGATGATCATTTGTGGGCTCCATCGTTAGCGGCCTCTTCGGCCGAAAATGTGTTGCGGGCTGTGGTTCCAGAATAAATCCGGCTGTGAGGCAGGCGACATGGAAGCCCAGGGCTACCAGTCAGCAAAAGGCCGGAAATTCAACGATCTTCTTCATATGGACTCGACATTTGTCGAGCACTCAAGCGTCAGGTGTCGCCTCCTGTTGGTACGCTTTCCAGATGCAGCAGGACGTGGAACAGATCGTAGAACGCGTCGCGTTGAAGCTCGGCCGCGGCTTGTCACTGGAAGACCTCGACGGCGTCCTCCTCGCCTACAGCTCCAACCAGTCGCACGCCGACCGCGTCCGCGTGAACTTCCTGCTCAGCAAGCGCGTCCCCACCGACGTCAGCGCCTGGCAGCTGTCCCACGGCATCTCCACGGCAGTACGCCCGGTGGTGGTTCCCGCCAACGACCAACTCGGGATGTTGGGCCGGGTCTGCGTCCCGCTCCTGGTCCGCGGATTCCGGGTCGGCTACCTGTGGGTGCAGTTGGACGTTGAAGAGCAAAGCGCGACGGCGATACTCGCCGAACTGCCCGGCGTACGGGACGAACTGGACCTGTTGGCGGGACTGCTCCTCGACTCGAACACGGCCGAATCAGAGTTTCGGCGCCGCCGCGAGCAGGAGTTCCTTTCGGCCTGCAACGGCGAGTCCAACGCGGTGGCTGCCGTAGCCGGGTGGAAGGAAATCCAGGGGCGGGGTCCATGGCAGCTGGTGACCATCCTCGACCCGGACGGTGCCGGGTCCGCCGTCGACCCCATCGCAGCAACCCTCACCCACCGCTCGGCGGCGCTGCAGTCCACGATCGGTGTCAACGCCGCCTTGTTCAGTGCCGGAACCGAGACGCATTCGGTGGTCCTGTTCCGGGAATCAGGCGGGAGGGCAGACCACGCACAGGTGCTGGTGCACTACCAACTGGAACTCGCCAAGCGCGCCGGAAGGACGGTGGACCGCGTCATCCTTGGCATCAGTGAACCATTCCAGGTGATCCGGCAGATCTCCAGCGCCTACCGCCAGTCCAAAGTAGCGGCCCAGGCTGCCGCGGTTGACCTGCCGCTCGGCGAGCTCGTGGAAAGCCGGGCGGTAGGGGTTTACCAGCTCTTTGATCGCCTTTTGGCGCCCGGTGGCTGGGATGACACCGGATCGGTCCACTACCGGACGCTGGAGGATCAGGACAGGAACGGCGAGCTCCTCCCGGTCCTGGAGTTGCTCTACGACAATGACGGTTCCGTCCAGGACGTCGCAGCGAAGCTCCATCTCCACAGGAGCAGCATCTACAACCGGCTGGGCCGGATCCGCCAGCTCATCGGGGCTGACCCGTTGAGCGGCGCGATCCGGCTTGAACTGCATGCGGCCCTGAAAGCACACCGCTGGGCACGGCGACCCAGGATCTAGGCGCCCTGTGCTCCCTGTTTCGGGGATCCGAGGACTAGGAACGCCTCAACCGCTGGCAGCTCCAGCGGCCCATCCTTCGCCTGAAGGTGGCGGTCCGGCTGCTGGTGCAGTACCGGCCATGCCATCCGATCGGCGTTGCCGTACGGGGTAGCCGGGTGCTCACTTCACGGCCTTCTTGGCGGCGTCCAGGATCGCGTCGAGGGCGGTCCCAGTGGATTGCGGGTTCGTTCCGGCGGTGGGGTTCCCGGTGGGGCGCGGCTTGGGAGTGGCGGGCGACGTCGGCGTGGGTGTCGGCGCGGGCGTCGGGGTGGTGGTCGGCGTCGGCGTGGTTGTCGGGGCCGGAGACGGTGCCGTGGTGACTGTATCGGCGGGCACATCGGTGGGGGCCGGGGCAGGCTGCGTCGGGACTGCCGCGGAGGCACCCGGCGCTGGGTTAGCCGCCGACGGCGCCGCCGAAGGAACCCAAACCGGGGCCGCAAGCGAGACGTGCGGGGCCGGAACCGACGACGGCGACACTTCAGAAGGTGCCTCGGGGACGGTCGCCGGCTGACCGGCTGCCGATGAGGATGACGCTGTTGGCGCTGCCGACGAGGCCGATGGTGAGGACGCGGTGGAATAGGAAGCCCGAGGCCCGGGCGCAGTCGAGCCCGACTCCCTGTCCCCATGGGCGCTCGCATCCTGGGCGGGGGTTTCATGGCCGAAGAACGGCAGCTCAAGGGCCTGGCCGAGGCCTCCCGCCGTGAGCACCAGTCCTACAGCGCCGGCAACAACGGCCATACGCTGGCTCATCTGCTTGACCGATGCGGCCTTTCGAAGCACGGCTTGGGGTTCGCGGTTGAACGACGACGACGAGCCAAAGCCGGTCCTGGCGGGGACGGGAGTAGGTGCCGGCCCGGCAACGTCGACGATGGGGATGGCTGCCGTGGCGGGCTCCGATGGTGTGGACTGCTGCGTGTCCGGCTTGGGTGCCGGCTTGGCAACGTCGACGATGGGGATGGCTGCAGTGGGAGGGCCCGGTGTGGTCGACCGCGGTGCCGCGGCTTGGGCTGCCCGTACTGCCGGGATCGCGGCGGTGGCCGGTTCTGCGGGTTCGGCTTCAGCCCGGGCTGCCCTTTCCCGCTCCGCTGCACGGGCGGCCGCGCGCGTGGTGGGCCTGGCAGCAGCGGTGGGTTCCGGCGTCGTGCTTGGTGCCTCAGGCGCCGTTGCTGGTTCTGTGGCGGATCCGCTGGCTTCGGCCCGACGGCGTCCGGTTGGCTTGGTGCGCTCGCGTTCGATGAGGGCGCGGCGCGGCTGATCCATGGTTGGGGACATGGTGGTTGCCTCTCAACGCCTTCGAGGTTAGCTGTCGGGTTCGGACGAGGCCGTCCGGCCGCCTCAGCGGCTTCACCCCGAGGGCTTGGAAACAAGCCCGGGAACTGTGGGTCCCCCGCCTCTGCCGCGGGTCTGGCGGATCCCGGATTGCGGCAGAGCTCGGCGTCAATCCGGAAGCGGCCCAGCGGAGATACGGGTCGCCCTACGACGGTACATGAGCCGGAAAGTAAAGTCACATTAATGTAACGGACGGTAGGTCGGGCTAAACCGGAGGCTCCGGGCGCCTACGCTTCGGGGCCGGTGCGGGAGCCGGCAGCTGGTGCTGGATCTCCGAGTACTGCCCCCAACACGGCCAAGATATCCACCGCCTAAGACTAGCTTCGGCGTCCGACGGCAGGGTAGACATTTCCTATGGACCTGCCAGTGATGCCGCCCGTCTCGCCCATGCTTGCCAAATCAGTTCCGGACATCCCCGATGTGGGTCACTACGAGCCGAAGTGGGATGGCTTCCGGACCATCGTTTTCAAGGATGGGGACGAGGTCATCCTGGGCAGCCGCAACGAGAAGCCCATGACGCGCTACTTTCCCGAGCTGGTTGAGGCGCTGAGGAAGAACCTCCCGGAGAAGTGTGTGATCGACGGTGAGATCGTCCTGATCGAGGGCAACAGGTTGGAATTCGAGGTCCTCCAGCAACGGATCCACCCCGCGGACAGCCGGGTCAGGATGCTCGCCGAGAAAACGCCGGCTTCCATGATCGCGTTCGACATCCTGGCCTTGGGCGAGGAAGACCTGATGGGCAAGCCGTTCTCAGAGCGCCGGGCCATCCTGGAATCCGCTCTTGCCAAGGCCGAACCGCCTGTCTACGTCACTCCAGCAGTAACGGATCTCGAGCGGGCCAAGGAATGGTTCGTGCAGTTGGAGGGCGCGGGCCTGGACGGGGTTCTCTCCAAGCCGCTGGATGGAACCTACCAACCCAATAAGCGCGTGATGTTCAAGACCAAGCATGTTCGGACCGCGGACTGTGTGGTGGCCGGGTTCCGCTGGCACAAAACTGCGAAGGTGGTGGGTTCCATGTTGTTGGGGCTCTACGACGACGCCGGTCGGCTGCGCCACGTGGGGGTGGTGG
This sequence comes from Arthrobacter sp. fls2-241-R2A-172, assembly GCF_030208885.1. NCBI lineage: Bacteria > Bacillati > Actinomycetota > Actinomycetes > Micrococcales > Micrococcaceae > Arthrobacter > Arthrobacter sp. fls2-241-R2A-172. The sequence continues at coordinate 99,292 of NZ_JARVTB010000005.1, read as the reverse complement.
CATCGTTCCCCATGGCCAAGCGGGAAGCACTGGTTGCCGAGCTTGAGCCCTACCAGGTGGATCTCGCTGATCACCCGTGGGGCGAGTGGGCCAAGCAGGACGAGGCTGCCGGTGGTTCTCGGATGCCTGGTGCGCAAAGCAGGTGGAGCGGGGGCAAGGACTTTTCGTTTGTACCACTGCGCCCCGAGCTTGTGATCGAAGTGGCGTACGACTACATGGAGGGCGACAGGTTCCGCCACACCACGCAGTTCCGCCGCTGGAGGCCGGACCGGACTCCGGAGAGCTGCACGTACGCGCAACTGGAGGAGCCTGCCGATTACGATCTCGGGGAGATCCTGAGCCTGCCGTAGAACGTTGCCAGCCCGCTGTTACGTTGTCGGCCCGCAACGTAACAGCGGGGTAGCGACGAAATTACTCTTCGTGTCCCTGGTCGCTGCTCATGCTGCCTTCGGCCGGCGGCGTTTCGCCCGGGGGTACCCCTCCGCCTGGCTCCAATCCCGTGACGTTGCCGTCCAGGGGATCAGGGTTGGCAGAGGCCGCGGGATCGTCGTCCTCGTCCTGGCGCATGTCCGGATCTTCGTGGATGCTGTCCGCATCGGCGGTGGTGTCGAAGGGTCCGGTCGCGCCGCTCACGCCGAAGGTTTGGGGATCGTCTTCCGGGTCATAGCTGGTCATGGTCAAACCCTTTCGTAAGCAGACTTACTATTCGCTTGCCTGGCCAGCCTAGCGTGATCCCGCCGGAGCCAACAAGGGGCACCCAACCCAGGCTCCGGCGTCGTGCCCCAGCGCCTAGCTGTGCTGGGTGGCCTAACTGTGCTGTGTGGTCGCGGCGACGAAGCTGCGGATGGCGTCCCCCACCGCTTGCGGCCGCATATGCTGCGCTACGTGCCCCACTCCGGGAATCTCCACCAAGCGCCCTTGGTCCACGGTTCGGGAGAGCCGGAGCGACCAGTCGGGGCCTGCCACCTGGTCCCGGCTTCCGCGCAGGACCAGCACAGGCACCTTGATGCCGGCCAGCCGCTTTTCGGTGGGATAGCCCATCATCACCGGGAGTTCGGTGAGGTACCAGCGGAGCCCGCAGCGGAAGTAGTCGGAGATGACGATCCAATTGGACGAGGGACTCTCTCGCAGGACGCCGTCCAAGGTAAGCGCCAGCGATTGCCGGAGGATACTCTTGTGCCTCGAATCCACCACCGGCCCCATCAACACCAGGCGCTGGACCCGCTCGGGCGCATGCAATGCCGCTTCGATGGCAAACTGCACACCCATGGAATGACCCACCAGGACGTACCGATCGATGCCCCGGGACGCCAAGGCTTCCGCGATGAAGGCGCCATAATCCTCCACCTGGAGCTGCCTGTCCGGCTTGGCGGTCCCCGCGAAACCGGGCAGGTCGAAAGAGTAGGTTGGTGCGTGGGCGGCGAGAACGGCGTGGAGCCGCGACAAATACCGGTGCGACACCCCGACGCCATGGATCAGGACGTACGCCGGTTCGTCCCCGGAGCCAGTCGCGGGTGTCCCAGCGGTCCAGTGGATCCGGCCGGTCAGGCCCGAAACCTCGACGTCCGCCGCCTCAAACGTGGGCCGCTGCCTACTCGCTGATGTGGTCATCGCCATCCCCGGACTGATTCTTTCTCTGCGTTTCCAGCCACTCCATAATTGCTGCCTGCCGGATCCGACGATGCGTGCCCCGGTACTCCACGGGAATCTCGCCACGATCGGTCATGTTGCGCAGGTACGTGTGCGAGATGCCCGCGAGCTCCGCTGCCTGGGATGTGGTGAGCATTTCCTCCACGCTGCTGACCGTCACCGTATCGCCCCGGCCCAGCCGGGCAAGGAGGTCGACGACGGCGTCCCTCGCCTGATCGGGCAGGCGGTGGACTGTGCCGTCCACGAACACAGTGATGTCGTTGCTGTCCTGGAGGGAACGCGCGAGATTCCGGGCGTCGTCGGCGGGGAGGCCGGCCGTGACGCGGGGAGCTATCAGTGCCATGCCAGAAGCCTAGCCCGGAAGGACCTATTCCGCGTCCAGGTCCGTCTCCAGCAGCTTTACCAGTGCGTCCAGCGCGGCATCGGCGCCATCGCCCTCGGCCCGCAGCACCACAACGTCCCCCTTCGCTGCGCCGAGCGTCATGAGCGAAAGGATGCTGGCGGCGTCGAGCGCGTCATCGGCAGGGGCACCCTGCATGGCAATGGTGACCTCCACGGGCTGTTCGCCGGCTGCCTCTGCGAAGAGTGCGGCCGGGCGGGCGTGCAGGCCGGAGCGGCTGGCGATGGTGGCTGTGCGTTCAGGCATGGTTTTCTCCTGGTATTCCGGACGGATAGGGGCTAAAGCCCGAGCTCTTCAAGCACGGGAAGCTTGGCGCGGACCCAGTCGCGCGCTTCGGTGGCGCTGGGAGCTGACAGGGCAAGGCGGGCCAGCTCCTGTGCTTGTTCCAGCGTGACGGTCTTCAACACGGTGCCGACTGCAGCCAGGGAGCGCGCGGTCATGGACAGTGTGTTGACTCCCAGCCCGGTCAGTACGACGGCGAGGGCCGGGTCCGCGGCGGCCTCACCGCAGACACCCACCGGCTTGTTGTTGCCTTCCTGGGCTGAACCTTCCACCGTGAGCTGCACCAGGCGGAGCACTGCGGGCTGCCACGGGGTGTTCAGTTCCGCGAGGGGCCCGAGTTGGCGGTCGGCGGCCATGGCGTACTGCGTGAGGTCGTTGGTGCCGAGGGAGGCAAATCCGACTTCGCGAAGGACGGTGGCGGATGTGAGGGCGGCTGAGGGAACCTCCACCATCACGCCCGGTGTCTTGATCCCGGCCGCAGCACACAGCGAGGCGAAGCGTCCGGCTTCGGCCGCCGTGGAGATCATGGGAGCCATGACCCAGACGTCGGCCTCGGATTCGGAAGCTGCCCGGGCGATGGCTTCGAGCTGGCGCTCAAGGACACCCGGCGTGGTGAAGTCCGTACGGTACCCGCGCACACCGAGTGCAGGGTTGGGTTCGGTAGCGTCCGTGAGGAACGGGAGGGGCTTGTCGGCGCCGGCGTCCAAGGTCCGCAGGACCACCTTCTTGCCCGGGAATGCATCAAACACGGCCTTGTACGCCGCGGCTTGCTCGTCCACGGAGGGTTCGGTGTCGCGTTCCAGGAAGCAGAATTCGGTGCGGAAAAGCCCGACTCCCTGGGCTCCGAGGCCGGCGGCTGCCACGGCGTCCTTGGCACCTCCGACGTTGGCGAGGAGCGGTACCGGGTGGCCGTCCGCCGTCGTACCGTTTCCGTCGAATTCGGCGAGGGTGGCGGAGGTTTCCGCCCAGGCGGTCGCAGCTGCGCGCTGTTCCTCGCCCGGTTCAAGGGTGACAGATCCGGCCGCGCCGTCCACGTACACTTCGGAGCCGTCGGCGATCGAGTCGACGCCGTGGGCGGCAACCACTGCCGGCAGGCCGAGCGAGCGCGCGATGATGGCGGTGTGCGACTGTGGTCCGCCTCCGGACGTTACCAAGGCGAGCACTACGGCCGGATTCAGCGTCGCGGTGTCGGCGGGGGCGAGGTCCTCGGCCACCAGGATGAAGGGGGTTTCGGAGGACGGGATGCCGGGAGCGGGCACGCCACGAAGTTCGGCCACAATGCGGGCCCGCACGTCCAGGACGTCCGTGGCGCGTTCGGCCATGTAGCCCCCGAGGTTGTGCAGCATTTCGGAGACGGATGCACCGGCCTCCCAGATGGCGCGTTCAGGGGAGGAACCGGCGTTGATCAGCTTGGCTGCCGATTTCAGGAGCATGGTGTCCTTGGCCATCAGGGCCGTGGCCTCCAGGACGGCTTTGCCATCGCCTGAGGCAGTGTCCGCGCGGCCCTTGAGCTCGTCGTGGACGGATTGGGCTGCCGCCTTCAAGCCGGCGACGGCGTCTTCCGGACTCAATCCCGCGGCCAACCTTTCGCCCGACGGCGGTTCGCTCACCGGCTTGGGCATCTGGCGGACGGAACCAATGATGCGGCCAGGGCTTACCCCTACGCCTTGGAAATTCTGCACTGAATCCTCTGTTCCTGCTTGTTGGTTCAGACCCGCCGGCGACGGCACCGGGAGCCCCATAAATAACTCTTGTGAGCCACTTCATATAGCAACGCTATAGGTGCTAGGGTAGCGGTTATGAGTTTCGATGACCAGCTTCCGCCCAAAATTCGGTTGCTTCGCGCAGCTGCCGAATTGCTGGCGAATTCGGAAGGGTCAGCGGTCTCAACGCGCCAGATCACCAAGCTTGCCGGGGTCACGGCGCCCACGCTCTACCACCACTTTGGCGACAAAGAAGGGCTTTTCGACGCCGTCGTTTCCGCCGGTTTCGAAGAGTACGTGGCGGGGGAGCGGGATTTTGCGCCGTCCGGGGAGCCCTTGGAAGATGTCCGGCGGATGTGGGACAACCACGTCCAGTTCGGCCTGACCCAACCCCATCTGTATCTGGTGATGTTCGGCAACATCAGGCCGGAAAGCCGCCCAGCAATCGTGGCCGATGCTGAAGCGCTTCTGGAAGAGATGCTGAACAAGGCCGCTATCTCCGGTCAGATCAACGTGCCGCCCCGCGAAGCGGCACGAAGCATCCTTGCGGCCAACGTGGGCGTCACGCTCATGCTGATCGCAGAACCGGTGGAAGAACGGAACCTCGAGCTCTCAACGATGACCCGGGATTCCATGATTTTTGCCGTCTCCACGGACACCGCCCGTGGCGCCGCAGCGGACGACTCCGGCAAGTCCTCGGTTGTTGTTGCGGCAATCGCCCTGAATGCGGCACTGCAGGCCTCGCATTCGGACCAACTATCCAGCTCTGAACTGAAGCTTTTCCTTGAGTGGCTTCACCGCATTTCCAGCAGCTCCTAAGGCTGTTCTCGCTCGATCTGTATCGACTGACCCGCGCCGCCGCGGGATACACGTTAGGAATTCACATGGCAACAGAGACAGTTGCGAAGCCCCGCACCAGCGCCCGCGTTGGTGTCCAAAAGTTCGGAACATTCCTGTCCGGCATGATCATGCCCAACATTGGCGCTTTCATCGCCTGGGGCCTCATCACGGCTTTGTTCATCAAAGTCGGCTGGATTCCGGTCCCGGAACTGGGTGGTTTCGGCACCAATGACAAGGGTGCCCCCAACGTCGGCATCGTTGGCCCCATGGTCACGTACCTCCTTCCGCTCCTGATCGCCTACACCGGCGGCCGGATGGTCTACGACGTCCGTGGTGGCGTCGTTGGCGCCATTGCCACCATGGGTGTCATTGCCGGTACGGACTCGCCCATGTTCATCGGTGCCATGATCATGGGCCCGCTGGGTGGCTGGACCATGAAGCAGATCGACCGCCTGTGGGACGGCAAGATCCGTCCGGGCTTCGAGATGCTGGTGAACAACTTCTCCGCCGGCATCTGGGGTGCAGCTTTGGCGTTGGGTGGCTTCTACGGCCTCTCCTGGGTCGTCAAGCGTTTCACGGAAGGTGCAGGCAGCGTGGTCGAATTCCTGGTCAACAACGGCCTGCTGCCGTTGACCAGCATCTTCATCGAGCCCGCCAAGGTACTCTTCCTCAACAACGCCATCAACCACGGTGTGCTGACCCCCTTGGGTATCCAGCAGTCGCTTGAACACGGCAAGTCCATCCTGTTCCTGCTCGAAGCCAACCCCGGCCCGGGCCTGGGCATCCTGCTGGCGTACATGTTCTTCGGCCGCGGCGCCGCACGGGCATCTGCTCCTGGCGCTGCCATCATCCAGTTCTTCGGTGGCATCCACGAGATCTACTTCCCGTACGTCCTGATGAAGCCGATCCTGATCCTCGCTGCCATCGGTGGCGGCATGACGGGCATCGCAACCCTGGCCATCACCAACTCCGGCCTCGTTGCTCCGGCAGCACCGGGTTCCATCATTGCTGTCATTGCCCAGACTTCACGCGATAGCTACATTGGCGTCATCCTCGCAGTTGTCCTTGCAGCGACGGTGTCCTTCCTCATTGCCTCGCTGATCCTGCGTACCTCCAAGAACAAGGGCGAGGACGATCTTTCCGCGGCCACGTCCCGCATGGAGGCCATGAAGGGAAAGAAGAGCTCGGTCTCCTCGGCACTGGTGGGCGACGCCGGCGGCCGCAGCGATGTGGCTGTACTGACCCGTCCCGTACGGAACATTGTGTTCGCCTGTGACGCCGGCATGGGCTCCAGCGCCATGGGGGCTTCGGTCCTGCGCAACAAGATCAAGGCGGCCGGCTTCCCGGACGTGAAGGTCACCAACTCGGCCATCGCCAACCTGAGTGACACTTACGACGTCGTCGTTACCCACCAGGACCTGACCGAACGCGCCCAGCCGAAGACCTCCAGTGCAGTGCACTACTCGGTGGACAACTTCATGAACAGCCCCAAGTATGACGACATCGTCGAACTCGTGAAGACCAGCAACGCCGAAGGCCCTGCCGCCGGTTCAGGCCCCGCCGTCGCGGACGCTGACGGAACTGCCGAAGCAACAGCAGCCGGCGCCCATGGTGCGCACGCTGCCGAGCCTGCCGCCGACGTCGAAGGTAAATCAGTACTGCTGCGCGAAAGCGTGATCCTCAACGGCAAGGCTGGAGACCGCGACTCGGCGATCGACGAAGCCGGGCAGCTCCTGCTGGACCGTGGCGCAGTGGACATGAGCTACGTCCACGCCATGCACGAGCGCGAAGAATCGGTGTCCACCTACATGGGCAGCTTCCTGGCCATTCCGCACGGCACCAACGACGCCAAAGAGCACATCATGCACTCGGCAGTGTCCATCATCCGCTACCCCGAGGGCATCGATTGGGGCGGCAAGCAGGTGAAGTTCGTGGTCGGCGTGGCCGGCATCAACAATGAACACCTCCACATCCTGTCCTCCATCGCGAAAATCTTCACCAACAAGGCACAGGTTGCCCAGTTGGAGGAAGCCACCACGGTTGAGGAAGTCCTGGAACTGTTCGGAAAGGTCAACGCATAGTGAAGGCAGTCCATTTCGGGGCAGGTAACATCGGGCGCGGCTTCGTGGGGTTGCTGCTCCACGAAGCGGGCTATGAGGTGGTGTTCGCCGACGTCGCGGACGCCCTGATCAGCCAGCTTGCGGAGGCCACCAGCTATGACGTCCACGAGGTTGGCGACAACCCTGCGGTGAAGACCGTGGAAGGCTTCCGGGCTTTGAACTCAGCGACGCAGGAAGCCACCGTTGTGGAGGAAATCTCGACGGCGGATGTGGTCACCACCGCGGTGGGGCCCCACATCCTGAAGTTCGTCGCTCCGGTGATCGCCCGCGGGTTGGCCGCCCGCCCCGTGGACCTGCCGCCGCTGCAGGTGATGGCATGCGAAAACGCCATCAATGCCACTGATGTGCTGCACTCCGAGATCCAAGCCGCTTGGGATGACTCCGCCGGGGACCTGGACGCCGTCGCTGTTTTTGCGAACACGGCGGTGGACCGTATTGTCCCCAACCAGGCACCGGGCCAAGGCCTGGATGTCACGGTGGAGACGTTCTACGAATGGGTCATCGACCGGACGCCTTTCAAGGGCAACGCGCCGGTGATCCCGGGCGCCACGTTCGTGGACGAGTTGGGACCGTACATCGAGCGCAAGCTCTTCACGGTGAACACGGGCCACGCTTCCGCGGCCTACTTTGGCTACGCGGCCGGCATCGAGAAGATTTCGGACGCCATGGCTGATCCTTCGGTGGCCGCCAAAGTCCGGGCTGTGCTGGAGGAGACCAAGGAACTCCTGGTGGCCAAGCACGGTTTCGATGAGGCTGCGCAGGAGGCGTACGTGCAGAAGATCCTGCAACGCTTCACCAACCCGCACCTTCCCGACACCGTGAACCGCGTGGGCCGCGCGCCCCTGCGGAAACTCAGCCGGCACGAGCGGTTCGTTGGTCCGGCGGCTGAGCTGGCCGAGCGCGGCGTCACCCCCGTGGCGTTGCTCGAGGCCATGTCAGCAGCCCTTCGGTTCGACGATGCTTCGGATGTCGAAGCCGTGGAGCTCGGAAAGCTGCTGTCCGAGCTGGAGGCGGCCGCCGCCGTCGAACGGATCACGGAACTCACGCCTGCGCACCCCCTGTTCCCCGCGCTCCAGAAACTCGTGGAGGACCGCCAAGCGGAGCTCTGACGCTCTCTCATGTTCCGCCCGGTTGGGCGTGACGCTCTCTCACGTTCCGCCCGGTTGGGCGTGACGCTCTCTCACATTCCGCCCGGTTGGGCGTGACGCTCTCTCATGTTCCGCCGTGTTGGGCGTGATGCTCTCTCATGTTCCGCCCGGTTGGGCGTGATGCTCTCTCATGTTCCACCTAAAGGCCCGGCGTCGAGCACTCACCTGAGTGTCCGACGCCGGGCCTTTCCGCGCCGGTGAGTGCGGGTTGGTGGGAAGCGGTTGGGATGTGAGTGAGGGTTGGTGGGAAGCGGTAGGGATGTGAGTGAGGGTTGGAAACAGAAAAGCACGACGACGGGCACCCAACCGGGTGGCCGCCGTCGTGCTTTTCGGTGTGCGGGTTTAGCGCGCTGCCGCGGTTTCCGCTTCGGACATCGCCTTCCATTCGGCCACGCGGGCCTGATGCAGGGGCGATTTCCGGACCACCGCGTAAGCGACACCCAGGATTGCGAACCAGATGGGCGTCACCAGCAGGGCGGTGAGTGTGTCCGGCTGCGTGGTCAGGGCCCAGACGAGGAACGCGAAGAAAGCAAAGACCACCCAAACCATGGGGATGCCGCCGGGCATCTTGAACGGTGAAGCGCCGTGCTGCTCGGGGCGGCGATTGCGGTACACCAGGTAGCTGGCCAGGATGATGGACCAAACGAACATGAAGCAGACGGCGGACACGGTGGTGACCATGTCGAACGCCACGCCAACGTCCTTGCCCGCGTAGAGAAGCGCGACGCCGGCCAGCAGCAGGACGCACGAGAGGAACAGTGCGTTCTGGGGTACTTTGCGGCTGGAGAGCCGGCCGAAGAGCTTGGGTGCGTCGCCGTCGTTGGCCAAGCCGTAGACCATGCGCGACGTCGAGTAGATGCCGGAGTTGGCCGAGGACATGGCAGAGGTAAGGACCACGAGGTTGACCAATGTGGCGGCCATGCCGAGCCCGGCAAGGGAGAACATGGCGATGAACGGGCTTTGGCCTGCCTTGAACTCGGTCCATGGGGTGACCGACATCAGGATGATGAGGGCGCCTACGTAGAAGAGCATGACGCGCAGGGGGATGGCGTTGATGGCGCGGGGGAGGTTGTGCTCCGGGTTCTTGGTTTCGGCGGCGGCTGTGCCCACCAGTTCGATGCCCACGAACGCGAAGACGGCGATCTGGAAGCCAGCCACGAAGCCCATGAATTCCTTGGGGAAGAACCCGCCGTGGCTCCAGAGGTTGGTGAAGCTGGCTGTTCCCGCGTTGGACTGGAAGCCGGTGAAGATCATGACCAGGCCCACCACGATCAGCGCAACGATGGCCACGATCTTGATGAGCGCGAACCAGAATTCGGTTTCGCCGAAGGCTTTGACGGTGGGCAGGTTCAGGAGCAGAAGGATGATGATGGTGGCCAGGCCCGGGATCCAGAGCTGGATTCCCGGCCACAGCTCGTTGGCGTAGCCTGCGATCGCGATGACGTCCGCAACGCCGGTGACTACCCAGCAGAACCAGTAGGTCCAGCCGGTGAAGAAACCGGCCCACGGGCCCAGGAGATCGCCCGCGAAGTCGCTGAAGGACTTGTAGTTCAGGTTCGACAGCAGGAGCTGGCCCATGGCCCGCATCACGAAGAAGAGCATGAAGCCGATGATCATGTATACGAAGATCACGGAGGGGCCGGCAACCGAGATGGTCTTGCCGGAGCCCATGAAGAGGCCCGTACCGATGGCGCCGCCGATAGCCAGGAGCTGGATGTGGCGGTTGCTGAGCGAGCGTGACAGGTGGGGCTCGCTGTCCCTGCTTGAGGAGCGGAGTCGCCCCTGTGTTGTCTGGTCGGACATTAGTTCAAGAACCCTTCGAAGGACCCGCCATAATAGTGACGGCCGTTACAAATGTGTTCGATAAAGTTATAGCTAATGTCTGACCAATTGCGAATCGGTCTGCATGGCGAAAGCTCCCCTGGTGAGACAGGGAGCTTAGGCCGTTGTTTTGGTTGGTCGGGTCAGGCGATTTGGCGCTTGTAGGCTGCGGTGGCAAATACGTAGGCGAGGACCAGGATTCCCAAGCACCAGGCCAAGGCGACCCAGATGTCGCTGCCTACCGGGCGCTGCGCGAACAGATCCTGGATGGTGTTCACAATCGAGGTGACCGGTTGGTTCTCCGCGAACCAGCGAACCGGTCCCGGCATGGTCTCCGTGGGGACGAAGGCCGAGCTGATGAAGGGCAGGAAGATCAGCGGGTAGGAGAAGCCGCCGGCGCCATCCACCGACTTGGCAGACAGGCCTGCGATGATGGCGATCCAGGTGAGCGCCAGGGTGAACAATGCCAGGATTCCTGTCACGGCGAGCCACTCCAGCACGCTGGCTGAGGTGCGGAACCCCATGAGGAGCGCCACCAGCACGATGATCACCAGCGAGAGTCCGTTGGCAACGAGCGAGGTCAGGACGTGCGCCCACAACACCGACGAGCGTGCGATCGGCATGGACTGGAATCGCTCGAAGATTCCGCTCTGCATGTCGGTGAACAAGCGCACCGCGGTGTAGGCGATGCCTGAAGCGATGGCGATGAGCATGATTCCGGGGAGCAGGTAGTTGACGTAGTTCCCCGTATCGGTCCTGATGGCGCCGCCGAAGACGTAGACGAACAGCAGCATCAGGGCGACGGGTGTGATCGCGGTGGTGATGATGGTGTCCACGCTGCGGAAAATGTGCCGCATGGACCGCCCCAGCAGGACAGAGGTGTCTGCGAAGAAGTGGGTGTTCATGACCTGTCCTTTACTGAATCGTTGCTGCCTGTGCCCACGAGAGCCAGGAAGATGTCCTCCAGGCTGGGCTGCTTCTCGACGTATTCGATCTTGGCCGGTGGAAGGAGCTGCTTGAGTTCGGCGAGCGTTCCGTTCGCAATGATGCGGCCCTCATGAAGAATGGCAATGCGGTCTGCGAGTTGTTCGGCCTCGTCGAGGTACTGCGTGGTGAGCAGGACGGTGGTTCCTTGGTTGGCGAGCTTCTTGACGATATGCCAGACCTCTAGCCGGGCTTCGGGATCGAGGCCCGTGGTTGGCTCGTCGAGGAAGATCACTTTGGGGTCGCCGATCAAGCTCATGGCGATGTCCAGCCGGCGGCGCATGCCGCCGGAGTAGGCCGCCACTTTCCGGTTTCCGGCGTCGCTGAGGTTGAACTGGGCCAGCAACCCGTCCGCGATCCGGCCCGGGTTCTTCAGGTGGCGGAGCTTCGCCACCAGGACCAGGTTCTCCTTGCCCGTGAGGATCCCGTCCACCGCGGCGAACTGTCCGGTGAGGCTGATGGACTCCCGCACCCGCTGCGGCTCTGCCGCGACGTCAAAACCTTCGACGGCGGCCGTTCCGCCATCCGCTGTGAGCAGCGTGGACAGGATCTTCACCATGGTGGTCTTGCCCGCGCCATTGGAGCCGAGAAGGGCGAAGATGCTGCCTGACGCTACCTCGAAGTCCACCCCGCGGAGCACGTGGAGATCTTTGTAGGATTTCTCGATACCTTGGACGCTGATGGTCGTCATGATTCCGCTTCCTTTGCTTTATCGATGGCCTTGATGAGGCGATCGCGTTCCTTGTCGATCCAGCGCTTTCCGCCGTAGGCCTGTGCGAACGCTTCGGCGAATTCGATGGGGTCCTCGCCCACGATTTCGCTCACGGGCGTGCTGTCGATCGCGGCGCGCTCCCAGAGGTCTGCGAGGTCGGTGAACATCTGCACCATGGTGTCGCCTTCGGTGACGCCGCCGTAGTACATGAGGTACCGGTTGAAAGCCGTCGCTGCGGTGAGGTACGGCTCCGGCAGGGCCTCCAGCCGGGCCCTTGCCTGCTTGAACTGCTTCTTCTGCTCGAGTGATCCGGTGACCAGTTCGATCCATTTTGCTGCCATGTTATTTTCCTTCCTTGCGGAGCTGTTCGAGCCGTTCGGACAAGAAGCTCCAGGTGTTCCAAAATTCGTTGAGTTCTTTTTCGCCTTGGGTGTTGAGCGTGTACACCTTGCGGGGTGGCCCTTTTTCGGACGGCCGCTTCTCCACATCCACCAGGCCCTTTTGTTCGATCCTGACCAGCAGTGCGTACACGGTGCCTTCGGCGATCTCCGTGAATCCCTGCTCTCGGAGGAGCGTGGTGATTTCGTATCCGTAGGCTGCCTTTCCGGTCAGGAGGGCCAGGACGATTCCCTCCAATGTGCCTTTGAGCATCTCGGTCATTTGCTTGCCCATCAGACACCTCCATTCGCTACTCAGTATTACTAGCTACCACTACATAGTAGAACTAGGTACCGGTACTTAGCAATACTGAGTTCCAAGGAAGATGGCATGCTGGGCTGGTGACCACAGAATCCGGTTCCGCAACCACTTTGATGACCGCCGCCGTCGAGCCTGGAGTCTTCAGCCTCCGCCGCGCCCAAAAGGGCGACCTGCCGCGGATCCTCGCGCTGCTCGTTGATGACCAGCTCGGGGCCGCGCGCGAAAGTCTCGAGGATTTGGGCCCTTATGAGCTGGCTTTTGACGCGATCGACGGCGACCCTTCCCACCTTCTGGTAGTGGGCGAACTCCAAGGCGATGTCGTGGCCACTTTCCAGCTCAGCTTCCTCCCGGGGCTTTCGCGGAAGGGGTCGTGGCGGGCGCAGATCGAAGCGGTCCGGGTGTCTGATGTCCTGCGTGGCCAGGGTGTTGGTGCGTTGATGATCGAGTGGGCCGTTGACCAGGCGCGGGAGCGTGGATGCTCGCTGGTCCAGCTCACCACGGACAAGTCACGGGTCGATGCGCACCGTTTCTACGAGCGCCTGGGCTTCGTTGCGAGCCACGAAGGCATGAAGCTCGCGCTCTAGCCGCTTGACTATTAGGTACCCTAACTATTAGGCTACCTAAATATGACGAGCACTTCGGATAACGCCCTTACCAACCTCGCGAAGGAATACCGCGAGGCCCTCCGTTTGGGCGTCTATATGTTCCGCCGCCTGGACCCGGAAGGCGAACTCACTGCCGCGCAGCTGAGCCTGCTCTCCATGATCCAGGACGCCGGCCTCAGGGTGGGCGACATCGCCAAGAACCTGGGGATCAAAGTCCCGAGCGCCACGGAGCAGATCATCAAGCTCGAGCGGGCAGGCCTGGTCACCCGCCAGCCCGACCCCGACGATTCCCGGGCCGTCCAAGTGGCCGTCACCCACGCCGGGAAAGCCGCCGTCGAGTCTGCCGACAAGCGGCGCAACGCCATGGTGGCCGAACTGCTACACGGCCTCAGCAGCCAGGAGATTGAGCAGCTCGCGGCCGCACTGCCAGTGATCGCCAAGCTCAACAGTTCATTCCAGAACTAACCAGAATCAACGCACCGACAAGGAGCCATTGAATGTCACGCCCGTTGGCTGACGCTTCAGCAAGCGCCGAAACAACCATCGAAAACACCCTCGAGGCTGAGAAAGCATCCCTCCTCAAACAGCCGAAGGCTGTATGGGCCACCGCCCTAGCGGCAGTTTTCGCGTTCATGGGCATCGGGCTCGTGGACCCCATCCTCCCTGCGATCGCCAAGAACCTCGAGGCGTCCACCAGCGAAGTGTCGTTGTTGTTCACCAGCTACTTCCTGGTGACCGCCGTCGCGATGCTGATCAGTGGCTTCGTGTCTTCCCGCATCGGCGGCAAGAAGACCCTGCTCATCGGTCTGGCGATCATCGTGGTGTTCGCGTCGCTCTCCGGCTTGTCCGGCAGCGTTGAACAGCTGGTGGGCTTCCGCGCCGGTTGGGGCCTCGGCAACGCGTTGTTCGTTGCCACGGCGCTGGCTGTCATTGTCGGCGTGGCCAGCGGTGGAACCGGCACGGCCATCATCCTGTACGAAGCCGCCCTTGGCTTGGGTATCTCGCTTGGCCCACTGTTGGGCGCACTCCTTGGTGGGTGGCAGTGGCGTGCACCGTTCTTCGGCACGGCAGTCCTCATGGCCGCCGCCTTCATTGCCCTGCTGGCGCTGCTGCCTAAAACACCAGCCCCGGCCAAAAAATCGCGGCTCCGCGACCCGCTGCTGGCGCTTGGGCACAAGGGCCTCCGCACCACGGCCGCCAGCGCACTGTTCTACAACTACGGCTTCTTCACCATCCTGGCCTTCACGCCGTTCATCCTGGGCATGGACGCTTACGGGATCGGCGGCGTGTTCTTCGGTTGGGGCGTCGCCGTGGCCGTCTTCTCGGTGTTCGTCGCTCCCGTCCTGCAGAGGCGCTTCGGTGCCGTCAAGGTCCTGACGGGCACGCTGGCCGCACTGATGCTCGACCTGCTCGGGCTGGGACTGGCCGCGGGGCACTCGGTGACTGCCGTCGTCGTGCTTGTCATCGTGGCCGGTGCCCTGCTGGGCATCAACAACACGGTCTACACCGAGCTGGCCATGGGCGTCTCGGATTCGCCGCGTCCTGTCGCCTCAGCCGGTTACAACTTTGTCCGCTGGATGGGTGGAGCGCTGGCTCCGTTCGCGGCGGCCCAGCTGGGCGAGCACTTCGGCCCGCAGGTGCCGTTCTTCGCTGGGGCGGTGGCCATGGTGATCGCGATCCTCGTAGCCTTCGGAGGCCGCCGTTACCTCAGTTCGCACGAGCCGCACCTGGTGTAACGCTTCCCACCAAGAAAACGAGCCCCGCGGTAATCCGCGGGGCTCGTTGTGCGTCTACTTGACTTCGTCCGAGGTGACCGGCAGCGGCGCTACCGGCGCCCCCTTGGGAACGAACAGTGTCTCGGCCTGCTCAAGGGACATGCCGTTCGTCTCGGGAACCTTGAACATCACAAAGAAGAACGACGCCGCCGCGAACGCTGCGTACATGGCGTACGTCAGGGGCAGCGAACCTGCCGCCATGATGGGGAAGCTGAGCGTGATGGCAAAGTTCGCGATCCATTGCGCGGCCGCGGCCAGGCCCAGGGCGCGGGCACGGATACGGGACGGGAAGATCTCGCCCAGCAGGACCCACACCAGCGGACCCCAGGAAGCCCCAAAGCTGACGACGAAGACGTTCGCAGCGACCAAGGCCACGGGTCCCCAAGCGCCGGGCAGCGAGATCTCGGAACCCGTTCCAGTCGCCGAGGAGAACGCCAACGCCATGACAGCCAAGGAGACGGCCATGCCGATCGAACCGGTCAGCAGGATGGGCCGGCGGCCGATGCGGTCCACCAGCGCAATGGCCACCAGTGTCACCAGGATGTTGGTGACGGAGGTAGCAACGGAGATGGTCAGGGAGTCCTTTTCCTGGAACCCGACTGCCTTCCAGAGCGTCGTTGAATAGTAGAAGATCACGTTGATGCCCACGAACTGCTGCAGGACCGACAAGATGATGCCGATCCACACCACGGGGAGCAGGCCGAACCGGTTGCCGCGGAGGGAGCCCTTCTTGGTGGAAAGCTTTTCCTGCTGGATGGACTCGCGGATCTCGCGGATGTGCCGTTCGATGTCGTCGCCCGGGATGAGCCTCTGGAAGATGCCGCGGGCCTGGTCTTCCTTGCCGTTAAGCACCAGGAAGTGCGGGGACTCGGGCAGGCGGAACGCGATCAAGCCGTACACGGCAGCCGGGACGGCGCAGGCGATGAACATCCAGCGCCACGCCTCGATCCCCAGCCACAGCATTCCACCGGCACCGCCGGCTGTGTTGGCAAGGACAGCGTCGGAAAGAAGCGCCGCAAAGATACCTGTGGTGATGGCCAGCTGCTGAAGTGAAGCGAGGCGCCCGCGCACGTGCCGCGGGGAGATCTCGGAAATGTATGCGGGAGCAATGACGGAGGCCAGTCCGATGCCCAACCCGCCTACCAGCCGCCAGAAGACGAGGTCCCACACGCTGAACGCCAGGCCCGTTCCGACGGCACTCACCAGGAAGAGGAGGGCACCGATTTTCATGGCGGGGATACGGCCGTAGCGGTCGGCTACTTTGCCGGCCAGGTAGGCACCCGCGGCACAGCCCAACAAGGCAACCGCGACTGCGAAGCCCGTTACTGCCTCGCTCATGACGAACTCGTCTGCCATTGCGTCCACGGCGCCGTTAACAACGGACGAATCGAAGCCGAAGAGGAAGCCGCCCACCGCGCCGGCAACGGCCAGGCCGATCACCTTCCGCGAAACTGGGGGTGCGCCTTCGGTGCTGGAACTGGACATGGGACTCCCTTTGGGAATGGTGGTGTGGGATCGCGGTGCGGGACGTCGTCGGCTGTTCCGACGGGGACGCCGGTGCACTCGCGCTACACAGTGTGGCACGGCCCGTCACGCAAGTTCCAGTCAAGGCCTGCCAGATGACCTGTGTTCACTTTCTTAACCCAATAGGGGCTGGCTGTGAGCTGAGTGTTCCCTGATAGCTTCACCGGGTTTGTTTTCGGGGCTAAAAACTCCTTGTTGGATCAACTAATTGAACACAAAGCACGACGGCGGTCCTTGGGTCTGGTGGCAAACCCAAGGACCGCCGTCGGCCGCTCCCCAACCGTTCCCCATGTTCAAGGGTCCGCATTTCAGTCCACGGATCGATTACGGCGTGCTAGCCCAAAACTGCGCGCCATGATGGAGGCTGGATTCACGTTGCCGTCCGAGATGGGCGATCGGGACCTGCGGGGCGATGTTGAACGTGCGCTCCGGCTTGTTCGGGTCGCCTACTGATCTGGACCTGCTTCTCACGACAAAAGAACGGCAGGCAGTCCGGGGACTGCCTGCCGTTCTTTCTGCCGTGGAG
Source organism: Arthrobacter sp. fls2-241-R2A-172 (assembly GCF_030208885.1). Taxonomy (NCBI): domain Bacteria; kingdom Bacillati; phylum Actinomycetota; class Actinomycetes; order Micrococcales; family Micrococcaceae; genus Arthrobacter; species Arthrobacter sp. fls2-241-R2A-172. Next base: position 82,503 of record NZ_JARVTB010000005.1, on the reverse strand, counting down.
CTGAATCCGGTGCTAGTGCGCCGGAACGGAATCCTTGGCCGCGGCCTTGGGATCCGTGAGCTTCTTGTTGGGCAATGCGAAGCTGATCAGGAACGCGATGATCATGAGCCCGGCCGCAGTCAGCATGACCACATCGATGGCTTGGGCAAATCCTTCGGTGATGGGCCGGGTGAGCGTGCTGTTGGCCGAATGCAACCAGCTGGTGTCGTTCAGCGAGTCGTTATTGGCGCCGTTCTTGAAGAAATCAAAAAGCTTGGCATTCGCAGGGTCTGAGGCCACGGCTGGATCCCGCATGACGGCTTGGTAGTCAGGGCTGGCCGCGGCCGTCTTCATGCCATCGGCGATCTTGTCAGCTGCCGTGCTGAACAGCATGGAGATGAACACTGCCGTGCCCACTGCGCCACCCATGGAGCGGAAGAACGCAGCCGTGGAAGTACCCACGCCCATATCCTTCGGCGGAACCGAGACCTGCATGGCAAGCGTGAGCGGCTGCATGCAGAAGCCCAAGCCGACACCGAAGAACACCGCAATCAATCCGGGAACCCACAGGCCTGTGTCGACTCCCAGTACGAAGCCCATGACGGTAGCCGCGGCTGCCAGGATCGCGGTTCCCAGGATGGGGAAGATCCGGTAAACGCCGGATGAGGAGATGGTCCGCCCTGCCGAAATGGAACCGAAGAGGATGCCGACGGTAAAAGTGATCATCATCAGGCCTGCCTCAGTGGGGGTGAGGCCCTTCACCAGCTGCAAGTACATGGGCAGCATGGCAATCGCACCGAACATGCCGATACCAATGATGAAGTTCAACAGCGAGGACAAGCCGAAGGTGGTGTTGCTGAAGAGGCGCAACGGGATCAGCGCGTAGTCGCCGGCACGCTTCTCAACCAGCAGGAATGCCACGATGCCGATGACGCCGAGGCCGTAGCAGAGCCACGACCCGCCCGAAGACCATCCCCACGTGCGTCCTTGTTCAGCAACCAGCAGCAACGGAACGATGGCCAAAGTGATGGCCGCCGCGCCCCAATAGTCGATCTTCTGCTTCACATGACGGGCAGGCAGGTGCAGGTACAGGAAGACCACCACAAGCGCAGCAAGGCCGATAGGCAGGTTGATGAAGAACACCCAGCGCCAGCCATCGAAGCCGAGGATGTTGGCTGAGCCGGCGAAAGCGCCACCAATTACTGGGCCAAGAACAGAGGAAATACCGAAGACGGACATGAAATAGCCCTGGTACTTTGCCCTGTCCTTCAGCGCAACGATGTCGCCGATGATGGTCAGCGCCAATGCCAGCAAGCCGCCGGCGCCAAGCCCCTGGATGCCACGGGCAATGGCGAGCTCAGTCATGGAGTGGACCGAGCCCGCGTACAGGGAGCCAGCCAGGAACACCAGGATGGCAGTGAGGTACAGCGGCCGACGGCCAAAGATGTCGCTGAGCTTGCCATAGAGCGGCGTGCTGACGGTCGACGTGATGAGGTAAGCAGTGGTGGCCCATGCCTGGAGGGACAAACCATCCAGGTCGTTGGCGATGGTGTAGATGGACGTGGACACGATGGTTTGGTCCAACGACGATAGGAACATGCCGAGCATGAGTCCCACCATGACGGTGAGCGTCTGACGATGCGTCAGCACCTCACCGGCGGCCCGCACGGGCGTGGATTTGGACATATCTTCTCCAGAGATGGCAGAAAAGGGATTAAGCAGGATAGTTGCTTTCAGTAACTATCCTAATGCCTGTTTGATTCCCGGAGTGAGAATATTTCCTGGGCAGGGTCCGTTGTTGACGGGGCCGGCGGTATCAGCGCTCCACCAGGATGCCGTCCGGGTCGCAGTAAATCATCACGCCCGGTCGAACACGAACGCCATCAATGACAAGCTCGACATCTGCCTCGCCTGCACCGGTTTTGCTGCTCTTTCTGGGGTTGCTGCCGAGGGCCTTGACACCCAGGGGCAAACCGGAGATGGCCACGCGGTCCCGGACAGCGCCGTTGATGACCACACCGGCCCATCCGTTGGCCACGGCGCTCTCAGCGATCATGTCGCCCATGAGTGCCGTTCGCAGGGATCCCTGGCCATCGATCACCAGGACGGCTCCCTCTCCTGGTGACCCGAGCACAGTCTTGACCAAGGCATTGTCCTCGAGGCACCGAATGGTCCGCACGGGCCCACTGAAGTTCGAGCGTCCGCCGAGGTCCAGGAACTGCAGGGATATGGACTCAAGTTCTTCGCCGCGTTCGTCGTAGAGGTCGGCGGTATTGGGGTGCTCGTTCACCATGTTGCTCCTTCGTCGGTTCATGCCACAGTAACCTCCCGCGTTCCCTCCCACCGCGCACTTTTCGGGCATATGTGGATAAAGGTCAGGATGGCGGTCCGGTGTCGTCCCGCCACGCTAGGCTGAATCCAAAGATTGATACGAGGGGGAATCGTCCATGAGCCTGTCCGACCTTCCGGGCCCGGTGCCGGACCCAACCGCCATCCACGGCGGCACCGCCACGGCACTCGCCGAGCCGGTTGATCGGGTCAGGCCGCTTTGGGTCACTGGCGTGGTGCTGGTCAACCTGGGCATCAACGCCGCGTTTTTTGGTCCCCTCCAGGTGCTTCTGGGTCAGCAGGCCGCGCACTTTGACGAGGGCCAGAAGGAAGCGATCCTTGCGCTGGTGACGGGGTGCGGTGCGGCCGTTTCGATGGTGGCCAACCCCTTGTTCGGCGCCTTCAGCGACCGGACTACCTCCCGCTTTGGGCGCCGTGTCCCATGGGTCCTCATGGGTGCCATTCTCGGCGCAGTCGCCCTTGTCGCCTTGGCAGGTGCTCCGAACGTTGCCGTGATGGCGTTCCTGTGGTGCCTGGTGCAGGCCGGCGCCAACGCCATGTACGCCGCAATAACGGCCGCTGTCCCGGACCGCGTTCCTGTGCCCCAGCGTGGAACGGTGGGCGGCCTGGCTGCCATGGGACAAACGGTAGGCATCCTCGTTGGTGCCGTGATCGCGGCCGTCGTGGCCGGAAACTTTGCCGCCGGGTACTGGGTGTGCGCAGCGGCGCTGTTGGCCGGCGTCGTGCTTTACCTGTTCAGGAGCGACGACCAACCCTTGCCGCAGCAGGAGCGGCCGCCGTTCGGCCTGTGGCGGTTCGTCGGGGGCTTCTGGGTTTCGCCCAAACGCTATCCGGATTTCGCCTGGGCTTGGCTGACCCGGCTCCTGGTCAGCACCGGTAACCACATGGTCACGCTGTATCTGCTCTTTTTCCTCAGCGATGTCGTCCGGCTTAAGGAAACGGAGGGTATTGAGCCGGAATTTGGCGTGCTTGTCTTGACCGGCCTTTACGCGGTGACCGTCATCATCACCAGCGTGCTGGGCGGACGGCTGAGTGACCGGATGGGCAGGCGGAAGCCCCTGGTCATAGCATCGTCAGTCATCATCGCTGCAGCGTCTCTGATCCTTGCTTTTGCCCCTACCTGGGTTGGGGGACTTGCAGGCGCGGCGGTACTTGGAATCGGTTTCGGAGCCTACCTTGCGGTGGACTTCGCGCTCATCACCCAAGTCCTCCCAACGGCGTTGGACCGCGGCCGCGACCTCGGTGTCATCAACATCGCGAATTCCCTTCCTCAAGTGCTCGCCCCGGCGATTGCCTTCCTGTTTGTTGACTCCTTGGGCGGCTACGTTTCGTTGTACATAGCCGCCGCAGTCATTGGGCTCCTCGGTGCCGTGTTCGTTGTGAAGATCAAGAGCGTTGACTAGGCCTAGAAGACGGCCGTGAAGCCACCCCAGCCCCAACCAACGACGGATTGTCCGTACCACCGGATGTCCGGTCGCCCGCTGGTCAGGTAATCGGAACCGTTGCCGTAATACATGGTCAACTGCCCTCCGGAATTGATGCTGTAAGCGTCCATCTTGTTGTCCCCGTTGAAGTCGCCGGCAGAACCCACGGTGGTCATACCGCCAAATCCGGTACCGATGCGCTCAGTACCCGCAAACCATCCGTTGCGGGAAGACTCATGCAACGTCAGGTCCCCATAGATGTCTCGGGAGACAACACCCAGTTTGCTCGTGCCTCCGAAGTGGCCGATTGCGAATACAGGACTCTGGTTGATCCAGTAGGTATCCACCCCGTACGGCTGCAGGAATCCGCCCCGTCCGTTGCCCGGGTACAGAATCGCTTGATACCAGTGATCAACAACAAGCAGATCATTGGTCCCATCGCCGTTGAAGTCGCCGGCGCCTGAGATGGTTCTGAAGTCCTGCCAGCCCTGGCCGATCTGGAAGGCGTTCTTCCAACCTCCGCTTCCGTTGCCCTGGTACAGGAAAAGTCGTCCTTGGGCGTCCCGGCCAATAACGTCCACTGTGCCGTCACCATCGAAGTCTCCGGGCGAAAACAGGGTGTTGAAGACGTTCCAACCGGTGCCGAGGACTTGTGCCGGACGCCAGTTGCCCCTGCCATCGGTGGGGTAAAGGAGAAGCCGGCCGGCGGCGTCACGCGCAAAGATGTCCAGGGTGCCATCGCCGTTGAAGCCCCGTGCCCGCGGTTTCGCCGCAATTCGCAGCGGATAGTCCGCTTGCAGCGTCAGGCGTGATTCTGCGTCGAAGGAGACGGTGACAAGAACACCAACCACCCTGCCCAGGTCCACAGCCGTGGCCCGGTACGTCGAGCCCGTAGCGCCGGGGATTGCTTGGCCGTCCCGTGTCCATTTGTAGCTGAAGGCAGGCGTTCCGCCCGCTGGAACCACAAAGGGTGCGTAGCCTCCCAACTCGGCGCTGAGCACGCCACCCACCGTGGGGTCCCCGTTGAGCTGCGGCTGCCCCATGAATACCTGCCGGGGCGAGGCTGCCACGAAGGAAGCCGCATGAGCCGGAGTGGATGACGGCGCGGCGGTGGCCGGACCGGCTGCAACAGGAGCGGCCAAGGCTCCGGCACCGGCAATCACCGATGTTGTCAGTAGTGCGAGGACGCGGCGCACCTGGCTGGTTGCGGACGATCGCAGGATATTTACATGCTCCAAAGTTTCCCCCAAGTGGCTAGAAGACGGCGGTGAGATAGCCCCAGCCAGTGCCGATCTGGTACGACTGCCGGTACGAGTAGCTGTCTGTGCTCATTTCTTCGCCGCGGAATACGCCTTGGTCAGTCACACTGAAGAAGTAGTTATAAATCTCTCCTGGATTGAAGCCGCCCAAGGGACCCATGTACCGGTTGGAAGCGTAGTTTCCGTCCAGAACCCGGGAAGAAGTCCATCCACCCTTGCCATCGGGATAGTAGGCGTTCAGCCTTCCGTCCGTTCCTCTCGCAAGGATGTCGGAGACGCCATCGCCGCTGAAATCGCCCGGGGTAAACACCTTGTTGAAGATATTCCACCCCTGCCCGACTTGCGATGCCGGAAGCCATCCACCACGGCCGTTGCCGGGGTAGAGGAAGAGCCTACCCTGGGCGTCGCGGGCCAGGACGTCGCTGGTACCGTCACCATTGAAGTCACTGGCGGGAATGATCTCGCTGAAGACACCCCACCCGGTACCAATGACTGAGGAGCCCAGCCAGCCGGCGCGTCCATTCCCCCGGTACAGCCACAGCTGTCCTGAGGTGTCCCGGGCCAGGACGTCCATGAAGCCATCACCGTCAAAGTCGCCGGGAGATGAGAGGGACGTGAAGCCGGCCCAGCCCCACCCTACGTCCTTGCTTCCGCTCGCGAAATCTCCTCCGGGGGCGCCGGAGAACAGCGTCAGCGTGCCATTCGGCTTCCTGGTGATCACGTCCGGCCGCGAGTCGCCATCGAAGTCGCGCAGGAGCGAGTGCATCCTGATCCTCGGGTCCGATTGGCTGCGGAAGATGCCCACCACACTGCCGCCGTAGCTGACCACCGCCGCGACGCCGATTTGCTTACCGACCTCATAGGGCTTGGGGACGTACGTGTCGCCGGTGGCCCCGGCTATGGGCTTATCCATGTCTACAAGCCATTGGTAGCTCACCGATGGTTTGGCTCCTGCCGGCAGTCCTTTGATGGTTGATGCATTGAACACTGCTTTGATGGGAGTGCGGACCGAGACATTGGGAGCCATGTACGGTTCGGTTGCATCCACCAGGTAGAAGGGTGCGGTTTCCACGGTTTCGGGAAGGCGTCCCGGTGCCATGGCCGTGAGCTTCAGGGTCAGGCCGGACCCCGTTCCGGCATAGGAGTCCCGAACGTAGAAATCCGCTGCGTCAGCGTTTTGCCGGACGCCATCCCTGAACCATTCGTAGCTGTACGACGACGGCGGAGCCGACCATGTCCCGTGATCAACAGAGAACGAGGCGGAGGAGTATCCGGCCTCTTTGCGGATGCCAAGTCTGGGGGAAACCAGATTGGGATTGGGAACCAGGGCACTGGCGGGGTTGTTCACGGTGAAGTCGAGGCTTTCCCACGACACCGGCAGAGTGGGTTGATTGGGGGAGCCGCGGTAGTACGCCAGGGAGTCGGAGCCGTAGTAAATGACTATGCTCTGCAGCTTGTGCAGGCCATGGGAGAAGGCGCCGGCCGTGACCGGAGTTGATGCAGTTGCCGTGAGTGGGCCGGCAGCGGGCGTGCCGGTCCATTCAAGGCGGTTTTCGGTGACCAGGGATCCGTCTTTGTAGACGAAGACCACCCGCTGGGCGCGCTGGGCCAAGGTGAAGTTGATCTGGACTGCGGAGCCAGGGGTAACGCTTTCCGGCGAAGCGCGTTTCATGGCTGTGACCTGCGGCGCGGGTTGGTCAGCCGCCATGGCAGGCGAGCCCGTCAACACGGCCCCTGGTGCAACCAGGGCTGCGGACATGGCCAGCCCCATGAGGAGTCCAAGAAGTCGATGCGCGGAACGTTTACGACCAGTCTGTGCTGGGGTGGTTACGGTCAAGGGGTCCCCCGGTGATGAGTAGACGGTGCGGGCTGGGCGTGGGTCAGAAGACGGTGTTGAAGGCGTTCCAGCCCCAACCGATGGTGGCTTGGCGTTTCAGCGCGATGTGGCCCAGCCCGTAGAACATGGTGAGCCGTCCATCGGGGTGGATTCCGAACACTTCCGGAACCCCGTCGCTGTCGAAGTCACCCGGAGCGCCGATGCGGCTGAAGCCTCCCCAGCCATAACCCGCGTAAGCCCCGAAGGCATTGGGTGTCCACGCGTTGTCAGCGAAGTATCCATTGCCGGCCCCCGTGTACTTCCTCAGGTTGCCCTCGCGGTCACGGGCGAAGATGGAGCTTGTGGCTGGAGAGACGAAGGCATCGAAGTCACCCCAGCCGCCGCTGAGCGTGTATGGAGTGAGGAAGCCGCCCCGACCGTTTCCGGGATACATCACCATGGTGTTGGACGAATCCCTGACAATGAGATCAGCCGTTCCGTCACCGTTGAAGTCGCCAGGGGCCACAATGTCTTTAACGGCACCCCACCCTTGGCCAATCTGGTAGGAGCGGAGCCATCCACCCTGGCCGTTGCCTTGGTAGAGGAATAACCTTCCGGCACTGTCCCTCGCCATGACATCGACGTTTCCGTCGCCGTCGAAGTCTCCGGGCGAAAGCAGGGAGGTGAAGCCGCCCCATCCTTGGCCGATCTTCTGTGCCGGCAACCAGCCGCCGCTCCCATTGCTGGGGTATAGCCAGAGGTTGCCACCGGCGTCACGGGCGAATATGTCGCCAGTGCCGTCCGCGTTGAATCCCTTGCCCCGGGTCTTGTCTGAAATGCGGCCCCTGAGGTCCACCACTTCGGTGACCACAGTGCCGGCGTCGAAGCGTGCGGTGACCCCTGCCGTGATGATGACGCCCTTGTCCTCCAGCGTGGGCTTGTATTCCCTGGAGGTTGCGCCGGGAATGGGAGTTCCGTTGCGCTTCCAGACGTAGGTGTAACTGGGTTGTCCGCCAACGGGGTCAACCCCGGCGGCCCCATGATCCAGCCTTAGCAGGCCGCCAACGGATGCATCGCCGTTGATGTTCAAATTGCCCACCCAAGCGCGGCGCGGCATGGGTCCAACAGGGGTCAAGGAGACGACGGCGGGTAGGTACCCGGCTGCCCGGGCGGTAAATCGCACCCAGATCATGTTTCCTGGGTCCACGGCCATGTTGGACTGGTAGGTGTTCTGAATGGCGTAGTCGATGGGAGTGCCATTCCTGTACCACTGGTAATCGGAAAAGGAAGGTTCCGACGGCCAGGTCCCGGAGTTGATGCCGAGAACCGTGTTGTACACCATCGCTCCACTGATGCCCGGGGCCACAGTTGGAATGAGTTTCGGCAGTACGTTTGCCGGGTTATTGACTGCGAAGTTGCCTCCGGCGAGTTCTGCGCGGCCTACGTTGCCCGTGGGTACAGCCGATGTCCGTTCCAGGGAGCCGTCACGGTGGTACGTGTCCTTGGCCAGCCCATCGAAGTAGGTGATCTCCACGCGTTCCAGAGTGTAAGCACCTGCTGCCTGCGCGGCCGTAACCGCTGCTGTTGCCGTGACCGTTTGCGGCCCGGACGCGGGGTTCCCTGCCCATGCCAGCTCGAAGGTGGTTACCTCGGACGGGTCCCGATAAACCAGCCTGACAGCCTGGGCAAGCTGGGACAGCTTGACCTGGACTCCTGCCGTCTGTCCGGGAGCGAACGTGGCCTTGGCAGGAACAAGGGCCACCGGGACCGGTGCCACGTAGGGGAGCAGCGGGTTCCTCACTTTGAAGTCCTGCGCGGCTGGATCACCGAAAGGCGTGGTTCCTGTTGCTGGTGGGTAAATGCTGCCTCCCCGGTAATAGACCTGGGAGGCGCCCGCCGTCGTAATTATCTGGACGTAGCTGACCTCGATTGCCCCGGACGGCCATGAGGAAGCAGAAGCCACGCCCGACACCAGGCCCTTTTGGGCGCCGGCCGGTTCAACCCATGCCATGGTGTGGCTTCCGGCTACGCTGCGCAATCCCACTTCCACCCGCTTTACGGGCACTGAGGTGGCAAAACTGAAACTCACAGAGCCGCCGGCATCCACAGTGGCCGCCGACGTCCGCGCGAAGGCGGAGAGAACGGGACCGGCCGCGTTCGCAGGCAGCACTGGTGTCAACAAAAGAGCGGTCAGGGCGACCACCAAGGCGATCAGCAGAGTATGGGCTGATGTGGACGCAGAGTGAGAGCGAGCTGCGTTAGAGTGCGCAGCAGGATGAGACCCCAAAGATTCCCCCAGAAGTACAGGCCAGCACGGCCTGTAGAGGCCAATTGAGATGAGGATACAGCCACGTGGCCCCGGGAAACGCAGATGGGAGTGAAACACCGAAATTGATATGAATGTGACGCACGTCAAGTGCGCATATCAACCGAAATCGGCTTAGAAAAGGGCCGTGAACCCGCCCCAGCCCCAGCCGATGACGCCGGAACCGTTCCAGCCGCCGTCGCCGTCGCCGTAATACGCCATCAGTTGGCCCGAGCTGTCCACGGCGTAGACGTCCACGTTGCCATTGCCGTCAATGTCCCCGGCAGAGCCTATGGTGCCCATACCGCCCCAGCCTTGGCCGACAACGGACATGGTGGTAAAGCCGCCGCCGCCGTTGCCACGGTAGAGGCGAAGCGCTCCGGAGGTATCGCGCGCCAGGACGTCCACTGCGCTGTCGCCGTTGAAATCTCCCGGGGTGATGATCTTGTTCACCACATTCCAGCCGCTTCCCACCAAGGAACGTGCCAGCCACCCGCCCTTTCCGTTGCCGGGGTACAGATACAGGAGGCCATTGGCGTCCCGGGCCAGGAGGTCGTTGGCACCATCGCCGTTGAAGTCGCCGGGGGCCACGATCATGGTGAATGCGTTCCAGCCACTGCCGACCTGCCGGCCTGCGTAAAACCCGCCGTTGCCCGTGCCTGCGTAGACGAAGAGGTTGCCCGCTGCGTCCCTTGCCAGGATGTCGTTGACGCCGTCTCCGGTGAAGTCTCCGGGGGAGAGGACAGTGGTGAAGCCGTTCCATCCCGGGCCCACTGTCCTAGGGGATTCCCAGGTGTTGTTGACGCGGGAGTACAGCATGAGGGTGCCATCCGTCCGGCGGGCCAGGAGTTCGTGGGCGCCACGGCCGGTGAACCCGTTGGCGCGGTTGGACGCTGCAATCGGTGCGGTTTCTTCGCTGCTGACCTCTTGGGGGTCACAGCCGTTCTGGCTGGCCACCACGTGTGCCGCGATCGTCTTCCCGCGGTCGTTTACGTCCAGGGTGTACTGATAGAAGTTCGGATGGTCGGTGGCAGGGACACCGTCGCGCGTCCAGTAGACCCGGTAGTCCGGGCCCGCCGCAGCGCCGCAGCCAGAGTAGGTGCCCGGCTCAATCTCCAGCGTGAGCGTGGAGCCCACATACGGAGCGCCGTGGATCACGGGATTGTCCGGATCCATGGTGGCCATGGCGGGCGCGGGTGATACGGCCATCGCGGCAACCACAGCCGCGGCGAAACCCGCCACGATCCGGCGCACGCCGGACGTCGGGCGCTTTGAAGCCTTCATGGTGTCCTCCCCAGACTTTATGGGGACAATTCTAGCGCGGCTGGGCGGTCCCTAGAAGATCGCTGTGAAGTTGCCCCAGCCGTTCCCGGCAACCACGGAGTCCTTCCATCCCGTCCGGCCGTTGCCGAAGTAGACCACCAGGCGGCCCTGTTGGTCCACGCCGTAAACGTCGTTGAAGCCGTCGTTGTTGTAGTCGCCCGCAGCACCCACCGACTTCAGGGCATTCCAGCCGACGCCGATCAGCCAGGACCGCGTCCATCCGCCCGCGCCGTTGCCGCCGTAAAAGTAGAGGTAGCCGTTGCGGTCCCTGGCGAGCACGTCCACGGAGCCGTCGCCGTTGAAGTCACCCGGCGTCAGCAAGGCGTCCATCACCTGCCAGCCCTGCCCGACGGCGGTACGCGCCAACCAGCCGCCGGAACCATTGCCGGGGTACAGATACAGGGCGCCGCCCGGTTCGCGGGCCAGAATGTCGTTGGTCCCATCACCGTTGAAATCGCCGGGGCTGACGATCTGGTCAAACACGTTCCAGCCCCTGCCAATCACTTGGCCGGGCTTCCAGCCGCCGCTTCCGTCACCGGAGTAAAGGTACAAAGTCCCTGCTGCGTCCCTGGCCAGGACATCGGACTTGCCGTCGCCGTCAAAGTCGCCGGGCGAAAGGACAAGGTTGAAGCCACCCCAGCCCCAGCCCACCGTGCGGGGAGCGTCCCAGGCGCTGCCCTGGCGGCCGAACAGCTGCAGGGAACCGTCGTTGGCGCGGGTCAGGAGTTCGAAGCTCCGGCCGGAGAAGCCAGCTGCCCTGTTGACCGCGCCCACAGGTTTGGTTTCATTGCTGTGCAGCGACTCGCCTCCGCAGGCGGTTTTGCTGGCCGTGACGTGCACTGCCATTCGGGCGCCGGTGTCTTCCGGTTCCAGCGTGTAGCTTTGGGCTGTTTCGCCTGCCACCAGGAAACCGTCCCGGGTCCAATAGACGGTGAAGTCCGGGCCCTTCCCGCCGCCGCAACCGTAAAAGGTGTAGGGGCCGATCTCCGTTGTGAGCTTCTGCCCGACGAACGCGTCTCCCGTCAGTATGGGATCCGGACCGCTGGGAGCTGCCGACGCCGGCATTGCGCCAAATGCCATGGCCGCCACAGTGGCGGCCAGAAGAGCTGCTGCCACCCGACGTCGAAATCCCTGCATGTGTTTCCTCCCGTGTACCAGACCTGTTGAGAAGTGTATGTGGGGGCGGCCACAATACGGGGGAGCGGCATGCATGCCGCGGCCTCGGGCCAGCTCTCAGGAAACGGTCATTTAGCTCCCGTATCATTGATGCGATCGGCCAGCCGTGGGTCTCAACCCAGCCGGCCGTTTCCTTGTCAGCCTGCCAAGAGATCGCCGGAAATGCCCGTATCAAACTCACTGGAACCGTACTCCCTTGACCTGACCACGGGGTTGCCCCGTATGGCTGCCGCGCCCACCACACCGCGGCAGCAGCTCCGCTATGCCCGGATCCTCAGGACAGCAGCCGGCTTTGCCCAGCGGCAGTTCGATACCTTGAGCCTTTCTGACGTCGCTGCGCGCGCGGACGTGCCACTGGGCACGCTGTACCGGTACTTTCCCTCGACGGCCCACCTCATGCTCGCTGTGTACCGGCAACAGCTGCGTGAGCTCCGGGAGGGCGTCCGGCGTCGGGAAGGCAAGGGGCACGCGCTCGCTGGTTTGATGATGGAGATTTTCCACTTGAGGGTCATGCAGCCCGGCGTGGAGCACTGCCTGATCCGTCCTGCAGGCAAGGATGAGGATACGGCGCAGCTGCTGCGTGAAATCGATGCCTTATCCGAGGAAGTCGTTGGTTCGCTGAGCAAGGACACCGGTAAGGACACTGTGCGTGCCCGCATTCTGCTGCACCTGGTGAGTGGTCTCGTCCAGGCTGTCCGGTGCCGTCGGTTGTCCCTCTTTGAGGCAGAAAAGGACCTTAAGAAGGCCTGCACGCTGCTGACCGGCGATTAGCAAAGCCACCCGGTGGTCTAGACCGATAACCTCCGAGAAGCCGCTTTATGGCATGACGTGGCTCACACTTTCGGCTGGTTGAACGTTTTACTCTTGAATCGTCTCTCTTGGTATTGAATCTTGTACCCTTCGCCGTTCCCTAGGCTGGAAGCACCGAAGCGGCTAGCAGCCCCCTTACCTGCAGAAGCAACGCCGGGCCAGCCACCCTTGGCCCGCACAGCAGTTCTGTTCCTGCCCTGACATCGTGCCGTGGGACCACGGCTAGCCTGAGGAGACAACGACGTGTCCATCGAGACAATTGCTACTGACAACGACGCCCTGGTACTGAGCGAAGAAGAGATCTTTGCAGCCCATGAGGGCGGCAAGCTGACCATCTCCAGCACCGTACCCCTGGACAACAAGCGCGATCTTTCCATCGCCTACACCCCCGGAGTTGCGCAGGTCAGCCGCGCAATCCACGCCAACCCGGAGCTCGCCCGCACGCACACCTGGGCAGAGCGCCTTGTTGTGGTTGTCAGCGATGGCACCGCAGTCCTCGGCCTCGGCAACATTGGGCCCAGCGCTTCCCTGCCCGTCATGGAGGGCAAGTCTGCCCTGTTCAAGTCCTTTGGCGATCTCGACTCCATTCCGTTGGTATTGAACACCACCAACGTCGATGAGATCATCGAGACCCTGGTCCGCCTCCGTCCGAGCTTCGGCGCAGTCAACCTCGAGGACATCTCGGCTCCCCGCTGCTTCGAGCTGGAAGAGCGCCTCATCGAAGCACTGGATTGCCCCGTCATGCACGATGACCAGCACGGCACCGCCGTCGTGGTCCTCGCAGCGTTGACCAACGCCGCCAAGGTGACCCAGCGCGAACTCGCCGGCCTCAAGGTGGTTGTCTCCGGTGCTGGTGCCGCAGGCATCGCCATCGCCGAAATCCTGCTGGCGGTTGGCATCAAGGACGTCATCCTGCTCGACTCCAAGGGTGTGGTGAACGCTGAGCGTGCCGACCTCGTGGCTGATCCCGGCAGTGTCAAAGCCCGGATGGCCGCACGCACCAACCCCCGTGGGGTCACGGGCGGCCCGGGCGAAGGCCTGACCGGCGCCGACGTTTTCGTCGGCGTCTCCTCCTCCAAGCTGGACGAAGAGCACCTGAAGCTCATGAACGATCAGTCGATCGTGTTCGCGCTGTCCAACCCGGATCCGGAAGTTCTGCCCGAGGTCGCCCAGCAGTATGCAGCCGTTGTTGCCACCGGCCGCAGCGACTTCCCCAACCAGATCAACAACGTCCTGGCCTTCCCCGGCATCTTCCGCGGCGCATTGGATGCCGGCGCCCGCCGGATCACCCCGGCCATGAAGATCGCCGCTGCGAACGCCATCGCTGAACTGGCCGCCGAGGACCTTTCCGCCGACTACATCGTGCCGAGCCCGCTGGATGCACGCGTGGCCCCGGCCGTCACTGCGGCAGTTGCTGCCGCTGTAGCCGAGTAGCGTTCACCAACACAAGACCGACGACGGCGACGCCTCCCGTGCTGGGGAGCGTCGCCGTCGTTCTTTAAGTGGCAGGCGGGGCGGCCGGCCGCACCTAGACTGGGGCCATGAACGCCGAACTCATCGTGACCATCCTGTGCGGCCTGGCCATAGCAGTGGGCGTCGTTGGAACCATCATCCCCGTATTGCCGGGCAGCATCCTGATCGGTGCAAGCCTTTTGGCGTGGGCCATCTGGGGCGGCGCTGGTGGCATGGGATGGGTGATCTTTGCTGTGGGCATGCTGTTTGTGGTGTCCGGAATGGCGGCCAGTGCCGTGCTGACCGGCCGCAAAATGAAGCAGCACGGGATCCCCAACAGATCGGTGCTGATTGGCGTGCTGCTGGGTGTGGTGGGCATGTTCGTTATCCCCGTGGTGGGGCTCTTTGTGGGGTTCGCCCTGGGGCTTCTCCTCAGCGAGGTCCAACGCACGCGGAACTTCAAGACCGCGCTGCGTTCCAGCGGTGCTGCGCTGAAAGCCACCGGCATAGGGATGCTGGTGGAATTCGGACTCGCTTGCGCGGCGGCGACCACATGGATCATCGGGGTGTGGATCGACGCCGTGAACGGCTAAGCCCCTCAGGGCGGGCGTCTTAAACAGCCAATTCGACGGCTCGCTGCGCATTCGACGGCTCAAACCGTCTATATGGCAGCAAGCCGTCGAATCGGGAAAGCAAAGCCCTACTTCAGCACGATCGTCCTGTTCCCATTGAGGATGATCCGGCCCTCGCAGTGCCAGCGAACGGCGTTGCTGAGTGCCTTGCATTCGGTGTCCCGACCGGCGGCCACCAGGTCCTCGGGTCCAAACGTGTGGTCCACTTCCACCACCTGCTGGGCGATGATGGGCCCTTCGTCCAGCTCCCCGTTCACGTAGTGGGCCGTGGCACCGACGGTTTTCACGCCACGTGCATAGGCCTGGTGGTAGGGCTTGGCTCCCTTGAAGCTGGGCAGGAACGAGTGGTGGATGTTGATCGCGCGGCCGTCCAGCTTGCGGGCAAGGTCGTCGCTGAGGACCTGCATGTAGCGGGCCAGGACAATGAGTTCCACGTCCAATTCGTCGATGATCTCCAGCAGGCGCCCCTCGGCCGCCGGTTTAGTGGCAGCCGTGACAGGGACGTGGAAGAACGGAATTCCGTGCCATTCAGCAAGTCCCTGATGATCGGTGTGGTTGGACACCACGCCCACCACGTCGATGGGCAGCTCCCCGATCCTTGCCCGGAACAGCAGGTCGTTCAGGCAGTGCCCGAACTTGGAAACCATGATCAGCACGCGGCGTTTGTAACCCTGGCGTTCCAGCTGCCAGTTCATGGCGTACTTGTCGCCCACCGGCGCAAAAGCTTCCCGCAGGGCATCCACAGTGGAGGCATCGCCGTCGGACGCGAAGTGCACGCGCATGAAGAAGTGACCCTCGGCGCGATCGCCGAACTGTTTGTTGTCGATGATGTCGCAACCGTGTTCCAGCAGGAAGCCGGACACGGCGTGCACGATTCCCGGACCCTCGGGGCAGTCCAGGGTGAGGACGTGTTCCACGGTGGTCTCCGGGCCGGAAGGAACGGCGGTTTCAGCTTGAATGGCAGTCATGGCTAGCACTCCACTACGTTGACGGCGAGGCCCCCACGGGAGGTCTCTTTGTACTTGGATTTCATATCTGCGCCCGTTTCGCGCATGGTCTTGATGGCTTTGTCCAGCGATACCTTGTGGCTGCCATCGCCATGCAGTGCAAGGCGGGCTGCGTTGATCGCCTTGACACTGGCAATGGCGTTGCGCTCGATGCAGGGGATCTGCACCAGCCCGCCCACGGGATCGCAGGTGAGCCCAAGGTTGTGTTCGATGCCCACTTCCGCGGCATTTTCCACTTGCTCCGGCGTTCCGCCCAGGACTTCGCAGAGCCCGGCAGCGGCCATGGAGCAGGCCGAACCTACCTCGCCCTGGCAGCCAACCTCGGCGCCGGAGATGGAGGCGTTGATCTTGAACAGGATTCCGACGGCGGCCGCCGCCAGCAGGAACCGCACGACACCGTCGTCGTTGGCTCCCGGAACAAACTTGGTGTAATAGTGCAGCACGGCCGGGACAATTCCGGCGGCACCATTGGTGGGCGCGGTGACGATCCTGCCGCCCGCGGCGTTTTCCTCGTTCACGGCCAGAGCGAACAGGTTCACCCATTCCATGGCGAGGAGCGGGTCCGCTGAAGCACTACCGTTCAGGTCGGCGTCGGTCTCGGAAAGCTTCTTGAACAACGACGGCGCCCGTCGCCTGACCTTCAGGCCTCCCGGCAGGATTCCCTCGGCAGAGCAGCCGTTGTCCACGCACTCCTGCATGACGGCCCAAATGCCCAGCAGCCGCTCACGAAGTTCGTCCTCGGAGCGCCACACCAGTTCGTTGGCCAACATGACGTCCGAAATGGACATGCCTTCGCGCTCGCAGATCTCCAGGAGTTGGTCCGCCGTGGTGAACGGGTAAGGGAGCACCGTATTGTCAGCCACCACTTTGTCGGCTCCGGAGACGTCGCCGTCCACCACGAAGCCGCCCCCGATGGAGTAGTAGCTGCGCTCCCGCAGGACCGTCCCGGTGTGGTCCAGGGCCCGGAACGTCATGCCGTTGGGGTGGGCGGGGAGGGACTTGCGGCGGTGCAGGACCACGTCCTCGTCCCAATTGAAGTCAACGCGGTGGTTCCCGCCCAGACGCAGCTCGGCGTCCAAGGCAGCGGCGGCCACCTGGTCATCCGCAGTGTGGGTATCCACAGTTTCGGGAGAGTGGCCCTGCAGTCCCAGCACCACGGCTTTGTCAGAGCCGTGGCCCCGGCCGGTGGCGCCCAGGGAGCCGAAAAGCTCAGCCTGGACGCGCACCGTGGCCGGAAGCTGGCCGGACGATTCAAGACCATCCGTGAACTGCTTTGCCGCACGCATCGGGCCCACCGTGTGTGAGGACGACGGTCCGATGCCAACAGAAAACAGGTCAAGCACACTCAGTGCCATCAGGGAACCTCAGGGGAGGCGTATTCCCTCATGGCGTCCAGGAGCCAACGGCCCAGGAAGTCGGCAAACGAGGCCCGGGGAAAGATCCGGTAGCTTTCCTCCGAAGTCTTCCACAGCATCACCGGGATGTGCGCCAGTTCCGTGGAAACAGCCGTGCCCGGCTTGAAAACGCGGGGGTGCAGGTCCAGGGAGCAGGTCTTCTCCAGGACTGCCCGGGCGTGGCTGCCGGAGAGCTCGAACGTGGTGCGGTTGGCGGACAGGTCCACCACCTGGCCGGCGTCGTTGCCCAAGGCAGTGGTCAGATCGCTGACCAGGGAGCCGCCCATGGAATCGTGGGCTTCTTCGGGGGCCACCACCAGGAACTCGGTGGGGCCGAGCCACAGGGTGCTCACGGAATCCTTGCCCGTCACCTCGCCGCAAGCGGCAGGCAAGCCGCCGATGACGGACGCAACCCGTGCACCGGCGTCGGACTTTCGGTCAACCCGGATGCCCACCATGGCCTGGTACGGGATCTCGGTGAGCGTCACTGTGCCCGGAACTGAGCCGGACGTGAACGCCTCAGCCAGGTGCTGGGCCGGACTGCGGCGTGCACGGCTCACGGTTTCTGCGGGGGTTGCTGTTTCAGCCATCTTTGCGGGTCCCTTCAGCATCGAAAAGTACGGTTTCGCCAACAACCACGTCCACCAATTGGTCTCCCAAGGAGGCCTGGAGGGTTTCACCGATGCGGTTGCGGCCGTTTTGAATGAGGGCCAGGCCGAAGGAACGGCCAAGCGCGGCGCTGTGGTAGCTGGAGGTCACGAAGCCTTCCATGGGGACGGGTCCGTTGGCCGGGTTGACCGGGATGCCCTTCTCCACCAGCTGGGTGCCTTCCGGCAACCGCAGCGAGTGGTCCACAGGAAGGACGCTCACCAGGTGCTTACGGTCTTCACGGCTGGCGTCCTGCCGGAGGTAGGAGCGCTTGCCGATGAAGTCCTTGGCTTTGGAAACAATCCAGTCCATCCCGGCATCCTGCGGGGTTACCGTTCCATCGGTGTCCTGCCCAACAATCGGGTAGCCCTTTTCGGCGCGGAGCACGTGCATGGTTTCGGTGCCGTACGGGGTGATGTTGAACTCCGCACCCGCGGCAGCAACAGCTTCCCAGGTGTTGAGTCCGTACCAGGCCGGCACGTTGATTTCGTAGGCGAGTTCACCGGAGAAGGAGATACGGCAAACACGTGCCTGCACTCCTGAGGCCAGCGTGGTTTCGCGGAACGTCATGAACGGGAAGGCTTCAGCGTCCAGGCCGCCGTTTTCGGCGAGCTGCGGGGCAACCTTGGCCAGGACCGCGCGGGACTTCGGGCCCACGACGGCGATGGTGGTCCACTGCTCGGTCACCGAGGTGCAGACCACGTCGAGTTCCGGCCACTCTGTCTGGTGCCACTCTTCCAGCCAGTCCAGCACCTTGGCTGCGCCGCCGGTGGTGGTGGTCATGAAGTAGCGGTCATCATCCAGGCGCAGGGTCACGCCGTCGTCGAAGATCATGCCGTCCAGGGTGCACATCACGCCGTAGCGGGCAGATCCCGGTGCGAGCTTCTTGAACGCGTTGGTGTACACGCGGTTCAGGAATTCACCCGCGTCCTTGCCGCGGATCTCGATCTTGCCCAGCGTGGTGGCGTCCATGAAGCCCACGGAATCGCGGACGGCGGCGCATTCACGCAGGACTGCCGTGTCCATGTCCTCACTGCCCTGCGGGTAGTACCAGGGGCGCTTCCACTGTCCAACATCTTCGAACAGTGCGCCCTGGGCAACGTGCCACGGGTGGATGGAGGTGACGCGGGCGGGGTCGAACAGCTCGCCGCGCTGGCGGCCTGCCAACGCTGCGAAGGCCACCGGTGTGAACGGTGCACGGTATGCCGTGGTGCCGATCTCGCCCACGCCGGGAATGCTCTCGGCGCCGCCGAACTTCAGCGCAGCGGCGATGACGCCGATCGCGTTGACGCCGGACGTCTTGCCCTGGTCGTTCGCGGTGCTGATGGAGGTGTACCGCTTGACGTGTTCCACAGACCGCATGCCGGCACCGGTGGAGCGAAGGACGTCGGCCACGGACTGGTCGCGCTGGAAGTCCACGAAGTGGTGGTGCCATTCGCCCGGTTCACCGGTCTGTCCGGGAACCAGCCAGAGTTGGCGGCTCGGTGCGCTGGCCACGGGTTCCTGCAGTTCCACGGGGGTGGTTGCCGACTCGAAGCCGGCGGCAATGGACGCTGCTGCTCCCGCGGAAATGCCCTCGGCCAGGCAGTCCTCGAGTTCAAAGGTGCCACGGCCCGCACCCACCACCTGCTGGTCGCGGACCGGCTTGGCGGGAATGAAAGCTGCGAGCTCGTCGTCCCAACGCAGCTTGCCTTGGCGCTGGCTGTGGAGGTGGACCACCGGGCTCCAACCACCGGAGACTGCGAGCAGATCGGCAGCCAGTTGTTCGACGCCCGAGGTGAGTTCGCCGTCGTCGTTGATGCTGCGGACGGTGACGCCATTCAGGCGGCCGTTCTCATCCGCCGAGGTGTCCGCCACGGCGCTGCCGATCAGGACCCGGATACCGGACTCGACGGCCGCAGCGGCCTTCGCGCTGATCTGCGGACGGGCATCCACGACGGCGGCAATCGCCACGCCTGCTGCCTTCAGGTCCGCGGCAAGCGCGTAGGCGGAGTCGTTGGTGGTGCTGATGACCACCAGCGAACCGGCGGCGACGGCGTACCGGTTGAGGTACGTGCGTGCAGCGGAGGCGAGCATGATGCCCGGACGATCGTTGTGCTCGAAAACCAGGGGACGTTCGTGGGCACCGGGGGCCAGGACAACCTGCTTAGCACGGATGTGCCAAATACGCTGGCGGCTGACTCCCGGGGCTGCCGGAACGCTCAGGTGGTCCGTGCGGTTCTGGGCCGCGATGAAGTAGTTGGAATCGTAGGAGCCGAAAGCGGTGGTGCGGTTCAATACTGTGCATTCCGCGGCCGAGACCAGCTCCGCTTCAACGTCCGCAACCCATTCCAGGGCCGGCTTGCCCTCAACGGTGTCGGCCAGGCCTTCAGCGGTGGAACCCGAAAGCAAGGCGCCGCCGAGCTCGGGCTGGTCGTCGATGAGGATGACGCGGGCGCCGGTGCGGACGGCCTCGCGGGCAGCTGCCAGGCCGGCAATGCCGCCGCCAACTATCAGGACGTCCGTGTGGACGTACTTCTTGTCGTACTCGGCCTTGTCCTCGTTGGGATCAAGCTTGCCCAGGCCGGACAGGAGCTCAATGTTCATGCCGTCCACCAAAGACACTGCCGTGGCGGGAAGCATGGACTCGGCAACGTGGCCCGGGAAGCGCGGGGCGATCTTGACCAAGGCGTTGGACTCTTCCACGCCGGCGGCCATGATGCCGCGCGGGCGGTCCTCGTAAAGGGAGTTGCCGGCGTTGATGTGGCCGTTGGCCAGCAGCGCCGATGCGATGGTGTCACCCGGGTGGCCAGTGAATTCCTGGCCGTCCACGGTGAAGCGCCAGGAGATGCTGCGATCGATGCGTCCGCCGGTGGCGAGGCGTGCGTTCTTGCTGGTCACTTCTAGACTCCTTCCGAGGAGGTGGGTGCGGTGGTAGCGGCGCCGGGGGCCAACCCGGGTTCCTGGCCGAACTCGCCGGCCTGGCTGAACTCACTCGGTTTGTCTGCCTGGAGATCGGGGCGTTGCTGGCCCATCGCGTAGATCGAGTGGATGTCGTAGCTCACGGTGTCGCGGAGCATGTTGAACCACTGCCGGCATCCGGTGCTGTGGACCCAGCGCTCGGCGAAAGTGCCCTTGGTGTTCTCGCGGTAGAAGAGGTACTCGGCCCACTCGCGGTCCGTGAGGTCATTCGGGTTTTCCGGGTAGGCGATGTGCGCCTGTCCGCCGTAGTGGAATTCGGTTTCGTCGCGTGGCCCGCAGTTGGGGCAAGAAATGAGGAGCATGTCTGTCCTGTCCTGGCTAGTGGGCCACGGCTGCGGCGCCGTGTTCGTCGATCAAGGCGCCGGTCTCGAAGCGTTCCAGCGCGAACGGCTTGTTCAGCTTGTGCGGTGCGCCGGTGGCGATGGTGTGCGCGAAGGTCAGGCCGGCTGCAGGGGTTCCCTTGAAGCCACCGGTTCCCCAACCACAGTTGACGAACATGTTCTCCACGGGGGAGAGGCCCACAATCGGTGAGGCGTCCAGGGTGGTGTCCACAATGCCGCCCCAGGTCCGGAGCACGTGGGCCCTGGCGAAGATCGGGAAGAGCTCCACGGCTGCTGCCATCTGCTCCTCGATCACGTGGAACGAGCCGCGCTGGCCGTAGCCGTTGTAGGAATCAACGCCGGCGCCCATCACCAGTTCGCCCTTGTGGGCCTGGGACACGTAGACGTGGACGTGGTTGGACATGACCACCGTGGGGTGGACTGGTTCGTGCAGTTCGGACACCAGTGCCTGGAGCGGGTGCGACTGGATCGGCAGGCGGAAACCGGCCATTTCCGCCAGGACCGAGCTGTGGCCAGCGGCGCAGAGGCCTACCTTTTCGGTATTAATGGTGCCGCGGGTGGTTTTGACGCCGGTGACGCGGTTGCCGTCCTTGATGAAGCCGGTGACTTCACAGTTCTGGATGATGTCTACGCCCAGCTCGTCGCACTTGCGGGCAAAGGCCCAGGCCACGTGGTCGTGCTTCGCGATGCCTGCGCGCGGCTGGTACGTGGCGCCCATAACGGGGTAGCGGATGTTGTCGCTGATGTTCAGGATGGGGCAGAGTTCCTTGACCTGCTGCGGGTCGAGCCACTCGGCATCCACGCCATTGAGCCTGTTGGCACCAACGCGGCGAACACTTTCACGGACATCGCCCAAGGTGTGGGCCAGGTTCATCACGCCGCGCTGGCTGAACAGGAAGTCGTACTCCAGCTCTTCCGGAAGGATTTCCCACAGCTTGAGGGCGTGCTCGTAAATGGCGGCGCTCTCGTCCCAGAGGTAGTTGGAACGGATGATCGTGGTGTTGCGGGCCATGTTGCCACCGGCCAGCCAGCCCTTTTCCAGGATGGCGATGTTGGTCATGCCGTGATTCTTGGCCAGGTAATAAGCCGTGGCCAGGCCGTGGCCGCCGCCGCCGACAATGACGGCGTCGTAGCTCTTCTTAGGGTCCGGGTTGCGCCAGAGGAAGTCCGGGTGTTCGGGGAGGTGGTCTGCACTCACTGGGCTGCTCCAATCAGTTCTGCTTCGAGGTTGGCCTTGGCGCCATTGCCGAGGTGTGGGTAAAGGGGAAACTTGTCGGCCAGCGCGGTGACGCGGTTGCGGAGTTCGACGGCGGTGGCATCGTCCAGGGCGACGTCACCTTCGGTGCCTGCTTCGGTTCCTGCGGATGTGCCGCTCTTTGCAGCGGCGATCAACGCCGTCGCAATGATGTCCGAGACTTCAGTGAAGTCTTCGGCACCGAATCCGCGTGCGGCGAGGGCCGGGGTGCCGATGCGCAGGCCGGAGGAAACCATGGGCGGGCGGGGGTCGAACGGGACGGCGTTGCGGTTGACCGTGATGCCGATCCGGTGCAGCGTGTCTTCGGCCTGCTGGCCGTTCAGTACTGAGTGGCGGAGGTCTGCGAGCACCAGGTGGACGTCAGTTCCGCCGCTGACAACGGAGATGCCGGCTGCTGCAACGTCGTCCTGGAGGAGGCGCTGGGCAAGGATCTTGGAGCCTTCCAATACGCGGACCTGTCGCTCCTGGAACTCGGGCTCGGCGGCCATCTTGAAAGCTACGGCCTTGGCGGCGATGACGTGCTCCAGCGGGCCACCCTGCTGACCGGGGAACACGGCCGAGTTAACCTTCTTGGCGATGTCGGCGTCGTTGGTCAGAATCACGCCACCCCGCGGTCCGCCCAGAGTCTTGTGGGTGGTGCTGGTGACAATGTGGGCGTGTGGAACGGGGCTGGGGTGCAGTCCCGCTGCCACCAGTCCGGCGAAGTGGGCCATATCAACCATGAGGTAAGCGCCCACCAGATCGGCAATGCGGCGGAATTCAGCGAAATCCAGCTGCCGGGCGTAGGCGGACCAGCCGGCGACGATCAGCTTCGGCTTGTTTTCCAAGGCCAGGCGTTCAACGTCGGCCATGTCCACGGTGTGGGTATCCTCGCGGACGCCGTAGGGAACAACGTTGTACAACTTGCCGGAGAAGTTGATGCGCATGCCGTGGGTGAGGTGGCCGCCGTGGGCCAGGTTCAGGCCCATGATGGTGTCGCCCGGGGTGATGAGCGCGTGCATGGCGGAGGCGTTGGCCTGGGCGCCGGAGTGCGGCTGCACGTTCGCGTACTCGGCGCCGAACAAGGACTTCAAGCGGTCGATGGCCAGCTGTTCGATCACATCAACGTGTTCGCAGCCGCCGTAGTAGCGCTTGCCCGGGTAGCCCTCGGCGTACTTATTGGTCAGCACCGATCCCTGCGCCTGCATGACGGCGGTGGGAGCGAAGTTCTCGGAAGCAATCATTTCCAGCGTGGACTGCTGGCGGATGAGTTCCTGGGCGATCGCCTGATCGACCTCCGGGTCCGCCTGGGACAGCGGGCGGATCAAGGGTTCAACCATGGTGTTCTCCTTCAAAGCTTGTCTGGGTGCCGACTGTTAGGCAACTGATATATTAGAACTGTTGCCATAGTATGTTGGAGATCACATAGTCGTCAACAGGTCAGTGGTAATCCATCCGGCAGACTGGGAATGCGACTAACGGGAGAGAGCAATGAGCGCAGCACTGGAAGCACTGGAATCCGTTCCGCAGGGCACATCCCTCGCGGAGAACGCCTACCTGCTGCTGCGTGATCGACTCATCATGCTGGACATCAAGCCCGGTGACCCCATCAACGACGGGCAAGTCGCAGCCGAACTCGGCATCGGGCGCACCCCCGTCCGCGAAGCCATCAAGCGACTGGAAAGCGATCACCTGGTGGTGTCCTACCCCCGGCGTGGCACGTTTGCCACCGGCGTCGACATCACCCAGCTCGCCGAGGTTTCCGAGATCCGCGAGCTCCTGGAGCCCCTGGCCTCCCGGAAAGCCGCACGTATGGCTGGTCCTGCGATGCGGGAAGAGCTGCGCGCGGTTGCCGCTGCAATCAGTGCGCTGGACGGCCAGGACAATTCCTCGCAGGAGCTCATGCGCTACGACATCCAGGTGCACCGGCTGATCTACAAAGCCTCGGCCAACGCGCACCTGGAAGACGTCCTGATCCGCTACGACAACCTCGCCACCCGCATCTGGTGCCACATGCTGGAAAAAATGCCGTCCGTTTCGGGGCACATCTCCGAGCACGCCGAGCTCCTCACGGCCATTGCCGACGGCGATGAAGAACGCGCCGCCGAGCTCGCCCTGCACCACGTCGTCAGCTTCGAAGAGACCATCCGCAAGGTCCTCTAAGGCCTTGAGCCGCTGAGTCGCCGCCCGCCGGCGGGCTCATCCTCTGCGCGCTCGGTCGTTCCTCCCTTGGACGCGCGCTGCCGGATAACCCCCCTCCCGACGCTCTCTCACGTCCCTCCCGTTTGGGGCGGACCCTCTCTCACATCCCTCCCGTTTGGGGCGGACCCTCTCTCAGGTCCCTCCCGTTTGGGGCGGACCCTCTCTCACGTCCCTCCCGTTTGGGGCGGACCCTCTCTCACGTTCCGGCGTTCCCCGTTGCTGCGCGGAGCCCTCTGAGGGGCGGGCGACGACGGCGGGGAGACAGTAGACGCCGTCATCGCGCCGTTGGGCCTCGGCGGTGAGTGAGGGTTGGGGTGGGGGGTGGGTTGTGAGTGAGGGTTGGGCTGAAGGGGGTGGGTTGTGAGTGAGGGTTGGGGTGATGGGGGGTGGGTTGTGAGTGTTGGGGTGAGGGGGGTGGGTTGTGAGTGAGGGTTGGGCTTGGAATTCCTTTGATTGCAACCAGAACTCGCTGAGCGCAACAACGTGAGCAACCCCACCACGGACCTTCAAAAGCTCACCCAGCGCCGAAAAGCACCAATAATCCTTTCAAAAAAGACTCTTGACCGTGACCACCGACACACTTAGTCTGGTGCAACAGTGTTGCGTTGAATGCAACCCCAATGATTTTGGTGGACCATGAGCAATGAATCCTCAGTGGCAGCCGACCAAGGCAGCCCTTCCCCCAGCCTCAACCGGACAACCAATCCCAACCATGGAGTCAGCAAGGACACTCGACGGCGAGTGGTCACGGCGAGCTTCATCGGCAACTTTGTCGAGTGGTTCGATTACGCGGTGTACGGATACCTGGCCGGCATCATTTCCTCTGTTTTCTTCCCCGAGTCGGACCGTCAGACGGCCCTGCTCGCAACCTTCGGCGTGTTTGCCATCAGCTTCTTTGTCCGGCCCCTCGGCGGTTTCATCTGGGGCCACATCGGGGACAAGCTGGGCCGCAAGCAAGCGCTGAGCCTGTCAATCGTCCTGATGTCCGTGGCGACGTTCTGCATCGCACTGATCCCCGGCTACGCCACCATCGGCGTGATGGCGCCGATCCTGCTCCTCCTGGTGCGCGTCATTCAGGGCTTCTCCGCAGCCGGGGAGTACGCCGGGGCGTCAGCTTTCCTGGTGGAGTACGCGCCGGCGAATCGACGCGGACTCTATGCCGCCGTCGTGCCTGCCAGTACCGCAGCGGGACTGCTGCTGGGCTCTTTGCTGGCCGCCCTGCTCAGTTCAGCGATGACCCCGGAGCAGCTCAGCGAGTGGGGCTGGCGCCTGCCGTTCCTGCTGGCTGCCCCCATGGGGTTGATCGGCCGGTACATCCGGACCAAGCTCGAGGACACGCCCGCGTTTCGGGAGCTCGCGGCCAAGGACAACGCAGTCAAGGCCCCCGCATTCGCCATGTTCAGGACCTACCGGAAGCAACTCATCATTGCCACCGGCGCAGTGTTGCTGAACGCGGTGGGCTTCTACGTGATCCTCAGCTACATGCCCACGTACCTGTCGGAGGAACTGGGCTTTGGCGCAACGGAGTCGTTCCTTGCCACGACCATCGCCCTGGCCAGCTACATCGGCTTCATCTTCCTGACCGGCATGGCGTCGGACAAGTTTGGCCGCAAGCGGATGCTCATCACGGCGTCGGTCCTTTTCGTGCTGCTGACGGTGCCGGCGTTCATGCTCCTGGATACGGGCAATTTCCTGGTGATCGTCCTGGTGCAGATACTGCTGGGCGGCATGCTCACCCTGAACGACGGAACGTTGCCGAGCTTCCTGGCCGAACTCTTCCCCACGAAGGTCCGCTACACCGGATTCGCAGTCAGCTTCAACCTCTCCAACGCTTTGTTCGGCGGCACCGCGCCGTTCATGGCCACCCTTCTTATCGGCATGACCCACAACCAACTGGCTCCCGGTTGGTACCTCGTGGCTGCCGCCCTGGTTTCCCTCATCGCGGTCCTGTTCGCCGCGGAGTCTTCCAAGAAGCCTCTGCTGCAGGACTAGAACAACCAACCCATCGAAAGGAAATGACCATGACCATCACGCAGAACGAGGCCGTCAACGATGTCGCCAAGCTCGAGCGCACCAAGGTCCTCAACAACGGCGAAAAGGTCTCGCTGACCTTCTCCGACGCGGAATTCGAACGCCGCCTAGCCGGACTCCGGAGCATCATGGCGGAGAAGGAACTCGACGCCGTCATTCTCACCAGCTACCACTCCATCAAGTACTACTCCGATTTCCTCTTCACGTACTTCGGCAGGTCTTACGGGATGGTGGTCACCAAGGATGACGCCGTCACCGTTACGGCAAATATCGACGCCGGTATGCCTTGGCGCCGCAGCTACGGCGAGAACCTCGTGTACACGGACTGGCGCCGTGACAACTACATCCACGCAATCCAGGAGGTCCTTCGGACCCGGGGCATCAACCCGCGGCGCATCGGCGTCGAAGACGATTCCCTGCCGCTGGACAACCGCAACAAGATCCAGGCCGCTTTCTCCGGTGCAACTCTGGTGGACGTGGCGCAGGATGCGATGCGTCAGCGCATGATCAAGTCCGCCGAGGAGATCGCCGTCATTAAGCACGGCGCCCGCATTGGTGACCTTGGCGGCGAGGCCATCCGCAACGCCATCACGGCCGGGATCTCCGAGTACGAGGTTGCACTGATCGGTACCGAGGCCATGGTCCACGAAATCGCCCGGACGTTCCCGGATTCTGAAATCCGCGACACCTGGGTGTGGTTCCAGTCCGGCATCAACACCGATGGTGCGCACAACTGGGCAACCACCCGCAAGATCCAGGAACACGACATCCTGTCCCTGAACTGCTTCCCCATGACCAGCGGCTACTACACCGCCCTGGAGCGCACCCTGTTCTATGGCGAACCGGACGCCCGCTCGCTGGAACTGTGGAACATCAACGTGGAGGTCCACAAGCGCGGACTGGAACTCATCAAGCCGGGTGCCGTGTGCAAGGACATCGCGGCAGAGCTCAACGAGATCTATATCAGCCACGGACTGTTGGCCAACCGGACCTTTGGCTATGGCCACTCCTTCGGTGTGCTGAGTCACTACTACGGACGCGAGGCCGGTCTTGAACTCCGCGAGGACATTGACACCGTCCTGGAGCCCGGCATGGTGGTGTCCATGGAGCCGATGATCACGGTGATGGACGGCCAGCCAGGTGCCGGCGGCTACCGTGAGCACGACATCCTGGTGGTCGGCGAAGACGGCGCCGAGAACATCACCAAGTTCCCGTTCGGCCCCGAGTACAACATCATCGGAGCCTAGTGACCAACCGGTGGGCGCAGTGCACGGCGCCCACCGGCTTCCCAGTGGAAGACCGGACCGAGACCCGAAATATAGTGAACCCATGACTCCCACGGAAACCAGCGAGACTTTTGACACCGGCAACAGCAACGGCGACGGCAAGGGAACCTCTGTCATCGTCAACGCCATCGCTGTGCTGAAAAGCTTCAGCGCGGATGAACCCCTGCTTGGAGTCACCGAGATCGCGGGCCGTGTGGGCCTGCACAAGAGCACCGTCTCCCGCATCCTTGCGACGCTGGAACAGGAGAACCTGGTGGAGCGCGACGTCGATTCGCGCAGGTTCCGCTTGGGGCTCGGAATGATCGCCATGGCGGGCCCGCTCCTGGCCGAACTCGAAGAGCGCCGGGTTGCCTACCCCGTACTGCGCGAACTGACCGAGCGCACGGGGGAGACCAGCGCGCTCATGGTGTGGAACGGCGTCGAATCCATGTGTGTGGAGCAGATTCCCAGCAGGCATCAGGTGAAGCACCTTGCTCCTTTGGGTGCCCGTTACAACGAGGCCCTGAGCTCTTCCGTGCAGGTGTTCCTGGCGGCTGAAAACAGCGACAGGGTGCGGAACCTGCTGCGCAGCAACGCGATCACCTTGCCGGGCCTGGACGACGACTCCGTGGAGGCCTACATGGCCCGGCTGGCGGAAGCGGCGGAACGTGGCTGGTCCGTGAACTTCGGGGAGACGTCCATCGAGGAAGTCGGTGTCGCCTCGCCGGTGTACGACCACCGCGGCGACATCGTGGCAGCCGTTCTGATCCCTGCGCCTAAGTTCCGGGTTTCGCAGGACACTTTGACGAGCCTTGGCGAAGCCTGTGCTGCAGCGGCGGCCAAAGTGACCACCCGCCTGGGTGGGCGCGCCCCGCGCTAGGTGGATGTGAGTGAGCGTTGGGGGGTAGCACAACGGTACGGCGACCGCCCCCTCAAAGGGAGCGGTCGCCGTCGTGGTTCAGGACGTGTGCGGAGGGCTTACATGCTCCTTCGCGCTGTGGTCCTTTCGTCCATGACATCCCGGCCGAGCCAAACGCCCAAACCGATCATGGCAACGCCAAGGATCAGGTGCAGCCAGTTGTCAGCCGTGTTGAACGGGATGAAGTTGGCGCCCGTTTCCTGGTTGATGACCAGGCCGTAGATCCAAAGAACGATGTATACGGCGCCGCCGCCCAGGAGGAACAGGCGGGCCATACGATCGTTCCTTGCCATGGCCAAGCCGGCCGCGCCAAACAGCAGATGGACGATGTTGTGGAGTATGGACACTTGGAAGACTCCAAGCAGCATGGCGCCGGAATCATGTCCCGCAAAGGTCATGGCGCCGTAATTGGTGGTGATTCCCGGGATGAAGCCCAGGACGCCAACCAGCAGAAATACAATGCCAACGCCCATGGCGGTGTTGCGAAGTGTCAACCCCATCATGTGGTGGTGTTCGGCGGGGTGCGAAGCGGTGGTCATCAGTCCTCCCTTTCACGCGGTTACCCGGCTCTTCTCATGGAGAGCCGACCTGCGGCAAGGGTGTGGCAAAACCTTGCCGACGCCGCCATAATACTCCTGAAATGCCTCCGATAGCAGGGGATGTGCCCAGTTCAGCGACGATTAGCATGGTCTTATGAGCCAAGCTCCCCACGGACGCGTGCACACGATCTTCCATGACACGCGGGATTTCACGCCTTTCCGCGATGGCCACGTCCGCACCCCGGTCCGGGGGCTCACGGACGGCGTGGGCGGAGTGCTGTCCGGCGTGCTCACTGGCCGGGACCAGGCGAGGATTTCCGTCGTCGGCAGTGTGCCGCGGCTGCGGATGTGGTCGTCCAAGCCCGCCAAGGCCATGCACGACGCTGTTTTCACCTCCACCGAGCCGGAGCGGCTCCTCGCGCTTGGCCGAATGTACCCGGGGTGGGCCGGGTTGTGCCTTGTGGTGTCGGGTCTGCTGACCTACAAGCATGGGGGCTACCTGCGGGCTTCGGAACTGCTGCAGCGCGGCTTAACAACAAGGATCGACGACGACGCCAGCCAGTTCTCGTCCATCTACCTTGGGCAGGTGGTCACCCGGGTGGAGGTTGCCGAGCGCATTGAAGTTCCGGTTCTGTTCAGCGAGGAGTCGGTGTTCCTGGCGTTGTCCCATTGCCTCCGGGAGATGGGGATGATGGAAGCCGCGCTGGAAGCGGTGGTGGGCCTGCCGCCGTCGTTGCCTTCTGCCTTGGCGCGTTGCACGGCTGCCTATTCGCTGGGCCGCCACCGGGATGTGGTGTTGTGGACCGAGGGCTTGCTCAACACAGACGACCTCTCTGCAGCGTTGCTCCTGATCCGGGCCCGGTCGCAGCGGGCGCGGGGTGACGTGGACTCCGCGCAGGCTGCCCTGAAGGAAGTGCTTCGCCGCCGTAAGACCAGCCTGGTGTTGCGGAACGATGCCATGACCGACAGGGCTTTGTTGGCCTTGGACCAGGGGCGTCGGACGTTGACGCCGTGGGCCAGGAAACCAGCCCCGGCCGATGAACTGGAAACCCTGGAAGTCATCCGTAAGGATGCCGAGATGCGCCGGCTGTGGGAAAACGACTTCAGGCAGCTGGGCGGCGAGTAAAACCCATTGTGCACCTTCGGGTAGAGGCGTAATGTTGTAATCAACCTTGAGGTTGATAAAGCCATAGGTTGATTACGAAAGGTTGAGTGGGTATGGACCCGGCAGAACTGGGGCCCGACGCGTTGGACAGGGCCTTCATGGCCTTGGCTGACCCCGTGCGGCGGGCAATCGTGGCCCGCCTTTCCCGCAGTGACGCCACCGTCAATGAACTCGCAGAACCTTTCGCCATTACTAAACAAGCGGTTTCCAAGCACATCCAGGTCCTCGAGCATGCGGGGTTGGTGACGCGTTCACGCGACGCTCAGCGCCGCCCCGTTCACCTCGACGCCGCAGCCCTTGAGCGGTTGACGGCCTGGCTGGACCAGTACCGGCTGATCGCCGAGCGTCGGTTCCGGCTGCTCGACGAACTCCTGGCCAGCGATGGTCCCACGGGAGCTGCGGAGAAATAGGGAAGAGGAACTGACATGAGCAATCCAACCACCATCACCGCTGACGACGGTGTCCCGTTCGTTGACACAGTCCGCGAATTCGATGCCCCGGTCAGCGCGGTCTTCAAGGCCCACGTGGACCCCGACCTCCTGGTCAAATGGCTGGGACCGCGCAGCACCACCATGAACGTCACGGAATACAATGCGGTGACAGGCGGCAGTTGGCGGTACGAGAGCGGCGATGGCAACAACCCGTTTTCCTTCCGGGGTGTCTTCCACAAGGTAGACCCTGACGCGCTGATCATCATGACCTTCGAATTCGACGGCGCCCCGGACCAGGTGGGCATCAGCACCACCACGTTCGAGGAAGTGGATGGGCGGACCCGGATAGTCGCCCACGAGGTCTACCCCTCAGTGGAAGCACGGGATATGGCGCTGGCGACCGGCATGAATTACGGCGTGATCGAGGGCTATGAGCGGCTCGACGAGTTGCTTTCTGCCTAGGCTGAAGCGCTGGCCCACGCCTGGACCAGCAGGGGAATGAGCTGTTCGGACAATAGCACTGCCCCCAGCCCGATCATGATGATCCCGCTGACCAGGGTGACCACCTTGGCTGCGCCAGGCCGTGACGCCAGCAGCTTCCGGGAGGTCAAGGCAACCGCTGTGTAGACCACTGCAGCAAGGAACACGAAGGTCAGGCCGAGCAGGCCGGACTGGACGGGGACGGGAAGTGCTGCTTCGGGGCTCACGAACTGCGGCACCAGCGCCACGAAGAACAGCAGGCCTTTGGGGTTGATGCCGCTGGTGCCCATTCCCTGCAGGAACGTCCGGAGCGGGTTGGCGGAATGCACGACGCCGGCTTCCCCACTGAAGCTGGCACCTCGCCACGACCGGATGGTTGCGACGCCAAGCCACAGCAGGTAGGCGGCTCCGGCGACGGTGAGCCAGCCCAGCAGCCCCGGTACACCCGCCAGGAGTGCGGCCAACCCTGCCGCCATCAGCACGGTATGGATGACGTACCCGCTGCACAATCCGGCCACTGCCGGGACAAAGCTGCGCTGGCGCAGTCCGGCGGAAATGGAGTAAGCCCAGTCGACGCCCGGGGTGCAGGCCAGGGTGACCGCAACGAGGATGAAGGCGAGGAACAGCTGCGGATTCACGGTTTTCTCCAAGGGTTGTTGAGCTAGGAAAACTCTAGGCAAATTCGGGCCAAAAGTGTTCGCTTATTTAGCTCAGTCGCTGCTGTTCTGAGTAAGATATTTGCGTGATTGACGGAATCGATAGAAGTATTTTGCGCCAGCTTCGTGAAGACGGAAGAATGACTGCGACGGCTCTCGCCTCGAAGGTGGGTTTGACCGTGGCGCCATGCCACCGACGTCTCCGGGACCTGGAGTCCTCGGGGGTGATTCGTGGGTATCGTGCGGACATCGATCCCGCGGCGCTGGGGCTGGGGTTTGAGGCTATTGTCTTCGTCACCCTGCGCCAGGTTGAGCGCACCATCATGGCGGAGTTCGAAGAGCGCGTTGCGGCGAGCCCCAACATCGTTGAGGCCCAGCGCCTGTTCGGCTCCCCGGACTATCTGCTGAAAGTCATTGCCGCCGACCTGCCCGCCTACCAGCGCTTTTACGACGACGAACTTGCGGCACTGCCAGCGGTGGAACGGCTGACGTCAACGCTGGTCATGAAGAATCTGAAGACCAACGTCGGGCCTCCCGTCTAGGACTAGTCCGACAACAAGCCGGTTGTCCTGTACGGAATCACTTCCCTGAGGAACATGCTGGTAGAGGTGCGCACAATCCCCGGACACAGCCGGATTTCCTCGGAAACGCGGTACAGATCGTCGGGGCTTTTGGCGACAACCCGGATGATGAGGTCGGTGTCGCCTGCGGGCGCATGGCATTCCAGGACTTCGGGGATCTTCCGGAGCGCGGCGATGGCTTCGTTCAGGTGGCTTTGGTCGAGTTCGGCACTGACCGCGGCTGCAACTCCGCGACCCAGCGCCGATGGAAGGACGCGGCTGCTGTTGGCTCGCAGGGCTCCGGACGCGCTCATTCGTTCAAGTCGGGACTGAACGGTCCCGCGGGCAAGGTGCAACTTTTGGGCAAGCACCATGATGGGGACCCTCGGGTCTTCGTCCAGTGCGGCGAGGATTCGGCGGTCCGTCGCATCCAGTTCCTGCAAAGTGACCACTTCCTGCCGTCTTAGCCTGGCCCGACTGGTCAAATCGACCAATCAAGTCACTGTCTGTTGCTCCAACTGTATGCCTTCTGCTGAAATGGTGGCAACGAAGCAGGGAGAAGCTACCGCTGATCCCGGCACGGCGCCAAGGCACCCGGAACACCACCCGGAGCCCTGTACAGGTTTCCCGCAAGGAAGCAGCCGCTGATTGACTCTTGTTCACAGCATTGTCATTCACCACTCGCCCGTTCGTTTGGGCAGCAAGTAAGAGCCCCTGAGCCACCGGATCGTTGCGGTAGCTGAGGGGCTCTTGCTTTGCCTGGCCCGCGCGCCCCGCCGCATAGGCTTGGACCATGACTTCCGCTGGACGCTTCGCCCCGAGCCCTTCGGGCGAACTGCACGTCGGCAACCTTCGTACTGCGGTCCTTGCCTGGCTCTACGCAAAATCCACTGCCCGGACGTTCCTGCTGCGCGTCGAGGACCTTGACCGCGCGCGGTCCGGTGCGGAGGCTGAGCAGCTCCGCGACCTGGAGGCCATCGGCGTAAGGTGGGACGCCGCCGTCGTACGCCAGACCGAGCGTACGGCTCTCTACGATGACGCGATCGCCCGGCTGACTGCCGAAGGCCGCACCTACGAGTGCTTCTGCACGCGCCGGGAAATCCAGGAGGCTCCCTCGGCCCCGCACGCTCCGCAGGGCGCTTATCCGGGGACGTGCCGGGAGCTGTCGCACGCCGAAAAGGAGATCCGCAGGGCCTCGCGTCCGGCGTCCATACGCCTGCGGTCGGACGTTGCCGAATGGGCTGTTGAGGATCAGTTGAGCGGGAAATTCGTGGGCATGGTGGACGACTTTGTGCTCCGTCGGAACGATGGCGTCACCGCCTATAACCTGGCCGTTGTGGTGGACGACGCCGAGCAGGGAATCGACCAAGTGGTCCGCGGCGACGACCTCCTCCCGTCCACCCCGCGTCAGGCGTACCTGGCCACGCTGCTTGGCGTGCCAGTACCCGAATATGCCCACGTTCCGTTGGTGGTAAACCACGACGGCGTGAGGCTGGCCAAGCGCGACGGCGCGGTGACGCTGGGCGAGCTCGCCGCCGTCGGAATCCCTGCCGAACGTGTTCGCGACCTGATACTCGATTCACTCGGCCTGCCGGCAGGTCCATTGCAGGGTGCGCTCCCGTTTTTCGACCCCACACGGCTGCCCCGGGAGCCGTGGGTGTGGAAAACTCCCGCAGCCTGAAGCGCAGTCCCAGTAGGCTGTCTGGATGCACTCTCAAGTGATCGCCCCGGGTTTCGAACCAGTTGCCGAGCTCTTCGGTCGTTTCCTTGACCAGGATTCCGAGTATTCCGCGCAGGTGGCGGCCTACCATCGGGGCGTTAAGGTGCTGGACCTCAGCGGCGGTCCGCACATCCGGCCTGATTCGGTCACCGGAGTCTTCTCCTGTTCAAAAGGTATGGCTGGATTGGTGATCGCGTTGCTGGTGCAGGATGGCGTGCTGGATCTTGACGCGGAGGTGGTCAAGTACTGGCCCGAGTTTGGTGCGCAAGGCAAGGAGTCCATCACCGTCGCGCAGCTGCTGTCCCACCAGGCCGGGCTCCTGGGGGTGGAAGGCGGACTGACTCTGGCGGAGGTCAACAACTCTGAACTCGCTGCGGCCAAGCTGGCAGCGCTTGCTCCGCTATGGAAGCCAGGGGCCGCCTTCGGTTACCACGCGCTCACCATCGGGATCTTCATGGAAGAGCTGTGCCGTCGCATCACTGGTTACACGCTGCAGCAGGTCTTCGAGCAGCGAATCCGGTCTCTTGCGGGTGCGGACTTCTACTTGGGTCTGCCGGAAACCGACGACGCCAAGTTTGCGCGTTTCCGGTGGGCCGCGGATCCGTCGTGGCCGTGGGTGGATCCTGCCAGCCACTTCGGCCTGGCGGCGAATTCTGCAGTGGGCGACATTCTGGACCTGCCGAACATCCCGGAAGTGCGGGCCGCGGGGCTGAGCTCCGCGGCGGTTGTCGCCAGCGCCGATGGTATGGCCAGAATTTATGCTGCCGCGCTGACCGGTTTGGCTGTGGACGGTGACGCCACAGCGGGTGGCGGCCAGCCCGCCGTCGGCCCCTTCCTGACGGAGGAAACCATCCGTACGGTGACAGCTGAGCAGGTGTTCGGCATCGACCGCGTGTTGGGGAGACTGGTTGCTTTGCCACTGTTTTCATGAAGTCGCACACCCGGATGCCCTTCGGCAGTTACCGCGCTTTCGGGCACGACGGCGCCAGCGCATCTCTGGGGTTCGCGGACCCTGTGTATGAACTCGGCTTTGGATACGTGCCGCAGCAGGCCGAGCCCGGGGGAGTGGGCTGCCGCAACTTCCTGTTGAGTTCAGCCGTGCGCCAGGCGATCAAGGGACGCGCCGCGCAGGAAAGCTAGTGCGTGAGCTTCGCTGCGTGCACGCCGGCTGCCATTCCGGCCCACAGGGTGTCCGTGGTGGCGTTCACGATGTCGTCCACGGTTGTGCCGTCCAGGTGATTCCCTGCGGCAAGAACGGCCGCTCCGTGCAGGCTGACGAAGCACACCATTGCCAACGTCCCGGGGTCGCCTTCGGCCAACTCTCCGGCGTTCTGGCCTTCAACGATCATGGCTTGGGCTACATGGATTCCCTGTTCTGCCGTGCTTCTCAGTTCGGCGCTGGAATCCGGATGGTGCTTGCTGGAATACATGACCGTCAGGAGGGCCGGGTGGGCAACAGCGAACTCCACGTACGCCTTTCCGACGCCGACAAAACGGCTCCGAAGCCCGAGGCCGGTTTGCGAGGCGTTACTGATGAGGTTGTTCATCAATTCAAAGCCGGCCAGGGCCAGGGCGTCGATCAGGGCCTGCTTGTCACGAAAATGCTTGGCCGGCGCGCCGTGGCTGACGTTCATCTCCCGCGCCAACTGGCGCAGGGATAAGCCATCCACACCAACGTCCTCGATGGATTCCATGGCGCGCTCCAGCAGGGCCTCGCGGAGCTTTCCGTGATGGTAGGGCTGCTGGGTCATGCTTCAAGTCTAAATGAAAGTAGTCATTGACAACAAAGTAGGCACTGCCTACCATGTAGACACCGACTACTTCAGTTACCCATCCAATCGATCGGAACCCACCATGACCATGACCTACAAAGGCACCACGGCGCTCATCACGGGCGCAAGCTCAGGACTCGGCGCCGAGTTCGCCCGACAGTTTGCTGCCCGGGGTGCCGGCCTCGTCCTGGTCGCGCGACGTGCGGACCGGATGGAAGAGCTGGCAAAGGAACTCCGCGCCAAGCACGGCGTCACCGTCACGGTACTTCCCATGGACCTGGGCCGCCCCGGCGTTGGCAAAGAACTGTTCGAGGAAGTCAGCAGCCGTGGGATCGCCGTGGACACGCTGATCAATAACGCAGGCTTCGGAACCCACTCGCCGTTCGTTGAGGAAGAGCCGGATGTCATTGCCTCCGAAATAGCCCTCAACGTGGCTGCGCTTGTTGATATCACCCGTTCATTCCTTCCCGGCTTGCTCGCCTCCGGAACCGGGGCCTTGGTCAACGTGGCCAGCACGGCCGCGTTCCAGCCCATCCCCGGCATGGCAGTGTACGGAGCCACCAAAGCGTTCGTGCTCAGTTTCACGGAAGCCGTTGCCCATGAAACCAAGGATTCCGGGCTCAACGTGCTTGCCCTGTGCCCCGGGGCGACCAGCACGGAGTTCTTCGACGTCGTGGGAAGCCAGTCCGCAGCAGCAGGCCGCATGCAGTCCTCCGAACAGGTCGTTGGAACCGCACTGAAGGCACTTGATCGCAAGGGCACGCCAGGAAGCGTGGTTTCCGGCTGGGCCAACCGCATCGCGGCCGGTTTCGCGCAGCGACTGCCCAGGGCCGTCACCGTTGCCATCGCGGCGCGGGCTGTCCAGGACTGACGCGGGCCCTTCGCAACGGAACCTCCGGTGTCCTCCCTGCGGCGGAGCAGTTAGCCTGAAGACAGGGCCGAGCATCATCGGCACCCCACCCATCCGAAGGCCAACATGACCGAACCACGCTTCACCGTAGAGACCGCCCAAGTCCTGGCAGAGGTGGCCCACAACCGGCAGAAGGACAAGCTCAAGCGCCCGTATCGCGAGCATGTCCTGGCCGTTGGCGACGCGCTCGCGGATTTTGACGAGGACATCCAGATCGCCGGCTACCTTCACGACATCGCCGAGGACACCCCCATCACCAGGCAAGCCCTGCTGGACATGGGGGTGTCCGAGCGTGCCGTGGACATCATCGAACGCGTCACCCGTCGCTTCCACGACAATCCGGACGACTACGACGCCGGCATACGCTTCGTAGCGGAGGACCACGACGCCACGTTGGTGAAAATCGCCGACAACGCACACAACTCGCTGCCTGAAAGGGTCAGGGCGCTCGCGGAAAAGTGGCCTGACAAGCCGCCCACAACGCGGTACGCCGATGCCCGTCCGGTCCTGTACACGGCCGTTCCCCGGAAGGAAGTGGAGCTGATCCTGCAGCGGATCAACCCGTACCTGCTCCAGGAGCTGGACGAGATCGTTCCCGAATAGGCTGACCTGCCGTTGCGGGGCCCGCTCTGCACGCTATGAAGGCGATTTGGGGTGCAGAGCAGGCCCCGCAACGCGTCAGCCGGCGGCCGCTTCGAGCCGCCGAAGTGCAGCGGCCCGGCCCTTGTGCCCGCGTCGTTCGTCGAACGCGATGGACAGGCCCATCACCGCCATCATTTCCAGCATGCACAGAGGCACGGAAGCCCCAGCTGCGGCCATGGCAATGCTTCCCGCCAAGGCAAGGACTACTACGGCCGTGCTCACCAGCAGGTCGCGGTCACGGCCGAGCATGATGCTGTAGAGCGTGGTGAGTGAAACCTTGAAAAGGATGATCGGGATGGCGATCGATGCCACGGCTCCGGCCGCCGGGACCTGGGCTTCGTGGTCGATGAAGTAGGCCGCAATATGGAGCCCTGCGCCGGTGGCTGCGATGGCCGCGAAAATGATCATGTGCCCGTAGCCGAAGACCCAGGAGCGGTGCCGCTGCAGATGAAGGGCAGGGCCTGCGGGGAGGATGAAGTAGATCCACCACATGGCGAACGCCAACCCGGTACCGCTGAAACCAACCAGCGCAGCATCCACCGACCAGCCGTGGGTGGCGACGATGGCGCGCAGGGTTTCGATGGCCCCGATCAAGCACTCTCCCAAGGCAATGATGGCCAAGAGCCCGTACCTTTCCGCGATGTGGTGGGCGTGCCAGGGCGTACGGATCCTGCGTTCGGCGAAGTAGGGCGTCGCCATCTCCAGCACGAAGAGGGGAGCGGCCATCAGGAACGTGGTGAGCACATCCGTTTCGATCACCAGGGCAAGGACCCAGCCGACCTGGACAACCGCCAAGTACTTCGCGTAACGGAGGCATGTCTCGCGGCGTTCCGGGTCCTGGCGGGCAGCGCGCAGCCATTGGAAGATCAAAGCTACGCGCATGATGATGTAGCCGATAAGGATGGCCACGTTGTCCACGTGATCCCCGGCGACAATCGAGTGGAACATCGGTTCGATACCCATGGCCAGGATCAAGACGCCCACCATTTGCACCATAGTGACCACGCGGAACACCCAGTCATCCGTGTCGTAGGCGCTGGCGAACCAGGTGAAGTTGATCCAGGCCCAAATCACGGCGAACATCGCGAAGCTGAAACCCAGCAGGCCAGCGCCGAAATGCGCCTCGGCGACGGCATGCGCGAACTGGTTGCCGGCAACACCGAAGGCGATCACAAATGTCAGGTCGAAAAACAGCTCAAGCGGTGTGGCTGTGCGGTGTTTCTCGCGGGGATCGCGGCCGCCCATGGTGGACAGGGCATGGCGAAGTGGGTTTGTGGACATGGCTCAAAGATTACCGTTGCCGCGACCTCAGCGGGTGGCTCGGCCTAGACGCGGCCCAGGGCGTCGATGTCTTCCAGGAAGTCCTGGTGGACCTCGGCGCTGACGGTAGTGCGGGTGTCGGCGATTGCGTCGAGGTAGTCCTGCGTGACAGGTCCTTTCCGTCCGTTCGCCCCACCCGAAGCCGCACCGTCGTCGTACACGGCTTTTTCCAACGCGCGCTGGGAGGCGCTGCGGGCAGCGAACTCGATGTCCGCGGGCGAGAACCCCTCCGTCCTCGACACCAACAAAGAAATGTCCACCGAATCCACCACCGTGGCTGGGATGAAGCGTTGCCACATTGCCTCGCGGGCGTGCACGTCCGGCAGGCCGATAGGGATGACGTAGTCGAACCGGCCGTGGCGCAGGAACGCGGTGTCCAGGGCGCGGATGAAGTTGGTGGCGCACACCAGGAGCCGGCCGGGTTGTTCGCGGAAGGCCGGGATGATTTTGAGGAGCTCGTTGGTGACGCCCTGCAGCGGCGACGGCGGATCGCCGGCACGCTGCGAGGCGATCTCTTCGACCTCGTCGATGAACACGACCGCGTGCTCGAGCTCGGCGATTTCCAGGAACGTTTCGCGCAGTGCCCCGGCCAGGCCTTTGGGGTCGGAGGCCAAACGGGAGGGGAAGACTTCCACGAACGGCCACTCCAGCCGGGAGGCGATGGCCTTGGCGAAGGTAGTCTTGCCGGTGCCCGGCGGACCGAACAGCACCACTGCGCGCGGGGGCACGACGCCGTATTCGTCGGCGAGGTCTGCTTCGGCCAACGGCAGCACCAGCCGGCGCTCCAGGAGTTCCTTCTCCCGCCGCATGCCTGCGACGTTCTCCCAGAGATCACGGGCCAAGATGCGCCCGCCAAGCAGCCCGAGCGCGCCGAGTTCCTGGCGTTGCACCGGGATGGTCCGTTCGAAGTAGCGCAGGTTCTTCTTGACGACGAAGCCGCGGCCCAGGAACGCCTCGACGCGCGTTTCCGTTTCCGGCATCAGTGCGGAGAGCTTGTTGAGCCCGTGCGGGGCCATGCGGTTTTCGACGGCGGACAGCAGTGAGGTGCCGATGCCGCGGCCGCGGAACTCGGTCAGGGTGGCGAGGAATACGATCCAGCCTTGGTCGTGGGCGGCGCGTCCGACGGCGGCACCCACCACCTGATCGCCCTGAACAGCAACCACCGCGTGGTCCTTCTCGCAGGAGGCGAGGACCTCCGACAGTGCGTACACGGGTTCAACACCGTCAGCTTTGAGCGACTCCCAGAGGTGCAGGATGCCGTCCAGATCGGACGAGTGGAAGTCCCTGATTCGCCAGTTCGTCATGCTCATAACTCCTCGGTGGATCGCCGTTGATTCCTTGGAGTTGAGCATAGGCGAATCACTGCTGCCGAAGGTTGCGCCCCCGTTGCGTTACGAAACGGGATGCAACCGCACTCCTGGGGTGCTGCGTGCCGTGACCCGGAAGTACTCCTGGCGCTGGCGTCCCAGGCCCTCAATTTCCACCTCCACCACGTCACCGGGCTGGATGAAGGGGAACCGACCGGACATGGCTACTCCTTCGGGCGTTCCCGTGATGATGACGTCGCCGGGTTCAAGGACCATGTACTGGCTGAGGTGGTGGACGATCGTGGCGGGGTCGAAGATCATGTCCGAGGTGCTGGAGTCCTGGCGGGATTCGCCGTTGACCAGGGTCCGGAGGCGCAGGTTGTCCGGGTCGATGTCGGTGGCGGGTACCAGCCACGGGCCCAGGGGAGTGGAAGCAGGCAGGGATTTGCCCTTGGTCCATTGTCCGGCTGCGCCCGGGATTTGGTAGTCGCGCTCGGAGAGATCATTGGCTACGGCGTAGCCTGCGATGCAGTTGTCCGCCTCCTCAGGGGAGGAAAGGTATGACGCTTCCCGGCCGATCACGATTGCCAGTTCCACTTCGTAGTCGTACTTTTCCGACGACGGCGGGATGGGGGCGGCGTCGAAAGGGCCGACTATGGTGTTGCTCGGCTTGAGGAACACCACGGGCTCCTCGGGCGGAGTTGCGCCGGATTCGGCTGCGTGGGCGGTGTAGTTCAGGCCGATGGCCACCACGGAGCCGGGCCGGGCCACGGGTGCACCGACGCGAAGGCCCACCGCAGAGATTTCGGGGAGTTCGCCTTTGTTCAGGGCCTTACGGGTGCGTGCGATGCCGTCCGAGGCGAGGAAACCGCCGTCGACGTCGTTGGTCAGGGCCGCGAGGCTGAAGTATTTCTCGGTTCCGTCGGCGTCCTGGGCGATGACTGCCGGTTGTTCGTTTCCGGCTGTGCCCAGCCTGGCGAATTTCAAGGTCATGGCTTCCTCCGTGCGTTCGGGACTAACATCCGAACTCTAGTGTGCTGGGGTCGTCCCTGCTTCGGAAATGTGACCCGTTGACAAGTAATACATCAGATGTTTAGTGTCGGTGGGAATCCGGACGCACCTCAGGAGCCGCATGAGCACCGTGATACTCAGCTTTCCGAACAGCCCTGCATGGAAGGAAACCCGTTGATCCAGCACGCACCATGGTTTGAAGAGGCCCGTTTGGGGATGTTCGTGCACTGGGGACTCTATGCGCTCCCTGCCCGGCATGAGTGGGTGATGAACCGGGAGGAAATCAGTGTTGAAGCCTATGAACAGTACTTCCGGCGCTTTGATCCGGATCTTTACGATCCCCGTGAATGGGCCCGTGTCGCCCGTTCCGCGGGTATGAAGTACGTGGTCCTCACCACCAAGCACCATGACGGCTTTTGCTTGTGGGACTCGGCGCTGACCGAGTACAAGGCCACCAACACGCCAGCCGGCCGGGACCTGATCACCCCGTATGTCGAAGCGCTCAGGGCCGAGGGACTGAAAGTCGGTTTCTACCACTCGCTCATCGACTGGCACCACCCGGACTTCACCATCGACGGGGTACACCCGCAACGCAACGCACCCGACGTCGAGAGTTTGAACAGCGGACGGGACATGGCCCGCTACCGGGAGTACCTGCATGGCCAAGTGAGGGAGCTCCTGAGCAACTACGGCACTATCGACTACCTGTT
Organism: Arthrobacter sp. fls2-241-R2A-172; assembly: GCF_030208885.1. Classification (NCBI taxonomy): domain Bacteria; kingdom Bacillati; phylum Actinomycetota; class Actinomycetes; order Micrococcales; family Micrococcaceae; genus Arthrobacter; species Arthrobacter sp. fls2-241-R2A-172. The sequence goes on along the minus strand of NZ_JARVTB010000005.1, from coordinate 40,753 downwards.
TTTCGATTTCTCCTACGCGGGGCTCGGGCAGGAGGAGTTCTGGGGCGGCAAGGGCCGGAAGGACTGGGATTCCGAGGCCCTGCTGGCTATGGTGCGGGAGTTGCAGCCCGGAATCATCGTCAATGACCGGCTGGATATACCGGGAGACTTCATCACGCCGGAGCAGTACCAGCCCGCCGGCCCCATGATGCTCGACGGCGTCCCGGTCACCTGGGAGGCGTGCCAGACCCTCAATGGCAGCTGGGGCTACGACCGCGACAACCTCGACTACAAGTCCGTGGACATGCTCATCCGGATGCTCGTTGACGGGGTGTCCAAGGGCGGCAACCTGCTCCTGAACGTCGGCCCGACAGGGAGGGGCGCCATCGATCCCCGGGCATTGGCCTCGCTGGAAGGAATTGGCGAGTGGATGACGTTGCACTCCCGCTCCATCTACGGCGCCGGGGCCTCGGCATTCACAGCCCCGCCGGATGCCCGCTACACGCAGCGCGGTGACCGGCTCTACGTGCACCTCTTCGCGTGGCCGTTCGAGTACGTCCATCTCCCGGGCCTGGCCGGCAAGGTCGAGTACGCGCAGTTGCTGAATGACGCTTCCGAGGTGTTCCTCCGTGAAGTCGATCCCCAGCAGCAGGCAATGAACTTGACCCCTGGCGGCCAGCCTCCCGGAACGTTGACCGTGAAACTCCCGGTCCAGCGGCCCGACGTCGCGGTTCCGGTGATTGAACTGTTCCTGAAGCCGGGTGAGCGGGCGGATCGCGCTTAGCGGTTTGCCCGGGGGAGGATTGGGGTATCCACAAAGTATGGGAGTTGCCTTGACACCACTGAACCTCGGCAAGCTCGGCTTCGGCGGGGCGGGCATCGGTAACCTGTACCGGGCCATCCCGGACGGGGAAGCCCTCGCCACCGTTCTCGCCGCTTGGGACGCGGGCATCCGCTACTTCGATACGGCTCCGCACTACGGCTTGGGCCTCTCGGAGCAACGGTTGGGCGCGGTCCTCCGGGACAAGCCGAGGGACGACTTCGTGATCTCCACCAAGGTGGGCCGGCTGCTCGAGCCGAACGCCGCCGGTGGCCAGGATCCGGAGGGCTTCGACGTTCCAGCTACCGCCAAGCGCGTGTGGGACTTCTCCGAGGCGGGGATTCGCCGCAGCATCGAGGATTCGCTGGACCGGCTTGGCCTCACCCACGTGGACATCGCCTATCTCCACGATGCCGACGTCCACGATCTCCGGGAAGGAATCACGCAAGGGCTGCCGGCTTTGGAAAAGCTACGGTCCGAAGGCGTCGTCAAAGCCATCGGCGTTGGCCTCAACTCGGCCGAGGCGGCATTGGAATGCGTCGAGGCCGCCGACCTGGACCTCGTCATGCTCGCTGGCCGATACACGCTACTGGAGCAGCCCACGGTTCCGCTCCTGGAGCGCTGTGTGGAGCGCCGCACCGGCGTCGTCAATGTTGGCGTCTACAATTCAGGCCTCCTGGCCCGCGCAGACGTCCCGGACGATGCGCACTACAACTACGATCAGGCGCCGCCACACGTATTGGAGCGGGCGCGACGCCTGGCGGAAGTTTGCCGCGACTTCGGGGTGGAACTTCCGACGGCGGCGCTCCAGTTCCCGCTGCGCCATCCGGCCGTGGTGAACGTGACGGCCGGGGCGACCTCTCCCGAACAGGTAGCCTCGAACGCCGCGCGGATGGAGGAGTCTGTTCCCGAAGAGCTGTGGGACGCCCTGGCGGCCGTTGGCGGTGACACCCAGTCCGGCGGTTAGAGCGCCTGGCGCAACCAGTTCTCCACGCCGCTGATGTGCACGGTGGCCAATGCCCGCACCAATTCCGCATCACCGCGCTCCAAAGCGTCCGTGATGGCCCGATGCTCGGACAGGGTGTGGGCGACAGCCTTCTCCTGGGTCAGCCCCCGCCAGATCCTGGCCCGCACCGTGCTGCTCGACAGGGCTTCGAGGAGGCTGCCGAGGTAGTCGTTTCCCGCGGCTGCCGTGATGATGCTGTGGAACTCGAGGTCGTGGGCCACGAGCTCCTCGACGTCCGTGTTCTCGTCGATGCCATCCATGGTGCCGCGAAGCCTCTTGAGATCTTCGGCGGTGATTTTCCCGGCTGCCAAGTGTGCGGTGGCCGGTTCAAGGATTCGTCGGACCTCGAAGAGCTCAAGGATGGACCGGTCCTGGTGCAGGTCCACCACGAACGCCACGGCCTCGTTGAGGAGTTTGGCGTCGAGGCTGGTCACGTAGGTTCCATCGCCACGGCGGACGTCCAGCACGCGGATCAGCTCCAGGGCTTTGACCGCTTCGCGCAGTGAACTCCTTGAAAGTCCGAGCCTTTCGCTCAGTTCCTTTTCCGGCGGAAGTCGATCGCCGGCCTTGAGTTCCCCACGGATCAGCATGTCCTTGATCTTGCCGATCGCCTCATCTGTGACAGCCATGGACCAATAGTAGCCACCAATGATCGGATGTCTGCTTACGCCGCGAAGGGCGTTAAGCTACGACGGCGGCACCTGGGTTCCGCTGGTAAGGAACCCGGGTGCCGCCGTCGTGAGTTGGCGTTTGTTACCTGTCGCCGCCCGGGAGGGGGCGGTTGGCGATAACCGGCGCGCTGCCGGTGTAACCATCGCGGGTGGCGGCAAGCTCATGGATCTGCTTGCGGCACAGGAACCAGCCCCAGACCATGAGGCCACAGGCGATTGCGGTGACCAGCATGGTGAGCGGCGACTCGATGAACACCATGACCAGCACGCCGGCAAGGAAGATCAAGGACAGCCAACCCGTGTACGGAGCTCCGAAAAGCCGGAAGGACGGGCGCTTCACCCAGCCCTTGTCGGACCAGCGTTTCAGTTGCATCTGGCACAGGACGATGGTGGCCCAGGTGACGATGATGCCTACGGAGGCGACGTTAAGGACGATTTCGAAGGCGTCGGACGGGACGAGGTAGTTCAGCGGAACACCGAGGAGCGAGACGCCGGCGGTGATGGCGATGCCGCCGTAAGGAACGCCTGCCTTGTTCATGCGCTGTGCGAACTTAGGGGCCGAACCGGCCACCGACATGGAGCGAAGGATGCGGCCCGTGGAGTAGAGCCCGGCGTTCAGTGACGACAGGGCAGCGGTGAGGACCACGAGGTTCATGATGACATCCACGCCCTGGACGCCGATGGACCCGAAGAACGTCACGAACGGGCTGACGCCCTTCTGGTACGAGGTGTACGGGAGAAGCAGGGCGAGCAGGATGACCGAGCCAACGTAGAACACTGCGATACGGAAGACCACGGAGTTGATGGCCTTGGGCATGATCTTCTCAGGGTTGGGCGTTTCACCGGCAGCGGTACCCACGAGCTCGATGGAAGCGTAAGCGAACAGCACACCCTGCATGAGGATGATCATTGGCAGGATGCCGTTCGGGAAGATGCCGCCGTTATCGGAGATGAGGCTGAAACCGACCGTCTGGCCATCAACAGGGGTACCGAAGATGACAAAGTAGGTGCCAACCAGGAGGAAGGCCACCAGCGCGGCCACCTTGATCAGCGCGAACCAGAACTCCATTTCGCCGAAGACCTTCACCGACACCAGGTTGAGGCTCAGGACGACGACCAACGCGATCAGGGCCCAGGCCCACTGCGGAACGGCGCCCATCCACGGGACGTACTTTCCGAAGAAGTTCATGTACAGCGCGGCCGCCGTGATGTCCACAATCGTGGTGGTGGCCCAGTTGATCCAGTAGAACCAGCCCGAGACGAAGGCTGCCTTCTCACCATAGAACTCACGGGCGTAGGAGACGAAGGATCCCGACGACGGGCGGTGCAGAACGAGTTCACCGAGTGCGCGAAGGATCAGGAAGGCGAAAAAGCCGCAGACTGCGTAGGCGATGACGAGGGACGGGCCAGCTGCGTTGAGCCGGCCGCCGGCGCCCAGGAACAGGCCGGTGCCGATGGCGCCACCGATCGCGATCATTTGGATCTGGCGCGGCTTCAGGTCCTTGTGGTAGCCGGAGTCCTCCTTGTGGAGGGATTTCTCGGTGGCATGCGCTTGGGCCGGGACCGTGTGGTCCGTGATGGGGTTGGTCATTGGAATCCTTAGGGGTGTCCTGTTGGGGTGTCCATGGGAGTGCCCGGTTCGGGATCCGGGCTCGCTGGACAGTGCCGCGTGGGGGTATGCCTCATGGGGCGTAACGGCTGGCGGAAGCCGCTGGGTTTATTGGCCAGTTTGAGCCTATTTGCTCAGATTCGCCAGACGTTCAGGGCTGAGCAGTTCTTCGAGCTGGGACGCGGTCAGCAGGCCATGTTCCAGAACGAGTTCTGCAACGCCCTTGCCCGTTGCCAGTGCCTCCTGCGCAATAGCAGTGGCGGAGGCGTAACCGATATGGGGGTTCAATGCCGTGACAAGGCCGATCGACTGCTCCACGGTAAGCCGTAGCCGTTCGGTGTTTGCGGTGATGCCCCGGACACAGCGGGCCGTAAGGGTGCGGCACGCTGCTTCCAGGTGGGAAATGCTCTTGTGCAGGCTGTGCACAATGATCGGCTCGAAGGCGTTCAGCTGAAGCTGGCCCGCCTCCGCGGCCATGGTGACGGTTACATCGTTGCCGATGACCTCGTAAGCCACCTGGCTGACCACTTCCGGGATCACCGGATTGATCTTGCCGGGCATGATCGACGAACCGGACTGCACAGCCGGAAGGTTGATCTCGCCCAAACCCGCACGCGGTCCCGAGGACAGCAAGCGGAGGTCGTTGCAAATCTTGGAAAGCTTCACAGCCACGCGCTTGAGCACACCGGAGAGGTGCACGAAAGCGCCAACATCCTGGGTGGCCTCGATCAGGTCCGCGGCCGTGAGCAAAGGAAGACCGGTGATCTCTGCCAGGTGGCGGCATGCAGCGTCCGCGTAGCCGGCCGGGGCGTTCAAGCCCGTTCCGATGGCGGTTGCCCCCAGGTTGATCTCGTGGATGAGCATGTGCGACTCGTCCAGGCGGGCCCGGTCCTCGCCGATGGTGACGGCGTAGCCGCCGAACTCCTGGCCCAACGTCATGGGGACTGCATCCTGCAGCTGGGTGCGGCCCATCTTCACCACGGTTCGGAACTCACGGCCCTTTTCGGCGAAGGCCACCTCGAGCTCCTCGAGGGCCTCCAGCAGTTCCTTGACGGAGAAGATCGTGGCCAGGTTCACCGCTGTTGGGTAGACGTCGTTGGTGGACTGGCTCAGGTTGACGTGGTCGTTCGGGTGCAGCTTGGAGTAGTCGCCCTTGGGGTGGCCCAGGATTTCCAGCGCACGGTTGGCGATGACCTCGTTGGCATTCATGTTGGAGCTGGTGCCTGCGCCGCCCTGGATCACGTCCACCATGAACTGGTCCTGCAGCATGCCGTCCATGATGTCCTGGCAGGCTTGCTCAATGGCCCCTGCGCGCTCGGCATCCAGGAGTCCGAGCTCGTGGTTGGTGCGGGCTGCGGCTTGCTTCACAGCGGCCAGGCCCCTGACAAGGTGCTTGTTGGTGGAAAGCGGCTGCCCCGTGATGGGGAAGTTCTCGATGGCGCGGAGGGTATGGACGCCCCAGTAGGCGTCCGCGGGTACATTGCGGTCGCCAAGAAGGTCGTGTTCGGAACGGAGGGGGATCGCCTGATCGACGGTGGTCATAGCTGTCCTTGGTTTAGTTGCTGAAAATTTGGGCTGCACGGAGCTCGCCGACCGGAAGGCCGCCGCCCAGTACAGGTGGGCTTTGAAGCGTGTCCAAGCTGCCGCCGTCGACACCCAAGTGGCGGAGGACCTCAACGGTGACGGGCATGCGGGCGCGATCACCGCCGTCGGAAATCTTCACGGCGACGCCCGTGCCGTCGGGGAGTCCCACCAGCTGGAGGCCTTCAAAGCCGTCCTTCGCAAGCAGTCCCGGGACGGCGCGCATCAAAGCCGTGACATCGCGGCCTTCACCGGCGACCATCTCCGGGAAACGGCGCATGGCGTGCGCCACCTTGCCCTCGTTGGTGTCCGCGTCCGCGGCGGCCAGACGACCGTACGCCCGGGCCATTCCGTGCAGCGAGTGGGCAAAAAGCGGTGTTCCGCAGCCGTCAGTGCTGACCGCCGCGGCTTCCTCGCCGGTGAGTTCGGTAATGGTGTCGCGGACCAGGACCTGCAGGGGGTGCTCCGGGTGCAAGTACCCCTCCACAGGCCAGCCATTGATGACGCAAACGGCGGTCATGGACGCGTGCTTACCTGAACAGTTCTGCGCGATCTGGGTGGGACCGTTGCCGGCGCGAAGCCATTCCTCGCGCTCCTTTACTCCATAAGGGAGGTCAGTGCTGTTGGCGAGGTCCTTTTCGGTAAGGCCATGCAGCTTCAGGATTTCCTGGGCGCCGCTGCGGTGCATTTCTGCCCCCGAGTGGCTTGCTGCCGTGAGTGCCAGAAGGTTCTCCGAAATGTCCAAACCGGCTTTAAGGAGTGCAACCGCCTGGAGCGGCTTCAGGCTTGAACGCGGGTACATCGGCGCATCCGGCTCACCTGCTGATGCTGCTGTGCTGCCGTCTTCGTTCAAGGCGATCAGCGAGCCGTAATGGATGCTCTCCACCAACCCGTCGCGGGTTACCTCGACGAGCGGGACGTGGTTGGGCGCATTCCGCGCCTCGGCCTGATGGGCCGGTGCTGCTGGGACGGTCATGGTGTCCTTTTGGGTGGGTCATTTGCTGAGGATCGTGTCCAGGGCGACGCTGACGGCCTGAAGGTGGTCGGCCATTGCCTTGCTGGCGGCTTCGGAGTCGCCGGCTTCGATGGCGTTGAGCACTGCGAGGTGCTCCTCGTCGGAGCGGTGCTGCCGGTCCGCCACAAGGTTGAGGGTTTCGGACTGGTGGGCCAAAGCCTCGCGGATGTCTGAAACAACGCTGGCGAACACCCGGTTTCCGCTGGCGCGGGCTACGGCGGAGTGGAAAGTGGCGTCGAGGTTGACCCAGGCCTCGGGATCGGTCTCGTTGAGCATTTCCTGGACAATGTCCTTGAGGTGCTCGAGTTCCTCGTCGGTCCTCCGTTGAGCCGCGAGCCCGGCGGCCGGGATCTCGATGTGGGGACGTGCTTCGTTAAGATCGCGTGCGCTGTACTGTCCCAAGGTAAGGTCGTTAGCGACCTTGTTGGCCACAATGAACGTGCCCTTGCCGGTTTTGGTCATGGTCAGGCCCAAGGTGTTGCAGGACCTCAAGGCCTCCCGGATGACTGAGCGGCTCACACCGTACTGGGCGGCGAGCGTCGCCTCGGAGCTCAACTTGGTGCCGACGTCGAACTGGCCGCCCTCGATGGCACGCCTCAGGGCCGCGAAGACCGCTTCAGCTGCGGAAATGCGGGAGATCGGGGTGTGCGCAGCGGCATTGCCCGGAAACTCGGGTTGTCCAGCTGTCCGGCTGTCTGACAGGTTCACGCTTTGAATATGGCACGGGTCACAAGGCACTGTCAACGCTGAAAGAACCGCTTCACGGTTTGGTGATAATCCGTGGTCAAGCACAATGGACCATGCTCTTCACCAAAAAGTCCCTCACCGCCGATGGCTTCACCGGGTTCAGGCCGCTCGACGAACTCGATCCCATGCGGATTCCCCAGGGACCCGGCATCTTCGTGGTCCTTCGCCCAGCAGATTTTGAGCCCGCATTCCTTAGTAAGAGCACTGCCGGGACGTTCAAGAAAAAGGACCCCTCCCTCAAACGGGAAGCGCTGGAAACCGAGTGGCTCCCGGAAGCTTCCGTACTTTACGTGGGCAAGGCCGGCGCCGGCAGCCAAGGCAATCGCGGGCTTCGTAAGCAGATCCAAGAGTTCATGGACTACGGTCGTGGGCGTCCGACCGTCGTGTGGGATGCCCGACTCATCTGGCAGTTGCGGGACGCCCTCGACCTGGTGATCGCCTGGAAGGAACTCCCCGCGTCCGAGGTCAACGCGGCCGAAGCCGCCTATCACGCTGATTTTGTGGCCACTTTTGGCCGGCTTCCGTTTGCCAACCTTGTCCAGGCGCGCTCCAGGAAGTAAGGACCAACGTTCGACGGCGACGGCTGGCGGGCGCCGCCGTCGGCCTGCCGCTCGCTTCGCATCCGGCGCATAATGTGGTCATGACCGCCAGTGATCCCACCCGCGGCAGACCAGCGGGACCGCGCATTACAGTTGAGGTTCCGGCCCTTCGCGTTGGCGCCGGACTTGCCGACTATGAGGGACTCAACCGCTTTGTCGACTCACTGCGCAAGCCGTCGGGACTGCATATGACACTGTTGCACGTCGGCGTCCTGGACCACTTGGTGGCGGACATTGAGGCTTGGACCAGAGGACTCTCGACGGCGGATAAGGTGCTTCCGGAAATCGTGAGCTGGCTGACCGAACTGCCGGTTCTGGGAGGTTTCCTTGGAAAGTCGGGCCGACTGATCCCCTTGGGCGGCGGGCGGCTGATGGGCCTGGAAGTGGACGTACCCCAAGAAGTCCACGATTATCAGGCCCTTTTGGTTCAGGGGCTCCACGTGCTTCTGGACGATCTTGGCCTCGACAACATCGACGACTTTATTCTCAGCTCACCTGCCTTGGGCTACAGATCACCGCGGTGGCTGCCCCATATTGCCGTCGGCAAGGCAAGATCCCGACACGAAGAGCCTATCGAAATAGCTCCTGTGGCAATTGAGTTTGGTGATTCCCGGATCCGGAACAGGCAGGCGCTGCCCTCGGCACAATGAATTGTTGTTGGGAGTTGACGCACCGGGAAGTTCTACAGCCCGTAGAATATGATGCGTCTCCCGTTTTCTACCTGAGGACTCCCATGCAGCCGCGCACCCTGTTCCGTACCGTCGCTTTTGCCGAGGCCGTGACTTGGACGCTGTTGCTGATTGGGCTCTTCCTTAAGTACGTCACTCGCACCACCGATGTGGGGGTGAGCATCGCCGGAGGCATCCATGGATTCGTGTTCCTTTGCTATGCCGCCACGGCTGCCTTCACCTGGATCAACCAAAAATGGTCCACACGCACTGGCCTGCTCGCGATCATCTCGGCAGTCATTCCCTATGCCACTGTCCCCATGGAGAAGTCGCTGGACCGTCGCGGTCTCCTTGCCGGAGGCTGGCGTTTGGTCGCTGGGGGAGAGGACCCGCGCGGTGGTTTGGAAAAGACCCAGGCTTGGGTATTGAGGAATCCGATCCTCGCTGTGCTGGTGACGCTCGTGGCCGTGGGAGTGGTCTTTAGCTTCCTGCTCTTCATGGGCCCTCCAGGTGCCTGGTTCTCCTGACCTTTATCGGCCGAAACGATGAAATCCCGTGTCTTCCCTGGAGGGCCGGACACAAACGTTGGTCGAGGCCCCTTCGGCAGACACCAACACCGACGGCGGGACACAGTCCCGGCATGCGCTCAAAAGAAGCACACTTGCCAATGCCACAATGGCCGACTTCACGCGGGCAGAGGCTGAAAACCGGGCATTGAAATGTCGTTTCATCGCGGGTTTCTTCTCCCTTGGGGCTTGTTGGCATGGACGGTCCAAGGACTGGTCCGAAGCTGCCGATTTTGGGCGTGACGGCATCAGGTGACCGCCCAGTCGGTAGTGCTGTCCTGCTACTTGGCCGTTTGTGGGCAGCCCCATGATGTGGGGTTTTGGTCGCAGGTGTCGGCGACGAGGGCTTTTTCTGTTTTCCAGACGTGGATGGTTTTTGGTGGTGTGGTGAGGGTGAGGGTTCCGTTGATGGGTAGGGGTGGGCCGTTGTTGACGGAGTAGGTTCCGGTGTAGGTGGTGGTGAGTGTGGTGGGGTAGTTCCCGGTTTGGGTGTAGGTGTGGCTGTTGCGGGTGTTGGTGGTGAGCCATTGGTTTTGGGGGATTGGGTATCCGGCTTGGGGTGTGGGGCCGAGGGTGGTGCCGTCGCCGTAGTTGTAGGTGTAGTTGGTTGGTGTTGCGGTGAGGTGGACTGCTTGGCCGAGGATGGTGAGGTCGAAGGTTTGTTGTTGGGGTGTGGTGTAGAAGTTGGTGGGTCCGCCTTTGAGGGTGTTGGGGGAGGGTTGGGCTTGGAGGGTTCCTGGGTTGATGGGTAGTTGGCGGAAGTCGTTGAGGATCCGGGCGGCGATGTTGGCCAGGACGTTTTCGGGTTTGGTGTCGTAGAGGCAGGTTGGTCCGCTGACGGTGGGGTAGTCGGTCCAGACAGGGTTGGTGATTGATTTGGGGGCTTGCCGCCAGATCACTGGTGTGCCTGGTTCGCTGTCGAGTGTTTTCGGTGGGCAGTCCAGGGTGAGGCAGCCTTTGTCCGGGGTGTCCGAACCACCCGAGCGGCAGTGGACATCGGCCATGTACTGGTTCGGGTCCTCGGTGCCCGGAGCCGTGCCGGTGAGGCTGGGCGCCAGCTGTCCTGTTACTGGATCAAGGCTCCATACAGCTCCGAAGTCGACAGTCTTCGCCTGTCTGTTAGCGCTGCCCCAGGTATCAGACGTCTCAGTTGACCGCGCATGTGGGGTCGCGCCCATTATGGTTAGGGCCACAGTGAGAGCTCCCAATAGGAATCGGGATTTGTCAGCGGATAACACCCGTATCCACCAACTTCCAAGCCGATTGATAGGACGCAACAAAAACGAAGGCATCGTTTGTCGCTTTGTCTGCCGGGCGGCCCATGGTTCCGTCTGCGTTGTAGTAGGAGATTTCGTCCTGTAGAAGTTGGACCTTGGCCAGATGGGAAGTTTCCGTTGGGTCCCATTGCATCTCAATCGTCGGTATGCGAACTCGACCACCAACCATCCAACGACCATCTCTGTAGCTGTCCAGCGGTGCGCGATTCAAACTCGTGCAAACACCGCAGGCAGGATCGCTCAAGGCCTCAAGTTCGGTGATGTCTCCGGTCTCACTCGCGTAATTTGCGACCGCGTAGTAGTACCCAATAAACGCCTCCAACCCCGCCTTCGAGTTCTCCTTCGCGAGCTCCGGCATCACTGGGACAGGCACATTCTGGGCCTTGCCATTCGCATCAGCCGGCTTGTAGGCAGCGGAAGAACTCGAAGTAGCCGAAGCGGCCGGCATGGTCGCGCTCGAGGCGGGTGGCGCCGTCGTCGTGCTTGTGGCGGAGGGTGGCTCGCTGGGAGTTGGGCCGCCCTGGCAGCCGCCCAGCAGCAACACAAGGACGATGCCCACAACCAAAGTTCGGGCATCCGAAGACGAAAAAGTAGCACGTGAAACGCGAGACATGACAGGCTCCCCAGCAGCTGTTCGGCGGTGTGCCGGTCAGTCTAGGCCGGGGCAGGTGAAGGTTTCATGTCAGAAAATGCGGCCTGTGGAAAACCGCCACAAGAGCTATCCCCGCAGCTTCTCCATGTCCCGGCGGTCCTTCTTGGTGGGCCGGCCAGCGCCGCGATCGCGCTGGGGCAGTCCGAGCTTGGGGGCCACCGGCCGAGGGGGCGTGTGGTCTGTGAAGCAGTGCGAGGCAGCTTCGGCTCCGACACGCTTGGCGATGAGCCGCCGCACCTCAAGGATCCGTTCCCATCCGGATTCACGCACGCGGATGGTGTCGCCGATGATCACGCTTTGCGAAGCTTTTACCGGGTTTCCGTTGATCCGGATGTGCCCGGCGCGGCAGGCGGCAGTAGCGGCGGACCGGGTCTTGTAGGCGCGGATCGCCCATAGCCAGGCGTCGACGCGGACGTTCGCTGGGGATGACGACGGGATGCTCATCCATGAATTGTCCCCGATGACAGGGATCTGTGCACGGCGGACACGAGCCTCCTGGGCGCCCCGCAAGGGTCCACGGTCAATATGACTTGCAGCAATTCAATAATTCATATAGCTGGACAATAAATCCTGGATGGAAGGGCTCGGCGTCCAATTCCAATGCAAGGAGCTATTGCCGCGACGCCTAATAATGCAATCCAGGGGACCTCCGTTTTCGGGCTCAACCCATGTGTTAGCGTGTTTCCCGTACTGACCAGTACATATAGCTGGAGTTCAATTAGTCTTTGATCGAATGGAATAAGTAATTGACAAGAACTATGAGAATTTCCTTACTTCCGTCAGTGCGGCAGCAGCTGGCAGCAAGCTGAGCTGATGTCGAAACAGGTCAGTTCAACGGAGGATACGGCGGCGCCGGGGGCTGCCTCCCACACCATCCTTTCGCCGCGGACGTTCACTTCCTTGGCTGGGACCATGTTCGCAGTCGATCTCCTGAGCGCGGGAAACGGGGCCATTGACCTCGCCTTCGTGGCACCGTTTGGGGTGCTCATGGTGGCCGGCATAGGTCTGGGCGATCTGGTGACCGCACTGTTTATGGCCTTCTTTGCGGGCATCGTCGACGTTTTTGCTGTGAAATTGGCCCGTGCCGAGGGACGCGACGACGCCGGCAAGCTATTGCCCACATTGTTTACTGGCCTGCTTTTGGTCGCCGCCGTTTGGACTGCTGCCGGTCTGCTGGTCAGCCGGATTGTTCCGCTGATATTCGATGTTGTGGGCTCTGAGCCGACTGTGGCTGCTATTGCGACCGACTACTTGACGGTGCGAATGATTGGCATTCCGTTTACGTTGGCCTTGGCCGCTGTTTCGATCACCCTGCGCATTGTGGGACGACAACGCGCTTCGATAGTCCTCATCGCCACAGTATTTGTGCTGAACGCGGCCCTCAATGCGGCTCTGGTTTACGGCCCGCTGAAAGTGCTGGCAGCCAATCCGGTGATGGCAGTGGCCATAGCGACAGTTTTCGCCCAGGTTCTGACTGCTGCCTGCGGGTTTGTCGTCCTCGCCCGGCATTTCTCCCGATCCCGAGGTGAGCGCGCCGCGGGTGCTGAGCAACAGCGGATCATTCCCTTGACCCGGGAGATGTTCACGACGAGCCTCGGCGTCGGACTAAGGCAGATGAATAACTACGCCGCAGCCGTGGTGCCCTTTATGCTGATCAGCCGTTTGGACGTAGGCACTGTCGCCGCTGCAGCGGTGGCGACGAGAATCTGGACCCTCTACTGCCGGGTACCGCAAGCGACCCTTGGCGCCGTCGGCGTCTTTGTCGGATACTCCCGGGGTCGCAGCCAGCAGGATGCCCACGCCGTAGTGCAACGTTCGCGCAAGTACGTTGTCTGGCCGAGTTTCATCGCCGCTGGAGTCGTGGCAGTGGCCGTCCCGGTCCTTGCCAAGTTTTTGGGCGGTGACCAGGTTGACGTCGGTCTCGTCTGGACATTGACTGCCGCGTATCTCATCGCGGTTCCCGCCTACGTCGTGGAAAATCTGTGCGGCGAGATCCTGACGGTGGAACAACGGGCTTCATGGCTGTCCTTGCCATCAACGGTCGTCACGCATCTGGTAACCATTCCGATCGCCGTCGTCGGGATCCTGGTCTGGGAATCGGCGCTGGTGGCCGTTGCGTCCGCAGCTGCCGCATCGCTTCTGCTGGCCCTGACGTACAGCATGCGGACCCGGCAGCTCGGGTACCGGCTCATCGGAGGGTCCTGAACTACCGCACCGTCACCTCTACGCGTTGCGCCATGTTGTTCCCGATGCCCTGGTAATTCCACACCTGTTCCGTGGGTTGCAGCGCACCCGACGTATCCATCGCCCGGCACCGCAGTACGTGCTCTCCCAGGCTCGCGACCCACACCATGGACCACGAACGCCACGCAAAATCACCCAGCGCCGGTTCCAAGTGCGCGGGCATCCATTCGCCGTCGATCCCCACTTCGACCCGCTCCACTTCGCCGTGACCGGACCATGCTCGCCCATGCAGCATCACTGGACCGGCGTCCACTACGCGGCGACGCGTGAAGAAATCGGGAATGCCGGGAGGAATCATCAGGGAGCGCACACGGATATGCGTCACAGGCAGGCCCGGCCCGTCGGGTCCCTGCAGGTAGTGATACGCGACCGCCTGCTGGAATCCCATGAACCGCGATGTCACAGCTTCGATCGACGTCAACCACTTCACGCTCGCCATTCCATACCAGCCGGGCACCAGCAACCTCAAGGGGAATCCGTGCTGTAGCGGCAAGGGATTTCCGTTCATGGCATACACCAGCATGACTTCGGGATGCATCGCCTCAGCGATCGAAAGGCTGCGCGCGTATGGCTCTTCGACCCCGCTTTGGATGCCGCTGTCGGCACCGGTAAAGACAAGTTCGACGGCGTCACTCGCCAAACCCGCTTCCTCCAACAGGGGTGCCAAGGGAGTTCCCGTCCACTCCGCGGTGCCCACTGCTCCCAGACCCCAAGGCTGGCTTAGCGGACGCGGCTGCAGGAGCGAGCGCCCATTTCCGGCGCACTCCAAGGTGACAGGCATCGTGACGGAGGGCTTGGCTTTGATGTCATCCAGGCTCAACTCAAGGCCGCGTTGGAAAGAACCGCCCAACCGCAAACGCCAGGAATCAGCGGACACATGAGGGATGTCGAAGTGGATGAGCAGGTAATGAAGGCCAGCGGGCGTGATGTCGTCGTGCAGGGCCTCCAACGGCATGGAATGGTTCCGTCCGGAGAGCTGCAGCTCTTCGTGGGTCAGCGGACCGTCGGTGGGCTGCCCGGAAGTGGGCTGCCCGGAAGTGGGGTGCCCGGAAGTGGGGGCTTTTTGCTTGACGTGGTGATCGGACATGGGACGGCGGCGTTCTACTGGGAGCTAAACGCTGCGGAGTGCCGCAGCACCTAGGACAAGGATCACGCCGCGGGCAGAACTCCGTCAATAGCTCGTTGCGGGGCCCGCTGATCAGGGAAAATCACCCCAACACCCTGCAGAGCAGGCCCCACAACGGAAAGTGACTACCGGCGTCGTAGTTCCGGGTATTCAAGGTGCGGCGCGACAGTGCCGGCGTCGCGTTCCAGGAAGTTGACGGCGGGCGCCACGATGTCGTCGATTTCATCCAAAACAGACTCGCTCAGGACCACGTCCGCTGCCTTGAGGTAGTCGGTCAGGTGGTCCTCGGTGCGTGGCCCGATAATTACACTGGTCACGGCAGGGTGGTTCAGTGCAAAGGCAACAGCGAGTTGGATCAGGGTCAATCCGTGCCTGGCTGCCAGCTGGGCCAAGGCATCGGCGGCGTGCAGCTTGCCCTGGTTGAACGGAGCGTTAACGTCGAACCGGCCGGGAAGAGCGGAGAATCGCGAACTTTCCGGCTGTCCGGAGCCGACGCGGTAGCCTCCGGCCAGCCACCCGCCGTCGAGCGGTCCGTAACTCAAAACGCCGACGCCGTATTGCTGGGTGATGGGGAAGACGTCGCGTTCGTTGGCACGCACCAACAGAGAGTACGGAACCTGGTCGACCACCGGCGGCGTCAGGTGGTTGGTGTTGGCGATCCACTGGGCCTCAACAAGCTGTGCCGGGCTGAACACGGAGGTGCCGTAGTAGAGGATCTTGCCCTGCCGGATGAGGTCGTTGAGCGCGGTGATTGTCTCAAGCAGGTCGGTGTTGTAGTCCGGCCGATGCGCCTGGTAAAGGTCGATGCGGTCGGTATTCAGGCGCCGCAAGCTGTCCTCCACAGCCCGGACTATCCACCTCCGGGAATTGCCGGCGTGCGCAGGGTTGGATCCCATCTGGCCATGGAACTTCGTGGCAAGGAAAACGTCGTCGCGCCGGCTGTGGATAGCTTGGCCCACAACTGTCTCGGCTTCTCCCTGCGAGTAGATGTCGGCTGTGTCGACGCTGGTGATGCCGGCGTCAAGGGCGGCCTTGATGATGCGGATGCTCTCGGCCGGACCCGTAGGTGCGGCGCCGGTGCCGAAGTTCAGGGTGCCCAAGGTGAGGGGGCTGATCAGGGCGCCAGTGCGCCCAAGCGTACGTAGCTCGTTGAGGCTCATGGTGGCTTCCTGTGGAGGGGTAGTGCTGGGATGTTCAATCGAGGCTACACACGGCCGTCGATGGCATAAACGCAAGCGGTAGAACTTCTTCGTTTTTCGTCTTGCGGAGTAATGGAAGGGGCCATATTCCGCGACATTTCTTGACACACGGCAACACAAATGTCTTCCGGATCAACAAATATTGCCGTTCTCCTGCACAGGTGAATTATGGGAAGGGAACTCAAGCAACGCACGAAGGGGACAGCGGAATGACACAGACCACAGTGGAAGAAACGGCGGCCATCAAGGCTGCCTTTGCGCAGTTCCCGTCAGGAGTCGCAGCGTTCAGTGCGATGGTGGACTTCACGCCGGAAGCCCTGGTGGCATCGTCCTTTACGGTGGGTGTTTCGCTCGAACCACCATTGGTGATGTTCGCGGTGCAGAACTCCTCCACAACCTGGCCGAAGCTCAGGCAGGCCCAGCGTCTGGGCGTCTCGGTCCTCGCCGAAGGGCAGGAAGGGGCCGCACTCCAACTGGCCTCGAAGACCCGTGATCGCTTCGCCGGACTCGACACGAGCGTCAGTGACTCAGGCGCAGTCCTGATCGACGGTGCGGTGCTGGGATTCGAATGCGAAGTTGTGTCTGAGACGCCGGCCGGGGACCACGCAATCGTGGTCCTGGAGGTCAAAGCAACCACCATCAACCATGAAACAAAGCCGCTGATCTACCACGGCGCAGCGTTCCGGCAGCTGGCCGCCTAGGCACCGCTAGGAGTTGCGGCTGGCGCTGCTCAGCGAACCCTTACGGATCGGGCTCGAAGACTTTCCATTCTTGGAAGTGTTCGGGCCTGACTTTTTGGTCCCGTTTCCCGAGCCCGGTTTGCTGGGTGCATCAGACTTGGATGTGCTGCCTGGTGTGTCCGGGGTCTTCGGGGCAGGCGTCTTTCCATTGGGCGAGGGGGCGGGGTCATCCAGATCGCGGACCGTGACCTTAATGGCCGGCGGTTGAGTGGCTTTAGCGCGTTCAGCGGCCCGTCGGTCAGCTTCGGCCACGGCGTCTGCCCAGTCCTTGGCGAGAACGGGTGGTTCCTTGGCGGCGGCCACAACGATCGGATGGTGCGCGGCCTGGTGTTCGACTACGGACTTCACTTCCGCGGGTTTGGGCAGCTTGCGGGGGTCGACTTTAGCCTTCCACGCGCCGTCCTTGACGGCTGCGGACGCACCTGAGAGTCGCCGTCGGACGCTTCCAAAAAGGTCCCGCGAAGGCGCCGCGGGAGCGGCAGGTGCAGTGGCAGGCGCGGGCGCCGGGGCCTCGGAAGACGAAACATTGGCAAGGGCCGATTCCAGGACGTCGGCCTCTTCGGGAGCCGGTACACGCGCGGGGTGCGGGGGCAAATGAACGATGGGGGTTGTGGCCTTCTTCGGGAAAATTCCCACCAGCGCCAGAAGAATGATCGACAGTAGCCGCCCGACTCCGGCAACAACCAGAGTGATGATAACGATCAACCCGAGACCAAAGAACATCAGGACAGCGAGTCCCAGCGTTCCCAAGTACGTCAGGTTGATGGCGAGTGTTGTCGGATCCTCCACGTAGCCCCCCTGGCTGTCGTTTTGTGATGCGCGCATTGCCCACCTCGCTTGCTTACCTAGCCTAAGGTCCAGCACCGACGGAATCACGCCCCGCCCCACACTCTGGCCGGGTTGTTTCAAAGCTGTTATCTCGCATGGGAAAATATGTTGCCCAGCTCTCATTTAAAGCCTCAGATTGGGACTCCGTGACCCCTGACTTGACCCGCCTCCGCAGCGGAATATGCCCATGTCTCTCCGGGGACCAGTACGACGATTGCTGCGGCCGTTTTCATCGCGGCGAATCCGACGCGCCGACAGCCGTTCAACTCATGCGTTCCCGGTATTCGGCTTTCGTTGTCCTTGATCCGGAATACCTGCTCAGGACCTGGCACGCCTCCACCCGCCCGGAGTCCATGGACCTGGACCCGGACATCCAATGGCGTCGACTGGACATTCTGGACACATCGAGCGGCGGGCCCCTGGACTCGAAGGGCACCGTGGGGTTCGCTGCCCATTACAGGCTCGACGGCGAACGGGGGCTCCAGCGGGAACTCAGCCGTTTTGTGCGGGAGGGCAAGCGCTGGTTCTACGTGGACGGCGACGTGCGCTGAGCGCGCTCCTTCCCAGTTGCCTCCACATTGCCGGCGGCTATTGAGGAAACTCCGCGGCCTCGCGTGTGGTGCTCACGTTGTTCTGCGCACTAACTGGGAGGGAACGCAGCGGGAAGCCCTCACCGATACTTTCGGTGCAGGTTCTCCTTGCTGGAAGCGCCCGGCGCCGCATCCCCAATCCACGGACCGGTGCCCTCCGACTGGTCCAGCACGCCTTCCTCCATCCAGACGTAGTCACCGGCAAGGACTTTGCGGGAAAGATCGTGGTCCCCGTCGTCGGTGTTTCGCCACAACTGATCGAAGTACTCGTCCACGCGGACGCGGGCCTGTTCGCAGAAAGCATCAGCGAGTTCGAACGCGCCGGCACCCTGCGCCGGGTTGGTTCGGAGGATCATCTCAGCCCGTGAACAGCACGCAGCCATCGCAAACAGCTCCGCACCAATATCAACGATCCTGCCCAGGAACGCCTGCTTGAACTCGAGTTTTGCCTGCCACCTGCCCATCCCGTAGAACGTTTGCCGGGCAAGCCGCCGGGAGGACCGCTCCACGAACCGCAAGTGCTTGCCGAGCCGCCCGAACTCCGCGAAGGATCGCGGGTCCATGCCGGCGCCGGCGACCAGCTTGGGCAACCAGCGCGCATAGAAACCGGAGGCTCCGACGGCGGCCCTCGCCTTGTCCTGCAGGCTTGCGTCCGCTGCGGCAAGGTCGCCCGCCGCGGCAAGGTGGGCATCCACGGCTTCGCGGGCGATCAGGAGTTTCATGATCTCGCTGGAACCTTCAAAGATGCGGTTGATGCGGAGGTCCCGGAGGAGTTGTTCGGCGGGTACCGCACGTTCTCCGCGGGCCTCCAGGGACTCAGCGGTTTCGAAGCCCCTGCCGCCCCGGATCTGTACCAGTTCGTCGGCGATCCGGCAGCTTAGTTCGGTGGACCACAGCTTGGCCAGCGCCGCTTCGATGCGGATGTCCTTCAACCCGGCGTCGGCCATCTCTGCGGACAGTTCAAAGACGGCTTCCAACGCAAAGGTGGTAGCCGCGATGAACGCGATCTTCTTGCCTACGGCTTCGTGCTGACCTACCGGGCGGCCCCACTGGGTCCGGGCGTTGGACCATTCACGCGAGATCTTCAGGCTCCACTTCCCTGCGGCGACACAGAGCCCCGGAATGGAAAGCCGGCCCGTGTTCAGGGTGGTCAGGGCGATCTTCAGTCCTTGGCCCTCCCTGCCCAGGCGGTTCGCCGCGGGCACGCGGACCTGATGGAACCGGGTCACACCGTTTTCAATACCGCGCAGGCCCATGAAGACGTTCCTGTTTTCCACCGTGATGCCGGGGGAGTCCATCTCAACAACGAAAGCGGAAATACCGCCCTTGTGCTCCGTCCCATCGGCATCCGTGTGCGCAGGCACCCTGGCCATCACCACCACCAGTTCGGCGATCACGCCGTTGGTGGTCCACAGTTTGACGCCGTCCAGAAGGTAAGAGTCGCCGTCGTCGGCCAGTACGGCAGTGGCGCCCATGCGCGCGGGGTCGCTGCCGACGTCGGGCTCTGTCAGGAGGAACGCCGTGATGGCGCCGGCGGCGCAGCGCGGCAAGTACTCCTTCTTCTGTTCGGGTGTGCCGAATTCCTTGACTGGTTCCGGAACGCCGATGGATTGGTGTGCCGAGATCAGCGCGCCGAGGCTCGGGTGCACGGAACCCAGCAAAGCCAGGGCGCGGCCGTAGTAGACCAGGGACAGTCCCAGGCCGCCGTATTCACGGGGAATCTTCATGCCAAAGACGCCCAAATCGGCGAGCCCGGCCAGGTATTCATCCGGGATCCGGGCGTCCCGCTCGATGACCCGGCCGGACATGGTTTTGGCGAACGCGACCAGACGTTCCATGAACCCCTCGCCCCGTTCCACATCTTCCGCCTTGGACTGCGGCCAGGGGTGGATGAGGCTGAGGTCGAAGCTGCCCAAGTAGAGGCCCTTTGCGAAGCTGGGCCTCTTCCACTCGGTTTCGCGCGCGGCTTCTGCAACGGCGCGCGCTTCTTCAGCGGTGGCGTTGACGCTTGCGGCAGTGAGGCTGTTGTCAGTGGCGGACGTCATGGTTTAACTCCTCTAGCCGGTTGTGCCGGATGGAGCCAGGGTCCGCCTCGGGTGGGAACCCTTCAGCTGTCCCTCAATGCTACCCGCGGGTAGCTCCCTGTGCCAGAGGAGATCTGCGGCTGGAATTCGGCCGGGATTTCCACCTGGCCGGCGTGGTGGACCAGGCTGTCCCACGCAAAGTTGATGCCATGGACAAGGCCTCCCAGCACGCCTTTTACGGTGTACCAGACCATGCCCATTGACCCAATGAGAACGATGGTCGCCATTGCTGCTGCCGCAATGAATGCGGCCAGAAGCACGGCGATCAATAGCGTTCCAAGAACTACGTACGTGCCAGTTTCAAGCGCAGTGACATCGAAATCCATGGTTCCCCCCGGGGCGACGGTGCGTGGGTCGGCGCGGCGTGGCTGCGTCGATGCTCTGACATTAGGGGCGGGCGAGCATTCCGGCCAGTGCAGACCCGCGCCGCGGACGCGTTGATACGGGATCGAAACCATACCAGACGGTAGGTTACGGAATGGTTGCGGCGGCGGTCCCCGCGGGTGCTCGGCGGGGGTCCCTGCTGGCGTCCGACGGCGGTACGTCGGTGCCGTCCGACGCCCCTGCGACGCTCTGCCGTAACCTTGTACGGGGCAGTTTCCGCTGCCAGCCAGGTTTCGCAGCAGCTGAAGGAGAGTAATTGTCCCGTTCAGCCATGTCCTCAGCGGACGCCATCAGTGCAAGGCTCCGCGACCTCGAACTGTTGACCAAGGGCCCGGCATGGGCTCTGACGCGGTCCGCGCCTTGGGTGATCGCAGTGCTTCAGGCGTCCTTCACCCGCACCAGGCCGCAGCTTCCGCTCGAAGAGTTCCATGCCGACGTCGACGCCTTCCTTGAGCAGCTCCGCCGGCAGGACCCGGCGCTGGGCGGCCAGCAGAACGGCAAGCTGTTCGGTGACGAATGGACCCGCAAGCAATTCCTGACCCGTCGCAACCAGTCGGGCCAGATCGTCTACGAAGTAACAGAACCTGCGGCCCGCGTGCTGGCATTCCTGGACAGCCTGTCGAGCGAGCGGTCCACGCTGAATGGTTCGCGGCTGGGCACCCTGTTGGGCGACGTGGAGAAGCTCGCCAACGAGACCAACCCGGATCAGAGCGCCCGACTGGAAGCCCTCGAGGAGGAGATCCAGGAACGCCAGCAACTGGTGGAGGACATCAGTTCAGGCGAGTTCGATGGCTTGCTTGACGACGAGGAAGCCGTGGAAGCTGCCGGCAACATCCTGGACCTCGCCGCCAGCCTGCCCGCGGACTACAAGAAGATGCGTGACCGTATCGAGGAACTGGTGGGCGAACTCCGCAACCAGATCATCGAGGAGTCGTTGAGCAAGGGTGCCACCATGGCCCAGGTCCTGGAGGCCGACAAGCGGCTGCGGCAAAGCCCCGAGGGACGCACTTTCCGCTCTTTCACGGCTTTCCTGGAAGACCCGCAGCAGCAGTTGCGCTTCCGTTCGGCAATCGGCGAAGTGCTGAGCCGGCAGTTCGCGGACGACCTTTCCCCTGAGGATCGCGAAACCCTCAAGAACCTCGTGGCGGAGTTGCGGTATCAGCACAGCCAAATCCAGCGGATCTACGGCAAGCTCTCGGAGAGCCTCAACACGTACATTCAAAGCGACGACGTGCGGCAGTCGGTCAGCTTGCGCAAGGTCCTCGCCGAGGCCGAGCAAGCTATCCGCTCACTGCCCTACGAGCGCGACCGGCCCGGCCTGGTCCGTGGACCTGTCCTGTTCAACGCCGGGTTCGAGTCGCTGGCCATGGTCAAGCTGTTCGACCCCGACGAGTTCGCCACGCCTCCGCGCCTGGCCGATCCCATCGCTTTCAGCGACTCGGACCGGGTTCGCTCGGCCCGCACCGGCAAGGCCAAACCCGCCGTTGTCCGGGCCGCGATGGCAGGATCAGCCACCCTGGCCGAGGCCTGGGAAAACCTTCCCGCCGAGGAACGGCACATCAACACGGTCCGCACCCTGCTCTCCATGGCGCTCCAGGGCGGCGCGGGCTTCGACCGCACCGCCTATGAACACATTGACTTCGAACAAATCGACGGCAGCATCCGCACTGCGTACCTGCCTGTCGTCACGCTGAATGAGGATTCTGATGACTGAGGAAATCACGACGACGGACATCACCGACGCCGGCGAGGTCACCGTGCCGGACGGGGTAACC
This sequence comes from Arthrobacter sp. fls2-241-R2A-172, assembly GCF_030208885.1. Classification (NCBI taxonomy): domain Bacteria; kingdom Bacillati; phylum Actinomycetota; class Actinomycetes; order Micrococcales; family Micrococcaceae; genus Arthrobacter; species Arthrobacter sp. fls2-241-R2A-172. The sequence goes on along the minus strand of NZ_JARVTB010000005.1, from coordinate 18,593 downwards.
GAGGAAGTCAGCCATCTTGATCCGTTCCGGGTCACTCCCCGCGACTCTTTCGTTGACGGCGCTGCCCTGTTCCCGGGCGACACCGGGGTGCTCCCGATGAAGGTCCGCCAAGCATTGGTGAAGCTCCTCAAAGGCCCGTACATTGATGGCGGCCGGGAGGAGAAGCTGTGGACCACCCTGCTGGACAACCAGTTGATTCTCCGCAGCCGGCTCTCGGAACTCTTCCTCACCTTGCAGCTGGACCACGACCGCAAAATCGCCGTCCTCCGCCCCGTCGATCCGGAGCTCATCGGAGCCAGCTCCCGCTCCAGCATCCTCCGTCAACAGCGTGCCCTGAGCCGCGTCGAAACGATCGTGCTGTTGAGGCTCCGCCTCCTGCTGGACCGCCATGTCACGGCCCAGACGGACCCGACGATCACCCGCGAGGAGATCTCGGACCTCGTCGCCAATTACACCCCCGCCGGCCAACAGGATGCCCTGCGCGACTCCGACGTGGTCACCCGCACTATCACCAAACTCCTGGCCCGCCAACTGCTCCTGCCCACGCCCTTGGACGACAGTTACACGATCAGCAATGCACTCCCGCTGGCCCTGCCCTTCGAAAACATCGGCGACATCCCGGCCCAAATCGAAGCCCTCGTGGCCGTAGCAGCCGACGAATCAGGCACAGAACCCCTCCTGGACCTGGACTCCGATTCGAATCAACCCGCGCCCGCAGAGGAAGATCTGGACGACGAAGCGGAAGATGACGGGCCCACGAAGGCGAGCACCGCCGTCGAGCGTTCTTCGGCAGAAACCGGCGGTGACACAGAACTGAGCGGCGATGCCGGAGACATGCGGCAGCATGCGTCTAAGCGAGGCACGAGCGAGCATGCAGAGCATGTGTCCGGTACCGCCGCGGACGGTACCCGCGCGGACGCAACTACTGAAGGGCAAGCCAAGTGACTATCGCAAGCATGCTCCCCCTCGGCGAACTCACCAATCCCGGCCAAATGCGCCTGGCCCTGGTTCAGGTGGTCAACTGGGGCACCTTCCATGGCGCCCACACCATGCACGTTGACCGCAAGGGCACCCTCCTGACGGGCAACTCGGGCGTCGGCAAGTCCACGCTGTTCGATGCCATGCTCCGTGTGTTCGATGCCCGCCCCCGCTCCAACGAGGCCGCGGCCCAGCGGTCCGGCGGCGCTGTGGAGGACAAGAGGACCACGTTCACCTACATGCGCGGCAAGGTTGGTGATAAGGCGGTGGGCGATAGCTCGGCCAGTGCCTTCCAGCGGCCGGGTGCCACCTGGTCCGCCGTCGCCCTGACGTTTGATAACGCGGCCGGTACGAAGGTGACGGTGTCGGCGCTGTTTGACCTGCCGAAGAATGGCACTGAATCCAGTGTGGGGCGTTTCTACGTCATCGACAGCAAGCCCCTGGACCTCGAGGCGATCGAGGGGATCGCCCAGAAGCGCTTCACGAAGGGCGCGCTGGAGGGGATTTTCCCGGACGGCCAGGTGTTCGATGTCCATAAGGCGTTTGCGGAGCGTTTCCGCAGGCTCCTGGGCATCAATTCTGACCAGGCGTTGCCGCTGCTTCGGGTGATCCAGGCCGGGAAGGGCCTGGGCGGCAGCGTGAACACGTTCTTCCGCGAGCAGGTTCTTGACGCGCCGGCTACCTTGTCGGCCGCGGACGATGTGGTGGAAGAATTCAGCAACCTGATGTCCATTCGGCAGCGTCTGGAGGACGTCCGCCAGCAGCGCGACCAACTGGCTCCTGTTCCCGGGTTGAACAAGGAGTACGCACAGGCGTTGCTGGACGCGAACCGCCTCCGGGAGCTGGCCGGCGAGGAGTTCGAGGCCTACAAGCAGCAGCTCGCCGTCACAGTGCACGCCAAGACGCTGGCCCGGTTCAAGGAGCTCGCGCAGTCCAAAGCCCAGGAGCTGGCCGCCGAGCGCGCGGTCCGGGATGCCCTTTCCAAGGAACTCCGCGACCTTGAGCTGGACTACAACAACCGCGGCGGCAACGCCATTTCGGCCATAGAGCAGTCGCTGGAGAACGCCAGGGTGGGCTTGAAGCTGCGTGAACAGGTTGAGGAGTCCGCCAGGAAAGCGTTGGCGGACGCCGGCCTGAACCTTGAATGGTCGGCCGAGGGCTGGGATCAGGCGCATGAGCAGGCGGCCGCCCGGTCGGCCGAGTTGAAGGATGATTCGGAGGCCCTGAAGGAGCTCCGTTTCGAAGCTTTCGATGGCCATGCCACGAAGAAGCGCGAGCTGGCGGCCGCCCAGCAGGAATTGTTGTCGTTGCGATCGCGCAAATCGTTGTTGCCGCCGTCGAGCATTGAAAACCGGGCCGCCATCGCAGCTGCGACCGGTGTCCCGGAAGAGCGCATGCCGTTCGGCGGCGAGCTGATCGACCTCTCCGAAGGCCAGGAGCAGTGGCGCCCCGCCGCCGAACGCGCCCTGCGGAACCTGGCCACCACGTTGCTGGTTCCGGGCGAGCATTTTGCCGCAGTAACGCGGTATTTGAACGACAACGCGGTCCGCGGGGCCCTGCGCGCAGTGGACGTGTCCAAGCCCTTGGCAGGCGGCGCCCTGGCTGTGGAGGACGTGTCCGACGGCGACCTCTTGACTAAGTTGAGCATCCTCACCTCTGGTGCCAATGCCGACGCCGGGGAATGGATCCGCGAACGGATCGCCTTGGACTTCGCGTACCCGTGCGTGGAGGACCCGGACGAATTGGCCTCAATGGAGAAGGGCCTGAGCCTGGGCGGCGTAGTCAAACGCAACAGGCACACCGTGGAGAAGGACGACCGGTTCACCAGCCGGCAGGATTACGTCCTCGGATTCGACAACGCTTCGAAGCTCGAACTTGTCGCAGCCCGCGTTGGTGAACTCGAAAACGAGTTGGCCAAAGCAGCCGAGTTGGCCCAAAGCCGCGAAGATTCCCACCAGGGCATGGCCCGGCAGCTCGAAGCGCTGCGCCGGGTTGCTGAAGACGAGCGACCGTGGGAACAGGTTTCCGCGGCAGTGGCAGCCGATGACCTGGCCCGGATCGAACAGCGCCTGGCCGATGCGCTCGCAGCCCAGGCTGACCTTGAACCACTGCGGGCCACCATCGAAGTCGTGCGCGAAAAGCATCAGTCATCGACGGGTGCGGCCGCTGTGCTGCAGAGCGAATACAAGGCGCTCGACCATCAGATGACCACCGCTGACGGCCTGCTCGACGCGGCGAGGCTGAAGCTTGAGCAGGCACCGCCGTCGGGGTCCACCGTGGCCGCCCTGGAGCCGTACTTCGCGGGTGCCGCGGAGGTGTCAGAGCTGCACGAGCTGGACAACCTGGCTAACGCAGTCCGGAACACCTTGCTCGATGAGCTGCGCGGCGCGGAGTCGCGCGCCCAGGCGACGGCCGAGCGGCTGACCCGCATGTTCGAGGCGTTCGTCCGCGACTGGGGGAGTGCCATCAGCGCGGATCATGGCACGTCAATCGGGGCCGCCGGCGACTTCGAATCCCGGTACCACGCGATTGTTAGCGATGGTTTGCCCGCCCAAGAGGCCGAGTTCCGGCGGTTCTTCAACCAGCGCACGCACGAATCGTTCAGCACGCTCCTGCATTTGCTGGATGAGGAACGCCGCAGCATCACCAGCCGCATCCTCCCGCTCAACGGGATCCTCTCCCAGGTGAACTTCCATGAGGGAAGCTACCTGGAACTGGATATCAAGCAGACCCTGCCTCCGACGGCCAAGGTCTTCAAGGACGCCATTCAAAACGCTTTGAAGGCCAAGCACACCCGCCCATCCCGCGGCGCCTCCGCTTCAGCTACGGAGGTGGACGACGACGCCGAGCTCACCGCCCGCTACAAGTCGCTCGAAACCCTGGTTAAGCGGCTCGGTTCGCAGACGCCGGAGGATCGTCGGTGGCGTGCCGAGGTGTTGGATGTCCGCGGGCACTTGTTCATCCAATGCAAGGAACACCGGGAGGTGCCTGCGAAGTCGGGCAAGGCTGGGAAAAAGAAAACCGAAGTCTTCATGCATGCGGATACCGGCTCCATGTCCGGCGGTGAGCGCCAGCGCTTTACGGCGTTCATCATGGCTGCTGCGCTGAGCTACCAGTTGGGCATCGCAGAGCAGGGTTTCACGACCTACGGCACAGTGATGATGGACGAGGCTTTCGTGCTGGCCTCGGAGGAGTTCGCGGGTGCCGGCATCAAGGCCCTTCACGAGTTCGGCTTCCAATTGCTGTTGGCTGCCCCCGAAAACGTGATCGACCTGTCCCGGCACCTTGGCTCCGTCACTGAAATCCTGAGGGACAAGCGGACCAACCGTTCGGGTGTCCTCACGGCGCCCGTCATCGCCGGACCCGGTGAGTCCGGGGCGTGGCGCTCTGAGGCAAACCCTGTGGACATCGTCCTGCGCTAGAAAAGCAACGCGGGGTCACTTATGGCCCTTTGGGAGGCCCTTTATGGGCCAAAAGTGACCCCGCGTTGTTCCAGGGCGCTACTTTGAGTCGCCGCGGACGCGGTCAAGGAACAGCGCCGTGCGGGATTCCAGCCCGGCGATCTGTCGGAGGACGACGGCGGCCGGGTCCGGGTTGATTTCGTTGGCCGGCGGTTCTTTGCGCACATTGGTGCTGCAACCGAACTCAGCGCAAATCAGGGTTCCCACGGTGTTCCCGTCTTTGCCGGATTGCCCGGCTTTCTTGGCGACCCACAGGTAAACGTCGTCTTTGGAGAACACGTCGCGGCACAGTTCGCAGAGGACTACCCGCCTCTTCCCGGAGCCGCCGTCGGGTGCCCGGAGCAGGACGCCTTTGAGCTTCCCCTGGTGCGGCACCACGAGGTAGCCGCGCTGGGGCATCTTCTCGTCACGCCAACCCAGGAACTCGAGGTTGTCCCAGTCGAGGCTGTCAAAGTCGGCGGGAAGGTTGAGTTTTGCAGCCTCGGAACGGCTGGCGTTAATAAAGGACGAACGGACCTGTTGGGCGGTGATTTTATGCATGACAGTGCTTCCTTGGAAATGGTCGACGTCCGCGCACCGTGAATCGGCCGCGGGGTGGCAAGGGACGTCGGTCATCAGCGCGAAGGGCACAGCAAGGGGCGCCCGCTGGAATCCGGGGCGGTCCGTGATGCCTGAATTGCCTAAAAGGATGCCGACGTGTGGGGGAGTGCCAAGCAGGCCAAAATGGCCACCTCGCTGACTGTGGCAGCAGCAACTGATGCAGTGCGCATGCTCAACCCCTCGTCGTTCTTTGGAAGCGGTAGTCCGCTGCCGCTATCCTCCCAAATTCCCGGCGGCGCTGTCCACCCGATGTGAGTGAGGGTTGGTGGGAAGGGGTGGGGATGTGAGTGAGGGTTCGGGGGAAGGGGTGGGGATGTGAGTGAGGGTTCGGTTACTGTGATCTGCGCCTCAATCGGGAATAGGTGACGTAAATGTTTCTTAATTATCCTCAGGCTAGGCTAGCCTTACTTAGGTTCGCATCACTTACCTAAGGAGTCCCGTGGCTTCCCTTCTCCCACGCCGCGCCCTGCTGAAAACCGCAGGTACCGCGACAGCCGCTTTGGCCGCCGTCGCCCTCACCCTCACCGGCTGCTCCACTGGCCCCGCAACGTCCACGCCGGCGAGTGAGCAGGCTCAGTCCGCAGCATTCCCGGTGACCATCAAGAACGTCTTCGGTGAGACCACCATCAAGGAACAGCCCAAGCGCGTAGTCACCGTCTCGTGGGTCAACGACGACGTCGCGATCGCTTTGGGCGTTGTCCCGGTAGGAGTTCCCAAGAACGAGTGGGGCAACAACGACAAGGGCTCCACCCCTTGGAAGGACGCAGCACTCGAGAAGCTCGGCGCCGGTTTCGGCACCGATAAGGCTCCCGTCCAGTTCTCCGAAGCTGACGGCATCAACTTCACCGAGATCGCGAAGCTCAACCCGGACGTTATCCTGGCTGCCTACTCCGGCTTGGAAGAGGCTGACTACAAGAAGCTCAGCGAAATCGCCCCGGTTGTGGCGCAGCCCGAGCTTGCCTACGGCACGCCGTGGCAGGAAAGCACCACCCTGATCGGCAAGGCGCTGGGCAAGGAAGCCGAAGCCAAGAAACTGATCGAGGACACCCAGGCCACCGTTAAGGACAAGGTTTCCAAGTTCCCGCAGATCAAGGACAAGACCTTCATCTACGGCAACCTCGAACCTGCCAAGGGCGACGGCGCCAACGTTTACACGGCCATCGACAACCGTCCCCGGTTCCTCTCGGAAATCGGCATGAAGCTCGCCCCCGTGGTGGAGCAGAACACCAAGAGCAAGACCGAATTCTTCATCCCGTGGTCCGCTGAAAAGGCGAATGAGCTGGCATCCGATGTCTTCGTCACCTGGGTCCCGGACTCCAGCACGGCAGACGCCATCAAGGCGGACCCGTTGCTCGGCCAGATTCCCGCCGTCAAGAAGGGCGCACTGGTTGCCGACTCGGACCAGACCCTGACGCTCGCCATCTCCGCTTCCTCGCCGCTGAGCCTGCCGTGGGCACTGGACACGTTCCTGCCGCAGCTGGGCAGCGCAGCGGACGCAGCAGGCAAGTAACCGCGATGAAATCGAGTACGACGACGGCACTCCAGGTGCGTGGCAACGGCACTTTGGTGTCGGCTGGCCTGGGGGACACTACCTCTGAGGCCGAGGGATCCGGTGCTTCCATCGGTTCCCGCGGCACCACAGCGAAGCGCTCTGCGTGGCTGATGGTGGCCGTCGTCGTACTTGCCGCAGTATGTGCCGCATCCCTGGCGATCGGCGCCCGCGGACTTTCCCTCACCACTGTGTGGGAAGCCCTCACCCACTTCAATCCGGCGGACGGCAACCACGCGGTTGTTATTGCCCGCATTCCCCGGACAGTCCTTGGACTCCTGGCCGGTGCAGCACTCGGCCTGGCCGGTGCAGCGATGCAGGGTGTGGCCCGCAACCCGTTGGCCGATCCCGGCATCCTGGGCCTGAACGCTGGCGCTGCCCTGGCAGTCGTCCTCGGCATCTACGTCTTTGGCATTGGATCACTCTCCGGCTACATCTGGTTCGCCTTCATCGGCGCCGCAGTGGCCGCCGTCGTGGTTTATGCCATTGCGTCCCGTGGCCGCGACGGCGCGACGCCGGTCAAGCTCGCCTTGGCGGGCGCGGCTTTGAGCGCCGGGCTCTTTTCCCTTATGAACGTGATCCTGGTTTCAAGCCAGGACACCTTCGACCGCTTCCGTTTCTGGCAAGTAGGCAGTATTGGTGGCCGTGACTGGTCCGTGCTCCTGCCCGCGCTGCCATTCCTGGCGATTGGTGCTGTCATAATCCTCGCCGGTGGCAGGGTCTTGAACAGCCTGGCGCTCGGTGACGACATCGCCCGGGGCTTGGGGCAAAATGTCGCACTGTCCCGTGGAATAACCGGACTGGGCATTGTCCTGCTGTGTGGATCCGCTACCGCGTTGGCCGGTCCCATTGGATTCCTGGGACTTGTCATTCCCCACGCCGTCCGCTCCCTGACCGGCCCGGACTACCGCTGGATCCTTCCTTTCTCCGTGGTGACCGCCCCTATCCTGCTGATCACGGCCGACATCATAGGCCGCGTCATCCTGCTTCCGGGCGAAGTACCCGCCGGGATCATGACGGCCCTCATCGGAGCCCCCGTCTTCATCTGGCTCATCCGCCGCGGCAAGGGGGCAGGCCTGTGAGCACCCTCCATAAAGCCCCCGCCGAGGTGGCACCTAATGCCAACAAACACCCTCATCTTTTGCCACTTCGGCGCGTGCTGAGCCCTACGTTCTTCCTTGGCCTGGCCCTCGTGGTCATGTTTGCCGTGTACGTGCTCCTGGGCAGCTACACCGTCACCATCCCGGACTTCTTCACGATCGTCATCAACCACTTGACCGGTGGGGAGAAAATCCCCGGCGCCAGCTTCATCGTCATGGAGCACAAACTGCCACGCGCCGTAGTTGGAACCATGATCGGCATCGCGTTCGGCCTTGCCGGGGCGCTGTTCCAAACCATGCTCCGGAACCCGCTGGCAAGCCCGGACATCATCGGCATCAGCTACGGCGCCAGCGCGGCGGCCGTGACGGCGATCGTGATCTTCGGCGCGTCCGGCGCTGTTGTTTCCTGGGCTGCGCTGGGCGGAGCGCTCGGTGTCGCAGCCATCATCTACGCAATCTCCCGAGGCACTGGCTCAGGCGCGGGCGGTGGCAGCCGGGGCAACGCGGCAGGCAACCGCCTCATCCTCGCCGGAGTGGGCATCGCCGCAGCCCTCCACGCGGTGGTCAACTTCCTCATGACCCGCGCAGATATCCGCACGGCCGCCGACGCCCTCATCTGGCTCAACGGCTCCCTGAACTCCTCCACCTGGGACCGTGCCGGAGTTCTTGCAGTCTCGTTGCTGGTCCTGATCCCTGCTGTCATCGCACTGGCTGGCCCGTTGCGGATCCTCGAACTCGGTGATGACGCTGCAGCCGGACTTGGCATCAAGGTCAACGCAACCCGGCTGGGACTGGTGCTGACCGCCGTCGGATTTGCCGCCGTCGCAACTGCCGCGGCTGGCCCGGTAGCGTTCGTCGCGTTCCTCGCCGGACCGATCTCGCGCCGCGTCGTCCGCAAGCCCAGCCTTCCGGCGTCGGCCCTTACCGGTGCGCTGATCGTACTGCTGGCAGATTTCTTCGCTTCCAACATTGCCCCCGTCATCCTCGACGGAACTGTCCTCCCGGTCGGCGTCATCACCGGCGCCCTCGGTGCACCCTTCCTGCTGTGGCTGCTGGTCACGTCGAACCGAAAGGAAGCCTGATATGGCCGTCCTCAATGCCCAGGACCTGACGCTCCAGTACGAGCAACGAAAGGTAGTGGAGGGGCTCTGCACCGAAATCCCCGAAGGAAAGGTGACCATGATCGTGGGCGCCAATGCCTGCGGCAAATCCACGCTCCTTCGCGGACTCTCGCGGCTCCTTAAGCCGGCTGGCGGTGCCGTGACCCTCGATGGCAAGGACATCCACACCCGCCCCGCCCGCGAACTTGCCCGCACGCTGGGCCTGCTGCCGCAGCACCCCACTGCTCCTGACGGCATCACCGTGCGCGACCTGGTGGGCCGTGGGCGCTATCCGCACCAGGGCTTCTTCCGGAGCTGGAGCACAGCGGACGACCTCGCGGTGCAGCGCGCGCTCGAGGCCACGGACACGCTGGAACTTGCTGAGCGGAGCATCGACGAACTGTCCGGTGGGCAGCGGCAGCGCGTCTGGATCGCCATGGCCCTGGCGCAGGAAACCGACGTCCTGTTGCTTGACGAGCCCACTACCTACCTGGACCTTGCACATCAGGTGGAAGTCCTGGACCTGATCACCGATCTCAACAGACGCCGCGGAACCACCGTCGCAATCGTGCTCCATGACCTCAACCTCGCCGCGCGGTACGCAGACCACGTCATCGCCATGAAGGGCGGGTGCATCGTGGCCGAGGGTCCAGCCTCTGCAGTGGTGACCGAGGAACTCGTGTTCAACGTCTTCGGCCTGGAATCCCGAGTGGTTCCGGACCCCATTTCAGGCACACCGCTGATCGTCCCCATCGGACGCCACCACGCACGCCCCGCAGCAACCAAGGAACTGGAGATCGCCTCATGAGTGCACAACCGACACAGGCCGCGGCAAGTGCCGCAGTGGAGCCCATGACCCTCGCCTTCGACGTCACCGTGACGGCAGTGCAGGAATTGAGCCCCAACTTCCGACGCATCACGTTCGGTGGATACTCCCTGCGTGACTTCGGCGTTGCCGGGGACACCCTGGACCTGCGCGTGAAGCTGATGATTCCCTCCTTCGACGCCGCCGGGCAGCAGATTCCGCTGCCTCCCTTCAAGATGGAAGAAGCCGGCTGGTACCGGGAATGGTTGGCCATGGATCCCGCCGTCCGCGGTGACATGCGCACCTATACGGTCCGCTCCGAACGGCTCGACGCCGTGTACCCCGAAATCGACATCGACTTCGTCATGCATTTCGACGACGACGGCCACGGCGGCCCCGCCGCCAACTGGGCCGTTGCCGCGAAGCCGGGTGACGCGATCACCATCATCGGGCCCAACAACCGGGCAGCCCAGTGCACTACAGCCGGGGCCTACGGTGGGATCGAATGGCGTCCGGGCCTTGCCCAACGTGTCCTGCTGGCGGGCGACGAAACCGCGGTGCCGGCCATCAGCGCCATCCTCGAAAGCCTCCCCACCGACATGACCGGCCATGCGTTCTTGGAAGTGCCCTCGGCAGCGGATTTCCAGGACATCTCCACCCCGGCCGACATCGAAATCACGTGGCTGGCCCGGGGCGCTGCCATTGGGCGATCCCGTCCGCACGGCGAGCTCCTCAAGGAAGCCGTGGCCAAAGCAGTTCCTGTGCCCGGCTGGGTAGGCCTCAAGGGCGCCGCTACGGCCGCAGGCCCCGAGCCCGAAGACGTCAATGTGGATCAGGACATCCTCTGGGAAACCCCGCAACGCATGGACGCCGCAGCTATCGAGGCCACCAAGAACCCCACGCTGCCCGCCGGTGCGCTGCCGTTCTACGCCTGGATTGCCGGCGAGGCATTCGTTATCAAGGAGATGCGGCGGTACTTGGTGCGGGATGTGGGTATCGACCGCAAGCAGGTTGCGTTCATGGGGTACTGGCGTCGGGGCAAAGCGGAAGGCTGATCCTCTCCGCTGGGTGGGCGGTTCCGACGCTCAATCACATCCCTCCCACTTCCGGCCGACGCTCTCTCACATCCCTCCCACTTCCGGCCGACGCTCTCTCACATCCCTCCTGCTTCCGGCCGACGCTCTCTCACATCCCTTTTCCCGAGTTCACTTGGGGTTGGCTCGCACTTAACCGCGCGGCGGTAGCGTCGGGCAGGTGGTGGCTGGGGAGAACGTACGACGGCGGTTTGTCGCCTTGGGGGATTCCTTCACCGAAGGCGTGGGGGACCCAAGCAAGGTCCTGCCCAACGGGGTCCGTGGCTGGGCCGACCGGGTGGCCGAAAAGTTGGCCAAGGCCGAGCCGGGCTGGGAGTACGCCAACCTGGCTGTGCGCAGCAAGAGGCTCCGGCACGTCATCGACGAACAGCTTGAGCCGGCGCTTTCCATGGAACCGACGCTGATCACGCTGTATGCCGGCGGTAACGACATCCTGGATTTTGGAACCGACATGGATGCGCTCCTGAATGACTACGAACTGCTCGTCGCGCGGTTGAGCGGAACCGGCGCTACGTTGGTGCTGTTCACTGGCTTCGATGTGAAGGTGTCCGCCGTCCTGGAGCCCTTCAAGAAGCGCAACACCCTTTATAACCAACGCGTCCGCGACATAGCAGCCAGATACGGAGCCGTCCTGGTGGACTATTGGTGCTTCGACGCCTACAAGGATTCACGGATGTGGGCCCCGGATCGGCTCCACATGTCCAAGGCAGGCCACAAGTACCTGGCCGCCCAGGTCCTGGACCACCTCAACGTGCCGCACAAGATCTCGCTCAAGGAGTGGGATCCACCTACCCGCTTGTCTGTGCGCGAGTGGGAACGCCGGCAGCGCCGTTGGGTCAATGACTGGGTGGTGCCTTTGTTCGGACGCAAACTGCGGGGCATCACGCTGGGGGATACCTTGAACCCGCGTTGGCCGCAACCGGTCCAGGTTCCGCGCAAAGGCGGGTTGAAAAAGCTCATGCAGGACCGGGAGGCAAGGCAGTGAAGGAACAGACCAGGTTCGTGGCCCTCGGCGATTCCTTCACCGAGGGTGTTGGCGACATCGACCTTCGGCTGCCGAACAATTGCCGCGGCTGGGCCGACAGGGTGGCCGAGGAACTCGCCAGGGCCGATGACCGGACAAGATACGCCAACCTGGCCATCCGGGGGCGCCGGCTCCAGCGGATCATCGATGAACAGATCGAGCCCGCGCTGGCCATGCGTCCTACGTTGGTCAGCTTCTACGCGGGCGGGAACGATCTATTGATGGCAAGGCTGAACATGGCCCAGCTCATGCGGGACTATGAGCATGCAGTGCGCCGCCTGAAAGCCAGCGGAGCCACGTTGCTGTTGTTCACGGGCTACAACGTCCCTTTGTCCCCGTTGCTTGAACCCCTCAAGGTCCGCACGGCCATCTATAACCGCAACATTCGGCGGATTGCCGCGAAGTATCAGACGCTCCTGGTCGACTACTGGTGCTTCGAAAAGTTTCAGGATCCCCGCATGTGGGCCCCAGATCGCCTGCACTTGGACTCACCCGGACACAGCTACATGGCCAAAAAGGTCCTGGAGGTCCTGGGGGCGCCGCACTCGCTCCAGTCACCGGCGCTCGCCGCTCCCCTTCAGCGGTCCCTGGCCAAGAACATCGTCGACGACGTCACCTGGCTGAAGCGCGACGTCGGACCGTGGTTTTCGCGCCGGCTCCGGGGCGTCTCAAGCGGAGACCACCTGGGTGCCCGTTGGCCGGAACTGATGCCCGTGGTGCTCCCCGAACGGCTTGGTACCGCCAGCGCGCGGGAGGATCAGTTGTCGAGCAGGTTTTCGTAACCCTCCGCGACGCTGGTTGCGGTGAATTCGATGATCTCGAAGTCAGCTACGCCATTGCTGTAGAAGGGGTCCTTGGCCAAGGACGCGTCCAGCGTTGCCCGGTCGACTTTGGACAGCAGCACACCTCCCGTGGCTGGGACGCGACGGCCCGACGCGAGGAAGATCCCGCCGTCGAACGCGTCCTTAAGCCAGGCCATGTGGCCTGGGCGGTGAAAGTCGACAATTTCGTCGGGAACCTTGTAGGTCAATGAGACAACGAACATGCGCACAGCCTATCTGTTGGGCCGTCAGGAAGACCTAAGGAAGCTGCGGATTCTCATAAGATGGGTTCATGACTCAACCCCGCTGGCTCAACGCCGACGAACGCCGTGCCTGGCTGGCGCTGCTCAGCATCAACACCTTGCTCCCTTCGGCGTTGGACACCCAGCTGCAGTCGGCCGGCAAACTCTCCCTTTTCGACTACAACGTGCTGGCCATGCTCTCCGAAACTGAAGGCCGTTACCTTCCCATGAGCGAGCTCGCTGCGCGGACAAGTGCCTCCTTGTCGCGGCTCTCGCATGTGGTCACCAAGTTGCAGAAGCGCGGCTGGGTTGAACGGCAGGCTCACCCCGGCGATGCCCGTGTCACCGTTGCGCACCTGACTGAGGCCGGCATGTCCACCATCGTGTCCCTTGCCCCGGGACACGTGGAATCCGTGCGCACACTGATGCTCGATTCGTTGAGCCCGGAGGACGTCGCGGATCTCGCACGCATCGGTGAGAAGATCGTGGCCCGCCTGGACAACAACCACTGGATCCTTCGGGACTCCTAGGCGGACGAATAACCCCGGGCTTTGTGGCCGCAACAGGTGAAGTGGCAAACTGGCGGCATGGATTTTTCTGCCCGATATGTTGCCCTGGGGGACTCGTTCACGGAGGGTGTCGGAGACGACGACCCCACCCGTCCCAACGGCGTTCGCGGCTGGGCCGACGTGGTGGCCCAGCAGCTCGCCCACAGCAACGCGGGCTTCGGCTACGCCAATCTCGCCATCCGCGGGCGGAAACTCCGCCAGATCATGGCAGAGCAAGTGGATGCCGCCGTCGCCATGAACCCAACCTTGGTGACGCTGTACGCGGGGGCGAACGACATCCTGCGGCCCAAGATCGATATTGATGCGCTCTTGGAGGAATACGACGCCGGGATCGCCAAGTTGAGCGCGACGGGCGCCACGGTGGTCCTCTTCACGGGCTTTGACGCGAAAGGCTCAAAAGTCTTCAGTGCCATGCGCGGGCGTACGGCCATTTACAACGAGCTGGTCCGTGAGATCGCGGAAAACCATGGTGCCCTGCTGGTGGACTACTGGCGATTCGACGAATACGACGATTGGCGTATGTGGGGCGAGGACCGGATGCACATGTCCACCGCAGGCCACGTCAATATGGCAAAGCGGGTGCTGGACGTCCTGGAGCATGAGCACGCGATCGAGGTGCCGGAGCTCGCACCGATAAAGCTGGCCAACAGGGTGGAATCCTTGAAGGCCAATGCCCGCTGGGTCAGGGAATCCGCGGCTCCCTGGGTATCGCGCCGCCTGCGGGGAGTCTCATCAGGGGACGGCTTGAGCCCGAAGTACGCCGAACTGGTCAGGCCGCTCTAAGCGGCTTCCCTGAAACCGGGCGTCGAAAGAAGCGTTCCATCCCGGCGGACCGCCAGCACTTCGACGCCCCAACCCTCCACGGAGCGGTCCAGTGCATTCGTACCACCGGCGACGATGGCCGTCGCAAGGACGTCGGCTGTCACGATGTCCGACGCCGCAACGGACACTTGGGCGAATTCGGGCCTGCTCGAACCAACTGCCCAAATATGTTCCCCGCGTTCGGATGATCCCGACGTAGCCAAGGCGCTCAGGGGACCCAAGGGAAAAGCCCCCAGCAACGCCTGCCGATTCAACGGATCCACGATCCCCGCAAGCCACGGTTCACGGGTGTCCGGAGCTGTGTGGCCGGGATCGGGCGACCCACTCACCAGCACGTCACCGCCGGCGTTGACGCACCAGTCTTGCAACCCAATCGCCCTCAACGACAATGCCGCTTCCCGCATGGCATGTGCTTTCACGATCCCTGACAGGTCCAAACCGCCATCCGGCCGCTCTGCCGTGAAGGCTCCTTCCGTGGCGAGCCGCCACTCGGATGCCTCGGAGTAGAGCTCCTTCATTGTGTCCGAGGCGGAGGCCAGGGCCAGCTCGCCGCGGTTCAAACGGCTCGCCTCCGAGCCTGCCCGGTAAAGGCTGAACGTCAGGTCCAGTTGCGTGAAAATGCCTTCAACCACCTCGACGGCGGATTCAACCTCATCGACAGCGGTCTCAGCAGGCGCTGTGCTTGCCACCGTCAGGCTCACCACGGTGCCCATGCTGGGGAACGTACGGGCCCGGAGCCGTTGCGGCTTAGAAGTTCGCTGCATCGAGGGCCGCCTGGAGGGAAGTGAGGTAAGCATCGCTGGTAACAGTCGCGCCTCCGACGGTTTGGACGTTGGCGGACTGGGCCTGCAGGACTTCGGACCTCAGGATGGGAGCTGCCCGGCTGCTGATCTGCGCGGATTTCCGTTCCGCATCCGTGAGCTGGAGTGGCGTGACCTCGGTGATCTTGCCGTCCTGGATGGTGACCCGGACCTGGACTGTACCGAAGCGGGTCTGGACCTGAGTGCCGTCGTAAGTGGCCGCCGTCGTACTTCCTGCACTGCCGCTGCCGCTGCTGGTTCCGGACTTGCCGGTTGTCCCACTGGTTCCAGTACTTCCGGAATTTCCGCTGCTGGCCGTGCTGCTCAGGCTGGTTGTGGTCGCTGTGCCGGTCTCGGCGATATGGGCCCCTGACTGCCAGCCGGCCAGGAGGACGCCTGCCGATGCCACTGCGGTTGCGAGGGCTGCTCGAATTCTCACCAGTCGAACCTTTCGTAGTGGAGTTGTTCCGTGGGGACACCTGCGAGCTCGACGTCCCGGATAACCGACGCTGCCCAAGGGGCGGGGCCGCAAACATAGACGTCGGCATCAGTGATGTTCTGAACGTAGGAGGGGAGTCCGAAGCCGGCCCGAACCGCGTCCTGCGGTAGCCACGGGTGATCGCCCTGGGACCGCGGCCCCGTCAGGTGGAAGAGGGTGGCGCCCCGGGTTTGACACAGGGCCATGATTTCCCGGTCGAGGAAGAGTTCGGTTTCGTCGTGGCCGCGGAGCAGCACAGTTGCGTCGCCGGGCTGGAATGGCGTTGATTCAAGCAACGAGCGCAGGGGAGTAATTCCAATTCCGGCGCCGATCATCACCACCTTGTTGCGGGTCCTGGCGGCCGTGCTGAACATGCCGTAGGGTCCCTCGATGGCCACTCTGGTGCCGGGTTTGATGTGCTCCAGTTTGGCTGTGCCTTTGCCAAGGGCGCGGACGGTGATGCGGAGTTTCCCGGGCTGGTTGCCTTGTCCGGTAAAGGGCTCTGCGGACAGGCTGAACGGATGCGGTTGCCACCATTGGCCTGGCGCCAGGAAGCGCCAGAAGAAGAACCGGCCGCCGGAACCGGCCAGCTGCGCAAGGTTGCGACCTGTCATTTCGATGCTGAAGACGCCCGGGGAAACCCGGACCACCCTGCTCACGGTGATTTGATGCCTGAATGTAGCCGCGATGGGCTGCCAGATCCGGAACCAGAGCAGGGCCGTGCCGGTACCCACGCAAAGCACCAGCCAGTACCAGCGCTGCCAGGTGCCCTCCGCAAACAGCCCGCCCACGCTGAACTGGTGCGGGATGGCAGTCCCCACCGCCGCGTAGGTGAGCAGGTGTATTGCGTACCAAAATTCGTAGGGGAACTTGCGGCGGACAGCCACCAAGGACGTCACCACCACGGCAATGAACAGCGCCGTTGAGACGAAAGCAAGCCACATGTCCGGAACATTCACCCACAGCGAGACCGACTCACTGACAGGATCCAGTCCCTCCGCAGCGCCGTACCCGACAGCCAGCAGCACACCGTGGGCAAGCAGGAGATAAAGCGCCGGCTTGCCCAAGGTCTTGTGGACCTCCACGGCACGGTCGTGTCCGATGGTGTTGTCAATGAACGGAATCCTGGCGGCCAGCAGCAACATCAGCAGGACGATATCCATGCCAATCAATCCGGCAACGATCCCGAGCGCCGTCATCGTTCCCGCGAAGCTCGAGAAACCGTTCGCCCCGCCGTCGGCCAGCCACAGGGCCACCGACGCTGCACCCGACAACCACGCGAGGCCTCCCAGAAAGTCGGTCCGGGCCAGCCGCCGTCGTGCCTGCGAATGGAAACGTTCGACGGCGGTGGGCCGCTTCCCTTTGGCCCCTTCCGGAGCGCTTTTCACCGGTGAGCCGGAGGTAAGTAGCGAGGTCATGAATCAAGACTCGCCATGATTCCTTTCATTCTGCTGTGAAAGGGCTGGCGAGGGCTTATGATTCCTGATTGGTCTTAATTTGGCCTGACCCGTAGAATAATTAGGCGCTAGGTAGTGCGGATCGTGTGCAATTGCTCCGGTTGGTGGTGAGTGTCAGTCTGACTGACCTCCCGGTGGCCGGTAGTTAGGGGCTCAAGTTGCGTGCATTCCTGTATTCGCCCGGTATCCCAGGTTCCGATTCAGTGGTTTCCACTGCTCTGTCCTGAGGCCAACCTTCTTCGCCGCAGTTGCTGCGGAAACTACCGAAATGGTTTGGACCGGATGCGGACACTGCCTGTCGCACGGTAACGCAGGAACATCTGCACGCCGTTACATTCAATCTTTGGAGGAGAGTCATGGCAGCACACTGCCAAGTGACCGGAGCCGAGCCGGGCTTTGGACACAGCATTTCGCACTCGCACCGTCGCAACAAGCGTCGGTTCGACCCGAACATTCAGAAGAAGCGCTACTGGGTTCCGTCCCTGCGCCGTAATGTCACGCTGACCCTGTCAGCCCGTGGCATCAAGACCATCGACGTACGCGGCATCGACTCAGTCGTTGCTGACATCCTGGCACGAGGAGTAAAGCTCTAATGGCAAAGGACAAGGACGTACGTCCGATCATCAAGCTGAAGTCCACTGCGGGCACCGGTTACACCTACGTAACCCGCAAGAACCGTCGTAACGACCCTGACCGCCTGGTCTTGAAGAAGTACGACCCCAAGATCCGCCAGCACGTCGAATTCCGAGAGGAGCGCTAAACACATGGCAAAGAAGTCCAAGATTGCTCGCAACGAGCAGCGCAAGGTCATTGTTGAGCGTTACGCTGCCAAGCGTCTCGAACTGAAGAAGACCCTGGTTGACCCCAACGCGACTGACGAAGCACGCGAAGCTGCACGCCTCGGCCTGCAGAAGCTGCCCCGCAACGCCTCCCCGATCCGTCTGCGTAACCGCGACCAGATCGACGGCCGTCCCCGCGGTACGCTCCAGAAGTTCGGTATCTCCCGTGTTCGCTTCCGCGACATGGCTCACCGTGGTGAGCTCCCGGGCATCACCAAGTCTTCCTGGTAATCACGAAGTCCTGAAAAGGCCGGCAACCGTTATGGTTGCCGGCCTTTTTTGTGTTTGGGCCCCGTGGCTTTCTGACGCTCTTTCATGTTCCGCCTGTTTCAGGCGGACGCTCTTTCATGTTCGGCTGGTTGGGGGTGTTCGACGGCGGTGGGTTGGGGTTGGGTGTTTGGCGTTGGGTGGTGGGGTGGGTGGGTGTTGTGACGGGGTTCACGCCTGCGGTTTTGTGGTTGTTTTTGGTGGTTGGGGGGTGGTTTGGGGGGTTTTGGCCTGTGTTTGTAAGGGTTTGTTGTGGTGGTGGGGGTGATTTGTGTGGGGGCGTGTGGGCGTGTAATGTCTTCTGAGTCGCCGCGAGTGAGACAGCCTGGTGCTGGACGCCGCGGAGGCCGAACCCCTTGATGACAGCCTGAAAAATGGTTCGCTTTTTAGCGTTCCTGTGTAGGGTGGGGCCGGTTGATTGGTTCGGGAATCACGGAAACGTTGATTTGCGAAGTGCTGGTTGATCGGGTAAGTTTGAAAAGTTGCTCCGGAGCGATCCTGGACCCCTTGTGGGGTGTGGGTGGTGCCGGTAAGTGTCTGTTGTTTGAGAACTCAATAGTGTGCCAAGTTTGTTGATACCGATTGTT
>NZ_JARVTB010000012.1:0-212811 GCF_030208885.1 Arthrobacter sp. fls2-241-R2A-172 | reverse complement strand
CAACCGGCGTCCCCTGGTTCATCCCCCCACCCCACATCGACCCCACACAAACACCACGACGCAACCACCACCACACACCCCTCAGAACCTGAGGCTGGTGGGGCCGGCGACCAGCCAGGCAAACCCTTTGGGCCACCTTCAGGTCGAGCGCAGTTAACGCAACAAGCGCCCGACTGTCGGGAGCCCCAAAGAGGACTTCCCGACGTCGGGCGCTGGAGGTGGTTTGCCAGGTGCAGCGTCAGCGTGAGGTCGGCCAGCCTGTGTACGACTCCGCGAGGTACGCCTTGGCGTGCTCCGAGGTCACCACGGAGTGGAGTTCGCCAAGCTGGCGGGCGCGGTCGAACTCGGCGGCGCCGGGCACGGTGTGCAGCATGGATGTCATCCAGTAGGAGAAGTGCTGCGCCTTCCATACCCGCTCCAACGCCCGGTCACTGTAGGAGTCCAGCAGCGTGGTTGAGCCGTTGGAGTAGAACGAGTCGAGACCTTCAAAGAGCACCTTGACGTCGTGGATGGCCAGGTTGAGGCCCTTGGCACCCGTCGGCGGCACGGTGTGGGCCGCATCGCCGGCAAGGAACAGGTTTCCGTGACGCATGGGGGTATGGACGAAGCTGCGGAAGGGCAGGACCATCTTTTCGAGGACCGGTCCCTCCTTGAGCTCGAAGCCGTTGCCGTTGACGCGCTTGCGGAACTCGGACCAGATGCGTTCGTCGTCCCAGTCGGCAACGTTCTCCTTGGGGTCGCACTGGAAGTACATGCGCTGAACGGTCTCGGTGCGCTGGCTGATCAGAGCGAAACCGTTGTTCGAGTTCGCGTAGATCAGCTCGTCTGAGCTGCGTGGGGCTTCGGCAAGGATGCCGAACCACGCAAACGGATATTCGTGGAAGTACCACTTGCGGTTCGCTTCAGGAATCTGGAAGCGGCAGTGGCTGCGGGATCCGTCGGCGCCAACGAGGAAGTCGGCCTGAATCTCGAATTCCTGCCCGTCGGCATTGGTGAACCAGACCTTCGGCTTGCCTTCGAGGTCGTGCACAGTGGTGTCCGTGACGCTGTAGTGGACGGCGCCGCCGTCGGCTTCGCGTCGGGCGGCCAGGTCCATGAAAACGTCCGTCTGCGGGTAGAGCCACACGGATTCGCCGACCAGTTCCTTGAAGTTGATGCGGTGGCTTTCACCGTTGAAGCGCAGTTCGATGCCGTCGTGCCGGTCGCCTTCGCGGAGCACTCGGTCCGACACCCCCGAGTCGACCAGCAGGTTCACCGTGCCGTGCTCCAGGATGCCGGCCCGTACGGTTTCCTGGATGTCCTTGCGGCTGCGGATTTCCACCACCACGGACTCGATGCCCTGCTTGGCCAGAAGGTGGGAGAGCATGAGGCCCGCGGGGCCGGCCCCCATAATGGCCACTTGGGTCTTGATGGGCGTGCGTGCCATGGTTGTTCCTCGCTTCGTTGCGGATCCCGGCGCTTCGGCCAGGGCTGTATTGGTCTGGCATCAGTCTGTCCCCATCGGCGTGATGACCGTTACAGCAATTCCGTTCAACGGAAGCCGACAGCTAGGCGAGCTGGCGTCCGATTCCGCGGGCCGCAGTCTGAAGGGCCGGAACCAGCGCTTGGAGCCGCATCTCGGCAAGGGGCACTACGACCCCCAACGCGGCAACCGTCTTCCGCTTACCGTTCATCACCGGAACGGCGATCCCCCAAGTGTCCGGATCCACCACCCCAGCCAGTTGCGCGTACCCCTGTTGAGCGGCTTCGGCCAGGAGATGGCGCACGACGTCGGCGCTCACTTTCCCGGCCGGGTCTTGGAACTGCCGGAGGTACTCGGCCTGCAGCTCCCGCGACTGGTGGGACATCAGGGCCAGGCCAGCTGAGGAAATGTGTACGGGCATGCGACCTGCGATTTGTGCGCGGTTGGCCACCGATCCGCGACGGGAGAGCCGTTCAACAAAAAGCGCCTCCCAGCCATCGAGCACAGCCAGATTCACGTTCTGGTGGAGGACCTGCTGAATGTCCTCCATGAACGGCATTGCCGCCTGGCGGAGGGCCAGCGTGGGTGAATTTCGATTGACGAGTTCCCAGAGCCGCAAGCCCAGGCGGACGGTTCCGCCCGCCCCCAGGTCGAGGAGCCCGTGGTGGGAAAGCTGACGGATCAGCCGGTGGGCAGATGACAAAGGGAGCTCAGCCCGGTCAGCCAACTCCGTCAGCTGAAGAGTGGTTACACCCTCAGGGAATGCCTCGATGACCCGCACGACCCGGTCCACCACGGAATCGCCGGATGCGGAGTTAGCCACGATGCCATCCTCATTTGGAGCGCCCTTGAGAAAAAGCACGGAGGTGCCTTCCATTCAATGGTAGAACGTGTGCCAGGCAACACGCGACGGTGATACAACTCTCATACCCGACAGGCCGCGCCGCTGGCCCGGGGACCATCACCAAGACGCACTGCCCAGACGTACCGAGGACGCTATGCCAACGATGCCATCTGCCCACCGATCTCAATGGCCTGTGTGGCTGTGCTGGCTAGCCATGGTGCTGGACGGCTTCGACCTGGTGATCCTGGGAACCGTCATACCAACACTCATCAAGACCGGGGAGCTGGGATTCGATGCAGTCGGAGCCACCTTCGCCGCCACCATATCCTTGGTGGGCGTAGGACTTGGCGCACTGTTCATTGCACCCCTCTCCGACACGTTCGGCCGCCGCAAGCTGCTGATCGCGTGCGTTGCCGGTTTCTCGATCTTCACCATTGGGGTCGCGTTCGCACCGAACGTTGCAGTGTTCTCGGTGTTGCGCCTTCTCGCCGGGCTGGGACTGGGCGCATGCCTTCCCGCAGCCTTGGCCTATATGAACGACTACGCGCCAGCGGGTTCAGCAGGAAAGTCCACCACCCGGACCATGACTGGCTACCACGTTGGTGCCGTCGCCACCGCTTTGCTGGCAATCCTGATTGTTCCGAACTGGCGGCTCATGTTCATCATCGGCGGCGCTGCCGGGCTGGTTCTCCTGCCGTTCCTTTGGGCCAAGCTGCCCGAGTCACTGCCCGAAGCCGCCCCCGGTGGGTCCAGCCAGGCCACCAAGGCGCCTGCCGCCGTCGTGCCTTCCGCTGAAAGCAGCCAAGCCGCACCCAAGACCGGTTTCCGCGACCTGCTGCAGAAGCCGTACCCCCTGGTTGCGGTTGGCATCGGCATCGCGTCGTTCATGGGCTTGTTGTTGGTTTACGGGCTGAACACCTGGCTTCCGCAGCTGATGGCTGCCGCCGGGTACCCGGTCAGCACCGGCCTGACGCTGCTGCTGGTCCTTAATCTGGGCGCTGTCGCAGGCCTGTTCCTGGCCGGATTCCTCGCCGACAAGCACGGTACCAAGAAGATTGTTTTGCTGTGGTTTGGACTGTCCGCAGTGCTGCTGGCGATCCTCAGCGTCAAGATCCCGAACGAATTCCTGCTCAATGCCGCCGTCTTCGTAACCGGCATTTTCGTTTTCAGCTCCCAGGTCCTGGTTTATGCGTGGGTCAGCCAGTTGTTCCCGCCACGGCTCAGGGGAACTGCGCTGGGCTTCGCCGCCGGCGTCGGCAGGCTCGGCGCAATCGTCGGCCCGGCAGTGACGGGAACATTGGTTGCCGCCAACATCGCCTACCCTGCTGGCTTCTACGTCTTCGCGATCGCCGGCCTGCTGGCCGTTGCCGCCTTGGTCCTGGTGCCCCGCGAAGTCAAAACCGCCGCCGCAAACGTGCTCGCCGGACGCTAACCCCGCGACGGCGTTCGGGGAGCCAACGGGTCCCGGCAGCATGGAGAGATAGGTCGAGAGAAAACGGAGCGCCGGCCGGGAGTCGTCCAACTCCCCGGCCGGCGCCTGCGTCTTGCACCGTTCCAGGGCAGGAGCACCCCGTCCCTCACTTACCGCTGGCCGCCTGCGGCACCGCGGCGCCCTTCGGCGTCGTCTTGTTGCCGTCCTTGGTCCAGATGGAGGCGAGCATACCGATGACCAGGATTGCCGGTGCGCCGTACATCAGGATGTTCCGGACCATCGGTTCGCGAAGTGCCCGGATCGCGTTACCGACGTACGGGATGGTTGCGACCTGCTTGTCCACGGTCTTGCCCTGCAAGGTGGCGATCCACGGATCGATGCCGTTATTGGCGTCACCCTTGGTCTGCACGGCTACGCCGCCGTCGGCCGTTGCAGTGATTTCGGTGATGCGGTGTGTTTCCACCCGCTGGTCTTCGACCGGGATGTGGTACGTGATGATGTCGCCCACCTTGACGTCCGAGATAGGAGTCGGAACCGTCACGACGACGTCGCCCGGGTTGATCAGCGGTGCCATGGACCCGGTCAGCATGGTGGAAGTCTGGTACCCCAGGACCCGCGGGCCGATGGCCAGCAGCAGGAACACCAGCGCCGCAAGAACCAGCATGCCAACGCCGACGGACTTAACAGCCAGGCTTGTGATCCGGCGGAACGCGCTCCGTTCGCCGGCGGGGACGGTTGTGGCCGCTGCGGGCTGCTTCACAGCGGCGGTCTCTGGGGATGGTGCAGGCTTTGAAGCGGCGGAACGCCGGCCGCGGAGGGCTGGGGTGGGGATGGTGCTCAGTGCGCTCATTGTCCTGGCGTTCCTTCCGGGAGGGGTTGTTGTTCTGCTTCTTAGTCTGCAGGGCGTGGCTCAGGCTTACTGCGGAAATTCCTCAAGTCTGGCTCAGGAAAAACCCGACGGGCCTGATCAGGCAGGGGGGATGCCTGATCAGGCCCGGCGGAGTTTGGTGCGGCTCCCTCTCGGAACCGGGGCCCGGGGCTTGGTGGTGCGGTGGTGGTTATTTGGTGGTTTCGGTGCGTTGGGTGCCGGTGAAGGAGAAGGCGATGGTGGAGGTGGCGCCTTGGAAGGTGTTGTCCGCGGTGGTGGGGAACGCGGTGGTGACTTTGAGGTTGTCGGTCTTGGTGCTGGTCAGGGAGGTCAGGTTGTTCAGGACCTTGTTCGCGGTGATGACCGGGGCCGAGGCCAGGACGGTGGTTTTGGTGCCGGCGCAGGTGTAGGGGGCGGCGGTGCCGGTCCAGGCAACGGAGCAGTTTTCGATGGTCAGTTGCAGGCCGTTGGTGGTGTCGGTGGTGAGCAGGGATCCGGTGGCGCCGGCGGAGGTGGTGAGGGTGACGTTGTTCAGGTCGGAGTTGCCGGTGTTGGCCAGGGTGACGAGCTTTTCGACTTTGTCCCCGGGCAGCAGGCCCGCGACGGGGACGTTGAGGGTGTTGTTGGCGCCGGTGCCCAGGGCGATGGTGACGGTTCCTGCGGTGACGGCCTGTGAGGCGGAGGTCGAGGAGGTGAACGCGCCGTAGGTTCCCATTCCGGCGACGGCGGCTGCGGTGCCGACCAGTGCGACGGAAGCGAGGATCTTGCCGGAGGTGGTCTTGAGGCTGATGGCCATGGGAATCAGTGTCCTTTCGGTAGGCCACCGTGAGACCGGCCGGCCGTTCTTCGTTCCAGCCTCTCTGGCTGACAAGAACTACTGTGCCGGGCCACCCTCAAGAACCAATCCTGCAAACCCGCAACAGTCCCTCAGGAAAACCTCAAGACTTCTTACGGCTTCTAAGGTTCCTTATGAAACACTGCTTGATGCAGATGGACCGGCGATGAAACTGGTGGACGAGGCCGTGAACGGCGGAGGGCTGCTCCCCACGGTCCTCGGCTTCCTTCTGGGGGCACTGATCTTTGTTGGGTCCAACGTTCTCCTGGCCCGGGCGGGGGCGAAGCACCGGAAGCGCTCCAGTAAGCCCCAACCCACCGAGAAGGATTCTCCGGGCAGCGGTACCGCCATCGCCGTGGGCGCGCTCATCGACGGCATCCTCGAGTCCGTGGTCCTTGGCGTGGGGCTGTTGGCCGGTGGCGCCGTCAGTCCGGCGAGGCTTGCTGCCGTCTTCATCTCAATGTCCCCGAAGGCCTGTCCAGCACGGCAGGCATGAAGAAGTCCGGCCGCAGCCCGTCCGCCTCCCGGTCTCAGGCAGGCAGCAGTCCAAGCAACGGCACGGCGACCGCCGTCGATACCGCCATGGCTGCAGTGTTGCCAACGACAGGGTGGAAGTCCGCGGGGAGCTTTGCGGAGAAAAACCGGGCCAGCGGCGGCGCGAGTACAGCGCCCAGGATCGCCCCGCCCACGACGCCAAAAAAGGAACCACCGGTGGTGAGGACGGCCGCCGGGGCGACGGACACCACGGACGCATACGTCGCAGCCCAACCGCCATCCAGGTACCAGGCCCGCCAAAGGACCACCCCAATGGCGGAGGTGAGTGCCTGCGCAAAGAGGATGTGCGGAAGCAGGCTGGACCCGTAGGACGGCAACCCAGGATTAAGGACATACGCCACCACAGCCCCGGAAATCATGCCGACGCTGGCGAACCCCTTGGCGATGAAGTGCGTCTCCGTGAAGTCCCTGATGACCCGTTGCGCAGCCCACAGCGCATCCCCGAGTAGCGACTGGTTAAAGCCCGACGCCGGCAGGTTCCGTTCCGCGCCGAGGTCCGGCTCGCGCAGGACAAGCCAGGGCAACCGTCGTGCGACCAGGAAAGAGAGAATGGACCCCACGGACATCGCCAGGACGTTTGCCACCACGGGCGGCAGGCCAAGGGGGTTGGCGAGGGTGGGGATCAATATCAACGCCAAGGGCGTGACGGTGGCCGCGCCGAGCACGGCGCCCGTGATGCACGTTCGCCACCCGGCCCCGTAGAGGATCACCACGGCCGGAGCCACGCAAACGAAAGGCACGAACGTGGGCTGCCACCCGTCGTCGAGCAACCATCCGAACGCCAGGTTGGACAGCAGCAAACTCAGCGAAGCCGACGCAAGAATCCAAGGACCCAGGCTCTCCCCCCGCGCGACGCGGCCCTGTCGGCGGCCGACCCACCAGGCCAACCCCGCTCCTGCCAACAGCCCGAGGGCTGCGAGGTCGGACTTGTAGAAGAGCGGCTCCGTCATGTCCCCCAGGAACCACCTTGCAGCAGCCGCCGGGGAATCCGCGGCTGCTTGGGCCCAGCCGGAGTAACCGGGGCCAACATACGGGGATTGCTGCCCCAAGCCATGCAGGACCACAGCGACGATGCCCAGGATGCCGGCGACTCCGAAGGCGCCCAAGGCTGTCCCGAGGGTGCCTGGTTTGGGGCTCTGTCCCGGCGGACCTTTGATGGCGGGGGCTGCGGCTGAAGAGTACATCGTTGGCCCTTAGCGTGCGGTGGGTGGTGACGTTGAGCAGCGTAGCGGAGGGCCCGGGGCCACACCCAGCCGGGGCCCGGCTGGGGGATATATGACCGGCCGCGGTCAGAAAAGCGCCGTGCATGGCCCCTCAACAGGCGGCCCTCAAGAGGGGGAAGATCAAAGGGGACACTCAAAAGGGCCCCTCAAAACTCAAAGGGCCCCTTAAAACCAGAAAGCCCCGGCGCCTGCGTCGTGAAACGCGGCGTCGGGGCCTCCCTTGCTGTCAGTCGGTTACGCCTTCTTGCGCGTGAGCAGGCCCCAGATGGCCAGGACGATCAGTGCGCCCACGATGGCCAGCAACCAGGTGGACAGCGACCAGAACTCGTTAATGCCAACGTTGAAGAGCGCGCTGCCGATCCATCCACCCAGGATGGCGCCAACGATGCCCAGGAGCAGGGTAGCGATCCAGCCGCCACCCTGACGGCCCGGCATGATGGCCTTGGCAATAGCGCCGGCGATCAGACCCAGAATAATCCAGCCAATGATTCCCATTATTTATCTCTCTTTCGTGATGAGGTCCCAGTTCGGCATGAGAGCGCACGCCGCTATCGACCTGATTGTTGGCTACCAGCCGAGCCGTCGGAGCATACCGACAACGTGGCTGGCAGACGGTCTACCCGCCGGGTCGGGGTCTGTCATGGCATGAAGCACCATGGACCAGCGCCGCCGGACCGTTCCGGGAATTCGTGGTTCGCCCAGGGTCCTCGCAACCATGGACTCAAGGGGAGGGCCGGGAAAGGCTTTTGTTCCGGTGAGGCATTCGAGGGCAACAAGGCCCAACGAATAAATGTCACTGGCAGCAGTTGAGGTGCCTCCACAGACTTCTTCCGGACTCAGATAGTGCGGCGTCCCGGAGGAGGAGCTCGGCGCAGGATGCCGCCCATTGAGTGCGATGCCGAAATCGGTCAGCTTGGCCACTCCTGCGCCGCCCTGATCGCCGGCGAAATCCACCAGGATGTTGCCGGGCTTGATGTCATTGTGGACAATCCCGCGCCGGTGCAGGAACGCCAATGCCCTTGCGATCCCGGTCATCCACCCAACGGTCTGAACCGGCGTGGCTGGCCCTTCCTCAAGGAGGGTCCGCAGGTCCTGGCCCCGCACAAGTTCCATCACCAGGTAGTTGTGGGCGCCTTGAACGTCGTCGCCCTCGGTGCTTCCGGAGGACACCACCCTGGCGATGTTCTTGTGGCGCAAAGGGCCATGGATGTCCAGTTCGCGTCGAAAGGGAGCGTCCTTGGCTGTGGTCCTGAAGATCTTGACGGCCACAGTGGTGCCTGACTCCAGGTCCCGGGCTTCCTTGACGTAGGCCTCGGATCCCCCGCCCAGCTGCTTGCCCAGCCGATATCGTCCTCCAAGGACCACGTCGGAAGGGGCGGCCCCGCGATCAGCGCGGTCGGCCGCCGTCTCCATGAGCGTCATTGGAGCAGTGATTCAATCTCGGCAGCAGGCACACCTGCCACCTCGGCGAGGGCGACGGGGTCCACTCCTGCATCGACTGCCCTCTTGAAGGCGAGCGCCAGGGTGTTCTGGGAGATTGCCAGCTCATGTTGCAGGCTCTGGCGACGAAGGGCGGCGATCCAGACGCCGCTCACCGGATCTATGGCGTCGATGTCCATCCGGAAGCCGCAACCGCAGGCCCACTCGGGCCAGATCGGTTCGACGGAAACCCACTGCATGGCATCGTGGGCCGGGCCAGCGGAAATCGCCATGCGTGAACCGCAATGTACGGGGCCTGCCGGGATGACCGGGTCAGTGATGACGTCAACGTCATCGTGGACGACGGGGGTGGAACTCGGTTCACGCAGCACGATTGTCATCGCTTGTCCACACATTCCCTAGTAAGTAGCTTGGCTATCTAGTTATATGTGTACTTATCAATAATGTCCAACTCAGCTTCAGGAGGAGACGCTGTCGATCGCCTTGCGCATACGCCGAAGGAACTCAACCACCACCGCGGAGTCTTTGCTGCTCAGCGTTTCGGCGGCTTCCATCATGCGCGAATGCATGTCGCCCAAGGTGCTGCGGACCTCCTGTTCCGACCCCGGCGTCGGGCGGAGAATGAGGGCTCGACGATCAGTCGGGTGGGGCTCTCGGGTAACGTAGCCGGACCTCACCAGGCGGTCCACCAAGGACGTCATGGAGGCCGAGGTCACCCCAAGCCGTACCGCCAACTCCTTCGGGCCCACCTCCCGGCCGGCACGCTCGGCTTCAAGCAGGTACCGCAACGCCATCAGGTCGGTCTCCCCCATGCCCATCGAGGCGCGCGTTCGCCGCCGCATGTCAGCTTCGGCCGTCCGGTAGTCCCTGAGTGCGTTCAGGACGTCCACGGCGCCCATCTGCTTACGGCTCTCCAGCCCGTACCAATATCCCTTGCGTTCATCCTTGTCGCTCACACCAGTCCTTTGGTAGACATGTATCTTGATTGTCTAACCAATTGATACTAGTCCATGAAGCGAAGATCCCGGACTACCGTTCGCTGAACGAGACTTGGCGCAGCCGTACACGTCGCCACACTGCCGGGGCCACCACGACTGCAACACCGACGGCGGCACCTATGACGGTCTCGATGATCCGGTCCCGGAGGAGCAGACTCGGGTCCACCGGCGCGGCGAGGAGCGTGGCAATCAAGGCAAGCGGGGTGACGAAGAGCTGTGCGATGAAATACTGCCGGGCAATGAACATCTCGGCCCCGAACTGGCACGCCGCTATGACCAGGACCATGGCCCACGGAGCCGGATTGAGCCACAGGATGCCTGCCAGGAGCACCAGGCCAAGCACCGTTCCCGCGATCCTTTGGATGCCCCGGCTCACCCGATGCCGGGTGGAATGGCCCACCAGCGGCACCACGGCTGCCACCATGGCCCAGTACGTGTGGCCAAAGCCAAGCTGTTGGCCCACCAGCGTCGCCAAGGTCCCCGCGAGCCCGGCCGCTACCAGATATCCACCTCCTTCAAGCCAGATGGCCCGCAGTTCGGCAGGCGTGTGCCGGATGCGCGGCGGTTTCTTCCATGGCGTCCGGTGGCTTTTGACCACTCGGGACGACATCCCTACCAACAGGCAGAAAACCGTGGTCAGGATTGCCACCAGCATTGCCTCCCACAGAGGCGGTTGCGTGGGTATCGAAGCGATCGCGGCAAAAGCAAAAATGTGAAAGAGGGAGCCGCCGGGGCGGAGTCGCCAGGCAGCTACCACTACGGAGCAGGCGCCGGCCACGATGGTGGTCGCAACGATCAGGAGCCAGGAATACGAGTTGGCGTCCAGGCCCCACGCATGCTCCCCACGGGCCAACAACGTGGCGCAAAGGATGATGAAAAGCATGAAGCCGCCAGCCCGGAGTTGGCTGCTGAAACGGACGCTGTGCGGTTCATTGCGCCCATAGATTCCGGTGAAGGCCCCAAACGACGCAAACACGGCCAGATCCAGCCGCCCCAGCAGCGTCAAAACGATCAGCGGCACGAACACCCCTACGGCGCAGCGTAGGGCGGGATGGTGGTCCTTGTTCCCCGGACCCATCGTGAACATTTCCGCTACAGCCTTCAAAGGGCGGCTCGCCTTTCGTCGCAGGATCAAACGTACGACGGCGGCACTGGCGTCCGCTTCAAGGTTACGCTCCGAGCGCTGGGCTACCCGGGGATCAGGCACAGATAGTGCCCCTCATCACGCTGAGGGGCACTATCTGTGACGTACTGCGTTGGATCGATGGAGGGATCAGAAACGGGAGGGTGTGCCGCTGACTCCGCCGGGGACAACCGGGTTCGTTGCGATGTCCGTGATGTTCGTTGCCGGGGTGTAGACGGGGACGGCGTTCGCGAGTCCCGTGGTTCCACTACCGCTCGCTGTGCCCAGCGTGATGACGATGGTGCCGTTACCATCCCAAGCCACGGTGGACATGTTGCCGCCCTGGCCGTTTCCGGAGAAGGTCAGGTCCTTTGTGGTGTAGCTTGCGCCGAGGTAGACACTTCCCAGATTGACGGTGCAGGCGGTGCTGGTCACGGTGAGGTTGCTGTCCGCGTCAACCTTTACCGTAACGACTCCATTGCCGGTCAAAGTCGCCGGTGCGTTGGCCCAGGTGTTGCACATCGAGCTTCCACTGAGACGCTCAGAGAACGTCAGTGTCACCTTGTCACCCTTGTCCACGGTCCCCGCAGTCCCACCGTTGGTCAACAGCACTCCCGTGACCGTGGGAGACGAAACGTCCTTGGTTGATGTCGCCGTGCCCGCCGGTCCCGTATTGCCCGCCGCGTCAGTTGCCTTGGCGGAGAAGGTGATGGTGCCCGGGTTGTAAGCACTGAGGTTCAACGGCGCAGCGTTCCAGTTACCGGCCCCGGAGGTGGTGAGGTTTTGGGTGATTGCTGCGGCCCCGCTGCCTGTGACAGTGAGGACCACTGTTGAATTGGCTTCCGCGGTGCCACCAACAGGAACGTTGGTGACGTTGCCCTGATGTACGTAGGTCGGAGCCGTCACCACGGGAGCAAGGGGCGGAGTGGTGTCGGTGACCGGGGTGGTACCAACGCTTCGTGTGCTTTCAGTGCCCTGCCAGAGGGAGAGCATCGGCGTCACAGAGTAGTACCAGGTCCCCGCAGGAACATTGCTTTCAATGCAACTTAGTCCTGCGACGCTGGAGCCGCAGCCACCGGTCGCTGGCACCTTGGTTCCCCCG
Source organism: Arthrobacter sp. fls2-241-R2A-172 (assembly GCF_030208885.1). NCBI lineage: Bacteria > Bacillati > Actinomycetota > Actinomycetes > Micrococcales > Micrococcaceae > Arthrobacter > Arthrobacter sp. fls2-241-R2A-172. Next base: position 200,929 of record NZ_JARVTB010000012.1, on the reverse strand, counting down.
GTTGCTGTTCCATAGCGGGCGATGCTGTAGCCGCCCACGGGCCGGCCTGCCGCCGTCGTACTGGCCGCCCAGGAGACGGTGACGTTGGCGCCTGAAACTGCGGTGGTGGGCTTGGCTCCTTGGGCTACGGCGTCGGCTACCGATGCGCCGGAACCAGTGCCTACGGAACCCCAGAATGCACTGGCTGCCGGGCCGCCCCATGAGACGAGGAGGATTCCCGCCATCACCAGGGCAAGGCGGTTCCACTTGCCGAAGGCAGTGACAGTGGCAGTGCGTTTCGGGTTCACTTCCGTACCTCCAACGTGACGGGAACGCCGAATTGGGCTCCTTGGCAGGCCGACATGGAGGTGGCGTCCATCTTTGCGGCGCCTTGTAGCGTGAGCAGGATTGAGCTGCTCGCAGGAATAGTGACCGTCGGCGTCAGCGGTGCCGCGGGTGGCGTGAAGGTAACGCCGGTGGTGGTGCAGCCGGAGTGGCTGGAATCGGCGGTCACGGGGCCGTTGCCGGAGACTCCGTAGATGGTCACCGGGTGAGGGTTGGGGTTGCTGGCCCTCAGGATGACGTCGGCGGTTCCACCGGGCACCAAGCTGGTTTGCAGGGTATCGCCCGCGACGAGGGCGCTCACCGTAACGGTCTGCATGGTGCCGTTGGTTGCTGCGCCGGATCCAGCCCCGGTAGTCGCCCAGTAGGCGTAGGCGGAGCCGGCACCGCCCAGGAGGCAAAGCGCTACGGTGGCCGCTGCCGTTCGTGCAAGGCGCCCCGTGCTGGGGGTGCGGGGGATTCGGACTGTCGTCTTCATGTCAGTTCGCCTGTCCCGTGCCTGTGTAGGTGAGCTGGAGGGTCGCGCCTTTGCAACCGTCCTGCAGTTTGTTGGTATCGAGCATCTTGATCTGGGGCCACTTCGCTTGGGCCACTCCAAGGCCTGACAAGGAGCGGGTGCCCGGTTCCACGGTCAATGGGTACGCCCCCGAGTACTGGGTGACTTGGTAGTCCGCCGTCGTACACGGCAGGTTGGCCGCCACGGCTGCCGGTGTCCGGACCACCTGGCTGATCACCACGGACAGGTCCGTCACCGCGATGCTCTTGTTCTGCGGGTTGGAGATCTGGAGGTCCACAGCGCGGGAAATGCCCGGGGCCAGAAGCCCGTTCACCGTCCCCGTCACCCCGAAAGTGCGTTTGACTTCCAGGACCTGCAACTGGCCCGGCGCCGCGTTCGACACCGTTGCTCCGCTGGTTCCCTTGACAGTGAAATCCGTCTTGTTCGCCGGAGTGGTAGTCGCGGTGGATACGGTCAGGGTCGTCTGGGCAGTGCTCCCTGATGTGAGGTTAACCGACGACGGCGCGGCGCTGGCTGCCGCTCCAGCCGGCAGTCCGGTCACGGTGAACGTCACCGGACCAGTGAAGCCCCCCGTTGAGGTGGCGGACACCGTGAAGGTTGCGGACTGTCCTTGGTCCACGGTGCGGCTTGAGGGGGACAGCGTGACAGTGATCCCCTTGACGCTGGCTGCGGCGTTGCCCTGCCCGTTGCCCTGGTTATTGCCCTGCCCGTTGCTCGCTGCCAGGGCCGCAACGGGTACCACGGCCACCACCAGTGCAAGCAGCAGGGCACGGAGTGGGATTCCTGCTCGCTGGAACGGTGCGGTGCGCTCTGGCCGGTGGTCCATGGAGGCTCTTTTCGGACGATTGCTTGGGGCGTTGGAGGCGTTGAGGTGCAAAGGTGAGCCGGGGGCCGTCGTGTGAAACGTGGCCCCCGGCTCGTGACGGCCTAGAGGCTGCCGACGTTGACCGTGACGATCGCGGACTTGCAGGCATCCTGGTTGACGGCATTGTCATTGAACTTCAGGACGCCGCTGCCTACGGAAGTTCCGGTGGCGCCTGCTGCGACGGGGCTGTTGGTCGTTACAGCGGTGACCTCGAACCATGCGGGAAGGCAGCCCGCCACGTTGGTGGTCACATTCGCGCTGAGGGCACCCACCACGGTGCTGGACGTCGTCGAGTTGTCCGCGGTGTAGGAAACCGGGACGGAGTTGCCCGGAGCGAGTCCGCCTGCGAAGGTCGCGTGAAGGGTGACGGTACCGCCACCGGCCGAGTTGGTTGCCGCGCCGCTGCCCGAACCTGTGGTGGTCCAGTAGGCGTAGGCAGCTCCGCCACCCACCGCCACCAACGCGACGCCTGCGACTGCGGCGGTGACCCGGCTCTTCTTAGAAAGTTTGCGCATGATGTAGCTCCTTGGTTGATCGGTTTCGGGAGCCGCTGGGCAACCCCCACCATCCGGCCGAGGGTGGCGGATGAAGCGATGTCACCCATGCTTCATGCCGCACACGCCCCGCGGCTACGATCCGGTGTACGCCTCTTTTTCATCCGAACATCGGCCCCGGAATACCCACACGAGCCATGCAGGTACTCAGTTTTCAGTGGTGAACTACTTGCTGTCCCTCGCGCGATCGCTGGCAGGGCAAGGGACAGGTACCTGCTTCCGGGGCCGCTGTCCACAGTGCGGACAGGTGCCCCGACTCCTCTTTGGGAAGCCGCTTAAGCGTGGGTGCGCAAACATTGTGTCTGTCTTGAGCAAAAACTGCGCTGGTGTTCGAACCTTTTTCTTCGCTGGCGCGACACTACTCCCCCTATGTCACGGCCTTAAATAGCCACGACGGGTGCCGGCAAGGGAGCGCGTCCGGGGGGTTAGCTGTGGGCTGCAAGGATGGTGGAGGCTTCCTGGCGGGTGGTGCCGGAGGACTCGATGTGTGCCAGGGCGGCGGGGATTTCCCAGCCTTTCTTGCGCATCGCGGTGGCCCACAGACGCCCGGCACGGTAGGAGGAGCGGACCAGCGGGCCGGACATGACGCCGAGGAATCCGATCTCCTCGGCCTCGTGCTGCAGGTCCACGAACTCCTGCGGCTTGACCCACCGGTCCACCGGAAGGTGCCGTTCGGAAGGACGCAGGTACTGGGTGATCGTGATCAGGTCACAGCCGGCCGCGTGCAGGTCACGCAGGGCCTCGGAAATCTCCTCACGGGTCTCGCCCATGCCCAGGATCAGGTTGGACTTGGTCACCATGCCCAGATCCCGGCCCTGCGTGATGACATCCAGCGACCGCTCATACCGGAACGCCGGCCGGATCCGCTTGAAAATCCTCGGCACCGTCTCGACGTTGTGCGCGAACACCTCGGGCTTGGAATCGCAGATCGCCGCGATGTGCTCGGGCTTGCCGGAGAAGTCCGGGATCAGCAACTCCACCCCGGTGCCCGGGTTCAGTTCGTGGATCTTCCGCACCGTTTCGGCGTACAACCACACACCCTCATCGGCCAGGTCGTCACGGGCCACCCCGGTCACCGTGGCGTACCGCAATTGCATGGCCTGCACCGAGCGGGCCACCTTCGTGGGTTCGAACATGTCCACCGGGGAGGGTTTGCCGGTATCGATCTGGCAGAAATCACAGCGGCGGGTGCACTCGGACCCGCCGATCAGGAACGTCGCTTCCTTGTCTTCCCAGCACTCGAAAATGTTCGGGCAGCCGGCCTCTTCACAGACCGTGTGCAACCCTTCCTTCTTCACCAGGTTCTTGAGCTGAACGAACTCAGGACCCATCTGGACCTTGGCCTTGATCCACTCAGGCTTACGTTCAACCGGTACCGCCGAGTTACGCTGCTCAACGCGCAGCAACTTACGGCCTTCAGGTGCGAGTGTCATGACGTTCCTTCGTTCTTGGGTTTCAATCTTCTTGCGGCAGTGCGTTGCGGGGCCTGCTCTGCGTGCTTTGCCTGGGTTTTAGGCGGCAAAGCGGGCCTCACAACGGGCGTTTTTCAGCATTCGACGACGTTGACGGCGAGGCCGCCCATCGCTGTTTCTTTGTATTTGTGGGACATGTCCTTGCCCGTTTCACGCATGGTCACGATCACCTCGTCCAACGAGACCCGGTGCGTCCCGTCACCCCACAACGCCATCTTCGCCGCGTTGATCGCCTTCGCCGCAGCAATCGCGTTCCGCTCAATACACGGAATCTGCACCAACCCGCCGATCGGATCACACGTCAGCCCCAGGTTATGTTCCATCGCGATCTCCGCCGCGTTCTCCACCTGACCCGGGGAACCACCCATCACCTCAGCCAAACCCGCAGCAGCCATCGACGACGCCGACCCGACCTCACCCTGACAACCCACCTCAGCACCCGAAATAGACGCCTGCTCCTTGTACAACACACCCACCGCACCGGCAGCGAGCAGGAACTTCACCACCACATCGTCCTTATCAGCCTGGGTCGCTTTATCCATGCCCGGGGCGTAATTCAACGCGTAATACAACACCGCCGGAATAATGCCCGCAGCACCATTGGTCGGAGCCGTCACCACCCGGCCGCCCGAAGCGTTCTCCTCATTGACCGCCAACGCGATCAGGTTCACCCACTCCTGCCAGTACTTCGGATCGTTCCGGTCCTTGTCCTCCTTCAGGAGCCGCTCCAACCAGTCCGGTGCACGACGCTTCACCTTCAAACCACCCGGCAACACACCCTCACGCTTCAACGAGGTCTCAACACAGGCCTCCATCACCTGCCAGATATGCAGCAAACCCTCCCGGATCTCCTCCTCCGACCGGGACGCCCGCTCATTGATGAACATGATGTCGCTGATCCCCAACCCCTTGGACGCGCACCTGCCCAACAACTCCGCCGCCGTCCTGAACGGCAACGGCAACTCCTTCTTGGACTCCTCCAACTCAGCCTGAGCCGCGTTCTCCTCGCCCTCACGGACAATGAACCCACCACCGACCGAAAAGAACGTCGCTTCCTTCAGCACATTGCCCCCGGCATCGGACACGGCAAACCGCATCCCATTCGTATGCCGCGGCAACACCGTCAACGGATGAAGAACCATATCCTCCACCGCATAATCCAGCAGCACACCACCAGCCAGGTTCAGCTTGCCGGTCTCAGCGATCGACGCCAACCGTGCCTCCACCTCATCGGGAAGGATCAACTCCGGCTCAAAACCCTCAAGCCCCAACAGGGTCGCAGTGAAGGTGCCATGCCCCTTGCCCGTGGCAGCCAAGGAGCCGTAGAGATCAACGCGCAACCCTGCAACAGAAGACAGCACGCCGGATTCACGAAGTTCCCGGGCGAACACCGCCCCGGCACGCATCGGGCCCACCGTATGCGAACTCGACGGACCAATGCCCACGGAGAACAAATCGAAAACACCAACAGCCATAGCCGTGATCCCTTTCAGGGAGGAGAAGAAGACAAACAAGGAGGTGGGGCCGGACCAAATCCCGAGCCAAGGCCGGCCCGGCCCCCGTGGAGGTCCCAGTGCGAACCCCCAAACCCGGTAGTGATGTGTGGCATTCGTTCCCAGCAAATGCCACACCCGGGAGATCATCACGAGCCCACCCCCGGCAGGTGGACCCATTTTCCAAACAAACGAACCCGCTTGTCCGGCCCCCAAACCGGTGCCTAGACCATGGGCCCTTTGGGGCGGCGGCATCCGGAAGCGTGCGTCCAAGGGAGCGTCACGTCCGCCCAGCGGGCGTTTTCGCGACCGAGCACGCGGAGGATGTCGGCACCCCACGGGACCCGCGAGGCTCAGGCCAGGTTCGCCGTGCCCGGGTACAGCGGGTGCGCCTTCGCGAGGACATCGACGCGGTGACGCAACCCCGAAAGGTCCGCATCGGCGTCGGCCATGAGCGCTTCGGCGATGATGTCGGCAACTTCCCGGAACGCAGCTTCCCCGAATCCGCGCGTTGCCAGCGCCGGGGTTCCGATCCGCAGTCCGGAGGTGACCATGGGCGGGCGCGGGTCGAAGGGAACTGCGTTGCGGTTGACGGTGATGTCGATCGCGGCGAGGCGGTCTTCGGCCTGCTGGCCATCGAGCTCGCAGTTGCGCAGGTCCACCAGCACCAGGTGCACATCGGTTCCACCGGACACCACGGAGATGCCCTTGGCGGCAACGTCGTCCTGGACCAGGCGCTCGGCGAGGATCCGGGAACCGGCCAGAACGCGTTCCTGACGCTCACGGAATTCCTCCGAGGCAGCGATCTTGAACGCAACAGCCTTGCCCGCGATGACGTGCTCCAGCGGGCCGCCCTGCTGGCCCGGGAACACGGCAGAGTTGATCTTCTTGGCGATGTCGGCGTCGTTGGACAGGATGATTCCGCCGCGCGGACCGGCGAGGGTCTTATGCGTGGTGGAGGTGGTGACGTGGGCGTGCGGGACCGGCGAGGGGTGCAGTCCAGCGGCCACCAGGCCAGCGAAGTGGGCCATGTCCACCATCAGGTACGCGCCAACGGAGTCGGCGATCCGACGGAACTCGGCGAAGTCCAGCTGCCGCGCATACGCGGACCAGCCGGCCACGATCAGTGCCGGTTTGTGCTCCTGGGCCAGGCGTTCCACCTCGGCCATGTCCACAGTGTGGGTGTCCTCGCGTACGCCGTAGGGGACCACGTTGTAGAGCTTGCCGGAGAAGTTGATGCGCATGCCGTGCGTCAGGTGGCCACCGTGGGCGAGGTTCAGGCCCATGATGGTGTCGCCCGGCTTGATGAGCGCGTGCATTACCGAAGCGTTGGCCTGCGCGCCGGAGTGCGGCTGAACGTTCGCGAACTCGGCGCCGAACAGAGACTTGATGCGGTCGGTCGCGAGCTGCTCGATCACGTCGACGTGCTCGCAGCCACCGTAGTAACGCTTGCCAGGGTAGCCCTCGGCGTACTTGTTGGTCAGCACCGAGCCCTGGGCCTGCATCACGGCTACGGCCGTGTGGTTCTCGGAGGCGATCATTTCCAGGCCGTCACGCTGGCGACCCAGTTCGGCGTCGATCCTTACCGCAATCTCAGGGTCCAGCTCGGACAGCTGGGCATCCAACGACGCCGATACAACCTGCTGGTATTCAGTGACAGTTACAGGGTTCACAGTTCTCCACCGTTCGTTGCAGCGTATTCCTCGGCCGACATAAGCGGCCCTTCCTCGGTGGCGGCCACCTTGAACAGCCAACCTGCACCGTAGGGATCGTTGTTGATAAGGGCGGGGTCGGAAACAACGGCGTCGTTGATTTCGGTGACCTCGCCGGTGACGGGCGAGTACAGGTCGGAGACCGACTTGGTGGACTCAACTTCGCCACAGGTTTCGCCTGCGGTCACAGTGGAACCGACCTCGGGCAGGTCAACGTAGACGATGTCGCCCAGTGCGTCCGCAGCGACGGCGGAGATCCCAATGCCTACCGGCCCGCCACCATCGGCGGCAACCCACTCGTGCTCAGCCGAGTATTTCAATTCAGAAACTACCTTGCTCATTCCGGTTCCTTCTCTCTGGGAGTTACTTTTGACGCTTGTAAAAGGGCAGCTGCACGACTTCAAACTGCTCGGCCTTGCCGCGGAGATCGACGTCGACCACAGTGCCAACGACGGAATGTTCGACGTCGACATACGCCAAAGCGACCGGGTAACCGAGCGTCGGGCTGGGCTGCCCCGAGGTCACCTCACCGATCAGGGAACCGTCCTTGAGGACCGAGTAGTGCCCACGGGCGGCACGACGGCCGGCACCCTTGAGCCCCACGAGCTTCTGGCCGAGAGCGGATCCGACACCCGCAGCCTTGATCGCGGCGAGTGCTTCCTTGCCCACGAAATCACCCTCCTTGGCCAGGGAAACCACGGGTCCCAGTCCGGCGGCGTAGGGATTCACATGGCGGGAGAGCTCGTTCCCGTACAGGGGCATTCCGGCTTCGAGGCGCAGGGAGTCGCGGGCGGCGAGCCCTGCCGGGATGAGACCCTGGCCTTCACCGGCTTCAAGGAGGGCTTCCCACAGTACGGCAGCGTCGACGTTCGGGACATAGATCTCGAAGCCGTCTTCGCCGGTGTACCCGGTGCGTGCCAGCAGCAGGTCCTGCCCGTTGATCGAAACCTCAACGGCCGCGTAATACTTCAGCTCCGTGACCAGCGCGTGCTGCTCACCGGGGACCAGTTTCAGCAGGATGCCCTCGGCGTTGGGTCCCTGCACGGCAATCAGTGAAGTTTCGGCGGAGGCGTCCTCCACGGAAACGTCAAAACCGGCTGCACGTTCGCGAAGTGCCTGCGCGACGATCTTGGCGTTGCCCGCGTTGGGAACCACCAGGTACCGGTCCACGCCTTCTTCGGGCGAGGGGCGCCGGTACGTGATGAGGTCGTCGATGATGCCGCCGTCGGTGTCGCAGATGAGCGAATACTTGGCCTTCCCCACCGCGATCGCGGACAACTTGCCCACCAGCGCGTTGTCCAGGAACGCCGCAGCCTCCGGCCCGGTGACCCAGACTTCGCCCATGTGGGAGAGGTCGAACAGGCCAGCGGCGTTGCGGACTGCGTGGTGCTCGGCGAGCTCGGACTCGTATTTCAGCGGCATCTGCCAGCCACCGAAGTCGGTGAAGGAGGCGCCCGCCTTTTTGTGTTGCTCGTACAGAGCCGTGTAGTTCTCAGTCATGATCGGGATCCTTTAGTTCTCGAATGATTCGATCGGAGGGCAGGAGCACACCAGGTTGCGGTCGCCGGCTGCGCCGTCGATGCGGCCCACTGGCGGGAAGTACTTGTCCTGCTTGAGGTGGTGGACGGGGAAGGCGGCCTGCTCGCGCGGGTAGGAGCGGTCCCAGTCGGAATTCACGACGGCGGCAGCGGTGTGCGGCGCGTTGCGCAGCGGCGACTCCTCGACAGTGAAATCACCGCTGGCCACCTGCTCGATCTCGGCACGGATGGTGATCATGGCTTCGATGAAACGGTCGATTTCGGCCAGGTCCTCGGACTCGGTCGGTTCCACCATCAGGGTCCCAGCAACCGGGAAGGCCAAGGTGGGGGCGTGGAAACCGAAGTCGATCAGGCGCTTGGCCACGTCTTCAGCAGTAACACCCGTGCGTGCCGTCAGCTCGCGGAGGTCCAGGATGCATTCGTGCGCAACCAGGCCGCCTTCACCGGTGTAGAGAACCGGGAAGTGCTCATCCAACCGGGAAGCAACGTAGTTCGCGGCCAGCAGTGCCGACTTGGTGGCTTCGGTGAGGCCCTGGCCACCCATGAGCTTCACGTAGGCCCAGGAGATCGGCAAGACACCTGCGGATCCATACCGCGAAGCGGAAATCGCCACGCCATGACCCGGTTCGTGGGCGGCCTTGTTGGCATCGCCGGGCATGAACGGGGCCAAGTGGGCTTTCGCAGCAACGGGTCCAACACCGGGACCGCCGCCACCGTGCGGGATGCAGAAGGTCTTGTGCAGGTTCAGGTGGGAGACGTCGCCGCCGAACTTGCCCGGCTGGGCAAGGCCAACCAGGGCATTGAGGTTCGCGCCATCGACGTACACCTGACCACCGGCCTGGTGAACGGCGTCGCACACCTCAACGACGTCGGCGTCGTAGACACCGTGCGTGGACGGGTAGGTGATCATGATGCAGGACAGGACGTCCTTGTTGGCTTCGATCTTGGCGGTCAGGTCCGCGTGGTCGATGGTGCCGTCAGCGGCGGTCGCGACCACAACCACTTTCATGCCGGCCAGCACCGCGGACGCAGCGTTGGTGCCGTGGGCGGAAGCGGGGATCAAGCAAACGGTGCGCTGCTCGTCGCCCCGGGACAGGTGGTAGCCGCGGATCGCCAGCAGGCCCGCGAGCTCACCCTGCGAACCGGCGTTCGGCTGGATGGACACTTGGTCGTAGCCGGTGATCTCCGTGAGGTCGGCTTCCAGGTCCTCGATGAGTTCGCGCCAGCCGGCCGTCTGGTGGTCCGGTGCGAAGGGGTGGATGGAGGCGAACTCGGGCCAGGAGATGGCTTCCATCTCTGCCGTGGCGTTGAGCTTCATGGTGCACGAACCCAGCGGGATCATGGTGCGGTCCAGTGCGAGGTCCCGGTCGGACAGCTTGCGGATATAGCGCAACAGCTGCGTCTCGGAACGGTGCGTGTTGAACACCGGGTGCTGCAGGAAATCGCTGGTCCGGACCACGTCCGAGGGCAGCTCGAAGCCCGCCGCGTCCTTCACCGGACCGGCACCGAAGGCGACGGCAACGGCGGAGAGGACCTCCGGCGTCGTGGTTTCATCAATCGAGACGCCCACGGTGTCGGCGTCGATGAACCTCAGGTTGATGCCGCGGGCTTCGGCGGCGGCGATGACTTTGTCAGCCTTGCCGGGGACGCGGACCGTGAGGGTGTCGAAGAAGGACTCGGTCACGAGTTCGCGGCCAGCCGCCTTCAGCGCCGTCGCCAGCGTTCGTGCATGGCCGTGAACGGTTTCGGCGATCGACTTCAGGCCTTCCGGGCCGTGGTAGACGGCGTACATCGAGGCCACGATGGCCAGCAATGCCTGGGCTGTACAGATGTTGGACGTGGCCTTTTCGCGGCGGATGTGCTGCTCGCGGGTCTGGAGGGCCAGGCGGTAGGCGGGGACGCCCGCGTTGTCCTTGGAGACGCCGACGATGCGGCCCGGAAGCGTGCGCTCCATGCCTTCGCGGACGGCCATGTACGCGGCGTGCGGGCCGCCGAAGAACAGCGGGACACCGAAACGCTGCGCGGTTCCGACGGCGACATCGGCACCTTGCTCGCCCGGGGGCGTGATGAGGGTGAGCGCCAGCAGATCGGCCGCGACAGTGACCAAGGCGCCACGTTCCTTGGCTTCGGCGATCACCGGGGCATGGTTGAAAACGCGGCCCGAAACGCCCGGCTGCTGCAGGACGATACCGTTGATGTCGCCGTCGGGCAGGCCGGCAGAGAGGTCCGCGATCTCGACCTCAAAACCCAGCGCCTCGGCGCGGCCCTTCACGATTGCGATGGTCTGCGGGAGGAGGTCGGCGTCCAGGACGGTCTTGCCGTCCTTCACAGCCTTGTTCGCCCTGCGCATGAGCAGCACTGCCTCGGCAACGGCGGTAGCTTCGTCCAGCAGCGAGGCGTTGGCCACGGGAAGTCCCGTGAGGTCCTGGACCATGGTCTGGAAGTTGAGCAGCGCTTCGAGGCGGCCCTGGGAAATTTCCGGCTGGTACGGGGTGTAGGCCGTGTACCAAGCCGGGGATTCGAGGATGTTGCGGCGGATGACGGGCGGCGTCACGGTGTCGTAGTAGCCCTGGCCGATCATCTGCACGGCGGTTTTGTTCTTGGAAGCCAGCTTGCGCAGCTCAGTGAGGACCTGCACCTCGGTGAGGGCGTCCTGCAACTTCAGCGCAGTGTCCTGGCGGATGGAATCTGGGACAGCAATGTCCACCATGCCGTCGACAGAGTCAAGGCCGATGGCCTTGAGCATGGTGTCAACATCGGCCTGGCGGCGGGCGCCGATATGCCGGTCCGCGAACGCGGTGGGGGTTGATTGAACAGTCAAGAGGAACTCCATGATTCAGGCGCCTGCTGAGCGCCACGATGATGTGGGTTCCTCCCCGCTCTGTATTGGACCTGAGAGATTCCGCAGGAATGGTTGCCTGCTTGCACCGTCGGTGAGCCCGGTTTCCCGGACTGCTTTCCAGAGTTGCCTAACCGCGGCGGTACATGGGCCTGAGAGATTCCTGGGGAGGATTTGCTCCTACGGCGCCTGACTGGATGTACCGGCAGGACTCTCCCGCCGCAGATCAAAAGCGTTGCATCACGTGAGTGACACGCTTCACACCATAGCGGGTTGTTTTGAAAAAGCGCAAGCAAGCTGTGGCTACTGATGCATCGCTTCGTGGATCTGCAGTGCGAACCACAACTGCGCAACCGTGGACGTTTCGCCCATGTCCAGCCCCGTCAACTCACCGATTTTCCGGATCCGGTAGATGATGGTCTGCCGGTGCGCGAACAGCGTCGCAGCCGTCTTTTGCCAGGAACGTTGAGAATCCAAATATGTCCTCAGGGTCAGGATCAGATCGCCGTCCTGTCTCTGCTCATAGTCGAAAACCGGGCCCAGCAAGCGGCGCACCAACGCCGTCCCTTCCTCGAATCCGGTCAACCCAAGCCACGACGGTCCCTGCGCGTATCGGGCCAATTCCAGCCTGTTGGCGCGTGCCGAACCCAAGGCCCACAGCGACTCCTGCAGCGCCCGTTGGATTCCGGCCACAGCAGCGGGCGTGCTGATCCCGATCACGCTGCCAACGCCGCTGCAATGCACCAGGACCTCATCGGACACATCCGCCGGGACCACCACATGGAGCCGGTTGTTCCGCTTCAAGGACGCCGACGCAACCCCGTGCCGCCACAGGTCGATGTGGACGCCGGCCAGCCGGTCGTCGTGCGGTTCCGTCGCGTTGCCCGCGGCCATGGCGACCATCAGGAAGTCCGCGGCCGGTATGCCAAACGAGACCATCCGGCTTTCCATTTCCGCCACCCCGAGCCGCCCATCCGTGGCCTGCAGCAGGAACTCACCGGCCAGCCGGTGGCGGCTTTCCAGCGACAAGACAATCCGTGAGAGCTGCAGTCCCAGCACGGTCGCGGCGTGGAGGAGTACGACGGCGTCCGGGTGCGGTTCGCTGTTGGGCAGCACAACCAGGAGCGCATTCGCGTGGGTGGGAATGTCCATGGTCAGCACGTGCCGGCCACGGATCCGGTGCCACTGGAAGTTCTTGCCTGCAACGGACACCTGGCCCGGGTGCGGCGACCATTCCTCCACAAGGAAGCCGGGCAGCGGATGGCCCTCCGGATGCCATGGATGCAGGCAGCGGCGGTCCACCACGAAAAGTTCCGAATCCAGCTCCGTGGCCAACCTCAGGACCAGGCTCTGCCAGTGGTCCTCGGAGGCGCCAGCGGTCCGCAGCAGGTCATAGACCCGCGCGGTTTGCCGAAGCCGACGCGATTCTTCGAGCAGCGAGGACTCTGCAACCGACCGGGCAATCGCGATGAAGGGCAGGGGGTAGGGAATGTTGAGCAGGGGCAGGGGCAACTGTTCGCAGGCCGCCAGGAACTCGGCCGTCAGCGGTGGCGCGTGCATCTTTTCCCCGATTGCCAGAGCGCTGGCACCTGCATCCACCAGGGCCTCGGCGAGCGCAACCTGTCCCGCCGGATCGGACGGGATGGACAACCCGTTGGTCATCATGAGTTCGCCGCCCGTGACCCATTCCCACAGCCTGGGGAGGTCGGAGGTATGAGCCCAGGTGATGCGGTTGTCTTGTCCGGAGGCGCCGGCCAGGAGCGTCAGTCCGAGCTGCGGCTCAGCCACGAGTTCTGCCACTGTGATTGCCGTTCCGGGCCCTCCCTTCCCTTGCGCATGGCAGTCGCCGCGCGGCGCTTAGACGTTTGTCTAAACGCTTCGACCATTTGTAGTCAATGTACCGCTATGCGGAGTGATCCGCGTCACGAAGAATTGAGGTATGCACTTCCCGCTCAACGGCGAGCGCCCCAGCTACCTGAAGGATCCAGCCATGACAACGCACCAGCCCATTGGCCCCGTGGATGCAACCAAAGTTCCCCGTTACGCAGGCCTGGGCACCTTCGCCCGGCTCCCCCAGATCGACCGCGTCCCGGATTACGACATCGCCATCGTCGGTGTTCCGTTCGACGGCGGAACCTCTTTCCGCCCCGGCGCCCGCTTCGGTCCGGCCGCAGTCCGCGAGGCCTCGCGGCTCCTGCGCCCTGGCTACCACCCGGAACTCGACGTCGAGCCCGTGTACGAGGCACAGGTAGTGGATGCCGGCGACATCGCCTGCACTCCCTACGACATCACCCGCGCTGTGCGTGAGATCGAGGAGCAGGCTCTGCCCCTGATCAGCGAGGAGAAACGACTCATCTCCATCGGCGGCGACCACACCATCGCATTGCCCATGCTTCGGGCTTTGAACAAGGTCCACGGCCCGGTTGCGTTGCTGCACTTTGACGCCCACCTGGACACCTGGGACACGTACTTCGACCAGCCCATCACACACGGGACCATCTTCCGGCGCGCTTTTGAGGAGGGCCTCCTGGTGGAGGACAAGTCGATGCACGTGGGGATCCGCGGCCCCGTCTACGACCGCAACGACTTCCTCCGCGACCACGAGTTCGGTTTTCAGATCATCCGCTGCTCGGACCTGGACGTTATGGGCGTCCCGGCCGCGATCCAGCAGGTGAAGGACCGACTCGACGACACCCCGGTCTACGTTTCGATCGACATCGACGTCCTGGACCCGGCATTCGCGCCTGGCACGGGCACTCCGGAGATGGGCGGTCTCCACTCCCGCGAACTCCTGGCCCTGCTCCGCGGGCTGGACGGCATCAACATCGTGGGCGCAGACGTCGTCGAAGTCGCTCCGGCGTACGACCATGCGGACATCACCACCGTGGCAGCGGCTACCCTGGTGTTCGATCTGCTCGGTGTGATGGTGAACCGCAGCAAGGCAAGCACCGCAGGTGACCGTGAACTGGCTTCGGCATCCAGGAGCGCATCATGAGCACCGCACCTGTCACCGAAGTGCCCCGGCTGGAGGACAAGACCATCCAGCCCATCCCCTTGAACGAGCGGCACGGCAAGGCCAGGGACCTGTTTACCATCTGGTTCGGCTCCAACATCATGATCATGACCATCGTGACCGGCGGACTCGCCACCACGGTGTTCGGCCTGGGCTTCGTGCCAGCCATCGTGGGCATCATCATTGGCAACGTGGTGGGCGGCATTTTCATGGCGCTGCACTCGGCCCAGGGTCCGCAACTAGGCGTGGCGCAGATGATCCAGACCCGAGGCCAGTTCGGTTCATTCGGGGCATTGCTGATCGTGGTCATCGTGGTGGTCATGTACGTCGGCTTTTTCGCAGCCAACCTGGTGTTCGGCGGCGAGGCCATGGCCGCCGTCAGCCCCGGCATCAGCGTTGATGCGGGCATCATCATCATCGGGGTAGTCAGTGTGATCGCGACGATTTTCGGGTACCGGCTCATCCACGCCTATGCACGCGTCCTAAGCGTGACAGCCGGACTGGCGCTGCTGTTGGCTTTCGCTTGGATCCTGGTGGTGGACGGACTGCCCGCTAGCTTCCTGGAAACGGGCAATTTCAACTGGGTCGGCTTCATGGGAACCATCTCCGTCTCAGCCCTGTGGCAACTGGCCTACGCGCCCTACGTTTCGGACTACTCCCGCTACATGCCTCAGGGCACCGGGTCAGGGCCCGCCTTCTGGGCTTCCTACTCAGGCTGCGTCCTGGGCACCCTGTTCCCCATGATCCTGGGGGCTCTGGTGGGCACACTGGCCATGACCCTAAGTGCTGAGAACGTGGAAATCGTGGGCAGCCTGGGAGCCTTGCTTCAACCGTGGACCCTGGTCATCGTGGGCATCTTCTGCCTCGGCGTGGCTGCGTCGAACGCCATGAACCTGTACTGCGGCGTCCTCTGCACCCTGACGATCGGGCAGACCTTCAAGCCCACGTGGTTGCCCCGGGCGAAGACCCGGAGCATCGCCGCCGTCGTCCTCTTTGTCCTGGCGGTCTCGATTGCACTGTTCGCCCGCGACAACTTCATCCTCTTCTACACCAACTTCCTGTCCTTCCTGATGTACGTCCTGGTCCCGTGGACGGCCATCAACCTGGTGGACTACTACCTGTTGCGGCACGGCGACTACCGGGTTGAAGACTTCTTCAAGCGCGACGGCGGCGTGTACGGGCGGTTCAATTGGGTCGCCATCGGCTCCTACGTTGCCGGCGCCCTCATCCAGGTTCCCTTCTCCGCAACCGCCATCTACACAGGCCCGATGGCCGCCGCACTGGGAGGCGTGGACATCTCCTGGATCGTCGGGCTCGTGGTGGTCGCTCCCCTGTACTACGTCGCGGCCCGCGTGTTCGGCAAGAAGACGGAGGCCGTGCCGTTTCCCGCAACTGCACTCGCCCCCGACTTTCCCTGACCAGAATTCTTCCGACCAGACCTTCCCTGGCCCGACCTTCCCTGAAAGCGAATCACCATGACCATCACCCAGACCGAGAAGTTCACCGTCAAACGTTCCGCGGCTGAAGGCACCTCCAACGTCGCTGCGGTCCTCCCGCCCACCGGGCACTTCATCAACGGCTCCTTCGTCCCCGGCTCCTCGGGCCAGACCATCGACGTCGTGGACCCCACCACCGAGGTGGTCATCGCCTCAGTGCAGGCCGGCACGGCCGACGACGTGGACGCAGCTGTTGCCGCCGCCGTCGTCGCCCAAAAAAGCTGGGGTGCCACCACCCCGAAGGAACGTGCCGATGTCCTGAACCTCGTCGCCACCATCATCGAAGAGAACCGCGCGGTTTTCGAGGCCCTCGAGTCAGCCAACACGGGTAAACCGCAGGCAGTCTCCGAAGACGACGTCTCCAGCACCATCGACACCTTCCGGTTCATGGCCGGCGCTTCCCGGACCCTGACCTCCATGGCCGGCGGCGACTACGCAACGGACCACACCTCCGTGATCCTCCGCGAACCTGTTGGCGTCGTCGGCGTGATTACCCCGTGGAACTACCCGCTGCTGATGGCCGCCTGGAAGATCGCGCCAATCCTCGCCGCCGGCAACAGCATCGTCATCAAGCCGTCCGAGCAAACCCCACTGACCACGTTGAAGTTGGTGGAAGTGTTGGCCGGGCGCATCCCGGACGGCATCCTCAACGTCGTCACGGGCCGTGGGCGGACCGTGGGGCAGAGACTCTCCGACCACCCGGACATCGCCCTGGTGGCCCTGACTGGAAGCGTCGTCAGCGGGCAGGCCGTGGCGGAAACCGCTGCAAAGTCCGTCAAGCGCGTGCACTTGGAGCTCGGCGGCAAGGCTCCCGTTGTGGTCTTCCCCGACGCCGACCTCCGCGCCGCCGCTGCCGGCGTGCGCAACGCCGGCTTCTGGAACGCCGGCCAGGACTGCGGCGCGGCTTGCCGGGTCCTGGTCCACGAGTCCGTGGCAGAGGAGTTCACCCAGCATCTGGTGCAGGAAGTGGGCACTTTGGTTCTGGGCGCTCCGGACGCAGGGGACGACGTCGAAATTGGCCCCATGATCTCCCTTCCGCACTTCGAACGGGTCAAGGAGGCACTGGCTGAGGCCCGCGCTGCCGGGTTGGAGATCGCGATCGGCGGTTCGGCCGTGGAAGGCACTGGTTACTTCATCGAGCCGACGGTCATCACCAATGTTCCGGCGGGAGCGCCCATCGCGACGCACGAAATCTTCGGCCCCGTGGTCACTGTGGAGACGTTCGCCTCAACGGAAGAGGCAGTCATCCGCGCCAACGAAAGCCCTTATGGTTTGTCCGCTTCGGTGTGGACGCGCGATTCCAGCCTTTCCCTCCGGATTCCCAAGCAACTGGACTTCGGCACGGTGTGGGTCAATGCGCACCTGGTCCTGGCGTGCGAGGTACCGTGGGGCGGATTCAAGGGTTCGGGCTACGGCCGCGACCTCTCGCTCTACGCCCTGGATGACTACTCACGCACCAAGCACGTCATGATCAACCACGGCGCGTGAGCGCCCAACCAAGCAACGGAGCTTCCACCATGACAACTCACGTTTCCCGGGCATCGGGCGCAGCGGCGGCAGCCACCCCCACAGCCCCCTTCGACACCGACGCCACCTGGACCAACTGGGGCGGGAACCAGAGCGCAACGCCCGCCTTTACCGTTCGGCCCAGGAACGAACAAGAAGCGCTCGACGCCGTCCGCTTCGCCATCCGCGAAGGCTTGCCCGTGCGGGCGGTCGGCTCGGGTCACTCTTCCTCACCGTTGGTGCAGACCGGCGGCGTCCTGATGGACATGTCGGGCCTCACCGCGATCACCGGCACTGATCGACTGGCGCGTCGGGCCAGGGCGTTGGCCGGGACCACGATCAATGCTTTCGGGGATGCGCTGTGGGAGCAAGGACTCGCACTGAGCAACCAAGGTGACATCGACAAGCAGCAGATCGCCGGAGCGCTGGCCACCAGCACCCACGGATCCGGCAAGGACCTGGGCAGTTTCTCCTCCAAACTGCGCTGGGTGAAACTGATCAACGGCTACGGCGAGATCGTGGAGATCGGCGAGGACCAGCTCCGCGAACTTCGGGCGGCCCAGACGGCCTTGGGCACGCTGGGGATCTTCCTGGAGGTTGAACTGGAGGTGGAGGACAGGTACTACCTGCAGGAGCAGATCACGTATCCCACATGGGCGGAAACGACCTCCACATGGCAGGCAGACATCGATCACAACCGGCATTACTCATTCCTGTGGTGCCCCGAGGATGACTCGTGCGAACTCCTGGACCTGCCGGGCTCGCCGGATCACCGGATGGGGAACCGGAGCTACACCAAGCGGTACAACGTGGCGTCCGTCGAGGACGAGCGCCAGATCTCAACGGTTGAAGGCGCCCGACTGGACCGCTCCTACCGGATCTACCCGGGCGGATTCACCACCCAGTTCCACGAGCTTGAATACTTTGTCCGGAGCGAGGACGGCCTGGCCGCCGTCGAGGCCATCCAGGACCTGATCCGCAGCAAGCACCCGGACCAGAAGTATCCCGTCGAGGTGCGCTGGGTGAAGGCCGACGACGCGTACATGTCCCAGTTCCAGGGCCGCGACAGCACTGTGGTCACCCTGACCACCAAGCCGGGCACCGACTACTGGCAGTTCTTCCGGGATGCCGACGCCGTGCTCCAGGAATTCGAGCCCCGGGCGCACTGGGGGAAGATCCACTTCATGACCCGCAGCCGCCTGGAACGCCTCTACCCGGAACTGGACACTTTCCTCCAGGTCCGCCGCGAATTCGATCCCCGCGGAATGTTCCTGAACGACCACACCCGGTCGCTGTTTGGCTGAGCACATCACGGGGTAGGGGAGCGCGTGATGCACTCCCCTACCCCGTTACACCGGGTTGAAACATGGGGATGGTAGTTTGTTCACTGCTGAGGCAGACATCCGCACCCGAGCTGAGGACACTCCATGTTTAAGGGTTTCAAAGACTTCATCCTTCGCGGCAACGTGATCGAACTGGCCATTGCCGTGGTTATCGGCAGTGCTTTCACCGCCCTCGTCGGGGCCTTCACCAACCACATCATCAACCCGGTCATCGCCGCTGCCGGTGGCATGAACGCCGAGGGCCTGGGCTTCAAGATCTGGGAAAACAACCCCGCCACGTTCGTCGATTTCGGTGCCGTCCTGACCGCCCTGATCACCTTTGTGATCACGGCTGCCGTGGTCTACTTCATCTTCGTGGCGCCCATGAACAAGATCAACTCCCTGGTCAAGGACCGCCTCTCCACCGAGGAACCCGAGGAAGAACCGCTCCCCGCCGATACGGCACTCCTCGCCGAAATCCGCGACCTCCTCAAGGACGCAGCCGCGGCCCGCAACGCAGGTACCGCTTCCGCGCTCGACCCCGGGCTCGGCTCCGACCCCGTCCGTTAGGGCCAGTACAGCCTTTACAAATAGCTCCGCCCAAAACCCGGCTCCCTCACACGAGGGGGCCGGGTTTTTGCTTCGGGTTGCGCTGGTTTACAAAAATATATAGACCGGTCTATTATTTTTTCATGGCTATCAAAGGAAACCTGACGAAGGCACGGCTTACAGAGTCGATGCTGCAGCTCATCCAGACCAGCGGCTACAGCGGCACAGGCCTGAACGCTGTGATCGAACACGCCGCCGCGCCCAAGGGGTCTGTCTACTTCCACTTTCCCGGCGGGAAGGAGGACCTGGGAGTCGCAGCGGTCGACCTCGCCGCGACGCAATTCCAGGCCCTGATCGCGGAGGCGGCATCTTCCGCAGGCGGCCCGGCTGAAGCTGCCCGCGCCGCCATTGAGGCTTTGGCGACGATCGTCAGCGAGGGCAACTTCCAACTGGGCTGCCCTGTCTCCGTCGTCACCTTGGAGATGGGCGCTGAGAGCGAGCGACTGCGGCAGGCATGTGCCACTGCCTTCGAGTCGTGGATCGTACCGACGTCCGCGCTGCTGGAAGCAAGCGGCATTGACGCAGAGGAGGCGCGGTCCTTGGCGACGGTCATTGTGTCGACAATCGAGGGCGCGGTGATCGTCTCCCGCGCCATGATGAGTACCCAACCCCTGGCTTCGGCCGCTGATGTAGTGGCAGAGCTCATCAACCAGCGCCTCGAGACCACTGGGAGGACCCGATGACAACACTTGAAGGCCCCCGCCACGCCCTGGTCTTCGGGGCCTCGGGATTGGTTGGCAGGCATCTCGTCCTGGCCCTGGCCCAAGCTGGCGCGAACGTCACGGCGGCTGTACGGACCGCCGAGTCCGGTGCCCGTGTCGAGCGATGGGTGCGGGAGCACGGCCTGACAGGGAGCATCAACACGACGATCGTCGATTTCGATTCCCCCGGGATCGTCACTGGAGGCCCCTCGACATTCCCGGACGTCACCGAGATCCACAACTGCGCCGGGACCTACCGATTCGGAATGACCGCCCACGAGGCACGCAGCGCGAACGTCGGCATCGTCGAGAAGCTGATGGACTTCGCCACGGATCTCCCCAAACTGCAGCGCGTCGTCCATGTGTCGGGATACCGCGTCGGCGGACAGGATCCAACCACCATTCCATGGTCAGAGGATTACCGCGCTGCGGCCTACAAGGAACTTGGTGCCTACGAAGCCTCAAAAGTGGAATCCGACGCGATCTTCCAGGCCTTGGCCATGGAACGCGGAATCCCCTGGACCATCGTCAACCCGTCCAGCCTGATCGGCGACAGCGTGACTGGGGAATCCGACCAGCTCATCGGGCTGCCCACCACCATCGGACAGATCTGGGAAGGCAGCGTTGCGGCGTTGCCAGGAGACGAAACGACGTTCCTCCCGGTCGTTACGGTCGACTATCTTACGGCTTTCATGACGGCTGCCGCGGTCGACCCGGCTACTGCGGGCAACGCGTATTGGATTCTCGACGACGCCACACCGCCACTGGCGGACCTGCTCACGCATGTCGGCCGGCATCTTGGCGCGAAGGTCCCACGGCTAAGGCTGCCGGTTGGGGTCATCAAGCGGCTCCCGGAGCGGATCACCAAGGCAGATCCCGAGACGCTTACCTTCATGTCCTCCGACCGCTACCCAACCCAGTCAGCAATCAAGTTCGCCGACAAACACGGAATCCGGATGCCGGACGTGCTGCTGTCCTTGGAACGGTGGGCCGATTACCTGGCCGCGCATCGGTTCGGGGCCATCATGGCCGAGGACCGTCGGTTCGTGGACGTCGGCGGCATACGGACATTCGAACTGGGCGTCGCCGGGCCCACCAGGCTGATCCTTCCCGGCCTGCCGGTCAACGCAGACACGTGGGCTGGAGTGGCGGCTGATATCGGGGCGCGCGTGATGGACATTCCCGGACTCGGACTCAGCGGAGGAGCGGGCGTTCAGGACTGGGAA
This sequence comes from Arthrobacter sp. fls2-241-R2A-172, assembly GCF_030208885.1. Taxonomy (NCBI): domain Bacteria; kingdom Bacillati; phylum Actinomycetota; class Actinomycetes; order Micrococcales; family Micrococcaceae; genus Arthrobacter; species Arthrobacter sp. fls2-241-R2A-172. The sequence goes on along the minus strand of NZ_JARVTB010000012.1, from coordinate 179,745 downwards.
GGGTGGCTGCCCGCCCTGCTGGAGGGGGAACCTGTCGACCTTATCGGCCATTCGATCGGTGCCGCTGCAGCAGTGGTCGCAGCAGACCGGGTGCCCGCGAAGGTCACGTCCCTTACGTTGATCGCGCCATTCTTCCTCCAGCCGGCGACACCCGCGTTGTCCAGGCTTCGGCCGCTGGTCAGCTCCTACCTGCGACGTGTCGGACCGGCAAGGTTGTCACAGCAACTGACCGGCACGGATGCGAGCAGGGAAGCCCTCCGATCCAGCGTGGCCGACCTCAAGCGAAGCAGTGCCACGAGGGTGGCCCAGCATCTCGCCCTGACGGGATCCAAGCAGTGGCGCAGCGAACTCCAGGACGCCCTGGGGCGGTTCAGCGGCCAGGTCCGGATCATCACGGGAAGCGAGGACCCACTCACCGCCGATGCGGCCGTGCAGCTCAAGTCCCTTCCCAACGTCGAGCTGATTGTGGTTCCGGGCGCCGGGCACCACCCGCAGTTGACCCACGGCGACGCTCTCGCCAGCCTCCTCAAGAATCCCTCACGCGAGCAGGGCACCCGCAGCTACAGCTGCTAACGACGGTCGGCAACCTCTACGGCGCAAACATCACGGCGGAGGTGGAGGCCCGCACCGGAGTACCCGTTCTCGATTCCGTGGCGGTCACCCTCTGGCACGCCCTGAGGCTGGCCGGCGCGCCGCTGCTTGACCCCGCATGGGGCAGGTTGCTTGCCGGCTAGTCCTTGTCGATCCGGTCCAGCAATTTTCCCAGGGCATCGCGGATGTCATCGTAATCGTTCTGGCCGGCGCGGCTTTCGGCGGCGATGACACCGCAGCGGTGGATCTTTGTGAAGTCTCCGATGGGGAACTTGTAGTGGCCCTTCTGGTCATCCGGGTGTTCGTCGTCGACGCCGAGGAACCACTTGGAGTACTCGGCATGGCCATGCTTGTCCAGGAACGCATTCTCGTCCTTGGTTGAGGGGGCATGCTCACTCCAGTCGTCCCGGGTGTCCTTAGCCACCTTGCCATCACGGATCAGGGCCTTGGCGTGCTCGAAGGCCTTCTTGTTGAGCTTCACGGTCATGTCGCAACCTCTCAGTTAAGGCTTTGGGCTGGTACGCCCCAGCTTAGGGCGCGGACGGACGGCCCGGAATACCCGACGGCGAGCGCACAGGGCGAGCCTCTGGGGTCAGTTCATGAGCTGGACCCAGAGGCCCGCGCCCCGCTCCTTCGTGACCATCCGGCGTCCGATCGCTCCCCGTTGGGTCAGCCACAGGACGCTGCCGTCAGCAGTGACGGCTTCCACCTGGCCCTGGTCAACGATCTCGTTCCCACGCCAGATCTGGACGGCCTGGCCCACCAGCAGTTTCCAGTTGGACACCCGCTTTCCCCGCGCTGTTTCGAGGCGTGATCCAAACAACGATTCGTTCCCACGGTCTTTCACTCGATGACTCCTAGCCTGGTGTACACAGTTCCTGTACATGACGTGTGCCATCAACGGCGCATAAATGACGCGTTTATGCTGTCCGCATTCATCAGAGTGCTTTTACGGCGCCCAACACCTTGGTCAGCGAGTCTTTCGCGTCCCCGAACAGCAACGTGGTCTGCGGTTCATAGAGCAACTCGTTTTCGACGCCGGCGAACCCCGGCCTCATGGAGCGTTTCAGGAATACCACCTGCCGGGCGTCGGCCACTTCCAGGATTGGCATTCCGTAGATGGGCGAGCCCGCCGTGGTCTTGGCCGCGGGGTTCACGACGTCGTTGGCACCCACCACCAATGCGACGTCCGTGGTTTTGAACTCAGAGTTGATGTCCGACATTTCCTTCAGCGACTCGTAGGGAACGTTTGCCTCGGCGAGGAGCACATTCATGTGTCCGGGCATGCGTCCCGCAACAGGGTGGATGGCGAAGTCCACGTCAATCCCCCGGGCCTCCAAAGCCAAGGCAAGTTCCGCCGCGGTGTGCTGCCCCTGCGCCACGGCGAGTCCGTACCCGGGAACGATGATCACACGCTGCGCGTAGCCGAGCAGCACTGCGATGTCCTCAGCGCTGGAGGAGCGGACCGGCCGTTCGCTCACTGTCGTTGAACCTGCGGTGGAGCCACCCTTGAAGGCACCGAACATGATGCCGGCAACACTGCGCCCCATGGCCGATGCCATGGCGCGGGTAAGGATGGTGCCGGATGCTCCCACCAGTGTTCCGGCAACGACCAGGAGGACGTTCCCCAGCACCAGGCCCGATGCGGCGACAGCCAAGCCAGTAAAGGCATTCAGGAACGAGATGACAATCGGCACGTCAGCGCCACCCACCGGCAGCACCAGAAGGACGCCGGCTCCGAGCCCGAGGACCAGAAGCACCACAGCCCAGCCGGGCGCGCCGCTGGCGATGACCACTGCGCCGGCAGCGACGGCGGCCAGGAGCACCACAGCCATGAGGACGGGCAGCCCGGGAAACGTCACGGGCCGTGTGGTCATGAGCCCTTGCAGCTTGGCGAAGGTGATCGCCGAACCCGCGAAAGACACAGCACCCACCAACAGGGTGAACACGATGGCCAAGCGAACCCAAGCGTCTTCCGTATGCGGCAGTTCCAGCAGGGCAACCAGGGCCGCCGCACCACCGCCCACACCGTTGAACAAGGCCACGAGTTGCGGCATCTGGGTCATCTGCACCCTGCGCGCCACGGGGGCAGCAACGCCGGCACCCACCACGATCGCCCCCAGGATCCAGGGGATGTTGTCCAGCTTCACGGACAAAAACACCGCCACCACGGCCACAAGCGCCCCGAACGCCCCGATCAGGTTGCCGCGGCGCGCGCTCTTGGGCGAACTCAGCCCCTTCAGGGCAAGGATGAAGCAGGCGGCAGCTGCTAGATACAGCAGCGCAGTCCAAGTGGGGTTCAGAAGGGTCATCGACGCCCCTCCCTGCCCGTGGCTTGCCCGGCATCAGCGCTCGACGGCGGCCGCTGCCGTCCCCGGAACATCTCCAGCATGCGGTCGGTCACCACGAACCCACCCACCAGGTTGGCCGTGGCAAGGACGACAGCCAGCAGGCCGACCGCCAGGACCCACGGATCAGAAGCCTGCCCGGCGACGATGATGGCACCCACCAGGATGATGCCGTGAATGGCGTTCGCCCCGGACATCAGGGGTGTGTGGAGGGTGCTGGAGACTTTGGAAACAACCTCGAAGCCCACAAAGACTGCCAGGACCGTGATCGTCAACAGGCTCATGCCGTCCATCAAGGTGCTCCTTCGGATCCGGGGGAAAGTGCTGCAAGTGCTTCCGCGGTGGGCGCGTGCCGGATGGCGCCATCGTGCGTCAGGCACGCCCCCGCCACCACCTCGTCCGAGAAGTCGGGTGAAACCACGCCCTCGCGGGTCATGAGCGCCAAAAGGTTGGCCACGTTCTTGGCGTACAAGCGCGAGGCGTCCGCCGGCATGGCGGAGGCCGGATCCTTGATTCCCACCAGGGTCACCGTGCCCTGGCCGTCGCCAGTGGGGACGGGGATATCCTGCCCCGGAATACTCCCTTCCACATTGCCGCCGGACTCTGCCGCCAGGTCAATCACCACCGACCCAGGCCGCATGCCCTGGACCATCTCGCGGCTCACCAGGAGCGGTGCCCGCCTTCCGGGAACAGCGGCGGTAGTAATCAGGACATCGGCCTGGGCAACGTGTGGAGCAAGGAGTGCCCGTTGCAGGGCTCCCCTGTCGGCGCTCAGTTCCCGGGCGTAGCCACCCGAGGCTTCCGCCGTTTCAAGGTCCAGCTTGATGAATGTTCCGCCCATGGACGCTACTTCGTCTGCTGACGCGGGCCGGATGTCGTTCGCCGAGACGCGGGCGCCAAGCCTTTTGGCTGTTCCGATTGCCTGCAGTCCAGCCACGCCAGCTCCAAGGACCAGCACCCGGGCCGGCGGGATGGTTCCGGCCGCCGTCATGTAGAGCGGGAAGAACCGGGGCAAACGCATTGCTGCCTCGAGCACGCACCGGTACCCGGCCACGAGGGCCTGGGAAGTCAGTGCATCCATGGACTGGGCCCGCGAAATCCGGGGCACCAGCTCCAGGGCGAACGATGTGATGCCGCCAGCGGCGAGGGCCCGCACGGTTGGCAACTCCGACGACGGCGACCCCAGTCCCACGGTGACCGCGCCACGCTGGAGGGATCCCGCCGTCGTCGGGTCCATGGGGCGCACGTGGCAGTAGATGTCGAGTGTCCCAAGGTCCAGGGCCTGGACGACGGCCGCTCCGGCGGCCCGGTAGTCGTCGTCGCTGTGGCCGGAGGCAGCGCCGGCGCCTGACTCGATCTCAAGGTCGAGTCCAAGGCCCGCCAACTGCTTGACCGTTTCCGGCGTAGCGGCCACCCGCCGCTCACCGTCGAGCCTCTCGCGCCCAATCCCTGCTTTCAACGCCACCCCTCTCCGGAACTCGCCAGAAACCAGTTGGCATGAGTCTATGACCGCAAGGGTCCGGGCGGGAGTAGGGGGCTGCGCTATGTGCACAAGTCCACTAGGGTCGGTGGAAGCTGGTGGCAACCAGCCACCACACCGTCGACGAGCCGGTTCCGGCCGTGCCGTCGGGAAGGAACGCCGCTATGGACACGTTCAAAATCGGCTATTTCGTAGGAAGTCTTTCAAGTACCTCCATCAACCGGACCCTCTCCAAGGCGCTGATCAGCGTGGCGCCGCCGGAACTCGAGTTCCATGAGATCGAAATCAAGGACCTCCCCCTCTACAGCTCCGACTACGACGACGACTTTCCGCCCGCCGGCAAGGCGTTGAAGGATGCCATCGCGGCCTCGGACGGCATCCTGTTCGTCTCGCCGGAGTACAACCGCTCCATTCCGGGCGCGCTGAAGAACGCCATCGACTGGGGCTCCCGCCCGTGGGGCACCAATTCCTTCGCCCGGAAGCCCACCGGAATCATCGGAGCGTCGCCGGGCGGCATCGGCACTGCGGTGATGCAGTCCTCGATGCGGAGCGTGCTGAGCTTCCTGGACGCGCCGCAGTTGAACGCACCGGAGGCGTACATCCGTTTTGTCGCGGACGCTTACGACGACGACGGTTCCGTTAAGGACGAAGGCACCGCAGGCCTCCTGCGGCACTACATGGAGGAGTACAGCGCGTTCGTGCAGCGCGTCCTTGCCGCCAACGCACCGGGCCACATCGGCGACCCGGAACCGGATGCCGACAAGTTGAACCGCTAGGACCGCGTGTTGGGTGTCGCCCGGACCTGAACGGGCGACACCCGGTACCCCTCGGACTGCAATTTAGTCAGTATGCTTACTACTGCGAGGATTTACGAACAGGCCCTACCCCAGGAGAAGAAGATGCTTCGCAGAGTAGCTATGACCGCCTTGGCAGTGACCCTTTTCGCCGGCACCGCCGCCTCCACCGCGGGAGCCGCGAACGCGGCCACGAGCCTTCAGGGCAGCGTTGCCGCAACCACGCAGAGCCCATCACCCGAGCCGAGCAACCCAACCGGCCCTTCCACAGCAACCCCCACGGCGGAGCCAACGTCCGACGCTCCAAACCCAGCGGGCACAGGACCGGCCAACCCCGGCACCAGCGAAACCGGCCAGCAACAGCAAACCCGGACAGACGTTGTTCCGTGGGTCCTCGCTGGGGTAGCCGCCGTCATCATCATCGCGCTCATCATCTGGACGCTGCGCAACCGCCGCGGTCGGGACAAAGGCATCCAGCACGACGACGTCCGGTAACCGGGCGGGGCGCCTCGCCCCAAGGAGCCAGGCGCCCCCCTGCCGGTCAGGTGATTCTGGCGGTCAGCTGGCCCGGCCGCTCAACTTCCCCGGCCGCTCAACTTCCCAATAAGGCTCGTCTCCAAGTGTTCCAGCAGTTGCTGCGGATTGTCGTAGACTTCCGCGGCTCCTGCGTCCCGCAGTTCCGCTTCGCTGATTCCACCGCAGGTCAGGGCAACCACCGGCACCCCGATCGCAGCGCCGGCCTTCACGTCCCACACGGCGTCGCCAACAAAGACGGCATCCTCGGGGTCCACGCCGAGCTTCTCCAGGCAGGCCATCAGGATGTCCGGGGCGGGCTTGCTTTCCTCGGCGTCATCTGAACTGGTCCAGGCGTCGATGGAGGAGCCTGCGTCGAGGAGGTGGCGGCTCACGTCGAGGTCGCGTTCCTGCGCCGATGATGCCAAGCCGACCGCAAGACCGGCGTTGGAGCATGCCGCCAGAAGGTCACACGCGGAATCGAAGGGCCGGAGCGTCGGCCAGAAGGTCGAAAATACGGCACCGTGGGCCGACTTCAAGTCTTCCTGCATTTCGTCGGTGCAGTCCGGGACCAGGCTCTGGATCAGCTTGTCGCCTCCCATGCCTACGCGGCGGTGGATGGCCGACATTTCGATGTCCAGCCCTTCGCGCCTGAACGCCTGCCACCAGGCCATTGCATGGAAGTAGCTGGAATCGATCAGCGTACCGTCCACATCAAAGAGGACTGCGCGCGTCTTTTGGGACTTCACCTCAGCTGCCACAACCCACCACTTCCGATGCCGTGCGGGTACCTTGCGCCGCGAGCGCCGAATCAATGGCGGGCTCTTCCAGCATCAGTACCGCGTACCGATCAGAAGAGGCTTGCCGCAGCAGCCCAGTGCCGGCCACTTCCCGTATGGCCTCCACGCCTTCCACCGCCTCATCCACCGAAGAGAACCGCTTTGAGAGGCCCATGAGGGCGTCATTGCCGTCCACCATCAGAATCCGATATCCCCCGTCGGGCGTTTCAACCATCTCCAAGTGCCCGGCCACGCCAACCTCCTCGTCATCGATGAAATGCATAGTAAGACTACTTAGTATAGGCCACCTAAGAAATGTGGCGTAACGCGGGAAATACGCGCCTGCAACATCTTGTTGGCACCTACATGACAACAATTGGAATCATCGGTGCAGGACACATTGGCAGCCAGGTTGCACGCAAGGCCGTGGAACTGGGCTACGACGTCGTGATCAGCAACTCGCGGGGTCCCGAGACGCTGGGCGATCTGGTCGCGGAACTTGGGCCGAGGGCCCGGGCCGCCACGGCAGCCGAAGCAGCAGCGGCAGGCGATTTCGCCGTCGTGACCGTTCCCTTGAAGAACTACCAGAGCATCCCCACGGAGCCGCTTGAGGGCAAGGTGGTCATCGACACGAACAACTACTACTGGGAGCGCGACGGCCGTATCCCCGAGCTGGACAACGGCGAAGCAACCACATCAGGCCTCCTCCAGAAGCACCTCCCCACCTCCAAGGTAGCCAAGGGCTTCAACCACATCTTTGCCAAGGACATCACCACTGACGGCACCCCCGCCGGGACGCCGAACCGCCGCGCCCTGGCGACCGCCAGCGACTTCCCCGAAGCCGCAGAACTTGTCACCAAGCTCTACGACGAATTTGGCTTCGACACCGTCAACATCGGCCCGCTGGAAGACAGCTGGCGCGTCGAGCGCGACCGCCCCGCCTACGTCATACGGCAGAATGCGGACGAACTCCGCGAGAACCTCGCTAAGGCAACCCGCACCGTCTAATCCCGTTAGGCACGGCGGCGGGCAAGCGGCTGATGCTTGCCCGCCGCCTTTGTCATAGGTGCTTTTTGGTTCCGGCAATTGGCCCCTTGGAGGCCGAAAAAAGGACGGCGAAACGGTGTCACGAATCGGCGGCGGCGCGCACATTATGGGTGGCTGCCTCTCCGTCAGGCCCGGCGCATGGGCTTACGGGGAGGCAGCTTCGCCCTAAAAGCCCCTACGCGAGGAGTCCCATGTCCACACGAATCTCGAGCTGGCCTGCAGCAACCCCCATGTGGGTGGACCTGGGCGCAAATGATCCCAAAGCGGCGAAATCCTTCTATTCTGGCCTGTTCGGCTGGGATTTCATCTCCGGCGGCCAGAACGCGGGCGGCTATGTCCTGGCCTGTGTTGGCGGGCGTGCCGTGGCAGGACTGGGCCCCAAGCAGGATCCATCCATGCCCACCACGTGGACAACGTTCCTCGCATCGGACGATGTTGACGTCACCGCGAAGAAGATCAGCGCAGCGGGTGGACAGCTGATTGCGCAGCCGTTCGACGTCACGGACTCCGGCCGCATGGCCTTGGCCGTGGACAGCGCCGGCGCAGTGTTCGGAGTCTGGCAGGCAGGCAACCACATCGGCGCGGAGCGGGTCAACGAGCACGGCGCACTGTGCTGGAACGAGCTCCATACCCGCGACTACGCAGCGGCCCGCGCTTTCTACTCCGGAGTCTTCGACGTCAGCTACCAGGACGTTACGGAGGATGGCTTGGTCTACTCCACTATCCGGAGGCCCCTGGATGGCCGCGAAGTAGCAGGGGTCCACCATGACACCGGGCTCTCCGGGACCACACCCAACCATTGGATGACTTGGTTCGCCAGCGACTTTGTGGAGGGCTCTGCCACCCGGGCTGTTGAACTGGGTGCGACACTCCTGGAACCGGTCACGGACAGCCCGCTGGGACGCATGGCCGTGGTGCGGGGTCCACAGGGAGAGGTGTTCGGCCTCATCGACGCACCGCGAACCAGCGAATAGTCAGGCCGCGGCCGGGTCCAGCGCTTCGGCGATGATCTCGTGCGCATGGGCGGCAGCCAAGGGTGCGGCCAGACGATGCACAGCCTGGAAAGTCCTGCGGACAGCCGGGCCGTGCCATTCTGGCGGCAGGTAATCCGTCGGCAGGTTCGGGTCCCGGTACGGAAACCGGCGCCACATAGTCAGCATGGGGATGTAGTAGCGGAACGCGTCACGCCGCAACTCCTCTGTGGACTGGGCCAGGGCAACGTTCGGGTCCTCGCCCACGCGCTCAATCCATTGCTGCTCCGCGTCCCCATAGAGTCCAAGGAACTCGGTGAACTGTTCATCAAGTTCCTTGAGGTCCCACCACTCGGAGATTTTGGGGCGCATGGGTCCATCAAAGACGTAGTCGCTCCGGAACAGGTCCACGAACTCGATCAAACCATTGGCAGTGAGACGCTCCTTGGCCTGCTCAAGTTTGTGGGCCGGCGCTATCCACACGCCGTTAGCCACCGAGCCGAAGCCCAAGCCGGACAACGCTGAACGCAGTTGATGCCGCCGGTTCCGCATGGACTCAGGCACCGAGAAAACGGCCAGCACCCAGGTATCCACCGGCGCAGGCTGCTCAGGGGCAAAGATCCGGCGGTCACCTTCGCGGAACACGTCGCTGACCGACTCCGAGATTTTGTATTTGGCAATCCCGCCTTCGCGAACGCTCTTCAGCACGCCTTTTGCCTTGAGCCTGGAGACGGAGGACCTCACGCCCGGAGCGTCGTAACCGAGTGAGCCCAACATGGAAATCAGTGCGGACACCGGCAGGGCATCACCTGCGTTCCGACCATAGAGCCCGAAAATGGTAACGAGCAGCTGCTGGTGGCGCACCGGGGGTGCCGGGACGGCGAACATCGGAAGGATCCTCATTTCCGCGCCCCGCATTGGGCGCCAGTCCAGTTCATCATAGGTCGGCGCCGGACCTCGCCCGAGACTAGCCGAGCCATACTAAGCATGCTTAGTATGGACGGACGCTGTTCCAGGGCTGTTACTGCCCCGGAGAGATCTTTCCGTTCAAACGATAGGAAGCACATCATGGCAGGAAACCTGGTAGCACGCTCCATTCACGACCTTACGGCCGCGGCCTGGTTCGGCGGCTCATTGATGGGGGCCATTGGGCTGAATGGAGCCGCCGCGGAAGCCAAAGATCCCACGGAGCGTACCCGGTTGTCGAGCAAGGGCTGGGGCAAGTGGGCTCCTGTGCAGACAGCAGCCTTCGCCGGGCACCTCGCCTCAGACCTGGCAATCGCTTGGGAGAACAAGGGCAGGATCGCGAAGCAGGACAGCGTCGCCGCCAACACCATCTACAAGACCGTGGTGACATTGGCCGGAGCTGCCGTCACGCTCTACGCGGGCGTTGTTGGCAAGAAGGTCGATGAGCTCTCCGAAGAGGGCGCAGAAGGAGCCACCGAGCCCCGCGCGGGCGCTTCCGACGAACTCAAGTCAGCCCAGACCCAGCTGAAGGCTCTGCAGTGGGCCATCCCCGCATTCGCGGCCTGGGTGATCATCCTCGGCGCCAAGCATGGTGAGATGCAGCGGCCCAAGAACATCCTGAAGGGTCTCCGCTAAGGGCTCCCAAATCCCCGCCGAGATGGCACTAAATGACAATCCGGGGCCCTGGCATTGTCATTAAGTGCCATCCCGCGCGGTGATCCTCCGGACGAAGTGCTCCGGCCACGGTTCCGCTGAGGTGCCGCCCTCGGGAACGTGGACGGTGGTGACCGTACCGAAAGCCGCCACGTCCCCGCCGTCGGACGTCACCTCGAATGCCATGGTGAGCGAGGTGCGCCCCAGCGCGCTGATCTTCACCGTCGCGGTGATGCGCTGGCCGAACCACAGCTTGGCTTTGTAATTGATGACCTGCTGGACCCTGGGTGCGCTGGGGAAATACTCCGGCAGGTCCAGTAACCGGAAGAGTTCAGCTTCGGCGGCTTCCACCCAGCGCAGAATGGCCGAATTGTGCTGGTGTCCGGAGGCGTCGGTGTCCACCCATTCCACCGTTCGCTCGACGCACGCCTCCGGAAACCTTTCCACTTATGCTCCTAACGGGCGCTGACTGCGGCGTCGTCGGGGTCGACGTCGACGTCGGATACCGGCACCTCAGGTTGTGGCTTGGGAATCAACGCCACCGCACCGGCCGCCAGCACTGCGATACCGGCGAAGATCGCGAAGTTCGCCTCGAAGGGCAGCTTCGAGCCGGCAATCCAGCCACCGATCAACGGTCCCGAGATGGCACCAAGCCGGGCGAAGCTCAACGCCCAGCCGGTTGCCGTTCCACGGACCTTCGACGGGTAGTAATCGGCGATGTAGCCGGTCAAAACCAGAGAGGTTGAGATTGACCCAATACCAGCGAAGGCCACGAAGAGCAGGTTGACCACCATGGTGTTGGGGAAGACCAACAGCATGATGCCAAGGCCGCCCAGAATGTAGAACACCACCAGGATGAGCTTCTTGCCGTACTTGTCCGCGGCCCGGCCCAGAAGCAGGCCACCGATCGCGGAAGCCAGGCTGAAGACCAGCAGGAATGTCAGCGACGAGCCGAGGTCATAACCGGCCTTCTTCATGATGCTGGGCAGCCACGTGTTCAGGCCGTAAACCAGCAGCAGGCCCAGGAACAGGGAAATCCAGAAGAAGACCGTAGAGCGCAGGTACTTTCGGGAGAACATCGTGGTGATCGTCCTCCACCACGGTTCCGCCTGGGCGCCGGGCACGGGAGCGGCAGGAACCACCGGCCGGTAGTCGGAGATCTGCAGTTTGGCCGCCAGCGCCTTGGCCTCAGCCCGTCGCCCCTTGGACTCAAGGTATTCGAGGGACTCGGGGAGGAACTTCCAGATGATGGGGAGCAGCACCACGGGCGCGGCGCCGATGGCGATCACTGCACGCCACCCACCGATCGGGAGCACGAACAAGGCAGCAAGGGCCGCCACTACGATGCCCAGGGAGTACCCGGAGTACATGAGCCCGTAGTTGAAGGATCGCTTGTTCGGGGCCGAGTACTCGATGGTCAATGCCGCCGCCACGGGGATGACACCGCCCATACCCAAGCCGCCGATCAGGCGGAACAGGCCGAACAGTTCCGGCGTAGGTGCCCACGCTGCGCCTGCCTGGGTGAGCGTGAAGATGACCATGGAGGCCAACAGCATCCTCTTGCGGCCCACCAGGTCACTCAGGGTGCCGATGAAGAGCGCTCCAATAAGCATGCCGATCAGGGCATATGAACCCAATCCGCCCAGTGCCAGCGGCGAGAGGTTCCATTCCTTGTACTCAGCCAGGGCCGGGAGCACTGCGCCGAGGACTCCGACGTCGTATCCCTCTGCGAGGATCGCGATCCAGCAGCAAAACAACACCAGGCCGGTTGTTTTGGTGGGTACATTCCAGTCATTGACGGGTGCGGTTGCCATGACTACTTCACCAGGACCGATGCTGCGTCGGACCGGGGAGTCCAACGAAGGTGCGTGGTGGCCTCTTCAATGTCCACTTCCTTGAGCAGCGACAGACGCGGACGGACGGCGTCGGTGCGTGAGCTCGGCGGCTTGCGGCGTCCGGCGCGGAACTGCGGAATCCACTGGGCGCCCGGGCCCTGGTATTCCTGTTCAGCCGCAGCGTGCAGGGTCCACTGGGGATCGTAGAGATGCGTACGGCCGAGCGCGATGAGGTCCGCACGGCCGGCGAGGAGGATGGAGTTGACGTCGTCGTAGCTGGAGATGGCGCCGACGGCGATCACTGCCACGCCTGCCGGAGCGGCGACTTCCTGACGGATGCGGTCGGCGAACGGGGTCTGGTAGCTGCGACCGAACGCGGGCTTCTCTTCCTTGGCGACCTGGCCGGTGGAGACATCCAGGCCCGCGGCGCCGTGCTCAACGAACGCCTTCGCGATCGCCACGGAATCATCGGAGGTGTTGCCGCCCTCGATCCAGTCGGTCGCGGAGATGCGTACCGTCATCGGCTTGCCGGCAGGCCACACCGCGCGAACGGCGTCGAACACTTCCAAGGGGAACCGCAGCCTGTTCTCCAGGCTGCCGCCGTATTCGTCGGTCCGCTGGTTGGACACCGGCGAAAGGAAGGAGGAGAGCAGGTAGCCGTGGGCTGCGTGGATTTCAAGGAGGTCGAAGCCGGCCTCCTCGGCACGGACGGCAGAAGCGACGAACTCGGCCTTGATGGCGTCCATCCCAGCACGGTCCAGTTCCACAGGCGTCTGGTTTTCGGCGCTGTACGGCAAGGCAGAAGGGCCGACGGCGGTCCAGTTGCCGGACTCAAGCGGCTGGTCGATGCCCTCCCACATGAGCTTGGTGGAGCCCTTGCGGCCGGAGTGACCCAACTGCGCGCCGATCTTGGCGGTGGAACGGCCGTGGACGAAGTCAACGATCTCCTTCCAGCTATCGCGCTGGGCATCCGTGTAGAGGCCGGTGCAACCGGGGGTGATCCGGCCGGTTTCCGAGACGCAGACCATCTCGGTCATGACCAGCCCGGCACCACCCAGGGCCTTGGAGCCCAGGTGGACCTTGTGGAAGTCACCGGGAACGCCGTCCGTGGCTGAATACATGTCCATCGGGGAGACCACAATGCGGTTCTTCAGCTCCAGTTCCCCGATACGGAAGGGCTGGAACATGGCCGGAGCCACCTCGGTGAGCCCCTGGGACTCGGCAAAGTCGCGGTCCACGGCGTCGGCGAATTCGGGATCGCGGAGGCGCAGGTTTTCCTGGGTGATGCGGCGGCTGCGGGTGAGCAGGTTGAACGCGAACTGGGTGGGGTCCTGGTCCTTGTACTGGCCGATGCGCTCGAACCACTCCAGGGATGCCTGGGCTGCGCGCTGCGTGGATGCCACCACGGGCCGACGTTCGGTTTCGTAGGCTTCCAAGGCTTCCTGCACCGTGGGGTGCTCGTGCAGGCAGGCCGCCAACGCGAGGGAATCTTCCATGGCCAGCTTGGTGCCGGAGCCGATGGAGAAGTGTGCCGTGTGGGCGGCATCGCCCAGGAGCACCACATTGTCTTTGCGCCAGCTCTGGTTCCGGACCGTAGTGAAGTTGATCCACTTGGAGTTGTTGGTCAGGACGTCGTACCCGTCCAGCTCTTCGGCGAAGATTTCGCGGATCTTGGCAATCGACTTTTCGTCGGAAACACCGGGAGGGAAGACCTCGTTGGCGGTCTCGTCAAAGCCGGCGGCGTGCCAAACATCCTGGTGCATCTCCACGATGAAGGTGGAGCCCTCATCCGAGTACGGGTAGCCATGGATCTGCATGACGCCCCACTCGGTTTCCTTCACGAAGAACTTGAAGGCTTCAAAGACCTGGTTGGTGCCGAGCCACATGAACTTGTTGCTGCGGGGGTCCAGATCCGGCTGGAACGCGTCGGCGTACTTGGCGCGGATCTGCGAGTTGATGCCGTCGGCCGCAAGGACCAGATCGTAGTTGGCTTCGAGCTCTTCCACCGGCGGAGCCACCGTGCTGAACCGAACGTCCACGTTGAGTTCGATGCAGCGGCGCTGCAGCAGCTCCAGGAGTTCCTTGCGGCTCATGGCAGCGAAGCCCTGGCCGCCAACGGTGATCGTCTCGCCACCGAAGTGGATGTCGATGTCCGACCAGCGGGCAAACCGACGGCTCATGTATTCAGCCACCACAGGATCGGCGTTGCCGATGCCGCCCAGGGTCTCATCGGAAAACACGACGCCGAATCCGAAGGTGTCGCTGGCAGCGTTGCGCTCCCAAAGGGTGATGTCGTGGGACGGATCCAGCTGCTTCATCAGTGCTGCGAAGTACAGGCCGCCCGGGCCGCCTCCAACGATTGCGATTTTCATGGTGTTGCTCCTTCTCAGGCCTGGCTCTGGCCGGCAGGGGTAAGTTGTACGTTCTTGTCAGCGTTTGCCGCAGCATCCGGCTTCAGGAGGCCGTCGCGGAGCTTGAAGTGCTGAAGTTTTCCGCTGGGATTGCGCGGGAGTTCGGTGACGAAACGGACATCGCGCGGGTACTTGTACGGGGCGATGGTCTGCTTGACGAAGTCCTGGATTTCCTTGCGCTTGGCGGCGTCTCCTTCGACGCCGTCGCGGAGGACCACAAACGCGCAGACGATGCTGCCGCGCTCCTCATCCGGAATTCCGATGACCGCGTTTTCCACCACGTCCGGGTGCTGGTCGATGGCGGTTTCGACTTCCGGAGCTCCGATGTTGTAGCCGGAGGACACGATCATGTTGTCCGAACGTGCCTGGTAGGTGAAGTACCCGTCGGCGTCCATGGCGAACGTGTCACCCGTGACGTTCCAGCCGTTCACCACGTAGTTCGCCTGCCGGGGATCGTCCAGGTAGCGGCATCCCGTAGGACCAATCACCGCCAGCCGTCCGACGCTGCCCGGGCCAACCTCGTTGCCGTCGTTGTCCAGGATGGTCGCCCGGAACCCCGGTACTGCACGGCCCGTGGTCCCGGGGCGGATGTCGTCACCGGCAGCGGAAATGAAAACGTGCAGCATCTCAGTTGCACCGATTCCATTGACCAAACGCAGCCCGGTGGCCTGGTGTACGGCTTCCCAGGTTTCCTTGGACAGGTGCTCACCGGCCGAAACGGCAATCCGCAGGCTGCGCAGGAGGTCCCCGCGCTTCTCCTTGAGAATGGCCCGATAGGCGGTGGGGGCGGTGAACAGGATGGTGGCCCCGGCCTTTGAGGCATGCTCAGCCAATTCCACGGGCCCTGCCTTCTCGGTCAGGAGCGACGATGCACCAAACCGAAGCGGGAACACCACCAGTCCGCCCAGCCCAAAGGTGAAGGCCAACGGGGGCGACCCTGCAAAGACGTCCTCGGCAGTGGGCTGCAGGATATAGCGGGCAAAGGTGTCCGCATTGGCCAGGATGTCCCGGTGAAAGTGCATGGTCACCTTCGGCACACCCGTGGTGCCGGACGTCGGACCCAACAGGGCAACGTCGTCCGCAGCAGTGTCCACAGCCGTGAACTTCCCACTCTTATGCCCGCAACGGGAGGCGAGGTCGCCGTCGTCGTCGAACCCGTTGCCGGCTCCGTACGTCAGGACGGTGACGTCATCCCCGGCGGCGATCGCGAGCTCGTCCACGAACCGGTGGTCGGAAATAGCCACCACCGGCTTGGTGAGCTGGATGAGCGTGGAGACCTCAGTGGAACGCAGCATGGGCATGGTGGTGACCACTACCGCGCCTGCTTTCAGGACACCCAGCCAGGCCGCCACGATCCAGGGGTTGTTGGGGCCACGCAGCAGCACACGGTTGCCGGGAAGGACGCCGAGGTCTTCCGTGAGGACCTGGGCAACCTGGTTGGAGCGGGTCTGGAGCTGACCGTAGGTCCAGACAGTTCCTTCCGGCGTCCACAGGGCGGGACGGTCCGGGCCAAACTGATCGACAGCGTCGTCGATCAGAACGGCCGCAGCGTTGAGCCGCTCGGGGTATTGGAGTTCGGGGAGGGTGAATTCAAGCGCCGGCCAGGTGTCGGCGGGCGGCAGGTGGTCGCGGGTGAACGTGTCCACGTGGGCCGATGGCGTCATGCTCATGGCCGTTCCTTTCAGTGGTGCGTCGTTGAAGCGATGGTTGGGGAGGTGGGAAGTTGCTAGGCGCCGGCCCGGATCATGCCCTCTTGGGCAACCGTGGCAAGGAGCCTTCCTTCCCGGTCGAAGAAGCGGCCCATGGCGAGGCCCCTGTTGCTCTGGCCGGAGATCGCGTCCTGGGCGTAGAGAACCCAGTCGTCGGCGCGGCCGTCCCGGTGGAACCACATGGAGTGGTCCAGGGACGCGGTAGCGAGTCCGGGGCTGGACCAATTGAGTCCGTTGACCCGGAGCAGGGGCTCCAGGATGGTGTAATCGCACACGTAGGCAAGAGCCGTCCGGTGGAGGTCGGCGTCGTCAGGCAGGGCATCGAAGGCCTTCACCCAAATGGCCTGCTGAGGTACAGAGCCGCCTTCCAGCTCGATATATACCGGACCGGGAATATGCCTCATATCGAAGCTGCGGCCCGTGGACCAGTACTCAGCTGCCTTGCCGTCCACGCCGTCCAGCGCCTCCGCTGCTGTCCGCAGCGATTCAGGCTCGACGGCGGCAGGAGCCTGGGGCTGGAAGTCCGGACCGTCCTCGGGAACCTGGAAGGAACCCATGGCGGCGTAGACCGGTTTGCCGTTCTGGAAGCCGCGCACTGTCCTGGTGGAGTACCCGCGCCCATCGCGCAAGCGCTCCACCTCGTACCGGACGCTGGAGCCGATATCCACCGGGCGCATGAAGTAGCTGTGCATCGAGTGGAGTTGCCTGTCAGCATCCACCGAGCGCATCATCGCAGCCGCAGCCTGCGCCACCATGTCTCCACCATAGGCTTTTGGCCACGGCACGTACTGGGTGGTTGCTTCATACGCTTCGTCGAAGACCTCTGCGGCCACGGGCGTGAGCTCCACGGCCTTAAGGAACGTCTCCGACGTCAGGGTTCCAGTGATCATTGCTTATGCCCGGCGGTAGTCGGCGAGGGTCTCGTCCGGGACGTCCTCGAGGTTGACCACGAGGTTTTCCGGCGTGCGAGCCGTCAACCACACGAGTTCTTCGGTGACGGACATGTTGGCTTCGACGTGGGGCATGAACGGCGGCACGAACACCCAGTCGCCGGCCTTCATGTCGATGAACTCGGAGTAGTTCTCGCCGAAATAGATGCGGCCGTGGCCGCGGAGGACGTAGCCGCCGGTCTCAGCCTCGCCGTGGTGGTGCGGGAGGGAGCGGTACCCGGGGGTGTTGGATACCTGGCCGAACCAGATCTTGGTTGCCGGGGTGTGCTGGATGCTGACGCCGGAAACCCGGATGCAGTCGCCTGACTGTGCGGTGTTGGTGTCCTCGGCACCGGCGCGGGTAACGACCGGTACTACCTTGCCGTCGGGCTGGGCGTAGATGGAGTTGTCGCCTTCGAGGCGGTATTCGGTGGTGGTCTGGCTCATGGGATTTCTCCTTTGTTGTTAGACGGTTGCTTCAGCGTGTGCGTGGATCCGGAACTGGTTCTCCAACCGGCCGATTCCATCGATTTCGGTCACCAGGGTGTCACCGTCCGCCAGGAACCGCGGCGGAGTCATCCCCATACCCACTCCCCCGGGCGTTCCCGTGAGCACCAGGTCACCGGGACGCAGGATGGTGAACTGTGAAATGTAGGAGAGCAGCTGTGCGGGGCCAAAGACCAGCGTGCTGGTGTTGCCGTCCTGCACCAGTTCCCCGTTGACGTAGCCGCGGACCTGGAAATGCTCTCCGGCTTCGTCCGCTGTGACCATGACCGGGCCAACGGGAGTCGTACGGTCCCACGCCTTGCCTTGGAACCACTGCAGCGTCCGGTTCTGCCAGTCGCGCATGGAGACGTCGTTCGCCACCGTATATCCTGCGATGCCCTGCCGGGCTTGGTCCTCATCGGCGTGGAACAGCTCAGAACCAACGACGACGGCGAGCTCGGCTTCCCAGTCGACGCGGCCGCTGCCCTGGACTTCTACAGCGTCGTTGGCGCCCACCAGGGTGTCCGCGTACTTGGCGAACAGGGTGGGGTACTGGGGGAGTTCACGGCCCATCTCCTGGATGTGGTCACCGTAGTTCAGGCCGCAGCAGATCACTTTGCCGGCGTTTGGCAACAGCGGTGCGAAATCCGGGTTGCTGATGGCCGCTCCGTCCGCAGCTTCCACCACGGCCCGCCAGTTGGCCTGGCCCAGGAGTGCGCCCACATCGCCGGCCGGAAGCGCCAGGTAAGAGTCGGCGCCCGTGGCGAGTGCCGCCGTCGTACCTCCGTTTGCCGTGCGCAAGGTGGCAAGTTTCATTGCTGGTTCCCTTCGAGATTTTTCGATGTGTCGACTTTTTTACGATCGTCACATATGCTCAACGTAGCACGGCAGAAATGATCTGCACAGAGGCTTTCCAAAAGTTTTTGCAGTTGCCATTACGAGGAGGAACAGCATGAGCCACCAGACGATCAACCCGGAGTCCCTGCCCAAGCCATCGGGCTTTGCGCACGGCATTCTGGCCGGCAACACCGTGTTCCTGGGCGGACAAACCGCGCTGGACAAGAACATGAACATCGTTCCCGGCGGCATCGTGGAACAGTTCACGCAGGCATTCACCAACGTGCTGACTACCCTGCGCGAGGCCGGCGGTCAGCCTGAGGACCTGGTCAACGTGACCATCTACCTCACGGACGTGGACGACTACATGGCCAACGGCCGCGAAATCGGACGCATCTGGCGTGAGATGGCGGGCTCGCAGTACCCGGCCATGGCCGGTATCGGCGTCACGCGGCTGTGGCAGAAAGAGGCCTTGATCGAAATCCAGGGCATCGCGGTGATTCCGGAACGCTAAGCCCGGTAGGCCAAGTCTGTGGGACGTGCGGGTTCAGATGCCGTTTTCGGCACCGAGGCGGCCCGCGCGGACTGCGCGTGCCAACTCCGCATGGTCCTTCTCGGTCTGGTCAGCGTAGTGTCTCGCCCATCCCCCCATTGCTTTTTCGAACAGCTCTGAGCGGCCGAGGTAGCCCGCGATGAATGCGGTGCCGGGAGTCTGGGAGTGGGCGCGGGCGAGCACACCCCCGCACAGCTGGGCATAGTCGGCCAGTGCCCCCGGGCCCAACTGATCCACGGCGAAGGACCCCTTCATGTCGCGGAATTGACGGACGAAGTAGTCCCGAGGCTGACCATCGGCCTCCACCGCGTCGCCCACCCATCCGAGGAACGGATCGGATTGTGCCTGCATGATCCTCTGGCCGGCCACGGTTCGGTAGCCTTGGCCGAAGCTGGTCAGCAACCGGACAACATCTGAGGATGGTCGGGAGCCTCCGTGACTCTCCAGCACGGAGCGCTGCACCTCTTTTGCTTGCAGGAACAAGGGCTCCTCCGATGGGCCCAGCATCAGGATCACCCAGCAACGGGTTCCGACGCTACCCACTCCGACCACCCGCAACGCTACGTCCACCAGCCGGTATTGGCTTACCAGCACTGCAGTATCGGCGCGCAACGAATCCCGATACTGGTCAAAAAGTGCGCTCACCCGATCCAGCGTCGTAGTTTCAGGGTGGTAGACCAACGGCCACTGGTCGACGATCCTCCGCTCCCCCTGGACCGTCTCCGTAGTCATCTTGGCCAGAACCTGTTCGGAGGTCCGCCTCTTGGCCTTCTCGACGTCCTTCTCCAGGATGTTTTTCCTGGAAAGCCTCCCGGACGACATGGTTGCCATGAGCACGTCCATATCGACGTGGAAGTAGTACCTCTCTGCTGCCGTACCCTCGAACAACCTCCGCATTGCCACCCGGTACCCCCTCGCCGAAGCTTCAGCAGCCGTTTGGCATTGTTCCTCAGAGTGGCCGCTGTTGCGTCCGCTCAGCCAGATACTCGCGGTGAGCCTCTTGACGTCCCATTCCCATGGCGCCGGGAAGACCTCGTCGAAGTCGTTGAGGTCGAACACCAAGCGGCGCTCGGGAGACGCGTACAAACCGAAGTTGGCCAAATGGGCGTCGCCGCAAGCCACCACTTGGTGCCCGGAAGTCGCCTCCGTGGACAGGTCACCGGCCATCACGGCGGCGGCTCCCCTGAAGAAGGCGAAGGGCGTCTGCAGCATTCGCCCAACCCGCACGGGAACAAGGTGCGGCAATCGGGAGGCGTGCTGCTCCTCAAGAATCGATACCGGGCTGCGGTCCGGCGTCGAGAACTTTCCCTGGGCACTCCGCGGCAAGGCCTCCCGGGCGGCTTTACCCCTGGCGCGGTCTTGGTCGACTGGACTCCACGTACCACTGACGAGTGGGCTCATGGCATAAGTGTGGCATCCGGGTCTTCTTGGGTGAACCATGTCCCTATGGGAACCGTCACTGAATACCTGGAGAGTGTTAACGCCGACAACCGCGCCATCCTGGAACGGATCGTTGGGATCGCCCGCGAGTTGGCCCCCGACGCCGAAGAAGGAGTCAGCTACGGCATGCCCGCGCTGCTGGTCGATGGGAAGGGGTTCGTGAGCGTGCTCGAGACGAAGAAGCACCTGGCTCTGTACCCGTTCAGCGGGCAGATCCTGCCGACAATGTCGGAGGAGCTAGGTGGATATTCCTGGTCTCCCGGCACACTGCGGTTTTCCGCGGACAATCCTGTGCCCGACTCGATGATTCGGCGGATCCTGGAAACGCGGTTGGCGGCGATCCGGAAGTAGCTTCAGTGCTTCGCGGAGACGTCCTGTGAGATGGCGTTGGCCGCGGCCACGACTTCCTGCCGCACGGATTCAAGGTACTTCTCCGGGTCCGGCTGCGCTGCAACCGCCTGGGCTTGCAATGACACGTTGATGGCAGCGACGTTGTCGCCGTTGTTGTGATTGAACACGGGCGCCGCGATGGACATCAGCCCGAGTTCGAGCTCCTGATCGAGCAGGCACCAGCCTTGCGTACGGACACGCTCGACGGCGGCCCTCAAGTCAGGCACACTGGCGACGGTCCGCGGTGTGAGAGGGGTGAGTTCCGCCGTCGAAAGGTAGGCCTCAAGCTTGGCTTGCGGCAATCCGGCGAGCAGGACGCGACCCATGGATGTGGCGTAGGCGGGGAAGCGGGTGCCGACCGTGATCCCGACGTTCATGATCCGGCGCGTAGCAACGCGGGCCACATAGAAGATATCCGGACCGTCCAGAACCGCGGCCGAGGTGGACTCCCCCAGCTTCAGGCTCAGTTCCTCAAGGTGCGGCTGGACGAGTTGCGGCAGCGACAGGGCCGACAAGTACGAGTAGCCCAGCTGCAGCACCTTGGCCGTGAGCGCGAAGGTCTTGCCGTCGGTGCGGACGTAGCCCAGTTCAACCAGGGTGTGCAGGAACCTGCGGGCCGTTGCACGGGTCAGGTCCGTCCGGGCAGCGACTTCGCTCAGCGTCATCACCGGGTTGTTCGCGTCAAAGGCCCGGATCACGGCGAGCCCGCGGGCCAATGACTGGACATACTGGTCGCTGGCCTGCGGGGTTACTGCGGAATCGGTCATGGTTACCAATCCTAGGGTGCGTTGCGGGGCCTGCTCTGCGGGGTTCACGCGCGAAATACCCTGCAGAGCGGGCCCCGCAACGGGAGCGGTGCGACTTGCGGGGCCTACTATGCAGCCTTCAGCGGCAGGGGAACCAGTTCCTGGATTTCCTCGAACGTGCAGCCAAATGTTTCACGGACTGTGACGCCTTCGGGGCCAGTGAGGAACACCGCTTTGTCCGTGTACACGCGGGTCACGCAGCCGACGCCGGTCAGCGGGTAGGTGCACTGTTCCACGAGCTTGGACACGCCTTCGCGCGTCAGCAAGGTCATCATCACGAAGACGTCCTTGGCTCCGGTGGCCAGGTCCATGGCACCTCCGACGGCGGGGATCGCGTCCGGGGCGCCGGTGTGCCAGTTCGCGAGATCTCCCGTGGCCGAGACCTGGAAGGCGCCGAGGACACAGATGTCCAGGTGACCGCCGCGCATGATCGCGAACGAGTCAGCGTGGTGGAAGTAAGAGGCGCCGGGGAGTTCGGTGACGGGGATCTTGCCGGCGTTGATCAGGTCACCGTCGATCTCGTCCCCCTCAGCAGCCGGGCCCATTCCGAGCATCCCGTTCTCCGTGTGGAGGGTGATGTTCTGTTCCTCGGTGAGGTAGTTCGACACCAGGGTTGGCTGGCCGATGCCCAGGTTCACGAAGGAACCCGGGGCGATGTCACGGGCAACCAGCTGGGCGAGTTCATCGCGTCCCAAGGGCTTCTCGGACGTCTGGATGCTTGTCTGCGTGCCCATGCTCAGGCCACCTTTCCTTCAGAAACGGCACCAACGCGAACAACCGAATTCACGTAAATCCCCGGGGTCACTACGTTCTCCGGATCCAAGGAACCCGTGGGCACGATCTCCGAAACCTGAACAATCGTGTGCTTTGCGGCGGCGGCCATGATGGGCCCGAAGTTCCGGGCGGTCTTGCGGTACACGAGGTTGCCCTTGCCGTCTGCCTTGAGTGCCTTGATCAGTGCGACGTCAGCATGGATGGGCGTCTCGAATACCTGCCATTTCCCGTCGAGGAACCGGGTTTCCTTGCCCTCTGCCAGCGTGGTGCCGTACCCGGTGGGGGTGAAGAAGCCGCCGATACCGGCCCCGGCAGCACGGATGCGTTCGGCCAGGTTGCCCTGCGGAACAAGCTCCAGCTCAATCTCCCCGGCGTGGTATTTCGCGTCGAAGTGCCAGGAATCGGACTGCCGCGGGAACGAGCAAATCATTTTCCGGACCCGCCCTTCCTTGATCAGCAGCGCCAGGCCTTGGTCACCCTGGCCGGCGTTGTTGTTCACCACGGTCAGGTCCTTCGCGCCACAATCCATGAGCGCATCGATCAGCTCGAACGGCTGCCCGGCATTGCCGAACCCGCCGATCATCACCGTGGAACCGTCCTTGATCCCGGCCACGGCCTCGCCAACAGTGTCAATGAAATTCAACATGGCCCTTAGACTCCTTCCGAAACACCAGAGGTTACGTTTTCCAGCACCACGGCCAGGCCTTGACCCACACCGATGCAGATCGCCGCCACACCCCAGCGCTGCCCGGAAGCCTGCAAGGACCGGGCCAGCGTGCCCAGGATGCGAGTGCCGGAAGCACCGAGCGGGTGGCCCATGGCGATCGCACCACCATGCCGGTTCACGATTGAGGGGTCGATCCCCCACGCATCAACGCACGCCAGCGACTGCGCGGCAAACGCTTCGTTAAGTTCGACGGCGCCAACCTGGTCCCAGCCGATGCCCGCCTTCGCGAGCGCCTTGTTGGCTGCCTCCACCGGGGCGTACCCGAAGAACTGGGGATCGTTGCCGTGCGCACCGCGGCCTGCGATGCGGGCCAACGGTTCCAGGCCGAGGATCGAGGAGGCAGCCTCGGAACCGATCCACGCCGCCGACGCACCGTCCGACAAAGGCGAGGCGTTCCCGGCGGTGACCGTGCCGCCGTCGGGCCCGTCAGACTCAGGCCGGAATACTGTCTTCAAGCCGGCCAGCTTCTCCGCGGAGGAACCTGCGCGGATGCCTTCGTCGCGTACAAGATCCGTGCCCGGAACGGCAGACACAAGGTTGTCGTAGAACCCTTCGTTCCATGCAGCATCAGCCAGGTTGTGCGAGTCCGCCGCAAAAGCATCCTGGCGCTCCCGGGTGATCCCGTACTTCTCGCGCAGCCGTTCGGTGGCCTCGCCCAGGGAGATGGTCCAGTCCTTGTTCATGGCAGGGTTCACCAGTCGCCATCCCAGCGTGGTCGAAGCCAGGGTCATGTCGCCGGCGGGGTAGGGCTTGGAGGTCTTGGGCAGCACCCACGGCGCGCGGGACATGGATTCGGCGCCGCCCACCAGCATCAGCTCGGCGTCGCCTGCGTTGATCTGCCGGGACGCAATGATTGCCGCGTCCAACGACGAACCACACAGGCGGTTGACGGTGGTCCCGGGAATTGAGACCGGCAGGCCAGCGAGCAGCGTGGCCATGCGGGCCACATTGCGGTTTTCCTCGCCGGCACCGTTGGCGTTGCCGAACACCACCTCGTCGATCCGCTCAACATCCAGCCCCGGCGCCCGCTTCACGGACTCGCGGACCACATGGGCGGCCAGGTCGTCGGGACGGACAGCGGCAAGGCCGGAGCCGAACTTGCCGAAGGGCGTGCGCACGGCGTCGTACACAAATGCCTGGTTCATGGGTTTCTCTCTCTATCTCCCCAACTCGGGGACGGTCAGCCTCGTTATGAGGCATCAGCGGGACATGAGCTCGTCCCGTGGCTGGGTTGTCGGGCTAGTTGGCGGCGTCGATCTCGGCGAACACCTTTTGGGCCGTCTTGAACGCTGAATTGGCCGACGGCACACTGCAATAAATCGCCGTCTGCAGCAGGATTTCCTTGATCTCGTCCCTGCTGAGTCCGTTGTTGAGGGCCGCCCGGACATGCATGGCGAGCTCCTCCCAGTGACCGTGCGCCACCAGGGCCGTGAGGGTGACCGCGGAACGCATCTGCCGGCTCAGGCCGGGCCGCGTCCAGATGCCACCCCACGCGATCCTGGTGATCATGTCCTGGTAGTCCTCGGTGAAGGAGTCCTTGTTGGCGTTCGCCCGGTCCACGTGCGTATCGCCCAGCACTTCGCGCCGGACAACCATGCCGGCGTCGTAAATGTCCTGGGCGGTGGCATCCGGTTGGACGGCACCGTTCCGCGCTGCGCCGACGCCCTCGGGGTTTACAGAATTCACAGTCCGTTCTCCTTCATGAAGGTCCGCATCAGCCCGGCCACCACGGCCGGTGCCTCCGCTGGCGCAAGGTGCCCCACGCCGTCGAGCGCTTCCCCAACGGCGAAACCGCCACCCGCCCGGATCCCGGCAACGGTCTCTTCCGCCATGGACGGCGGCGCCACAGTATCCTCGACGCCGGCGATCGCCTGCGTGGGGACCGTGATGCTCCCGAGCTGCTCGCGGACATCGAAAGCAGCCAGGGCTTCGCAACAGAATGAGTAGCTGAAGCGGTCGGCATCGCGGAGGGCGTGCAGGAGCCGGCTGCTGATCTCCGGCTGGCGGTCCATGAATCCTGGGCCGAACCAACGCTCAGCAGAACCCTGGATCATCACCGGCGTGCCCAGCTTGCGGACAGTTTCCGCGCGTTCCAGCCACCCCTCGGGCGTGCCGAGCTTGGGTCCGGAGCACTGGACGGACAGGCTGCGGAGCCGGTGGCCGTGCTTGATGCCGAGCTGCAGCCCGGTGGCCCCACCCAGCGAGACGCCAGCGTAATGGAACCTCGCGCCCGGGGCCACCGAATCGACAAGATCGACGACGGCGTCCGCGAGTTCCGCGACATCAAACCCTTCGCTGGTGGTCGGCGAGATGCCGTGGCCGGGGAGGTCCCAGCCGATGACGTCGTACTCATCGCCGAGAAGGGCTGCGGTTTCCGTCCAGAGCACGGTGGACGTGCCCAGCGACGGGCCAACCACCAGGAGCGGCTTGGCTCCGAGTTCCCGCTGCGGAGACAGCAGCACTGCCTTGACTGTCGGCTTAGCCACGGGTGGCTCCTTTCGTGGAAGTGTCATGGGAGTAGGCGGCGAGGATCCGGCGGCTGATCTCGCGTGCCTCGCCGAGGTAGCTCGCGGGGTCCAGGAGCGCCTCCAGCTCAGCGTCGGAGAGCTTGTCCGACGGTACGGCCTCACGAAGCAGCTTGCGGTAGGTGTCCGCCTGCTCTGCGGCAGGTACGGTGAGGGTTTCGTCGACGACGGCCTGCAGCTTTTGCTTCCCGTCCTCGCCCAGGAGAGGGGCGACGGCGGCCGCCACACCTTCGCTGAGCAGCAGCGGACCCGAAATCCCCAAGTTCCGGCGCATGGCGTCAGGGAAAACGCGCAGGCCTTCCGTGAGTTCGCGGACGTGGCCGGCCGCACCGGCAGCCAGTGCCAACAACTGGCGCAAGGCCGGCCATTCACTATGCCAGGCGCCGTCCGGGCGTTCGTCGTTGAAGGTGGCCGCTGCGAGGTGCAGCTGCGACGCGAGGCCGGGGGCCTGCAACGCCGCACTGCGTACCAGCACCGACAGCACAGGGTTCTGCTTCTGCGGCATGGCCGAGGAAACGCCGCGCCCGGCAGCCAAAGGTTCGCCGAGTTCGGCTACTTCGGGGCGGCTGAGGAACAACAGGTCCGCGGCGATCTTGCCGAAGGAGTCGATCAGGGCGGCGAGCCCGTCTCCCAACGACGTGATAGGCAGGCGGTTGGTGTGCCAAGGAGCCGGAGCAGGTGCCAGACCGAGCCGGGCAGCCAGCGCATCCGCGAGAGCGAACGCCGTTGTGCCGGAACCCGCTGTCAGCTTTGCCCCGGAGGCAAGTGTTCCGCCGGCACCGCCGAACTGGACCGGCAACTCCAACGATTCCAGTCGCCGTGAAGCTGCGGCAACCCCTTGGAACCACTGTGCTGCCTTGAGCCCGAACGTGTACGGGAGGGCATGCTGCGTCAGGCTCCTCCCGACGCACAGCGTGTCCGCATGCTGTTCTGCCAAGGTGGCCAGCGCCGTCGTCGTTGCTCTGACATCAGCCAGCAACGCAGAGACGGTGCGGCTGGCGAGCACCATGAGGGCGGTGTCCAGGACGTCCTGGCTGGTCAGCGAGGTGTGGACGGCTTTGGCGGCGCCACCACCCGTGATGTCCAGGGCTTTGACGCGGGCACGGAGTTCTCCGAGTAATGGAATGACCGGGTTTCCACCACCCTGCGCGCGTTGGGCGATGAGGGCGAGGTCGAAGTGACTGGCGTCGGCGGCTTCGGCCACCACAGCGGCGGACCCTTGCGGGGCCAGCCCGGCGTCCTCGAGGACAGCCGTCCAAGCCGCTTCGACGTCGAGGATTGCCGCGATCACGGCACGGTCACCCGTCAAGGCCGTGACAGCGGACGACGCCGAAACGGGGCTGAGGAGGCCGAAGTCGCCGTCGGTCATGGGGTTGCCTGATCCCCGGAAGCCAGATCCAGCGAGCCGTCCTGCTGGAAGTCCAGGAACACGGTTTCGTCGCCGCCCTGCAGGCGGATGTCCCAGGTGAGGCCGCCGTCGGGGTCGCGGCGCGCGATCAGGGTCTTGCGGCGTTCGGGATCGAGGGAGCTCAGCAGCGGATCGTTGGCCAGCGCTTCCTCATTTTCCGGCAGGTACACGCGGGTGAAGAGCCGGTTCATGAGGCCGCGGGCAAAGACCGCCACGGAGATGAACGGTGCAGCTCCAGCCTTAAGCGGCCCGGGGTTGACCGTGGTGAACGTGTACACGCCGGAGTTGCCCACGGCCCCGCGGCCCCAGCCGGTGAACGTGTAGCCGTCGCGGACCAGGGAGCCGGTGCGCTGGACGATGTTGCCCTCGGAGTCGGGCTGCCAGATTTCCAGGATGGCGTCCGGGATGGTGTTGCCGGCGCCGTCATAGACAGTTCCTTGAAGCCGGATGCTGCCCGGGCTGCCAGGTGCCAGGAGTTCGTTGTCCTTATTAAAGGGAAGGGCGTAGCCGTAGAACGGGCCTACGGTTTGGCCCGGTGTGGGTGCCAGCTTGCTCATGCGCTTACTCCTCGTCCCCGGCGTCGCCGTATGCTTCGTTTTCCGTCCAGGTCCGCTTGGACCCGGTCAGGATGATGTCCCACTTGTAGCCGAGGGCCCACTCGGGGCTGGTCAGCTCATGGTCGTACTGGGCGACGAGGCGGTCGCGGGCGTCCTGGTCCACGATCGACTGGTAGATGGGGTCCAACGGAAAGAGCTGGTCACCCGGGAAGTACATCTGGGTGACGATGCGCTGGGTGAACTCCGATCCGAACATGGAGAAGTGGATGTGGGCCGGGCGCCAGGCGTTCAGGTGGTTCTTCCACGGGTACGCGCCGGGCTTGATGGTGGTGAAGCTGTAGGAACCGTCCGCCCCCGTGATGCAACGCCCGACGCCGGTGAAGTTCGGGTCCAGCGGGGCGGGGTGCTGGTCGCGCTTGTGGATGTAGCGGCCTGAGGCGTTGGCCTGCCAGATTTCCACGAGTTGCCCGGCAACCGGGCGTCCGTCGCCATCGAGGACACGGCCGGCAACGATGATGCGCTCACCCTGGGGCTCGCCGTTGTGCTGGATGGTCAGGTCCGATTCCAGCGCGTGAACATCTTGGTGGCCGAACGCCGGCGAGTAGAGCTCGATGGTCTCCGGGTCCGCGTGGTGCAGGCTCTTGGTGGGGTGGCGCAGGATGCTGCTGCGGTACGGGGCGTAGTCCAGCCGGGGCATGGTTTCGGGCCCCTTGCCGTCCTTGACGGCCTGGGCGTAGCGGTTGCCGATGGCCTGGATCTCAGCACTGAGATCTGCCTGGGTTTCCACCTTCTTGGTGTCGTGCGCGGCGTGTGGCTCAGCTGGCGGCACGAGTTCCTCGGTTTCGAGAGCTTGTGCGGTGTGGTCTTGCGGCACAGCCGGCTCCTTTCATTTGTGGTTTCGGTTTAGTCCGGGCGGCTATGCCCGGTGGAGCGAGTCGTATTGGACGGCGTGGCGCACCGGGGCGTTGGGCGCACCGTAGCCGTCGTAGTTGCCGCGCCGCTCCACCATTTCGAAGAACACACTGCCCACTGTGGCGGTGTAGAAGTGGAGGAATTCGCCGCTGGCGTCCCGGTCATACAGGAGGTTCAGTTCCTTGAGGGTGGCCAGGAATCCGGGTTCAAGATCGAACCGGGCATCCAGGTCCTCGTAGTAGTTGGCCGGAATCTGCAGGAACTCCAACCCCCGATCGCGGGCGGACCGGGCTGTTGCCACGAGGTCGTCCACGGCGAAGGCGATGTGTTCCTGGTACGTTTTGCGTGCCTTTTCGGCCTGCTGCGCCGGCGCGAGGTTCAGCACCAGCCGCACGGCTTTGTTGCCAGTCTGCATGACTTGGGAGCGGACCAGGCCGCTGGGGCTCGGAACCTCGGCGAAGGGCTGCGGTTCCAAGGCCAACGCACTGGTGTAGAAGAGGACAGCCTCATCGAAGTGCTGCCACGGCTGGGCCAGGTTCACGTGGTCGATGACCGCTGTTTGGCCGGCGCCGGCGTGCTCCAGCCCCTCACCAAATTCGTGCGTCCATGCGGCGGTCCCGTCCGGGCTGCCTTGGCAGAGGAAGATCTCGGTGGAGTCCGGCGCTGAGATGCCCTGGAACACCTCTTCGTCGGCCTGGACCTTGCGGGCCACCACAGGGGCCTTGAGTTGCTGGGCGCGAGCGGAGGCAAGCACTGGCGAATCGACGTCGAACCCCAAAGCGGCGATAGCCGGTTCCGCATGGTGCGGTGCTTGTTCGTTGATGATCACGCGCGCCTGGCCCATGGTCCAGAGCTGGACGTCCTTGGTGCGGTGGCGGCCCTCGAACTCGAATCCGAGTTGGCCCAGGAGCTTCTCGAGCTGCGCGGTGTCGTCAGCCTTGACCTCGGCGAAGTTGAAGCCGGCGGGTTCGTTCACCTTGGGCAGCGTGGCAAGTTCCATGGGATAACGACGGCGGGTGGCGGCTTTGCCTTCCGGTGCCGCTGCTGTTGGGGTGCTCGCGAGCCACTTGGCGCTCTGCTCCTCCAGCCAGATCAGCGAGCGCATGGCATCCACTGCGGTCCGCTCAACGTCGGACTGGCGGAACACGTCGTTGAACACTTCAAGGGAAACCGGGCCCGTGTAGCCTGCCCGGACAACGTGGCCCATGAACTTGGCGAGCTCGAACTGTCCCTCCCCGGGGAAAACCCGGTAGTGCCGGCTCCAGGAGAGGACATCCATGGAGAGCTTGGGGGCATCGGCCACCTGGACGAAGAAGATTTTTTCCGCATCGATGTCCTCGATGGGCGCGGTGTCCCAGTCGCGGGAAAGGATGTGGAACGAGTCCAGGCAGGTGCCGAGGTTGGGGTGGTCCACCATCTCAACCAGGCGGTAAGCGTGCTCGTAGTCGTTGACGTACTTGCCCCAGGCCAAGGCTTCGTAGGCAACCTTCACGCCGTGGTCCCCGGCCAGCGCCGCGAGTTCGGCGAGCTGTTCAGCCCGCAGCTGGTCGTCGTCAATGGTTGCCGTGGCCACGTTGGAGCACACCAGGATGGTGTCCATGCCAAGGCGTTCCATCAGGTTGAACTTTGCCTCTGCACGCTTGAGGTTGGCCTTCAGCAGGTCCGGAGTGACGCCGTCGAAATCCCGGAACGGCTGGTAGAGGTCAAGGCCCAAGCCGAGATCGGCGGCCATCTTCCGGACTTCCTCCGGGCTGAGGGATGAGGTGACCAGGTCCTGCTCGAAGATCTCGATGCCGTCAAAGCCCGCAATGGCGCAGGCCTGCATCTTCTCTTTCAGCGTGCCGGACAGGCAGACGGTGGCGATTCCGGTGCGCATCAGCGGGAAGCCTTTGCCAGGGTGCCCACGTTGAGGGTGGCAGCGGTGTCTTCCAAGGCGATCAGCTCCAGGAAGTGGGCCCGCATCCGCTCACGGTCCGCAACGCGTCCCGTGATGAGTTGGAAGGCGTCTGCGGCCTGACCGACCGCCATGCGACCGCCGTCGAGGACGGCGCAGCCCTTGGCCCGGGCCTCGCGGACCAGCTGCGTTTCGATGGGGCGATACACGATGTCCGCAACCCAGTGCCGCGGCTCCAGGAGTTCGATGTCCAACGGCAGGCCCGGGTGGGCGGCCATGCCAATGGGCGTGCAGTGAACCAAGCCGTCAGCGCTGGGCATGAGCTGTGGGAGTTCGTCCGGCGTGCGCGGCGTGACGCTCGCTTCCGGAAAGAGCTCGCCGAGTTCCGCGGCGCGCTCAGCCGCCCGGTCCGCATCCATGTCCACCAGGTCCAGTTCCTTGACGCCTGCCGTAAGCAGTGCGTAGGCGACGGCGGACCCGGCGCCGCCAGCGCCCAACTGGACGACGCGGTTGAGTTTCGCGTCCGGAAGTCCGTCGGCGAGCGCCGAGCCAAAGCCGGAGAAGTCCGTGTTGTGTCCGATGAACCGGCCGTCCTGAACCAGGACCGTATTGACGGCACCCAGGCGCGCGGCGTCGTCGGAAATTTCGTCGAGGTGCTTCATCACCAGCTGCTTGCAGGGGTGCGTGATGTTCAAGCCGTTGAAGCCCATGCGCTGGGCGGCGGTCAGGAGATCCCCGACGGCGGTGGCCGGCAATGCGAGTTCAAGCAGGTCGACGGGGCGGTACAGCAAGCGAAGGCCCTGCACATCGGCTTCGCGTTCATGCATGGGCGGAGTGAGCGAGGGCATGACGCCTTCGCCTATCAGGCCCACCAGAACGGATTCGGCTCGGTTGCTCATCCTCAAGCTCCTTCTAACTTCAGCACCGCGGACAAGTGGCGTTTTCTGGGCGCCGCGTGCCGGGTGTTATTTACGTTACTACAGATGTTCATATTCCGCACGCTTGTTCTTATCGCGAACAAACACTAGTTACGGTTCGCGTTGTGGGGCCCGCTCTGCGTGGTATTCCTGGGATTTAGCGCGCAAAGCTGGCCTCACAACGAGGGATCAGCGCCTCGGCAGGCGGGCCGCGAGTTCGGCCGCGGCCTCTTGCAATGTGGGGACGTGCGCGATGAGCTCCTCCATGGTGAGCCGGAAGACCGGCACGGCCGTGGCCAAGGACGCGAAAGCGTGGCCCTGGGAATTGAGGACGGGAACGGCGACGGCGCGCATGCCGATTTCGTTTTCCTCGTCCATCACTGCGTAGCCCTGGCGGCGCACCTGCTCGATCTCAGCGCGGAATGCGTCACGATCTGTGATGGAGTGCTCCGTGAGCGCCTCCAACGGAAGCTCCTCCAGGAGTCGCTTGCGCTCGATTTCCTCCTCGAAAGCCACAATCGCCTTGCCCACTGAGGTTGTATGCAACGCTCCCAGGTGGCCGGGGTCGCTGGTGACGCGGAACGTCTTGGGTCCGTCCACCTTGTTCACCGTCAGGTGATGGTTTCCATCCCGGACGGACAGGATGGTGGCCTCATGGGTGCGCTCGGTGACCCGCTGGAGGACCGGCAAGGCTGTGGCCGCGAAGCCGTGGTGGTTCGATACCCGCTGGCCCAGCTGGAATACCCGCAGGCCCAGGTGATACCGCCTTCCGTCGGGTTCGTAATCGACGAAACCGTCGCGGGTCAGGGATCCCAGCAGGCGGTAGGTAGTGCTGAACGGGAGGCCCGCACTCCTCGCCAAGTCCGCTGCACTGGCCCCACGTGGTTCTTCGCCAAGCAATACCAACAGGCTCAGGGCCTTGCCGACCATGTCGGTCTTTGTGTCGTCTTTCACACTCATGGTTCGATGCTCTCACATGGTGAGAGCTATTTCTAGATGGTGGGGACATCTGTTGACAAGTGACCGCACTCACAGCCACTATTGCTGTATTGCACAAGTAGCTCTCACCATGTGGTTACTTTGAGGGATGATCTGGCCGCACCTCGCTCTGGTCTCCCACAGACGCTAGATCCGCGACATCGTCGTCACAGAAGGAACACCCAATGAGCCAAACAATGCCGTCAGCGACGCCAGGCACTGAAACCATCACCGGAACACCCCGCAAAGCAGCCCTCGCCAGCTTCCTGGGCAGCGCCGTCGAATACTACGATTTCTTCATCTTCGGCTCGGCGGCAGCACTGATTTTCCCGCACGTCTTCTTCCCGGACGCTGATGCCAACGCATCCATCATGTCCTTCGCGACCTTTGGCTTCGCCTACGTCGCCCGCCCCATCGGCGCCATCATCCTTGGCCACTTCGGCGACAGGATCGGCCGCCAAAAAGTCCTCATGTTCACCCTGGTGCTCATGGGTGCGGCAACGTTCGTCATCGGCTGCCTCCCGGACTTCAAGACCATCGGCTGGTGGGCACCCGTGCTGCTGGTCCTCGCCCGCCTTGCCCAGGGTCTTTCGGCCGCAGGTGAGCAGGCCGGCGCATCATCGATGACCCTTGAGCACGCTCCGGACAACCGCCGCGCGTTCTTCACGTCGTGGACCCTGACCGGTACGCAGGGCGGCCAGATCCTTGCGGCCCTCGTCTTCATTCCCGTGGTGGCATTGCCGGACGAGATCAAGTACGGCATCGGCTGGCGCATCCCCTTCTGGCTCAGCGCCGTGGTGGTCATTGTGGCCTTCTTCATCCGCCGCACCCTTCACGAGCCGCCGGCATTCGCGGAGGCCAAGAAGAACAACCAGATCTCCAAGCTTCCCGTCGCCGACCTCCTTCGCCTGCACTGGCGCGATGTCCTCCGGGTCGTTTGCTGCGCCTTCATCGCCGCCGTCAGCACCGTGTTCGGCACCCTCGCCATCAAGTACGCCCAGGATGTGGCGCACGTCAACAGCACCATCACGCTGTGGTTGGTTGTTGCGGCCAACGTCGTAGCCCTCGGAACCCAACCATTGTTCGGTAAGCTCGCGGACAAGATCGGCCGGAAGCCCGTCTTCATCTACGGAGCCATCGCCAGCGCCATCATGACCCCGGTGTTCCTGCTGACCCTCGAAGGCGGCAATGTTCCACTCATGTTCCTGGTCTCCGTGGTCTACTTCGCCTTCGGATACGCAGCAGCGAACGCCGTATGGCCTTCCTTCTACGGGGAAATGTTCAGCACGAAGGTCCGCTTCTCGGGCCTGGCCATCGGCACCCAGCTCGGCTTCCTCATGGCAGGATTCGCTCCGGCGATCGTGACTGCACTTGGCGGGACCAAGCCCGGCGGATGGGTCCAGATCTCCATCTTCACCGCAGTGATTTGTGCCATCGCAGCAGTCTCCGCGATGACGGCCCGCGAATCAGCCAAGGTTCCCACCGCGGAACTCGGGCTGCGCAAGTAGCTCGCAACGTTCCTGCCCACTTAGTGGCCACCAGCCCACGAAGTGCCCGGAATGTCCCTCGACATTCCGGGCATTTTGCTGTCCGAACACTGGCGGCGAGAACGGTAACCGGGAAGGAGCGCAACCCCGGGACACCCACAGGGAACTACCGCGGGTTCAGCGAGACCGGCTTGAACTGGCCCGCACCGGTACCGGAGTAGAGCAGCAAGGTCCCGTCGCTGGCTACGCCCACCACGGACGGGTCCCCAGTGCCTGTGAATCCGTTGCCCAAGGCCGCGATGTTGGAGAACATGTTCCATCCGGATCCCAGGTACGAACGCGCGAGGAACCCGCCCGAGCCATTGCCCGGATAAAGCCACAGTCCACCATCCGGGGCACGTCCAAGGAGGTCTTCCTTGCCGTCGCCGTTGAAGTCGCCGGCCTGCAAGACCAGGTTGAACATGTCCCAGCCCGTGCCGATCTGCTTGCGGGCAAGGAATCCGCCGGCACCGTTCCCGGGGTACACCCACAAAACGCCGTCGGCAGTCTGCCCCACAATGTCCGCGCGGCCATCACCCGTGAAGTCCCCAGGTGCCAGCAACTGCGTGAACCCTTGCCAGCCCTCGCCGATCTGCCTCCGGGCCAGGAACTGGGCTTTGCCGTCGGTCGGATACAGCCACAGTGAACCGTCCGACGCCCGTGCAACAAGATCAGGGTGGGCATCGCCGTCGAAATCTCCTGCACTGACCACGGAAGTGAAGACGTTCCAGCCGGATCCCACCTGCACGCGCGGCAGGAAGCCACCCGAACCGTTCCCGGGATACAGCCACAACACACCATTGGTGGCGCGGGCAAGAATGTCCGCAACCCCATCGCCGTCGAAGTCGCCTGCCTCCCACACCTGGCTGAATTGGTTCCAACCGGTGCCGATGGTCAGGCGGTCGGCGAAGCCGGAGCCGTCGCCTGGATAGAGGGTCATCGCGGAACCATTGCCGAGGACATCTGCGATCCTGTCACCCGTAAAGTCCTGCCCGCCCATGATGTCGCCTGCCAGGTTCCAACCGCTCCCGACGGCGGAACGCGGCAGGAAAGCGCCCTTGCCATCCCCCGGGTAGGAAAAGAGCGTTCCATCAGCGGAGCGGGCGAGGAGCCCTGCCGAACCGCCGCCGAAGGTACCGGCCGGGGCGAGGCTGGTGAAGACGTCCCACCCTTGACCGATCCGAATGGGCGGAAGGAAACCACCCGAGCCGTTGCCTGGATATAGCCAGAGCAGGCCTTCGCTGTCGGCGGCGATGACGTCGCTCCAGCCGTCACCATTGAAATCGCCCGGAGCAACCAACTTCGTGAAGCCCTGCCAGCCGACACCGATCTGCGCCCGCGGCAGGAAGCCACCCTTTCCGTTGCCCGGATAAAGCCAAAGCGTGCCATCGCTGGCGCGCGCCATGATGTCCGCGAAACCGTCACCGTTGAAATCGGAAGTGCCGAACACCGAGTTGAAAATGTCCCAGCCGGTGCCGATCCGCACTGGATCCTCAAGGCGGTTGCCGGGGAGGCCCGCGAAGAGGACCAGTGACCCGTCCGCTTCGCGGGAAACGACGTCGGCCAGCTTGTCGCCGTCAAAATCGCCAGCAGAGAAGCTGATGCGCGTTTTCAAGTTGACGTCAGCGTTGATGGTCACCGACGCCGATGTCTTACTGACCGCATTAATGGTCACCTGGGTCCCGGTGTATGTCGTGAACGTGCTGCCCGCCTGCCATGCGTGGTTCTTGGCGTAGTAAGGCTCGGTAAAGGGCACCGTTGACGGCATCAGGATCAGCGACGAGGCAATGGTGGCACCGCCCCGCTGGACAACCTTT
Source organism: Arthrobacter sp. fls2-241-R2A-172 (assembly GCF_030208885.1). Taxonomy (NCBI): domain Bacteria; kingdom Bacillati; phylum Actinomycetota; class Actinomycetes; order Micrococcales; family Micrococcaceae; genus Arthrobacter; species Arthrobacter sp. fls2-241-R2A-172. Next base: position 144,171 of record NZ_JARVTB010000012.1, on the reverse strand, counting down.
ACGCCCATGTTGCCCTGCGGCCTGCCGGCGTCGCCCAAATAGCTGTCGTAGCCGGCTGGTTCCCTCAACTCCAGGTAATAGACCTCTTTGCTGATGGGGTCGGTGAACTTGATGGCACGCTGCGCGTCGGTGCCGCCCCAGGGCTTCAGCGTGTAGCTCTTGACGCCTGTGGCCACTCCGACGTCACGGATTTCGTCGCCGCGTCCCAGCCGCGCATAATCCCAAAACGTTGAACTGACTACGGGTTGGGCGTACTGCGCTGCGCCCATGAGGTCGGTGGTGTCGCCGTACTCGCGGATGTAGCAGGAGGGGTCCGTAAAACGTCCGTCGCTGTTAACGCCGACGTCGGATGCGCCGCTGCCGCACTGCAGTGCGTCTGCGTGCATCAGGCCGATGACATGACCGAACTCGTGGCTCATCACGTTGTTCGAGAAGTTGCTGAGCTGCGGCATGAGAACCCGACCACTGTAGGCTCCGCTGCTGTACCCGGCCCCCAACGCGTTGCCGGACAGCGTGGACGTGGGGATGAAGATGACCAGGGCGGTGTACGGACTGGCCGACCATTGAAGCTCGCTGGTGATCGTGGAAATGATGGTGCCGTAGCTGTCCGCTGAGCGGGCCTTCGACTGGAAGCCCTCCACCCTGCTGTTGACGGTCATGGAGAGCTTGTTGTTCGTCATGGCCTTCCAGTAATTACTGGTGGACACCACGGCATTCTCGGCACCGGCCATGGAAACGGGGTTGCCGTTGTCTGCAAGCTTTGCCGTCACCAACCGCACTCGGATGTCGCCGCTGGGCCCGGTGGCCGCCACCGTGTTGTCCGGCGCGGTGTCCGACGGCGAAGCGTCGGGTCCTTCGAAAGTATGGTCCGAGTGTGGCGTCCCCTCCACGAACCGGACATTCGGATTGTCCGGCCCCGGAACCGGCACGGCCGTGGCCGGAGCCTGAACGAAAAACAGACCAGTGGCAAAAACCATTAGACCTGTGGACAACGCGATGGATCGCCGCAAAACTCCCATTGAATCTCCTGGGGAACGGAGCCTGTGGTTCCTGTGAGTCTCAAGAACCACAGTCAGGTTACAGGCGGCTCGACAGTACCCTGCGCACATGCGCGCGTAACGTCGGCGAGTCTTTGTAGCTTCGGGTGGGGGGCTTTGAGGGTCTCCGGTGGGGGAGATCCGGGACAATCCTTGGACCCGCGTGGGGCCCGCGGGATGGGGTATGGCGGCTCAAGGCCTATTTGCCGGTGTGAGCCGGATCTGTTTCGCGAGTTCGTAGGCTGTGTTGCGGTCCTCGTCGTTGGCTGCGAAGACCCGGCCGATGAGCAGCGCCGAGTTGTGGGGCAGGTCGATCCGGGTCATGCCTGGTGGGTATCGCCGGGCCATTTGGCTGCGCAGAGTAAGAAGTCGCCGGTGGCCGTTCCGGTAGTGCGTTTGCCCACGTAGGCAAAGTTCGAGCCACTGGCCGCGTCCGTGAACTGGACACTGTAATAGCGCTGCCTCATCTCGGGCACGTGCAGCACTTGTGGTCCGGCACTGACATCCAACCAGCCACCAAAGTAAAGGAGTTCATCTGTGCCGGTAGCGTTGACGCTCCCTGCCAAGGCGGACTCAGATGCTCTCTCAGGGACGGCGTACAGCGTGTTCACCGGGATCGGTCCGCCGCCCAGCCCTCGCCGGACAATTATTCGTTTGAACCCGCTGACTGTGATCCGCGGCCAGCGCCGTACTTCAGGATGAGGCGATTCATGACGGCACCGGCGTGGACGGCACCCGCAAAACCGGGGGAGGCTCGTATCGACCGCTAACGATAGCGGCTCCGGGTGAATAGACGCGGAGCATGAGCCGAAACAGACCGCGAGGTGTCGCCACCCAGTTCAGCCCCGCTGACGGTGGTGGATTTGATTGGAGCAGAATGTCGATTGAGCCGTCCGCGTTCGCCAGCAGGCCAGAGTGGCCGTTTACGCTTGCCCGCCCGGTAGTGGTGTTGACCTGATACCCCACGGTGTCTGTCGCAGTAAGCGACCAGAAGGCATCATTCGGGGGAAGCTGGCCCGCCGGGAAATGAAGACGATAAACACGCTCGCCGCTGAGGCGTTCCCCCGCGAGATCCCTGCTCGCTGTCCAGTAAGCCGCCTCTTCAAACACGTTGACTACCGGCAGTGCCTTCTGCGAAGCCGCACGAACCAGTAGTCCGTTGCCGGGACGGCCGGCCGCGCGAATTGCGCTCCAGCCGTTAACGGTCTCCGCTCACGATCGCCACCGCATCACAGCGCACCGGCCTTCACGATCACGAAAAGGGTGACCTGCGTATTCATGGACGAAAATCTAGTCCGAATTCCGCGCAGCGCCAGCCCGGGCGAGGAGAAGGTCTCACGACTTAGGAGCTGTCAGCTTTGTTTGTATGGCCTTGGCGATCTTTTGGACCTTGTCGCCGTAGCCGCCGTTCAGCGCTGTGTCCTTGATCTTTTGCGCGTCGCTGTCACGTTCGGCAGCCGGGGCGGCCTCGAGCGTCTTCAGGTCGGACTGAAGCGTTTCGGGCAGTTTGCTGAATGCCTTGTCGTGGTGGATCAGGATGTACGCCACTTCGTGCGCTTTGTCCCCGAACCCGGTCTCGGCCTTGATACCGACCCGAAGCTCGGTTCTCAGCGCTCGGCCAAATTTGTGGGCGCCAGGTGCTGTGCCCTGGGCTCCTGCGGTGGCCGGTGCGCTGGCCGTGGGAGCCGGGGACGGCGTGGCCGCCGCCGCGGTGGTCGTTCCTATGGCAAGTCCTCCCAGAAGGACCGCTCCGGCTGCGGCGGCTCCGCGGATCATCTTCGTCCGGCCTGACCGGCCATTTGGTGCTGGCATGCTGTTCATGTATTTCTCCTTGGGTGCCGGGCACAGTCCGTGGGTGCCACTGTCCGTTGCTGACGTCTCCACTCTGGTCGGTCCATGTCCGGTCGGGGTTCAGGGAATGTAAGCGCACGGTAAAGTCTGCCCGGGGTACCCCCTTACCGGGCCTTCGGCGCGTTTCAATGGAAGCATGGAACAACCAGTGGCCTCGGATCAGGGGCCTTCCCGCGGCTTGGTGCTGATCGTCGAAGACGAACGGGCCATCGCCGATGTGCAGCGACTGTATCTAAGTCGGGCAGGTTTCGGTGTGCATGTAGAAACCACTGGTGAAGCCGGCCTGGACCGCGTCCGGGACCTGCGTCCTGTCGCCGTCGTTCTCGATGTAGGGCTGCCCGGAATCGACGGTATTGAGGTGTGCCGCCGCCTGCGAGCCCGAAACGACTGGACACCTATCATTTTCGTCACCGCCCGGGATGAAGAAGTGGACATGCTCCTTGGGCTGGAGCTGGGCGCTGATGACTACCTCACCAAGCCTTTTTCTCCCCGCGAATTGGTCACCCGCATCAAAACAGTCCTACGACGCAGCACCGGCCCCCAGTACGCCAGGATCCTGCGCGTAGGTGCGGTAACCCTTGACCCGGAACATCGCACTATCAGCGTGGACGGTTCCGCAGTGGAGCTGACAGCCAAGGAATTCGACGTCCTGGCCTTCCTCATGGCCAGCCCTGGCCGGGTGTTCAGTCGTGAACAACTGCTCTCCTCCGTCTGGGGCCAGGCAAGCTACACCGGTGGTCGCACGGTAGACGTACACATCGCCCAGCTGCGCTCCAAACTCGGTGACCGGAACCCGATCCGGACTCTGCGCGGCGTGGGATACTCCGCCGTCGAACGCCCATGAGCAACCGCAACCAGACCTCCACGGAGGTACAGACACCCGCGGGCCGGGCAGCACCGTGGCTGCTGTCACTGGCAGGTCGCATCACCATCGTCACCACCGCCGTCGCCGTGCTGGCGGTGCTCGTGACGGCCAGCATCGCGTTTCCGTTGATCCGATCCGCGGCCGTCGACCAGGCCAAACAACAGCTGACCCGACAGGCCGACGCTTTCGCCGCAGCACCCGTTGCGTCCCAGGCGTTGGACTTGCGCGAGCGGCACCTCCTGGGGCCGGACAGCTACGAGTTATCGGCTATCACCAGCGTCGGGACCATCAACGGGCCAGCCAGTGAGCTGCTGGATGCCACAGACATCCGGCCCGTCCTGACCGGGCAGAAGGTATCCCGCATGGTCTCCAAGGGCGGTGTCCAGTTCCTCGTCGAGGCACGTCCGCTTTCACGAGGCGGGGGCATCGTTTTGTCACGGTCCCTGGATGAGATCAACGCCGCATCAGCCCAGCTTCTCCAGCGAACGCTCCTGGCACTGGCCGCTGGGGTGGTGATCGCGGTGCTCGCCGGAACGTTGTTGGCCCGCCGGATCGCCAATCCGCTGGCCAAGACCGCTGCTGCAGCACGGCGGATAGCAGCCGGTGAGCGGACTGTGCCCCTGGACCCTGACGGAGTGACTGAAGTCCATGACGTCGGCGAAGCGATTAACACCCTGGACCGGGCCCTCCTCGCCAGTGAAGCCAGGCAGCGTGAGTTCCTGCTGTCCATCTCCCACGAGATCCGAACTCCGCTGACCGCTTTACGCGGATACGCCGAAGCCCTCGAAGACGGACTTATCAAACCTGAGGAAATTTCAGGGATCGGACGGACGCTCACCACCGAGACGGACCGGCTGGACCGATTCGTCCGCGACCTCCTCGCCCTGGCCAGGCTTGAGGCGGACGACTTCACCATGGACGTCCACCCTGTCGACATCGGCGCGCTCCTGCACCAGGTGCAGCGAACCTGGCAGGCGGCGGCAGCCCAGAGCGGGGTGGAAATAGCCGTCGAGCTCCCCGAGAAGGACGCCGCCGGACCGCTCGTGGCCACCGCCGACCCCGAACGGCTTCGCCAAATCATCGACGGTCTCCTGGGCAACGCGCTGCGCGTCAGCCCGCCCGGCGGCCCCATCAGCCTCCGCGCAAGAATCGAGCCAACCAGCCCGGCCGGGACAACGCCGCTTCCGTTCAAGGGGCCGGGGACAATTGCAATCGAGGTACAAGACAGCGGGCCGGGCCTGACAACGGATGACGCTGCCGTTGCTTTCGAACGCGGCATCCTCTCCAGCCGCTACCGCGGGCAGCGCCCCACCGGTAGCGGACTTGGCCTCTCGATCGCTGCCCGCCTCGCCGAACGCATGGGACTGCGCATTAACGTGGAACCAACGATCCCGGGGAGCGGGGCGTGTTTCTGCATCCGGATCCCCCTCGCACCCGGAACCGGCCAGGGCAGCACCGGGGCACGTGCCTGAACACAGGGGCTCGCGCCTGAACGCCGCCCTTACGCTGCCGCCCCCCACAGATCGCCTCGCGGTCGACGAGCTGCCCGCCAGAAACCACAGAGCTCGAAGCGCGCGAAACGCAACCACCCCGGAAAGCTAACCGGACCCTAACCACGCGGAAATACGGTGGCAACATTGCCGCGCCAGACTGGAATAGCCGGCAAGTGCAGGCGCCCAGCTCCAGCCAGGAGGACACCATGCTGAAGGAAGTCCCAACTCACACAACACGTATACGCGCGATCAGCCAGCTCCACCGCGGAGACGAGATCGAAGCCCGCCTGTCGGTCGGCCCCGCCTACGATGACGTGGTCATCCGCCGCGGACGGGTCCAGGAAACAGCACCGGGAATCGGTGTCGTTTGGATCATGGATCACGCTTCAGGCATGAGAAAAGCAATCAATACCGATGAATGCAGCGTTTGGCGCGTCGCCTGAACAGGGCTGGACCCCAACGCTCCTCAGCCGCCGGCCACGGACTGGATAATCAAGACCTCCTGGCCAGCCGCAACCTCCGTATCAAGCCCCTTCAGACGCCGGACTTCATCCCCGTTCACGTAAATATTCACGAAACGGCGAAGCGCCCCCGTCTCATCACGCAATCGCCTGGCCAGCACCGGATACTCTCCGGTGACTGAGTCCAGCAACTGTCCCACGGTCACAGCCCCGTCGGCGGACGCAGTCAGATAGGACTGTCCGCCGACGAGCGGCTGCAGGACGCCAGGCAACAGGACCGTAAAGTCAGCCACAGCCGACCTAACCAGGTACCGGGGCGTCGGGTTGGTCTTCGGGAGACACAGCCGTCTCGGCGGCCGCATCCACAATGACTGCGGCCTCCGCCAGCACTGTTGCTTCCGCGGCAGCCAGCGGGGCTTCCGTCCCTGACGGGTTTCCAACCACGACGGCGGCACGCACGCTGAGCACGTCCGGCAGGTGAGCGGCCACTTCAGTAAAGGTTTCGCCCTCGTCGGCACTGGCGTAGACGGTGCCGCCGCGGGTGCCGAAATACACGCCAACGGGCTCAGCCGTGTCGACTGCTGCGGCGTCGCGGAGCACGGCGTTGTACTCGTGGTCCGGGAGTCCGGTGTGGAGTTCTGTCCACGTATCGCCCGCGTCGTCCGTCCTGTGCACGCTGAGCTTGCTGTCCGGTGGAATCCGTTCGCCGTCGGCTTTGAGGGGAATCACCCACGCCGTACCCTCACGCCGGGGATGCGTCAGCATCACGAACCCGAAGTCCGCGGGCAGGCCTTCGGCAATGGAATTCCAGTTTTCGCCGTCATCATCAGTGCGGTACACGCCGTGATGATTCTGCGCGTAAAGACGACCGTCGACGGCGGCGTCCGCAGCGATCTTGTGGACGCACTGGCCGAACTCGGGGTTGGGGTCGGGCATGAAGTAGGCCGATATCCCCTTGTTCCGGGGCTCCCAGGACGCACCGCCGTCGAGCGATCTGTAAACGCCACCCGTGCTCATGGCTACGTGGACCTTCTCGCCGCTCGGGTCCACCACGATCGAGTGTGCCGCCGCGCCACCGTAGCCTGCGCCCCACTCACTGCGGTGGGGGTGTTCCCACAGTCCGCGGTTCAGTTCGAAGTGCTGGCCGCCGTCGGTCGATTTCCACAGCGAAATCGGCTCGCAACCGGCCCACACAACGCCTGGCCGGGAGTCGGCGTCGGGGTGGATCTGCCAAATGCGTTCCAGGGCCGCATCAGTATCTTCGGGGAATTTGATGGCACCTTGTTCGGGCTCGGTCCATGTGGCGCCAAGGTCGTCGGAATGGACAACGGTGGGACCCCAATGTTCGGAGCGCACCCCCACCATGATCCGTGTTTTGCCGTCCCGGGTGTCAATTCCGATGCTTGGTATCTCACTCATCAGGAAATGTGGACCGGAAAGGGACCATTCCTTGCGGTCCGTGCTGGTTGCCAGCCACAGGCCCTTCTTGGTCCCGATCGCTAAGAGGTAACTCTCTGGGGTAGCCATGAACCCATGCAACCATCCGCTGGATGGGGAGGGCAATGGTTTTTTGAAGGGAGGGTGCCTCTCCAGGCAGCGGAACTACAGAGAGGCACGCCGGGCTATTCACTGTTGGGGAAAAACATGCTTGACTAATGTCTTTGCGGCCGAATTCGGTCGCAGCAACAATCTTGGGGGATTAGATGAATCACGGATATGGCGGCCAATGAGAATTCCGACTGGGAGCTCCTTGGTTACTGACCGGTAGCGGGACGGCGTTTATGAATTCGCTTGCATTGCAAGAGGGAACCATCGTCCTGGACCCCTTCGCCGTCCGAATCGTCCTTGGTTTGGTGACTTTGGCACTGATTGTCATCTCGTGCCTTACGTCGCAACGGAAACGCACCCCCTACGCCGACTGGTGGCGGGCGGCCCTCTTCCTGTTTTTCGTGGGAAACGGCGCTTTCCTGTTGAACGGCACGCCTTTCCAGTGGTGGGCCAGCCCTGCGGGTAAGTTCCTGGTGGTGGCGGGCGCCTTCTGCGTCTGGGCGGGAGCGCGCACCCTCCGCGACCGAAAGGCCGCATTATGGCAGCTGCTGCCGGGACCCCTGCTGGCGGGAGCGGCCTCCATTCTGGATGACCCAGCTTCAAGCGTGTGGTCCGGCGGGATGGCTTACCTGGCGATGACCACCGCCGGAATCGCTTTTGCCGCAATTGAACTGTGGTTCACAAAATCAGCCCGGTCCAGAATCACCAGGTTTCTGTCCATCATGGCTGGGCTGACGGCCGCCTATTACCTGCTGCGCACCCTTACTTACATTTTGTACGGTGCTGAAAGCTGGCTGTTCCAGACATATTTCGGTTACGCTCCTGCAGCCTTGGTGCACCTAATGCTGCTGGTCGCGGTGTCATCCACCATGAATACCCTGAGCAACAGACAACTCATCCGGCGCCTACGCGAGCGCGCGGAACGGGACCATTTGACGGGACTGCTCAACAGGGGTGCCTTCCTGGATTTAGCTGCCCGGGAACTTGCGCGCTCTTCACAGGACCGCGGCGCCGCCCTCATCCTGGCCGACCTGGACAACTTCAAGGCCGTCAACGACGAATATGGACATTCGGCGGGGGACGCCGCCCTCCGCGCCTTCGCCAAGGCCAGCTCAGCCGCCGTCAGGTCAACGGACCTCATTGGACGCTACGGCGGGGAGGAGTTCATCCTTTTCCTGCCTGGAGCCTCGCAACAACGGGCCGAGGCCATCGCCTCGGATATCAGCGAGCGCCTGGCCGGGATGGACGGCACTGATGGCCTGCCCTTCCCGACGGTCAGCTACGGCGTTACCTCCACGGGAGCGGGCGCTCCGGACCTGGCGTTCATGATCAACGTGGCGGACGCCGCCCTGTACAGCGCCAAAGCCCAAGGCAGGAACCGGGTAGTGGGAGCCGATCCTTTGGACGCTAGATCGGCGGAGGACAAGGCAACACCGTAGGCATCGGCTCTGGTGAGCAGGACGCACCCATGGATGCGCGCCGCTCGCCGCCCTAGCAGGCAGCCGGCTCCCCGAACGGCAGTGAGGTTCCGGCTATGCGCCAGAGGGAGCCGTCCCAATGCATCGCGTACTGGATCCGCCAATTCGAGCAGGTCTGGGCGTTCCTGCCATGGGCCGTGTCCTGGATGGTCTGAAGGACTACGTTGGCGGTCAGGTCATCCGGGGACTGTGTATTGGTGACGTTGTAAAGCTCGGCCTTGGTCCAGTAGGACGAACCCAGCCCTTCGCTCCACTTGACCGAGTCTCCAAAGGTGGCCTGGAGTTCGGGGGTGAGAATCTTGAAGGCCGCGGCGTAAGCACCTTGGTTAATGCCTTGCCCGTGAAGAATCAAGCTCTGCCCTACGCTGCGGGCCTGATCGTGATTCGCCGAGACAGTGAAGGGGAAGAACCCGGAACCCGGTGCCGGCGCATTTCCGCATTCGTCGAAGGCCACTGGTGTGGACCGGGATTTCCATTCGTTGACCGCTGCGGAAACACGGGGCGCTGTTACTGCATAGGCGATTCCTTCTGCCCTGCCGTAGCCTTCGGGCTCAATGGTGACCACTACACCGGAAACCTCCCCGTCCTGGGTGATGAGCGGCCCTCCACTGTTGCCATGATTGATGGCCGCGTCTGTCTGGATAAGGTTCGGGAGAGTGCGGTCACCGATGTGTTGCTCGACGTCGAGCGCGCTCACCGTTCCCCTGGTCAAGGTGAACGGATGACCCAGGGGAAATCCGAGTGCCGCCACATCGCTCCCAACTGGGGGCTCGCTGCTTCGGAGTTGAAACTGGTGGCCTTCCACAGGGGTCCGCGTTTTGACGACGGCGATGTCCGCCACGTCGTTCTTGCCGAGAACCGTGGCATCTACGGAGCTCCGGCCGAAGGCGATGCTGATCGCGGATGCGTCACGGACAACGTGGGCTGCTGTGACCACCAGGTCCGGGCCCACAAGGAACCCCGTACCCGTGTAACCGGCGTCGCACGTAGTGACGGTCAACTGCCCCACGCCCGACTGCACTTGGGCAACCACGTCAGGCCAAGTACTCGGCTCAGGAGACTTACTGGTGCCGGTGTCGGCAGCAGCGCTTTCGTTTGGGCTTGGCGTGCTCGGGGAAGGGGTGGGGACTTCCTGGCTGGTTGCTTGAGATGGTGAAGAAGCTTGCGGGGACGGGCTGGAGCCGGCGTTACAGCCCGTTGCCACAAGACACAGGCTTAGGGACGCTATGACAGTGCAGCGGACAAAGGGGTTTGGGGTGCTGTTCATCAAGGACCTCCTGACGCTGAGGGCGAGCAGCGGCATGAGCGGGTTCCCGTTCCGGATCGCTCCTGCAACTGCGCCCTCAAAAGAAAAGTCGGGTAAGCCGCCGTCGTAAGGGATTGATCATGGAATGGATATGCGAGACCCATGATGCAAATCGACGGCCGTTTACTCGACTCGTGTTTCCCAGCAAGCACATCGTAACGCCGGAAAAGCCGGCCAAGGAGAAACCGCCACGCCATAGGCCTAGGCTGAACGTGGCAAGATTCCCAGCCCACGACGGAGGAAACCCATGACAGAACCAACCACCAACTCACGTGCGCAGCAGTTGAAGGCCCTGCACGAGGCTCCGGAAATCCTCAGTGTTGTCAATGTGTGGGATGCCATCAGTGCCTCCACAGTTGCAGCCCTTCCGGAGACCAAAGCCATCGCGACGGCCGGCCATTCCATTGCCGCCGCCTACGGCTACGCCGATGGGACCATGCCGCTGGATGTGGCGCTCAGCGGGGTGGAGCGGATCGTCAAAGCCGTGGACCTTCCCGTCACAGCTGACCTGGACGACGGATACGAGGACCCTGCCGAGACCATCCGCCGGGCCATCGCCATTGGTGTTGTCGGCGCGAACGTCGAGGACCGGCTGCGCCCCTTCGACGACGCCGTTGCCCGGGTTCAGGCGATCATCAAGGCCGCCGAGGAGGAGGGCATCGCCTTCCAGCTGAACGCACGCACTGACGCGATCGTCCGCGGCGGCGACCGCCCCATCAAGGACAGCCTCGACGACGCCATCGCGCGCGGCCGGGCGTTCCTCGACGCCGGTGCTGCTTTGGTTTTCGTGCCGGGCGCACTGAACCGTGAAACCATCGAGCCCCTGGTTGAAGGCCTGGGACACGGAAAGCTCTCCGTGATTGGCGCACCGGGAGCCCTTCCGGCGAACGAATTGCAGGAGCTCGGCGTTGCCCGCGTCTCCTACGGCCCGTTCACGCAACGCGTCGCCTTGCGCGCTCTCCAGGACCTGGCCACTGACCTCTACGGATCGGGAGTCATCCCTGCTGACACTCCTGCCTTGAACTAACCGCAGCAGCAAAAGCAACAACCGGGTCCCGCCGCATCACCTCGCGGCGGGACCCGCTTTTATGAGCCGGCCCGGGTATCGAAAGCGGCCGCTGATTCCCGGAGAAGTCGAGCAACGGTGTCCAGGGGCAAACTCGTTGCCCTTCGCCGGTCGAACCTGCGCAAGGCAATGTGCCGGGTACCCAAACCAGGGACATCCAGGATGTCCACGTTGTCCTGGACCACGCCGGTCAGTGCCAAAGTGGGAACAATCGCGACACCCTCGCCGGCGGCCACCAGTGCGAATGCGGTGAGTGTGTCCTGGTACTGATGGACCGTCTCAATACGCGCCCCGGTGGTGTGGCGAAGACGCCCCAGCACGGCATCGTTGGCTGCGGACGGCTCCACCCCAAGCCACGGCAGATGCAGCCGGCTGAGGTCGATGCTGTCCGTGGCCAGCAAGGATCCGGCCGGCACCACCAACTTCCACGGCTCATCGAGCAACGGCTCCTCGACCATTCCGGCAGCAAGCGGGTGCTGGACGGCGGCCGCCGAATCCTGCTCGATGACCACCGCGTCGAGCTGCCGTTGCCTGAACAGGCGCATGAGGGCTGGAAAACTGTCTTCCACGATCCTGATCTGCAATTCGGGGTACTGGCTGCGCCACTCGGGCAAGCGTGGAATCACCACAGTGCGCATGAAACTGGTGAATCCGCCGATGCGCACCACGCCCGCCACCTGGGCTTCCCCTTGCATCCGTGCCCGGGCAACATTGAGCGCGCGTTCGATCTCTTCGCCGGCTTCTGCCACCGCCAGTCCAGCTGGAGTCAGGACCGAGCCTTTGGGGGTTCGCATGACCAATGCCTGCCCTGCTTCGCTCTCAAGTTTGCTGAGTTGCTGGGACACTGCGGACGGCGTGATCCGCAGTTCATCGGCAGCGGCAAGAACGCCTCCAGTGCGCGCAACAGCAAGGAGGACAAGCAGCCGACGCGGGTCCATTTCCATGTTAAGAAATCCTAAATACGGGATTCAGCGGAATGCAATTGATCTAAAGAAGAATCTCCAGCAATATCTATCTCAGAGCTGCTGTTCAGTCCAACGAAGGATGAACCAGGGCAGCCCCAAATCCTAGAAATTACGCCACCGGCAACCCCAGCCGGGCGCTTCATCCTGAAAGGAATCCGATGGAACTGCTGTGGGAAATGACCGGTTGGGCTGGCGCTGCCGCGATGCTCGGTTCGTACCTGTCGGTGTCCATGGGTTGGTTGAAGCCGGGCATCAGCTTCCAGACCGCGAACCTCTTCGGATCATGCGCTTTCATCATCAATGGCACGCTGCACGGAGCCTGGCCGTCGGTAGCCACCAACGTGGCGTGGTTCCTCATCTCAGCGGTGGCACTGCACCGCCTGCGGGCAGCGCAACAGCCTGCCCGCGTGGAGGTTCCGGAGCAGCGATCACCGCTGACATCCGACACTGGCACCCACCTGGTCATTCCGGTCCCCCAAGCAGCGGTGAACTGCCCCTAGCTTGCGGCATCACACAAGGTAACCTCCCGCCGTCGTCGTACTGTCCACCGCATAAGGTGGGCAATAACCGCTGACCGACAGCTAAGGAGAGCCCCATGCCCGCCCCTGAACGCCCGTTGAAAAAGCTGGGATTCCTCACCATCGGACTGTTCGATCCAGCGGACCCGGCTGCAGGTCACCAGTCCACGCTGGACATCATCGAGCTGGGCGAGAAATTGGGCTTCGACAGTGCCTGGCTGCGGCACCGCCACCTGCAGTTCGGCATCTCGTCGCCCGTCGCAGTGATGGCTGCGGCCAGCCAGCGCACTTCCAGGATTGAGCTCGGCACCGCCGTCACTCCGCTGGGGTGGGAGAACCCGTTGCGGCTCGCTGAAGACCTGGCCACTGTGGACATCCTGGCGGGCGGGCGCATCAATCCGGGGCTGAGCGTGGGCGAACCCATGAACTACGACACCGTAAAGCATGAGCTCTACCCCGACTCTGCGGACGTCGAAGACTTCAGCTATGCCCGCGTCGAACGGCTGGCCCGGCTGATCGCAGGGGAAAAGGTCCGGGAGTTCTCCGGTAAGCAGGGTGTGGTGGAGGAGTTCTCCAACCGGGTGGAGCCGCACTCCCCCGGGCTGCGGGACCGTCTTTGGTACGGAGCGGCCAGCCTGAAATCGGCCTTGTGGGCCGGCGAAAACGGCTTCAATTTGCTCTCCAGCAGCGTGGTCTTTCCCTCCCCCGATGAAGAGCCGGACTTCGCCCGCGTCCAGCAAAAGCAGATCCGCTCCTACCGTGAGGCCGCCGCGGCACAGGGGCACAAGCCGGCGCGGGTCTCGCAGGGCCTGGTGGTGATCCCCACCGATTCGGCATCCGCAACGCAGCGGGAGAAATACCAGCGCTACGTCGATGAGCGCACACCCCGCACCAGTGCGCCGCAAGGGCCCAAGGGCATGCTGTTCGCGAAGGACCTCATAGGCACCAGTGAGCAGATCGCCGAGCAGCTGTACGCGCACGCCGGCTTCCAGGAAGTCGACGAAGTCGCGTTTGCCCTGCCATTCAGCTTCGACCACGAGGACTATGTCCAGATCCTCACCGATATTGCAGGCACGCTCGCCCCGGCACTTGGATGGCGCCCGGAAGGCTAGTCCACGAACTCCGACTGCGTCTGGATGAACGTCCAATCGGCGTCGGTGAGCACTCCGCTCACCTTGTCCGGATGCGGGCCGCCCGCCTCGGCAATGTGCTGCAGCACCTGCAAGGGGAGTTCGTCGGCGCGCAGGTTCTCGCGCAGCCACTCCTTGCTGTCCAGGTGCAGATCAAGCCACCACATGTAAATTTCCATCGCAGACCACCCTCCTAGAATTAACCGTAGGCCCGGGCAAACAGTGTCTACAAGAGCCAACGGCGGCCGGGTGACCTGTTCAACGCCACGCTGCGGCGCAACAATGAGGGTATGGCTGCGGAAGATTTCAGCGGACCGATTCCCTTGGTGGTGGGAGTGCTGCCGGACCAGCATGTGGAGGTCCTCCAGACGGCACGGACCTTGGCCGAACAGCTCGGCGTGCCGCTTGTCTGTGCGTACGTGGACGAGGCCAGCTACCTCGTCGAGTGGGATCCGGCCCGTGACGCGCACCGGATGTCGTTGCACCCCGAGAAGGACCAGGCCGACGTCGAGGCGGTTCGCGGGGACTTGGGCAAGGTCATCGGCGACGCGCTTGACGGTGGCACCGCAGACTGGACCCTGCGTCTTCTTGCCGGTGATCCGGCCCGTGCCCTTGGTCGGCTCGCGGAGGACATCAAAGCGTCGATGATCATTGTGGGCACCCCGGAGCCTGGTTTGGGGCACCGCATTTCCGAGGCCCTCAACGGTTCTGTGGCCGCTTGGCTCAGCCACCACCAGCGCCGCCCGGTGCTGATCGTGCCGCAGAAAAAGAGGCCGGAAGGGCGCCGTTGAAACTAAAGCGAAAGTAGTTATTCGAGGTGGTGGCAATGGGGTCCCGGGCAACGTAGAGTAATTACTGCAGGTCGGTGAAAGCCCCTGCTCAAAGGCTGCTCCGGAGTGCGTATCCCCCAATAACGCACTCCGGAGCTCTTTTGTTTAAACCCGGGTTTTCTGCCCGTGCGGCCACCGCCTTCTTTGACGCAGAAACGGCCCCGACACACCCTTGAGCAGGTGTGTCGGGGCCGTTTTGGTCTCAAAGTTGGTGGGGCCGGCGCGGCTCGCAGGATGAAGAGCACGACGCCGGCACCCACCTTGGGTGAGGAAAGGTCACCTCACGAAGGTGTACAGCAATGCCGCCATCCCGAAGCCCACAATGGACAGCACGGTCTCCAGCACGGTCCACGTTTTCAAGGTGTCCTTGACGGACATGTTGAAGTACTTGGAAATGATCCAGAACCCGCCGTCGTTCACGTGGCTGGCGATGATGGAGCCGGAAGAGATGGCCACCACGATCAGCGCGAGCTGCGGCTGCGAGTAGCCGGTGGCCAGGCTGGGCGCCAGGATACCGCCCGTGGTCACGATCGCCACCGTTGCCGAACCCTGTGCGATACGCATCCCTGCACTGATCACGAAGGCAGAGAGGATGATCGGCAGGCCGGCCTGGGACAGCGAATCCGCCACGGCCTTGCCCACACCGGTGGCCGACAGCACCGCTCCGAAGAACGCACCGGCGCCAACAACCAGCAGGATCATGCCCACGGGCCGCAGCGACGAGCCCGTAATTTCGCTGAGCTCGGCGGAGGTCATGCCGCGGCGAATGCCCAACAACCACATGGCCAGGAGCACGGCGACGGTGAGAGCGATGGCCGGGTTGCCGAAGAACTGCAGGATGTCCCGGAAAACACCGGCGGGAGCGAAGATGTTGCCGAACGTGCCGCCGAGGATGAGGATCATGGGCAAGCCGATGGCAAGCAGGACCAGGCCGATGGACGGTTCGTCGCCCTTGGCGGTGTCCGATTCGGCAACGATCCGGTCCTCGGGCACGTTTACCATGACGCGCTTGCCGATGTAGGTGCCCCACAAAATACCGGAGGCGAACCAGGCAGGGATACCGCAGATCAGGCCCATGAGGATGATCCAACCAAGGTCAACGTGGAACAACCCGGCAGCGGCCACAGGACCGGGGTGCGGGGGCAGGAAAGCGTGCGTCACTGACAACCCTGCCAGCAACGGCAGCGCGTACAGGGCCAAGGACTTTCCGCCGCGGATAGCCGCGACGTACACCAGAGGCGCCAGGACGAAGATGCCGATATCGAAGAACACCGGGATGCCCAACACGAAGCCGGTGATGCCCATGGCCAGCGGGGTGCCCTTTTCGCCGAAGATCTTCACGAGCCTCGCCAGCAGCACCTCTGCACCGCCGGACCGTTCCAGGATGGCACCAAGGACGGTACCCAGGCCAATGATCACTGTGATGTGGCCGAGGATGCCCGCGAAACCCTTTTCAATCAGGGCGTCACTGCTCTTGGTGGCCGAACCGACCAGTGCCTCCACGGAGATCCCGCCAACCAAGGCCACGATCACACCCGTTCCCACCAGGGCGATGAACGGCTCGAGCTTGACCTTGATGATCAGGAACAGCAGAAGGGCGATGCCTGCGCCCGCCAGGAGCAGCAGGCCGGCGGTGTCGTGCCGCAGCCATTCAAGGAATTCATTCATGGGCGTATCTTTCTGGGTGAGTCCTACTTGAGGGTGCCGGTGAAGGCGGCGGCACGTGCCGCGATGTCTGCCCAGTCGCCTGCGGCAACTGCCGCGGGCGGGACTACGCTGGTGCCGCAGCAGACTGCGGCAGCACCGGCGTCGAGGTAGCTCTTGGCGTTGGAGGCATCGATGCCCCCCGAAGGCAGCAGGCGGATCCCGGGGTAGGGGCCCTGCAAGTCCTTCAAATACGCCGGTCCGAGCTGCCGGGCGGGGAAAATCTTGACGGCGGCAGAACCCAGATCCAGGGCCTGCGCCACCTCGGTGGGGGTCATGGCGCCGAGGCTGAACGGGATTCCCGCAGCCGCGGCGACGGCGGCGACCTCGGGCCTCAGGCCCGGCGTCACCAGGAACTGCGCGCCGGCGTCGATCGCTGCACGGGCCTGGTCGGCGGTCATCACCGTTCCGATTCCGACGGCGGCACCGTGATCCGCCGCGGTTTCCGCCGCGCGCTTGACATGCTTGAGCGCATCGGGGGTGGTGAAGGTCAGCTCAACACTGCGGATGCCGCCGTCGGCCAGTGCCCTGCAGAGGTCCGCAGCGTCCGTGATGGAGGGTGCGCGAACCACGGCAAGGGTGCGATCTGATTCAAGCTGCTGGAGGAACTGTTCGGGGGTCATAGCTGTCCTTCTCGGGTGAGGCCGTCGCTGTGGCGGCGGAGGGCTCGTCCGGCGCGGGCACCGGTAGGCTGGCCGCCGTCGATCGCGGCCGCGCCGTTCACGAAGACGTACTGGATGCCGCTGGCGGCTTGGCGGGGGTTCTCGAAAGTGGCTTCGTCCCGGATTGTTTCCGGGTCAAAGAGCACGACGTCGGCCGCGTAGCCTTCGCGGACAAGTCCCCTGTTGTGGAGCTTGAGTCGTGCGGCAGGCCGGCCACTGAGGTGATGGACCATTTCCTCGAGCCCCAGCAGCCCCAGGTCGCGGGAGTAATGGCCGAGGTAGCGGGGGAACGTACCCCAGGCACGCGGATGCGGCTTGGCACCGACCAGGAGGCCGTCGCTGCCGCCGGTGTGGGTGCGATGCTTCATGATTGCCTGCACGTTTTCTTCGTGGCCCACATGTTGCAGGATGCCGGTGCCCAGGCGGTCTTCCATGAGGATGTGCACGAAGACGTCGAAAGGCTCCTGCCCCGTTGCCGTTGCGATGTCCCTGATGGTCTGGCCCACGAAGCCTGCGAGCGCCGGGTTCTGGACGCCGCTGATTTCCAGGGTGTCCCACTCGGCAACCACGCCGTGGCAGCCGTCGGATCCGTAGATCTCCACGGCTTCCCGGACACGCGCACGGGTTTCCGGGTCGGCCAGCCGGGCCAAGGTGGCATCGGTCCCGCCGGAGGACGCCCAACTGGGCAGGATGGCGCTCAGTGTGGTGGCACCCGGGAGGTACGGGTAGGTGTCCAGGGTGATGTCCACGCCTTGGTCGAGGGCCTCATCGATCAGTTCAAGCAGTTCGCCGGCGCGGCCCTTGTTCTCCGCGAAGTTCATGGTGGCGTGGGACAGGTGGAGTGCGCAGCCCGTGTCCCGGCTGAGGGCAATCATCTCGGCGTACGCTTCCAGGGCGCCTTTGCCATAGGAGCGGTGGTGCGGTGCGTAGAAGCCTCCCAGCTCACCTACTGTCCGGCACAGGCCGGCTAGTTCTTCGGTCTGCGCGTACATGCCCGGGGTGTAGGTCAGCCCGGAGCTCATGCCCACGGCACCTTCCTGCATCGCCGTGCGGATGAGGTCCTGCATCTGCTGCTGTTGCTCCGGCGTGGGATCACCCTCGGCGAAGCCCATCACCATGGCCCGGACGGTTCCTTGAGGTACCAGGTAGGCGGCGTTGGTGGCGATGCGGCCACCGTCTTCTTCTGCGTCGAGCCGGTCGAGGTACTCCCCCACGCTTCGCCAGTTCCAGTCAAAGCCTGCCGGGTTGTCGTTCCAACCGGCGATCTTCTCCCGGACACCTGCCAGCGTGGCGTCGTCCACCGGCGCGTAGGACAACCCGTCCTGGCCGAGGAGTTCCGTGGTGACGCCTTGGCTGAGCTTGGCGTAGTGCTCCCTGTTGACCAGCAATTGCAGGTCCGAGTGCGCGTGCATGTCGATGAAACCGGGGCTGAGGACCAGTCCCATGGCATCGATGACACGGTCCGCTTCCGCTGCGGTGAGGCTTCCGGCGTCGGCGATCCTGGCAATCACCGGACCGTCCAACAAGACGTCGGCAGGGCGGCGGCCGGCTCCGCTGCCGTCCACCAACGTGGCATTGCTGATCAGGGTCTTCATGGCGTCCTAGAAGAAGGTGTGGATAAGGTCGACGACGGTTTGGTCACCTGTGCTGTCTGCGGATGCAGCGCCCGCGAGGACCGGGATGATGGTCCATTTGTCGAACGCGGTGCACGGGTGGGACAGGCCCAGGCACACCACGTCGCCGGGACGCACGGTGGTGGTTTTGGGATCAAAGGTCATGAAGGAGTGCTGATCGTTGACCGAGGTGATTTCTGCGTCAACCAGGGGTTCCATGGCGCCGCCAAGCACGGGTCCGATGAGCTGCGGCTCGGGCAGGCCCTCATCGAAGGGGAGGTCCCGCTTGCCGGCATCCAGGATGGCCAGGCCGGGTTCTGTCTGGGATACGACGCGCGCCCAACCGTGCATTCCGGCCGTAAACGGCTGACCACCTTCGCGGGAGAACGGGGAGATTCCGCGGTAGAAGCCGTCGTCGTGGATGATGTAGGCACCGCTGCGGATCATGAGGTCCACGCGCTTGCCTGCGGACGGCGAGCCCTCGCTGATGCACGGGGACAGGACCGCCACCACGTCGTCGAAGTACGCGCTCCCGCCGGCCGTGAGGATCACGGAATCGCTGCCGTACAACCCGTCTGCGAGCAGGTTCTCGTGAAGCAGCCGCATCTGGGCGAGGTACCCGCGAACGGCGGCCAGTCCGGCGTCGTCCGCTGTGTGCGCGAGCGAGCCTTCGTAGCCGCTGACCCCCACCAGGCGCAGGTTGGGCGAGGCAGCAATGGCGCGGGCCACCTCCATGGCAGCGTCCACACCGCGGGCCCCGGTCCTGCCGCCGTGAGCGCCGAGTTCCACCAGGACATCCAGCACGGAATCGCTACCGGCCAGGGTCCGGTTGATGACGTCGACAGTTCCCAGGGAGTCGATCCAGGACAAGATCGTGGAGCCCTGGGCAGCGACCCACTCGATGGCCCGTGGGTCCGTGAGGCTGTTGGCGAGTTGCAGGTTCCGGACACCGAACTCACGGGCGACGCGGAGCTGCGCGAAGTTGGCCAGTGTGATGCCCCATGCGCCTCGGTTCAGCTGCTCGGCCCAGAGCTGCGGGGCCATGGTGGTCTTTCCGTGCGGGGCGAGCAGCACGCCCTTTTCGGCGCACCAGTTCGCGAGGCGGTCAGCGTTGGCCGTGAGCGCGTCGGCATCGAGTGTCAGCAGCGGGGTCTGGAGGTCTGCCAGTGTGTGCTTGGCGGCGAGGAAATCGGCGTGGGTGGTCCCGTTTTCGCTTGCCGGCACGGCTTTGTGGCGCCAGTCGAGGCGGCGTTCGGCCAAGGATGCCACGGCGGAGGCCGAGATGGCTTCGGAGGTGTTCACGCGTTTCGTTCCCTTCGCGGTGCTGCGTTAGTGCGGCTGCGGGATGGTGACCGCTTGTTCGTGCGTTGCGTATTTTGCAACGCTGGTTGCAAAGCTGATGGTGATATGTCTAACATGGTGGCGGATCGAGAGTCAAGGCCGCCTGGCGGCACAAACAAGTGCGGGAGAACGATGCTTTCAGCTGTATGCGTTGGCGAAACCATGGCCATGCTTACCCCTGTCAATGCCGTTCCGCTGCACCTGGCAAGCGAACTGCACTTCGGGATTGGTGGCGCCGAATCCAACGTCGCCATGGGCCTGGCAGCCATGGGCCTGGACACGCATTGGGTCAGCCGTGTGGGCCACGATGGCTTCGGCACCCGCATCCTGGACGAACTCCGCGACCACTACGTCGGGGTTTCCGGCGTCGAGATTGACCCCGTGCGCCCCACCGGCTTGTACGTCAAAGTGCCTGCCCAGGACTCGGCGTCCGACGGCGGCAGTTCGGTTTTGTACTACCGGCAAGGATCTGCGGCCTCAGCGATGGGACGCGACACGCTCTCCAACCCTGACGTGTCCTCACTGCTGGAGAACGCAGCGCTTATTCATTTGAGCGGGATCACCGCGGCCCTATCCCCCGAATGCCTCTCGCTGCTGGAAGCCGTCCTGACCGCACCCCGGAACGGGCGGACCATCAGCTTCGACGTCAACTGGCGTTCCGCCCTGTGGGCCGGCCAGGACCACTCCGTCCTGCAGCGCCTGGCGAACCTCGCCGACGTCGTGCTCGTGGGCAAGGACGAGGCCGAGCATGCCTTCGGCACCACCGACGAAGCCGAACTCCGCCACATGATGCCGGATCCGGACGTGTTGGTCATCAAGAACGAGGCCATCAGTGCCATCGCGCTCACCCGTTCGGACACTGAGCCAGGCGGCACCCGGGAAGAGGTGCCCGCCTTGTCCGTTGCCGTCGTCGAGCCCGTAGGGGCCGGCGACTCGTTCGCCGCCGGATACCTCAGCGGCATGCTGTTCGGACTCGGCCAAAAGGAGAGCCTGCGCAGGGGCCACGTTGCCGCCGCCTGCACCCTGACCGTCCACGGCGACCGCGGCCCGCTCCCCGACGCCGCCCAGCTCGCAGCCATCCTCGATTCTTCGGATGACGCTTGGGCTGCTATCCATGTTGAAGACGGACAATTCAGCAAACGGAGCGTGACACCTTGAGCCAGAGCCTCATGCGGGCCATCGACCTGCTCGGCGAACTCGCCGCCAAACCCGCAACCCTGGACGAACTCGCGTCCAAGGCCGCCGTGCACAAAACCACCGTGATGCGGCTCCTGCACGCCATGGAAGAGAAGCGCTTCGTGGTCCGCGACGAGGACCAGCGCTTCATGCTCGGCTCCAAGCTGTTCGAACTGTCCTCGCTGGCACTGGAACAACGGGACATCCGCCAGGTAGCGCACCCGCACCTGGCCGAGCTCAACGGAAAAACGGGGCACACTGTGCACCTCGCCGCCTTCGAAGGGAGCGAGGTGGTGTACATCGACAAGTTCGAGTCGCACCACCCCGTCCGCATGTACTCGCGCATCGGCCTGACTGCATCGCTGCACTCGGCCGCCGTGTCCAAAGTCCTCCTCGCCGACATGCCGCGCAGCCGGCAGGAAAAGATCGCGGCAGGGCTGGACTACATCAAAGTTACCGAGAACACTTTGACTTCGCCGGAGGCCTTGCTGGCCGAACTCGAGCGGGTCAAGGAACAGGGCTGGGCCCACGACAACGCCGAGCACGAAGCGTTCGTGCACTGCATCGCGGCCCCCATCCGCGATGCCAGCGGAGCCGTCGTAGCCGCAGCATCTTGTTCGGTACCGGTAGTGATGCTCAGCTATGAAGGCCTGCTTGAGCTGCTGCCCGACCTCAAAGCCAGCACCGAGGCCATCTCCAACGACCTCGGCTGGATCAGCCACGAAAGGAACTCAGCATGAGTGAAAAGACCGTAGTACTGACCGAAAACGCCCCCGCCCCGGCGCACGTATTCTCGCAGGGCATCAAGAAGGGCGGCATGTTCCAGGTTTCCGGCCAGGGCCCCATGGACCCCGCCACCAACCAGTACATCGGCGAAGGGGACGTCCGTGTGCAGACCCGTCGCACCCTGGACAACGTCAAGGCCATCCTCGAAGCCGGCGGATCCTCCGTTGAAGACGTCCTCATGTTCCGCGTCTACCTCACCACCCGCGACGATTTCGCCGCCATGAACGAGGTCTACGGCGAGTTCATCCGCGAGAACGTCCCCTCCGGCCAGCTGCCGAGCCGCACCACGGTGTTCGTGGACCTGCCGCACGAGGTCATGCTGGTTGAGATCGACGCCCTGGCCGTCACCGCCTAGCCCTTCTCCGTCGCTGCCCCGCTGTTCCGTCGTTGCCCAGCAACGGACCAGCGGGGCAGCAACGTCCGACGGCGGCACTCACCTTAGCGCCGGCCGCCCTACCTTTGAAAGCGAAGCTTCCACGGCGTGAGCGCGGACTCCAACTGCTCGCGGAGGTTCATCTTGGAAGCACCTTCCACGCGTTCTTCAAAGTGGATAGGTACCTCGGCGATCTTCAGTCCTTGACGGACGGCCCGGTGGTTCATCTCTACCTGGAATGAGTAGCCGTCGCTGCGAACGGTTGCGACGTCAATCCGGCTCAAGGCATCACCCGTCCAGGCTTTGAAGCCCGCCGTTGCGTCCTTGACCTTCAAGCCCAGGATCGCACCCACATAAAAGTTGGCCCAAGCCGAGAGTGCCTTGCGGTGCCACGGCCATTCCGCCGCCGTAGACCCGCCAGCGACATAGCGCGAGCCGATGACCAGCGCGGCGCCGGCGGTGCGGATCCGGTGAAGCATCGTGGGGATGGCCGAGACGGGGTGGGAGAGGTCTGCGTCCATTTGGATGACAATGTCCGAGTTCTCGGCCAAGGCCTTGGTCATTCCCGCGACATAAGCCCTGCCCAGCCCATCTTTTTCTTTACGGTGCAGGACGGACACGCTGCCCGTGGAATCCGATGCCAGTTGGTCAGCCACTGCCCCGGTGCCATCAGGAGAATTGTCATCCACCACCAGGACATTGAGATTCGTGATCCCAAGTGCATCGAGCTGGGCAACAAGAACGGGCAAGTTCTCCCGCTCATTGTAGGTAGGCACAACAACGGTGATTTTCGGATTTTCTGCAGTCAAAACGTGGGTCCCCAATTCAGTGTTCGGACCCGGCATGGTGGACATGGCGGGCCCAGCCAGTCTATTGACATTACTTGGTGACCGAATCGGCCACCAAGTACGGCTTAGCGTTTCTTCGTTGCTGCCCCGCTTTTCCGTCGTTGCCCAGCAACGCCGTAGCGGGGCAGCAACGTCCGACGGCGGCACTCACCGTCAGGAAGGCACGCGCCGCCCAACGACGGACGCCGGGACCGCTGGAACCCGCTGCCGTTTGGCGTACACGCGGGCCCGTTGGCTGGATAACGCCAGGAGCACCAGGATGTCCGTTGCCAGACCGGACAGGCCGGCTTCGAGCGTGAGGTTGGCGCTCCCCGTGGAGTAGTCGACCGCTTGGGCCAGGATGGAGATCGAGCTCAGGCCCATCGCAATCACACGGGCACCATTGCTGCCCAGGAAGATCCGCCACGCAAGGAATACTTCGCCGAGTCCGAAGAGCAGCACCACAACCGCCACGGTGACCAGTGCCGCCGTCGTGGTTTGTGGGTCTGTTGAACCGTCATCAAAAGTGATGCCGTCAACGTCACCGCCCGAGGCCAGCAGGATGAAGGCCAGCACGAAGGCTGACAATGACCTCGCTACAACCAATGCTGCGCCCACCATGGTTGGCGCAGGACGCCTGTCGCGGCTGTCCGTCTGACGAGGCAGCTGATCGGTGGGAGCCCGGACGTTGCGGGCGTCGACAATGGGAAGGTCGCCGTCCGTGGAAATCGAATCGCCGCCGCCGTTGCGCGAGTGGTAACCCGTGGAAAAGTCCTCGATGACCTGCACCTCAACGGCCGGCGACGCAGCCGAAACTGTCGAGACAATATGGTCCCGTTCCACGTCGGTGTTCTGCTCGATCTTGTGCGTGATCTGCAGCGTGAAGAGCGAGAAGCCGACGCTGCGGTCGTAGGTTCCGGCGGCGAGCCATTCCACTTTGTGCCCTCCCGGGAGGAGCCACCCTTCGGGGCAGCGCCAGAACCGGACGTGGTGACGTTTGCCCGGATTGTTGTCCACTTCCTGCTGGTAGGCGAAGTCCTGCTGGCGGTCGAACAGGTAGAGGGGGCTCACCGGGGCTTCGGTGTAGCTCTGCCGGAAGATCGTCGAACTGATGATGCGGCGGCTGCTCTGCAGCGTGACGTCGTGCGCCTTCGTCCAGCCGGCGGCCCGCATGATGGCGTGGATCTGGGGTTCGGCGCCCAATAACGCTACGTTCACGGGATCGCCCAGCAGTCCGTCGCTGGTCCTGGCGCGCCCAATGAAATAGCCGGGAACGTAGATCGTGGTGAGGATGCGGTGCAGCCGCGGCAAGAGCAAGTACGCAAGGAACGCCCAGAAGAGGATGTAGAACCAGATCTGGCCCCACCCCAGCTGGAAGCTTTCGCCCACCAACAGGAAAGCAAGCCAAACAGTCGCCGCACCGCCCAGGACGAAGAACGCGTGATCCAGCCAGCTGTCGGTCACGTTGAGGCGTGGTGTCTTAGCCATGCAGCTCCCCCTTTTGCTACTTAAGCTTCGGGGTTGGGGCACGGGTTGTACATGGGCGTGGGCGGGTTTAGGCCATGATTGGGCTCTCAACGTGCAGCTTGTTGTTCCTGATGAGCCATTGCACGGACTCTCGGACAGCCTGTTCCGGTTCATAACTTGGCGCATAGCCCAGCAGTGCCTTGGCCTTTTCGATGCTGACGCAGTGGTTGCGGGAGAGGTGGGCCCAGCTGGTGTCCGCGTGTTCCGGCGTCGTCGTCCCCCGGAAGTCGTCCCAACTGACCATGTCCGAGCGTGGCTCCTGACCGAACCACGACGCCGCAATCTCCAGGTAGCCGCGAACAGTCAGGGCGGATGGAGCAACGATGTTGAAGTCCTCCCCGGCCGCCGCCTCACGCCGGTCGATGGCCTTTTCAAACGCCTGGGCGAGGTCGTCTGCATGCACATGGTGCATCAGCTCCGTGCCCCCACCCGGAATCTGGAGGGGCTGTCCGGCGGAGATCTTTTCCCACACCGAGGGATCGAAATTCCCCAGCGGGCCAACCGGATGCCAGCCCGGCCCTACGATATGTCCGGGGTGCAGGGACGTGGTGACCAAACCGCCGTCGGCCGTTTCTTCCTTCAGCATCCGTGCGATGTCGCGTTTTTGGATACCGTATTCATCCAGCGGCTCCGCGGTGGAGTGCGAGCCCTCTGAGATGGGCAGCTTCCGGCTCGCGCCGTAACGCCAAATGGACCCGCAATGCAGCAGATGCCCCGCCTCGCCCCGAAGACGGTTCACCAGGGCGGTGGCGGATTCGAGCGTGAAACACAGCAGGTCAACCACGACGTCGGCACTCAAGTCCGCGACCCGGTCACCAAAAGTGCCCTCCCGGTCCTCCTGCGCACGGTCCGCGGTGACCTGGTGGACGTGCTGCCACTCGGGGAAATCCGTGTAGGGCGTACTGGTGCCGCGGCTGACGTTGACCACTTCGTGTCCCCCGCGCACCAGCCTGGGAACGAGGAACGAGCCGATGTGGCCACTGCCACCGATGACGACGATTTTCATGGTTCTCCTGCGCTGGGTGGGGCGTGGGTGTTCACTGTACGTGACCGGATCTTGGCGCGCGATCCCCCGGTCCATTCGCCATCGGTTCACTAGGGTGGAAAGAAGCCCAGAGTGAGGATCACCAAATGGACACCGCTGCCAGCGACATCGCCGTGGACCGGCACTACGATCTGATCATCATCGGCACCGGGTCCGGGAACTCGATTCCCGGACCGGAGTTCGAAGACCGGTCGATCGCGATCATCGAAGAAGGGACGTTCGGCGGCACCTGCCTGAATGTCGGCTGCATCCCGTCGAAGATGTACGTTCACACTGCCGACACCGCACTGGACATTGCTGACTCCAAGCAACTGGGCCTCGACGCCCAGGTCAACTCCGTGGATTGGCCGGGCATAGTCAACCGGATCTTTGAAAAGCGGATAGACCCCATTGCCGCTTCAGGCGAGGATTACCGCCGTGGCCCGCGGAGTCCCAACATCGACGTCTACGACCACCACGCCGTCTTCGTCGGAGAACGTACTCTGCGTATAGGCGACGGCGCCCACCAAGAAACCATCTCAGGTGACCAGATAGTCATCGCCGCCGGCTCCAGGCCCATGATTCCCGATGCCATCGCGGCTTCAGGCGTGCGGTATTACACCAACGAGGACATCATGCGGCTGCCGGAGTTGCCCAAGTCCTTGGTGATCATTGGCGGGGGCTACATCGCCATGGAGTTCGGCCACGTGTTCGACGCCCTCGGCAGCGACGTCACCATCATTCCCCGCTCGACGCTCCTGCGGCATCTGGACCACGACCTCCACGACCGGTTCAACGCCCTGGCCGCCAAACGCTTCGACATCCGGCCTGGCCGGACCACCATAGGTGCCGAGCAGACAGACCACGGCATAACAGTCAGGCTCGACGACGGCACCTCAGCGACGGGGGAGGTCCTGCTGGTTGCCACGGGGCGCATCCCCAACGGGGACCTACTGAACCTGGCCGCTGGCGGGATCGAGATGACCGGGAATGGCCGCATCAAGGTGGACGAATACGGCCGGTCAACCTCCGCGCCAGGTGTCTGGGCCCTTGGTGACGTCTCCTCCCCGTACATGCTCAAGCACGTCGCCAACGCTGAGATGCGCTCCGTGCGCCACAATCTACTGAACCCGGACAACCTCCGAAAAATGCCGCACGACCATGTTCCCTCGGCCACGTTCACCAACCCGCAAATCGCCACCGTGGGCATGACCGAAGCCCAAGCCCACGAAAACGGCTACAACGTGACCGTCAAAATCCAGGACTACGGAGACGTCGCATACGGGTGGGCTTTGGAAGACACCATCGGGATCTGCAAACTCATCGCCGACCGCGACACCGGCAAACTCCTCGGCGCCCACTACATGGGGCCCCAGGCGTCCACCCTCATCCAACAGATGATCACCGTCCTGGCCTTCGACCTCGACGTGCGCGATTTCGCCGCCAAGCAATACTGGATCCACCCCGCACTGCCCGAAGTCACCGAAAACGCGTTGCTCGGCCTCACGTTCAACGGGACGGGAGCGGGGTGATGTGGGCGGCGGCTTGAACGATTCGGGTCGGTGATCCCAGGAGGAACTGAACGTGCCACGATCCAGTTCGTAGTCGGACGCTATTGCGTGGCTTCGGGCGGCCGGATGGCTTTGATCTTTCGCCAGCCACCGGCACGGTTATTGGCGATGATGGCCCTGAACATGTCACCAAGTGCCTGGACGTTCACTGCCTCACCCTCGCGGTAGGAGACGGTGCGGGCCGTTTTGTTGTTGTGTCCGGCCGTGATGATGCCTTGGGGGTCCGGGACAATGCCACCGTCATAAAGGAATACGTTGACGTGGTCCTTGGCCGCGAGGAGGGCGCAGATATTGCCGTCCAGGACGAAATACGGCTGGACGGTGCGTTTGATGGTTTCCTGGACGTCCGGATCTGCGGCGAGCACCAACTCCCTGACTGCTTGGCAGATTGCCTGCTGCCATTCCGGCAGGGATTCGATGTAGCTGTCAACGCGGGGGTCAGCCATGCCCGAAAGTATGCGCCAGCAATCCCGGAAATTGAAGGGTGCGTGGGCCGTTCGAATGTGAACCACGGTTGCAGGAGTAACTCCAAAGTCCGGGCTGGATCCTGTGGTCGCCGTCCGCCGTCGAGCCTCAACCGGAACGACTCACTTCTCCCCGAGGTCGACAAACAGCTGCCAAGGATGCTTAGCATGATTACGCCGGGTACGCCCGGGTACGTGACCTCTTGAATGACCCCCTCGGAAGGTCGGCGCTGGAGCGGCGACCGCGTAAAGGAGAATGCTGTGCGGGAGCCTGTAGTCAACGAGAGCGCGGCAGAAGTCGGCTCTGATCACAACGGAACGCAGGAAGAAGTACAGGAAGCGGTTACCGAATCACCTGAGCCCGAGATCACCTTCGACGAGCAGTTCTACCCCGCCCGCCCCAAGGCGCTGAGGCCCATTGCCCGGCGTCGGCAGTTCTTCGCGGCCCGTCCGTCGCTGGAATTCGACGGCCTTAACAAAACGTATGTGGATTGGCTGCGCAACCAGTCGATGCTGGGGGACGCCAACACCATGGCACGGCAGCTTTCCGGGCAGGCCAGCATGTGGCAGAACTCGTATGCCAGGCCCAATCCCCGGGCAGCTGTGGAGCGCGCGCCCGTCTGGTTCACGGCGTATCCGCTGTCCTTCATCACCAAGGACGGTCAGTCCTTCCTGTCGGCACTCGGTGACCCGGAACTGTGGGATGCCTTCCGGGAAATCGGCATCCGCGGACTGCACACAGGGCCTGTGAAGTTGGCCGGCGGCATCAGCGGCTGGTCGCAAACACCCAGTGTTGACGGGCACTTTGACCGGATCTCCATGGCGATCGATCCCGCTTTCGGCACCGAGGAGGAGTTCCGACAGATGTGTGAGGTCGCCGTGGACCACGGCGGCACGGTCATTGACGACATCGTTCCCGGCCACACAGGCAAGGGCGCCGACTTCCGGCTGGCAGAGATGAACTTCCGGGACTACCCCGGCATCTATCACATGGTGGATATCCCCGAAGAAGACTGGCACCTGTTGCCGGACGTCCCGGAGAACCAGGACTCTGTCAACATCAGCCCCGAGGCGGAGAAGGCCCTCCAAGAGGCGGGTTATATCATCGGCCGGCTCCAGCGCGTGATTTTCTACGAACCCGGGGTCAAGGAAACCAACTGGAGTGCCACCAAGCCGATCATTGACACCACAGGCAAGAAGCGCCGCTGGGTCTACCTCCACTACTTCAAGTCCGGCCAGCCCTCCATCAACTGGCTGGACCCCACCTTCGCCGGCATGCGCCTGGTGGTGGGCGATGCCCTGCACTCGTTGCTGGACCTCGGCACCGGTGCCCTGCGCCTTGACGCCAACGGCTTCCTTGGCGTTGAGAAGAGCGCGGAGGAAGAGCCGGGTTGGTCCGAAGGACACCCGTTGTCGGAGGCAGCCAACCAGCTGATCGGCTCGATGATCCGCAAGGTGGGCGGGTTCTCCTTCCAGGAGCTCAACCTCACCATTGATGACATCAAGTCCCAGTCTGAGTCCGGCCCGGACCTCTCCTACGACTTCATCACCAGGCCCGCCTACCACTACGCGCTGGTCACCGGCGACACCGAGTTCCTCCGCCTTACGCTCAAGCTGGCTATGGAGATCGGCGTGGACCAGGCCTCATTGGTCCACGCACTCCAGAACCACGACGAACTCACCTACGAGCTGCTTCACTTCGCGGCCGGGCACCGGGACGACATCTTCGAGCTCGGCGGCGAAGAGCTGACGGGCGCGGAGGTTGCCGACAAGGTCCAGACAACCATGCGTGAACGCCTCACGGGTGAGAACGGGCCCTACAACGCCGTCTTCACCACGAACGGCATAGCCTGCACCACGGTAAGTTTCCTGATGGCGGCGTTGGGCGTCAAAGACCCGGATGCCATCACTCCCGAGCAGGAATCGCAGGTGCTGGACGCGCACGTGCTCCTGTCCATGTACAACGCACTTCAACCGGGCGTTTTCGCTTTGTCCGGCTGGGATCTCACCGGTGTCACGGCGCTGGACCGCCAGACAGTGGGCGAGCTGACCTCGCAGGGCGATACCCGTTGGATTAACCGTGGCGCCCACGACCTGATGGGCACCAGCCCGGACGCTACAACCTCGCTGGCGGGGATGCCTCGGGCCCGGAGCCTCTACGGTCCACTTCCCGAGCAGCTGAAGGACTCCAACTCCTATGCGCGGCGGCTCCAGCAGATCCTCGCGGTTCGGGAAGAGTCGGGGATTGCCACCAGCACACTCCTGGACGTGCCGGACGTGTCGAACAAGGGATTGCTGGTCCTGGTGAACCAGCTCGCTGACGATGCACTGCAAGTCACGGTCCTGAACTTCTCGGACCAGGACATCGCGGGCAGCATTCAGTCCTCACACCTTGTTCCGGGCGCGGCTGTCCACGACCTGTTCAGCGGCGAGGACATCAGCCAGGTCGATGACCTCTGCAGCTTCTTCCTCGAACTCCGCCCGTTCCAAGGCACGGCACTGCTGCTGAAGGACCCCGTGGAGGAAGAAGCCACCGACTAGGGAGTACGACGTCGGCACTCAACTTGAGTGCCGACGTCGGGGGTTGCCTCGGTCCGGGAGGTATGAAAAATTTACGGACCCGGCTTCCAACTCTGAACCAGGAAGGCCGACCCTCTGGGGGCGCATTCGCCAGGGTCCACGTCGGTGGGCGAGAGGCCGCCGCCGAAGGCGAAGTCCTGTCCAATGGTGATGGTGGTCCCGTCGGGCAGGATCACCCCCGTCCCAGTGACCTGTGTTCCTGCGGGGAAGATGAGCGCACCCTCGCTGCCGTCGGGATAGGTGCCGACAATGCACCCAGCGCCGTTCAGGCCCAGCTTTCCCCCATTGGCCGCATCCATGTGGAAGTCTGCTTCCGGGTCGTTGGCCACGGCGGCCTTGTGACCGTTGCTGCCCGTGACGATGTGGTTGCCGAACGTCGGCATCCGCATCCCTGTAATTTCAGGCAACGGGGCGCCCGACTCCAAAGTTGCAGGTTGCGAAATGGCCGGCGTCGCCTGCTCCGGCATTGGGAAACCCATTGAGCCTGCCACGAAGAAGCCGACAGCAATTGCGGCCACCGCCCCCACCAAGCCAAACCCCGCCACCGGCCGGGACCGTTTACGGGGCCGTCTGTTGAATACGTCGATGGGACCACCCACCGCAGGTTGGCTGCGCTCAGTACCCACGACCGCCAGGCTTTTTTCCCGGCTCCGTGCCAGCTCCTCTTCACTGACCGCCAGAGCCGGGTCCGTTGCGGCCAAGCGTTCCCCGGGTGACATCTCCCTGTTGCTCATCGCTGCACATCCTCTGCGGCTCGATCTGTTCCAAGCAATGCGCCCAGTTGTTTCCGTGCCCTGTGCAGGCGCATCCTGACGGCTGTCGCAGGAAGGTTGAGCAGGGCCGCAATCTCGGCGGAGGTGAACCCGTCCCAGTAGGTCAGCAGGAGGACTTCGCGCTCGTCCGGCTTAAGCTGCTCCAAAGCCTCCTGCACCGCGCCGTCGTCGGAATCCACCGGCCGCGGCCGTTCTCCCTCCAACCGTTGGGCGAGGTTCTGCGAGCGCATCGCGGAGCGCTGATGATTTCGAAGGACGTTCCGGGCGATCCCGAACATCATCAGCACAGACAAATCCTGGTCCTGCTGCGATCTTTCCCAAGCGATCCGGAAGACTTCCGCACACAGATCTTCGGCCGTCGACGCCCCTTCACAGCGCCTGCGGAGATAGCGGTACACCTTGTCGTGGCTGGCAGCATGGACTGCCAGGAAGTGCTTCTCCCGGGCCATCTCCACGCGATCTCCTTGCTCCGCCTGCACCCTCATAACCAGTTAATGTCCAGCAGTGAGAAGAATGTAACGGAACTTTCAGGAAAATGCGGAACGCCCGACGTCGGCACTCGGGTGAGTGCCGACGTCGGGTCCTGTTTAGTCGCCTACGGCGTCCCGGCCGCGGCGGAGGATGAGCGGATCGGCGTCGTAAACGACCGAGGTGTCCTTATCCGCGTAGTCGAACTGGTTGAGGAAGAAGCGCATGGCGTTGATGCGGGCGCGCTTCTTGTCGTTGGATTTGACGGTGATCCAGGGCGCATGGTCGGAATCGGTGTGCAGGAACGTCTTTTCCTTGGCCTCTGTGTAGTCTTCCCAACGATCCAGTGACGCGAGGTCCATGGGCGAGAGTTTCCAGCGACGGACGGGGTCGATCTGGCGGATCGCGAAACGTGTCCGCTGTTCCTGGCGGGTCACGGAGAACCAGAACTTGGTCACGTGGATGCCTGCGTCCACCAGCATCTTCTCGAACACCGGCGCCTGGCCCATGAACGTGTTGTACTCATCCTCGTTGCAGAAACCCATGACGCGCTCCACGTTGGCCCGGTTGTACCAGGACCTGTCGAACATGACGATCTCCCCGGCAGTCGGCAGGTGCTGAATGTAGCGCTGGAAGTACCACTGGCCCTGTTCGCGGTCCGATGGCTTGGCGAGCGCCACCGTCCTGGCCGAGCGCGGGTCGAGGTGCTCGGTGAAGCGTTTGATGGTTCCACCCTTGCCGGCGGCGTCCCGTCCCTCGAAGACGATCACGTGCTTCAGCCCAAGGTCCTGGCCCCAGTATTGGAACTTCAGCAGTTCGATCTGGAGCCGGTACTTCTCGATCTCGTACTCGTCACGGGTCATCCGCTCTTTGTACGGATAATCCTCGTGCCATGTTTCCACCGCTGATCCACCGGGATCGATGAGGTCCGGGTCTTCGCCTTGGCCACCGCTGATGGTGTAACCCATTTCCACCAGATGATCGATGGTTTCGCGCAGGTTGTCCCTGACCCACCAATTGTCCAACGATGCAGCTAGTGGGTTTGCCTCCGTCATGCGGTCCTCCTGGTCAGCCGGGTAGTGCCGGGCAGCCTAACAGCGGCGGATGACGGGAGGGTGAACAAGCCCTCGGTTCAGCTCAGGGTCGCCGGGATCTCGATCCAGTAGCGCCGGAAGTCGCGGCCGTCCGTTCCGGTTCGAACGTCCTCAAGCACTCCGCCGCAGCGCTCAATTGTCTTGGCGGAAGCCTCGTTGGCGTCATCACAGGTCAGGAGGACGCGTTCCGGCTCCCCCTGCACCGACAACCGGTCACAGACCTCCCGCAAAGCCCACGACGCCGCTCCCCTCCCCCGATCGGACGGCCGCACGCCATAGCCTATGTGGCCCCCGGAGTTACGGAGGTACGGGGTGAGGTAGTGACGGAAGGCAATGGCTCCCACATACCTTTCGCCCTCGATAATCCAGCGGTAGGTGCACGGAACAATGCCGTCCTTCTCGGGTGCATGCTCGGCATCGGTCAGCCGTTTCACCCATGCCGCAAAGCCTTCCCGGGTGCTGACGTTGTCGTCCGGGAACAGTCCCGCGCCGTCCTGGTGGGCGCCGTCCCATTCGCCGTGGGACTCAATGAAGGACTGATGGAAGGACACGTCGGGAGCTACGAGTTCGAACATGCAGACGACTCTATACGGAGAGCAATCCCCGCGCCGACCCTCCCTTTGGAGACAAATCTACTTTCTTGTCATATACATGACTTATCCCGTAAATACATCGCAGCTCCACTAACCGATCGGAATGCAGATGCCCGGAAAAGGAACTACCCTCTTGACGGCGGCCACCACAGTACTGCTCATGACGACCGCAGGCACCGCGGTTGCGGCCGTGCCCACCACGGCGGAACGCACGGCGGAACCCACGACGGCGGCCAGCACCGCACCGGACATCGAGGCACTGATTGCGGGAATGTCCCTGGACGAAAAGATCGGCCAGATGACCTGGACCCACGTCTACGGCTCGTCCGCGGATGACACGTCCATGGCGGCAAGCAACCAGGAACGGTACGGCGTTAACACCCCCGGCGAAGTGGTGGAAAAGTACAACCTTGGCGGCGTCCTCTATTTCGCGTGGTCCGGCAACACCAACAACCCCCGGCAAGTCGCGGGACTTTCCAACGGCCTGCAGAAACGGGCGATGGGAGCTGACGGAAACGGCATTCCCCTGGCGGTAACCATCGACCAGGAAGGCGGCCCCGTTGCACGCATCGGACCCCCTGCCACAGTCCTCCCCGGGAATATGGCCCTCGGCGCCACGGCGGACAAGGACCTCGCCCAGGCACAGGGAACGATTCTCGGGTCTGAGATGCGTGCCATGGGCATCAACGTGGACTTCGCCCCGGTGCTTGACCTGAACTCCAACCCCGACAACCCGGTCATCGGAATCCGCTCCATGGGTGAGGACCCCGCCCTTGTCAGCTCCTTGGGTGTCGCGCAAATCAATGGGATGCAATCGCAGGACGTCGGAGCCGCCGCCAAGCACTTCCCCGGACACGGCGACACCTCAGTGGACTCCCACTACGGCCTTCCCACGGTCACCTACAACCGCGAAACGCTGAACAAGCACCTTCAGCCGTTCAAAGCCGTCATCGATGCCGGCGTGGACATGGTCATGACAGCCCACATCATCGTCCAGGCCATCGATCCGGAAATGCCCGGAACCCTTTCCCACAAGGTGCTGACCGGATTGCTGCGCGACGAACTCGGGTTCAAGGGCCTGGTGACCACGGACGCCTTGGACATGGCAGCCATGGCAGCGGAGTGGCCGCAGGAAGAAATAGCGGTCAAAGCCATCCAGGCCGGCTCGGACATCCTCCTGAACTCCCCCGATGTGGACGCGTCGTTCGCAGGGGTTCGCGCCGCCGTCGGGTCCGGTGAACTGAGCGAAAGCCGCCTCGACGAATCCGTCCGGCGGATCCTCGAATGGAAGGTCAAGCGGGGAGTCTTCAAGCAACCCCTTACGGATACCGCCAGCGTGGACAGTCTGGTCGGCACGGCAGGGAATCTGGCAACGGCCAACCAGATCTCGGACCGCGCCGTTACCTTGCTGCGGAACCAGGATCGCGTGTTGCCGCTGGCCCCGGGCACTTCGGTACTGATGGTGGGGTCCGGTTCAGGTTGGCCCGAACTGGTAGGGCCCAAACTGAAGGACCAGGGATTTGCTGTCACCGAAGACTACGAAAACGGGAGTTCGCCCTCCAACGCATATAGGGCGCGGGCTGTAGCGGCGGCCAACAAGGTGGACGCAGTCGTCTTCACCTCGTACAACGCCACGTCCAACGCGGCCCAGCAACAGATGGTGGCCGAGCTCGCCGGGACCGGCAAACCCGTCATCGTCATCGCCACCCGTAATCCCTATGACATCAGCGTTTTTCCGGGAGCTGCGGCAGTGCTGAACAGCTACGGGACAACGAACGTCAATTTCCACGGGGTGGTGCGGGCCATCGCCGGCACAGTGAACCCCGCCGGCAAACTGCCGGTCAACATACCAGCAGCCGACGGCGGCGGCGTCCTTCTGCCGCTGGGCTTCGGTTTGAGTTACGACACCGCGACGCCGGCAGCCGTCACGTTTACGGACAAGCCCGGTCGCGGACAGGACTCCTACGCCATCCCCACGGCGGTGGGGGTCAACTACGTGATTGATGGCAAGGTGATCGCTGCCGGGACCTACAGGAAGCCCGACGGCGCGGTGAACGTCACGGCAGTTCCCGTGAAGGGCTACGTCTTTACCGAGGGCGCCGTGACCCGGTGGAACCACACGTTCACCACGGGACGCCCCAACCTGTAGCTAAACCACGGAAGAGTTCGCCAGTGCCA
The DNA here is from genome assembly GCF_030208885.1 of Arthrobacter sp. fls2-241-R2A-172. Lineage (NCBI taxonomy): Bacteria > Bacillati > Actinomycetota > Actinomycetes > Micrococcales > Micrococcaceae > Arthrobacter > Arthrobacter sp. fls2-241-R2A-172. The sequence continues at coordinate 108,869 of NZ_JARVTB010000012.1, read as the reverse complement.
CCGTGATGAGCAGGGCAATCCCGAACATCGGCAGGCAAAGCACCATGTTCGTCAGGCGGTTGTCCCTCATCACGGCCACGAACTCCCGGAGGAAAGCACTGGGGACGAAGTATCTGGCCGTCGGCGCACCCACCACCTCCGCGTCGATCTTCTGCCGACGTGACAGGAGCGCCGCACGAAGCACGTGGTAGTTGTTGGTGCACACCAGCAGCGGACCGTGGATGCCCTTTGCCGCCAGGAGCGCGACGGAATATGCCAGGTTTTCGCGGGTCGTGGTGGCCTGGTTTTCCTCCAGGACGTCGCCGTCTGCGGCACCTTTCGATACCAGGTACTCCTTCATTGCCGCAGATTCCGGCCGGGGTTCGTCCGGGCCTTGGCCCCCTGAAGGCACCAGTACAGGCCTGACGGAAGTGACGCCGTCGTAGATTTCCAGGGCCTTGTTCAACCGCGCGGCGAGAAGCGGCGGGACCTTGCCGTCGATCAGGCCGGAACCCAGGACGATCACAGCTGCCGGGTTGGGACTGAAACGCATCCGCGAGTACACCAAGGCGTATCCAAGGAACACCACGAACGCACAGCCAAGGTAGGCGCAGAGGAAGAACGCCAGGGCGGCGATACCGGCCAGGACGGGTTGCCCGCTCAAAACGAAAAGGAAAGCAACAACGGGTGCCAGGAAAACTGCGAGTCCCACGGCAATCGGGAGGAAGCTGGTGATGCCCGGACCTTCCCGGCGGACCATCGTGATTCCGTTGGCGATCAGGAAGGCGGCGAACACGAAGATGCTCACGACGGGGACCACCAGAACCAGGAGGTTTAGCCATTCGAACCAGGGGTTCAAGTCGATCAGGAAGTCCAGAATCGCCTGCAGGAGAAACCACGCGGACACCAGCAAGAGGACGCCGTTGCGCAATCGCCGCCGATCCGACTGGTAGGAGGCGAGGAAGAGGCCCGCGAAAAGAAGTCCAAGGACCAGGTTCAGCATGCTCCAAGCCTATTCGGTGCCGTGGCTAGGCCGTTTCGCGGATGATCAGCTCCGTGGGAATCGTGACTGCGGCCGGCCGTTTGCCGCTGATGACGTCCAGCAGGAGGCGGACCATCTCTTCGCTGATGCGATCGAACGGCTGGCGAACCGTGGTGAGCGCTGTTTCCCGGGAGTCATTGATGTCGTCAAAGCCGACGACGGCGACATCACCCGGAGTTGTTAGGCCGGCTTCACGTAGTACGTCCATCGCGCCAAGCGCCATGAGGTCATTCGCGGCGAAGACGGCGTCAATGTCCTTTGCCCGGGCCAGGAGTTCGCTCATCGCCTTCGCTCCGCTTTCACGGCTGTAGTCGCCCTGGGCGATGAGAGCCTCATCAACACCTTCACCATGGTGGTCGCGGTACGCTTCCAGGCGTCGGGTTCCACCCGAAGTGTCCGCAGGGCCGGCGATGGTAGCAATCCGCTGCCGACCGCCGTCGCGCAGGTAACGCAAAACGTCCCGGGCGCCCTCGTAGTCGTCGGCCGACACGTAGCCCATCTTCTTTTCGAACCCCAAGGGAACGCCACAGGCGATCGCCGGAATACCAGCAGAAATGATGTCGGCAATGATGCCCTTCCGGCTTCCATGGGAGGAGACCAGCAGGACACCATCCACATGGCCGGCTGTGAGGAAGTCCGTGGCGCGGCGCTGTTCGTCGTCGGTGCCGGCCAGGATCAGGACCATCGGAATATCGTGCACTGCCAGCGCGTCCGCCGCACCGCGCATCAACACAGCGAAGTTGGGGTCTTCAAAGAGCCGTTCCTGGGTCTCGGTGAGTAGGAAAGCCACGGAATTGGCCCGGTTGGTTGCAAGGTTCCGGGCATGGGGATTGACCCGGTATCCCGTCTTCTTGATGGCTGCGTTGACAGCCGCGAGGGCTGACGGGCTGACCCAGTGCCCACCGTTGAGAACCCGTGAAACAGTACCTCGGGAAACGCCGGCTTCTGCGGCCACATCGTCGATCTTGGGCCGCGGCTTGGGGGTGGCGTGAGTCATGACCACAGCCTACCTATCGCTAGGCCTTCACGGCGCCAGCGGCAAGATCCACCTTCCAATAGCGTTGCAGGAGAAGGAACATGATCACCAACGGAACGATGGATAGCAGGGCACCCGCAAGAACCAAGGTATAGAGCGCGGGCGCGGAGGCCCCCTGGTTCAGCAGCCCGTTAAGCCCAACCGTGATGGGAAACAGGTGGTCGTCGCCAAGCATGATGTACGGCAGCATGAAGTTGTTCCAGATCGCCACGAATTGGAACAGGAAGATGGTAACCAGGCCCGGGAGCATCATGGGGACGGCTATGCGGTTGAATATGTACATTTCCTTGGCACCCTCTGTCCGCGCGGCCTCGATGACATCGCCCGGAACCGAAGCAGCAGCGTAGATGCGGGCCAGGTAGATGCCGTAAGGGCTGATGATCTGGGGGAGGAGCACCGACCAGTAAGTATTGGTGAGCCCGGCCTGGGCGAGCATCAGGTACTGCGGGATGGCCAGGATCACGCCCGGGACCAGCACACCCATGAGCAGGACCTTGAAGACCCCGGATTTGCCGGGAAAGTCGTATTTGGCCAGGACGTAGCCCGATAGCGCCGACACCCACGTTGACACGATGGCTCCGACGCCCGCGTAGAGGGCAGTGTTGAGCATCCAGCGCCAGAACAGGCCGTCGCGGTATCCGGTGAGCTCCACAATGTTGTCCCAGAGATGCGTACTGGGCGCCAATGTGAAGGTGGAGAACAGTTCGGTGCCGTCCTTGCTGGCGGCAGCCACCACCCAGACCACGGGGAACAGGCAGTAGAGCGCACCAAGGATCAGGATGCCGGTGGACAGATAGCTCGGCTTTTCCTTGGCGTACTCCGCCCTGCCGGACGTGGCAAGGGCGCGGCGGCTTTTCGGGGGCGTAGCCAGGGCAGTCATGGTCAGTTCTCCTGTCCAAAGGCCCGCTTCTGCACAATGCGCAGGAACAGGAAGGAAATGATGAAGGTTGCCAGGGCAATCACGATGCTGGTGGCGGCAGCTGAGAAGACATCGTTCCGTGTGAACGCATCACGGTAAACGAGCATCAGCGGGGACCAACTCGTGGAAAGGCTGTTGGCCAGCGGACGCAGCGTGGTGGGCTCGGCGAAGACTTGGAGCGTTGCGATCATCGAGAACAGCGCGGTCATCACAAGGGAAGGGGCAATGATGGGGATTTTGATCCTGATGGCGGTCTGGATTTCAGAGCAGCCGTCCAGCTTGGCCGCCTCATAGATTTCGCTGGGAACTGCCTTGAGCGAGGTGTACATGACAATCATGTTGAAGCCCACGCCGCCCCACAGGGCGATGTTGCAGATGGCGAACGTGACCAGGTTGGGATCCAGCAGCGAGGGCAGTTCCATGCCGAATTGGCGGGCCAGGAAGTGGAAAGGGCTGACACCGGGCAGGTAAAGGAAACCCCACAGGAGTGAGCTGATCACTGCCGGGACCGCGTACGGCAGGAAGATCGCCGTGCGAGAGAAGCTACTTGCCCTGGTGCGGCGGGAATCGAGAAGGAGCGCGAACAGCAAGGCAAAGCCGAGCATCAAGGGAATAAGGATGAGCCCGTAGGTCAGGACACGAAGAACACTTCCCAGGAACTCAGGATCCGTCAGAGCACCGACGTAATTGTCCAGGCCGGCGAAAGCCGTACTCTGCGAACCTTTCCCGAGGCCCAGGCCGCTGACTTTCTTTTTCTGGAAGCTGAGCACCAGCGTGTAGATGATGGGCGCTGCCATAAAGACAAGGAACAGGACGATGCCCGGGGCGAGCATCGCGTATGGGATGAGCACCCGGGACTTGAAATTCTTGGCCCGCCTGGGGGTTTCGGATGTTCTGCCGGCCGCCGGACCGGGCTTGGTTGCGGTCATTGCCACGGGTGCACTTCCTTGTTTTCGAAGAGGTTGACGAGCGTTGCTGCGGGAGGACGTTTGTCCGTCCTCCCGCAGCTGAGGCGGCTACTTGACGGTGAAGCCGGTCTTCTTCAGGTCCTCGACGGTGACCTGCTGCATCTTGGCGACGGCATCCAGGAAAGCACTCTTCTGCTTCGACTGGGCGGCCTTGGCGAACTGGTCGTTGTAGGCGTTGTAGGCAACGTTGACGTTGGGGCCGTAGGTGAAGGAACCCACGTTCTGCGCAGCCTCGCCCACCACCTTGTAGAAATCCGGCTGGTTGGAGAAGAAGGCAGGGGCCTCAGTGAGCGAAGATTCGGCGCCCGCAGTGTCCGCGGGATAGATCCCTGTCTCCTTGACCAAGGCCTTAACGGCCTCGGGATCAGTGTTGAGCCAAGTGGCGAACTTGGCCGCGGCGTCCAGGTTCTTGGATTGCGAGGTGACCGCGGTTGACGAGCCACCCCAGTTCCCTGTGGATGGCTTGGATGCATCCCATTGCGGCATGGGCGCTGCTTTCCACTTGCCCGCCGTGGCACCCGCGTTGCCTGAAAGAACACCCGGACCCCACGCTGCGCTCAGCCAGCCAACCTGCTTGCCGGTGTTGAGCGCAGTGTTCCACTCCGGTGTGTACATGGGCTTGTTGTCGATGATGCCCTCTTCTACGAGGCCACCCCAGTAGCCTGCCACCTTCTGGGTGGGCTCTTCGGCAATTTTGACGTTCCAGGCGTCGCCCTCAACGCCCCACCAGGAAGCTCCAGCCTGTTGTGCCATGCCGGTGAACCAGCCGGCGTCGTTGGACGAGAACGTTCCCAGGTAGGCCTCGGGGTCGGCTGCGTGAACAGCTTTGGCGGCTGCAGCGTACTCTTCCCACGTAGCGGGGACTGCGATGCCCAGCTTCTCGAAGATGTCAGCACGGTAGTAGAAGACCATCGGACCGGTGTCCTGCGGAACCGAGTACAGCGCCTCGCCGCCCAGGGTCACGGAGTTCCACACGCCTTCGGGGAAGTGGCTCTTGGTTTCGTTCGCGGCAGTACCCGAAAGGTCGGCGAGGGCATCTGCTGCCACCAATGTGGGGATCTTCTGGTATTCGGCTTGGATGAGGTCCGGAGCCCCGCTGCCTGCTTTGACGGCGGTGAGCAGCTTGGTGACGGCCGGGTCGCCGCCGTCCTGCTTGTTGACGGTCACGTGGATGTTGGGGTTCTTCTCATTCCAAAGCTCCACCACCTTGTCCAGGTTCGGGGCCCAGGCCCAGTAGGTCAATTCCACCTTCTGGTTGGGGTCGCTGGCAGCAGATTCCTGGCTGCCGGCGGTGGATCCTCCGGAACATCCTGCGGCGAGCATAGTGGCCGCTGCGAGCATGGCTACGGCGCCTGCACGAAATGACTTGCGCATTTCGTCCTCCTTGTCGAAAAGCTGAATGGGTCTGACTGGTTTCACCGCTCATCCGAACTGGAGTCGCATGACTGTGAGCGGTTCCAGTAATTCACAGCATTGTGATCCATGTCAACAATGTTTTCTCTGTGGTGCAGAGAATTTGTCTGTGATATTACTGGGAGCGCACACAGTTCTAAGGAGATCACTCGATGACAGACGTCCTGCAGGCCCCCGCCGTCCAACGCGCGGCGGCGCCTTGGCTCCAGCGCCCGGCAGGCCTTTGCTACGGCGGGGACTACAACCCCGAGCAATGGCCCCGCGAGGTCTGGACGGAGGACATCGCGCTGATGAAAGAGGCCGGGATCAACCTGGTCAGCGTCGGCATCTTCTCCTGGGTCCTCCTGGAACCTCGTGAGGGCGAATACGACTTTGAGTGGCTGGACCACCTCATGGACATGCTCGCCGATGCGGGGATCAGTGTGGACCTTGGCACCCCCACCGCAGCACCCCCTGCCTGGTTCTGGAAGAAGTACCCACAGGCACGGCCCGTGACCCGGGAAGGGGTGACCTTGGGTATCGGATCGCGGGGCATGGCCAGTCCCAGCTCGCCGGAGTACCGCCGCGCCGCCACCAACATCACCGAACAGCTCGCGCGCCGGTACGCCTCCCACCCCGCCCTGGTTCTCTGGCATGTCCACAACGAATACGGCGCACCCGTCAGCGACTCCTACGATGAGCAGTCCGTTTTGGCCTTCCGTGACTGGCTTCGCAACCGGTACGGGACCCTGGATGCACTCAATCAAGCGTGGGGCACCCTCTTCTGGGGTCAGAAGTACGGGGAATGGGACGAAATTGATGCACCACGGCTTTCAGCCAGCGTCAGCAACCAGACCCAGCGCCTGGACTTCCACCGTTTCACTTCGGACGCCATGCTGCAGTGCTTCGTTGCCGAGCGGGATGTCATCAAGAAGTACACACCGGACCTGCCGGTGACTACCAACTTCATGGCAACCAACTGCCTGTCCCCCAACTACTGGGCATGGGCCAAAGAAGTGGACATCGTTGCGAACGACCACTACCTCGTTGCCCAGCGCACGGACAATCACGTCCTCCTCGCGATGGACGCCGACCTCACCCGCTCATTGGCAGGCAACCGGCCATGGATGCTGATGGAGCATTCCACTGGTGCCGTGAACTGGCAGGGCAGGAACATCGCCAAGCGCCACGGCGAGCTTGCCCGCAACAGCCTTTCCCATCTGGCCCGCGGCGCGGACGCTGTGATGTTCTTCCAGTTCCGTGCGTCGCGCTACGGCGCGGAGAAATTCCATTCAGCCATGCTTCCGCACGCCGGAACAGGGACCCGCATTTGGCGGGAGGTGTTGGACTTGGGAGATGACCTCCGAAAGCTCGCACCGGTCAAAGGCTCCACCGTGTCCTCGAGGGTGGCCATCCTTTGGGACGTCGAATCGTTCTGGGCGCAGGACCTTGAATGGCGCCCCAGTAGCGACCTCGACCATCGCGAACGGATTGAGTCCTTCTACTCAGTGCTGTGGAACCGTGGCATCAGTGTCGACTTCGCGCACCCCGAAGCAGACCTCTCCGCCTACGACCTGGTCCTGGCCCCGGCGCTCTACTTGGTGGGAGACAAGGCCGCTGCCAACCTGAGCCGCTACGTTGGTGACGGCGGCCATCTTATGGTTTCCTACTTTTCCGGGATCGTGAACGTCAATGACACCCTCCCCTCCGGAGCTTCCCCTGGTGGGCTCCGCGATGTCCTTGGACTCGAGATCCACGAATTCCTTCCGCTTCGGAAGTCGGAAATCGTGACCCTGGAGAACGGCGCCAGGGGATCGGTCTGGTCTGAGGAAATCCGTCCCGTCACCGCTTCGGTCCTGAGCCGCTACGTTGATGGCCCAGCGGCCTCCGGCCCGGCCATTACCCGTAACGCATTCGGCAAGGGGCTGGCTTGGTATGTCTCCACAAAGCTCGACGGCGGTCACCTCGCCGACGTCGTACTGGACGCGGTGCGGGCTGCGGGGATCGAACTGGGAGCACAGCCTCCTGCCGGGTTGGAGATTGCATCACGCAGCTCAGAGAAAGGAGCTTTCACGTTCCTCATCAATCACGCTGACACAGATGCTGAATATCCGGCGACCGGGCTCAACCTCCTCTCGGGGGAAACAGTGGACGGAATCGCCCACATCCCCGCCGGCACCATCTGCGCTATCCATACCCCGGCGGAACGGAACTAGCTCCGCTTTACCCACAGGCCGCCGGTCCGGACCTCGGTCCGGGCCGGCTCTCCAGTGGCCTCCGTGGAAATCCGATCCCCGCCGGGCTCCACTGCCCGCCTGCACCACCGTCCCAAGAAAGGTGCCCCATGAATAACGCCAATGACGCTTCGGTCGAAGTCCGGGTTGATACCGCATCACAGATCGAAAGCATGCTTGAGGCCGCCATCGAGAAGCTACAGCCGATGGCCACACTGAGCCGCCAAGGCATTCTGGTGACTCGCCTGGACCCCGGGCACTTCAGCATCTCCGTGAGCGACGCGGTCCCCTTCGGCGTGACCCGCGAGCGCACACGCTAAAGCGCTGGAGCTCTTCGCAGTGCGTTGGTAGCTTCGACCTATGGCCATCAAACTTGAAAACGTCGGTATTGCGGTTCGGGATATCGAAGAAACCATCGCCTTCTTCACGGACCTCGGCCTTTCGGTGGTCGGCCGTGACACGGTCAGCGGTGAGTGGGCTGATACCGCCGTCGGACTTGACGGCAACCACGCGAAAATCGCGGTGCTCCAAACGCCGGACGGCGAGGGACAACTGGAACTCTTCGAGTACATCCATCCGGATGCGATCGAAACGGAACCGACGCTGCCGAACGAGATCGGAATGCACCGGGTGGCCTTCTCCGTTGACGACATCGACGAAGCTCTTAGGATCGCCGCCAAGCACGGATGCACTCCGCTTCGCGGTGTGGCCACCTACGGGGACGTCTACAAGCTCACGTACCTCCGCGGACCCAGTGGAATACTCGTGATGCTTGCCCAGGAACTGAAGAAGGGCTGAAGTTTCGCCCTGGGCGCTCAGCTTTGGTGTGCAGTCACCCTTGGGTCGGGCTCACTGGGATGAATCCCCGCGTCCGTTTCCACGGGGAGTCCATTCCGGATCCAGTACTCGATGCCACCGATCATCTCCTTGACCGGATACCCCAACTCGGCAAACGCGAGCGCGGCGAACGTGCTGCCGTTGCATCCTGGACCCCAGGAATAGACCACTACTTGTGATCCGGCCGGGATCAGCTCGGCTGCCAGCTCCGAGACCTGGGCTGTCGGGATATGTACCGCACCCGGAATATGTCCGTGGTCCCAGGAAGATCGGCGGCGGGTGTCCACGACAACCAGCGATCCCGGTGGGGCTTCGGCGACATCCATGACGTCAATCTCGCACTGCAGCTTTGCCCGGAAATACGCTGCGGGATCCAGTGTCATGCGAGCTTCGCCAGCTTTGCGCTTGCCCTGCGGGAACCCAGTTTCGCGGAAATGCGTAGGCTGGTTTCGGCCGCCATCGGTCCCACTTCACGTACGCGCTTGGCAGTCATCCGTGACGACAGGGAAGACACCGACAAAGCGGCCACTACGTGGTCATCATGGCCGAAGATGGGGGCGGCGACGCAGCGGACCTCCGGCTCGTTCTCACGGTCATCAACAGAGTAGCCCCGGCGCCTTATCGCTTCGAAGTCGGCCCGCAACAGGGCCGGATCGGTGATGGTCTTATCCGTGAGGGGCACCAAATCACCCGCGAGGATGGGACCCACCACCTCCTCGGGACTGAAGGCGAGCATGGCCTTGCCGACGGCGGTGCAGTACGCCGGCATAGTGGCGCCGACCCTCGATGCCATGCGTACTGTGGCCTCGTCCTCCACCTTGTCCAGGTAGACGACGTCATGCCCGGAAAGCACCACCAGGTGGCAGGTGCTTTCCGTGGCACGCATGAGGGCGCGGAGTTCTCCGTTGGCAACGCTGCGCAGGTCAACCCGGTCAAGGTAGGACTGCCCCAGGCGGAGGCAGCCGTGGCCCAGCCGGAACTTGCCCGTCTCATGGTCACGCTCCAACAGGTTTTCCTCGAGCAGCGGAGCGGCCAAACGCAGCAAGGTGCTCTTATTCAAGCCGGATAGCCGGGCAAGCTCCACCAACGCAAGGCCATCACCGTTGCCGGGCTCCTCGGCCACCACCGTCAGCAGGGCCAGTGCCTTGCGCAGCGAGGCCGAGGAGTTGCGGATCTCTTTGCCTTCAGTAGTCACTCAGTTCCTCACGAGCTGCTCTGCGTCGTAATCGCGTTTCCAGCCCTCAACACCAGGGCGCTTCTGCCATGGCGCGGGGCCCTCCAAAGGACGGTACTCCACACCCATGGCCTCGAGCCGTGCCAGGTGTGCACCTGTGAGCCGGTTCAGGAACTCATCGTAGTCCCGGTTTTCCGGGTTGGACCAGAACACTTCGGCGATGGCGCTAAGGCGGGGAAACGCTGCGAACTGCACGCGGCGCGGTGAGTCCAGATGCTCGGTCCAGATGTTGGCTTGCGCTCCCAGCAGGCGGCCGGGGAGGTCCTCGTTCCCAACTCCGGGCAGCGGCTCGAACTCATAGACGGCCTGCAGCGTCGTCACAAAACCAACGGGCACCGGCTCGTCGTCGCCATCGGCTTGCCGGTGGTCCAGGTACAGCTTGTGCTCAGGGCACATCACTACGTCATAGCCCTTGCGGAGGGCATCAATCCCGCCCTCGTATCCCCGCCAGGACGCCACGAGTGCGCCGTCCGGCAGCCCGCCGTCGCCGATTTCATCCCAGACCGAGGTGGCGCGGCCATGGTTTTGCAGGTGCAATGCGAGCTGCCCGACGAACCAGCTGTGCAGGCCCGAAACATCCTCCAGGCCCAACGCGGCAGCCTTGGCTTGCGCCTGGGCGCTGGCTTGCCATTGGGTGAGCGGCACTTCGTCTCCGCCAAGGCTTATCCACGGTGAGGGGAAGATGTCCACCACTTCGTCCAGGACGTTGCGGAAGAACTCCAGCGAGGTCTCAGAAACTTCCAGCACCGTCTCGTTGATACCCCAGCGCGGCCAGACCTCCACAGGCGCTGAACCCTCGGCCGGGCCCCCGCCAAGCTCCGGGTATGCAGCGATCGCGGCTTGGCTGTGCCCGGGAACATCGATCTCCGGAATGACCGTGATGTGCCTGTCAGCGGCGAAAGCCACGATTTCGCGAAGGTCATCCTGGGTGTAGAAGCCCCCATGCGGACGGCCGTCGAAAACGCCGGCACGCCAGGATCCCAGCGAAGACTCACGGCGCCAAGCACCCGTTTCAGTGAGCTTGGGATAGCGGTTGATCTGAATCCGCCACCCTTGGTCATCCGTCAGGTGCAGGTGCAGGACATTGAGTTTGTGCATGGCCATGACCTCGATGAACCTCAGCACATTGTCCTTGGGCATGAAGTGCCGTGCGACGTCCAACATGGTCCCGCGGTAACCGAAGCGCGGCTTGTCCTCCACCCGTACCCGCGGCAGTGGCCACGCTTCGGCAGGAGCAACCGGGGCCTGGCGCAACGCTGCCGGTCCCATCAGCTGCAGGAGGGTTTGAGCAGCATAGAAGGCGCCAGCGGCGCCACCGGCGGAAATCACGACGGCGTCCCCCACCTCCAGGCGGTACGCCTCGGCATCGAGTGCGGGGTCAAGCAGGAGTCGGATGCCCGCATCACAGGGCGGCACAGGTGCGAGGTCCCACCCGGTGGCTGCCACCAAAGCCCGCGAGAGCCAACGCCTCGCCCCGCTCAGTTCAGGGTCGGCACCCACCGTTGTTCCGGCGTCGAGCACCAGTTCGCCGGTCCCCGCGGAGAAGGACCACGGCGCAGGGACCAGCTGAGGCAGCGCGCTCATCCCTTCACCGCCCCAGCCAGTCCGGACACCAGCTTGCGCTGGACGGAAACGAAGAAGATCAGCACGGGAATGGTCATGATGACCGAGCCGGCCATGATGGCGCCCCAATCGTTTTGGTCGGGCTTGAAGAACGTCAGGAGTGCCATGGGCAGCGTCTGGTTCTCCTGCGCGGAAATGATGAACGTCTTGGCAAAAAGGAAGTCGTTCCACGTGGAAATGAACGAGAACACCGAACACGCCACCACACCGGGGGCCACCAGTGGGAACAGGATGGAGCGGACAAATCGGAAGCTGCTGGCGCCGTCCAAGCGGGCCGCCTCTTCAACTTCCAGTGGAACAGCGGCCACGAAGCCCCGCAGCATCCAGATGGCGAACGGAATGCTGAAGCCAACATGCACCAGCACCAGCGAACCCAACTGGTTCAGGCCCACCAACGGGATGGCCTCACCGGCGTTGCGGAGCAGGAAAAACAGCGGAATCGTGAGGGCTTCAACGGGCACCATCTGCGAAACCAGGATGATGACCAGGAGCTTGGTCCGCATCTTGAAGTTGTAGCGGGTCAGGGCCACCGCAGCGAGGAACGCAAGGACCGTGGACAGCACGACCACCACCAGTGCAACGATCACGCTGTTCAGGAAGTACTGACCAAAATTGTTGACACCCAGGACGCGCCCGAACGAGTCCAGCGACGGTTCCAGCGTGTACGGAGCTGCATCGCCGGCGTCGAGCGCTGTCTTGGGCTTCAACGCGGACAGCACCATCCAAAACAGCGGGAAGGCGACGATCAACGCGATGACGATCGCGGCCGCATCGGCGCCGAAACGGCGTTTGCCCTGCTTGCGCAGCTTCTGCGGGGCGCCGGCCTTGGTATTTCGGCGTGCGGGCGATGAAATGTCTACGGCGGTCACAGGGCCTCTCCTGTTCGCTTGAGGATGCGGAGGTAAACGAGCGTGATGACCATAAGCAACGCGGTCATGATCACGCCGAGCGCGGAGCCGAGGCCATAGAGGCTCGCCGCGAACGCCTGCTGGTAGCCGTAGACGTTGAGCACCAGGTTCTGGCCGGCAATGCCACCACCGTTGGTCATGATGTAGATCTGCGAGAAGATCTTGAAGTTCCAGATGATGGACTGGATGGTCACCACGATCACGATCGGACGCAGCATCGGGAGCATGATGCTGCGGGCAATGCGCGGCATTGAAGCACCATCGATCCTGGCAGCCTCAATGACCTCGGTGGGGATTGCCTGGATGCCCGCGTAGACAGTGACAAGGACGAACGGGAACGAGCACCACACCACTTCGCTGGCCACGAGTCCGAAAGCCGACCATTTGTCGTACGTCCACGAGTAGCCCTGGAACTGCGTCAGGCCGATCGAGACCAGCGTCTTGTTGACCAAGCCGAGAGTGGGCTCGAACAGGAACAACCACACGGCACTGCCCGTAACTGCAGGGGTGGCCCAGGCCCCGAGCGACACTACGAAAAGCATCGAACGGACCCAGGGGCGCAGCCTTGTTGCCAGCACTGCCAGCGAGCTGCCCACCAACAACGTGAAGACCACGCAAGCGGTGGCGAACACCACGGTGTTGCCCAGGACGGTCCAAAACTGCGGATCGGCGAAGAGCTTCTGGTAGTTCTCAAGGCCGACGAACTTCAGGGGTGCTTTTCCGCTGACCTGGGCTTGGCGGTAGTCGTACAGCGAGACGTTGATCAGCTGGAAGATCGGATAGCCCAGCAGTGCGATCAGGACAATGAAGGCCGGGGCCAGGTAGAGCCATGGCTCCAGCCCGCGCTTTCCGTTGGAGAAACGCTGGGACTTGCGTGCCGCCGTCGTCGATCCTTTTTCCGGTGTGCCGCCCTGGGGCGCATCGGGCAGGACCGGGGTGAGCGCTGTCATGCTGCGCCTCCGGGATGTGATGGGGTGCAGCGCATTACTTTGACCCGAATGCCGTATTCATGGCTGATGCAGCCTCGGTGGTAGCGGTGTTGACGTCAGCCTTGCCCGTCACGACCTTCTGGTACATGCCGGTGAAGACACCCTGGGCATCGATCGTGGACCAGTTCTCCGTGACCGGGACAAACTTGGTGCCCGCGCCCAGGGTGTTGATGAACGGTTCAACCTGCTTGTTGTTCTCCGCCACTGATTTCTGGACGTCGCTGAACGTGGGGAGGTTGCCCATGGAGTCGAACATCTTCTGCTGGTACTTCTTGCTGGCGAGCAGCTTCACGAAGTCGGCGGCGAGCGTGCGCCGTTCGCTGCTGTTGAAGACGCCCAGATTGTTGCCACCGGCGAACGCCGGGGCGATGGAGCCAGCCGTCTTGCCGGGAACCGGAACGACGGCGAACTTGTCCTTGATGGCGCTGGCGGCAACGGCCTTGTAGTTGAAGTCGCCGCCGATGGTCATTGCGGACTTGCCGGCGATGAACTGCTGGACGCTGGCATTACCGCCGAACTCCGCGCAGGTCTGGGCCGGGCAGATGTCGTCCTTGAGAAGGCGGGCATAAGCGGCAACACCTTCGCGGGAGGCAGCGGAGTCCAACTTTGAGACGAACTTGTCGCCTTCCTTGGAAGCGATCTCGCCGCCATTGGCCCACAGGTACGGCATGGCGGAGAACTGCGCGGCTCCACCTACGGAGATTCCCAGCAGGTCCGGGTTTGCTGCCCGAACTGCCCGTGCAACGGTTTCTACCTCATCCAAGGTCTTGGGGACCTGGAGGCCGAGCTGCTGCAGGAGGTCCGTGCGGTAATAGAGGGCGCGAACGCCAACGAACCACGGGACACCGTAGTTCTTGCCGTCGATTTCGGTGGTGTCCAGGATCTTTTGGTCAAGGTCCTTGGCCTCGTCCCAGGACTTGATGTCTCCTGTGACGTCGGCCAAGCCGCCGGATGCGACGTAGCTGGCCAGGTCCGTGTTGCCGAACTCGGCGACATCCGGCGCGCTGGAAGGATCATTGAACGCAGCCTTGAAGCGTTCGGCGCGGCTGTCCACAGGGATGTACTGGACGTCGATCTTGGCACCACTGTGTGCCGCTTCGAACTCAGTGACGGCTTCCTTCACTACGGCGGACTTGGGATCTTGGTTGACCTCGGAGAACAGCCAGACACGGACGGTGCCGGTCTGCTCGTCCGAGCTTGATGCAGCGTTGTTCGAGGTGGGTGGAGCGCAGGCGGTCAGTGCGAGCGCTGCGATGGCGATTGCCGCGGCGGAGCGTGCGAGTTTCAAGTGTCCTCCATGGAGAAAGTTGGGTTCCGCGGGACTTCCCCCTCCGCGGCTATGAGACCAAACACTATGAACGCCAGGGTGTGGGCGGAAGCACATTTACCGAAAGGTTTGCATTGCAAAACAAGAATCCAGATTTTGGGCTTTTTGGTCTATACCTAACGACGTAGTTGGTCTAGTCCTTTGCCCATGGGGCCAGCGCGTAGAGCCTTAATCCAATTTCGTCGCTTATACCCCCTGGGGGTACTTGACCCGATACCCCCTGTGGGTATAGGTTCGATTTATGAGCACCCCAGATCTGACAATGAGCCATCCGGATGAGCCCGTCATCGAGGCGGATCTGGAAACTGTGGCACCTCACGGGTACACCAGCAACAAGGACGCGTACCTGAAACGCTTGAAAAGGATTGAGGGGCAGGTCCGCGGTATCGCACGCATGGTTGAGGAGGACAAGTACTGCATTGACATCCTCACCCAGGTAGCCGCTGCCACAAAGGCCCTCCATGCGGTCAGCCTCGGGCTTGTAGAGGAGCACATCGGCCACTGCGTCGTCGGTGCCGCCTCCGAGCCAAACCCCGAAACCAGGGCCGAACAGATTGACGCCAAGGTGAAGGAAGCCACCGATGCCATCGGGCGCCTGCTGCGCTAACTCCGGCACCAAACACCATCCCATCCAACTCGTCACCAGGGAGAGCACCATGAGCCAGACCATCCAGACCAACGTCAACGTATCCGGCATGACCTGCGGCCACTGCGTCTCAAGCGTGAGCGAAGAACTCGAGTCGCTCAACGGCGTCGAAAACGTGGCCGTTGACCTCAACCCCGGCGGATTGTCCACCGTGACCATCACATCAACCAAGGAGCTCTCGCCGTCTGAAATAGGCGAGGCCGTGGCAGAAGCCGGCTACCTGGTGGTAGCCAACGAAGCTTAGGAGTCCCTTTTGAGTCACCAGGAGACTTTCAACCAACCCGCACCCCGGGTTATCGAACTGGACATCGAGGGCATGACCTGCGCCTCGTGCGTCAACCGGGTGGAACGAAAACTGGGCAAGCTCGAAGGCGTCGAGGCCACCGTTAACCTGCCCCTCGAATCGGCGCACGTGACGGTCCCTGCAGGGGTGACGGATCAGCAAATCGTGGATACGGTCAACGCAACGGGCTACAAAGCCACCATCAGGCAGGCTCCGGTCCCGCATACCCACACCGAGGATCACGACACCCACGAAAACCACATGGAGCATGGTCCCTCCGCCTCAACGCTCCGCCCGCGCCTGATCGTTGCCACGGTGCTGACCATTCCCGTCTTCGCGATCTCAATGATCCCCGCCCTTCAGTTTGCCAACTGGGGTTGGGTAGTCGGAGCCCTGGCACTGCCGGTGGTGAGTTGGGCGGCTTGGCCCTTCCATAGGGCCGCAGCCATCAACGCCCGGCACTTCGCTTCCACCATGGACACCTTGGTTTCCATCGGTGTCATCGCCGCATACCTGTACTCGGCCTGGCAGCTGTTCGCTGACCCGCGGATGACCGAACACCCCGGCATGGAAAGCATGTCGGGCGGGGGACTTTACTTCGAAGTCGCGGCAGTGGTCACCTCATTCCTGCTCCTGGGCCGGTACCTTGAGGCCAACGCCAAAGCAAAAGCCGGCGATGCCCTGAAAGCACTCCTGAATCTTGGCGCCAAGGACGCAACCATCCTTGTCAACGGCCGGGAGCAAAAGATACCCGCGGACCAGCTTCTTGTGGGTGACGTCATCGTCGTCCGTCCCGGCGAGAAAATTGCCACCGATGGCGTTGTCACAGATGGCGCATCGGCAGTTGACGCTTCACTGGTGACCGGGGAATCCGTGCCGGTCGAGGTGGGGCCCGGAAGCGCAGTAACCGGCGCCACGATCAACACATCAGGGCGCTTGTTGGTCCGGGCCACGCGCGTCGGCTCAGATACGACACTTGCCCAGATGGGACGCCTGGTCAGCCAGGCTCAGACGGGCAAGGCTCCCATAGCCAGGCTCGCCGACAGGATCAGCTCGGTGTTCGTGCCGATCGTCCTGATCATCGCCCTGGTGACATTCCTTCTGTGGCTGTTCTTCACTGGCGACCTCAATGCAGCTTTCACCGCCGCTGTTGCCGTCCTGGTCATCGCCTGCCCTTGCGCTTTGGGCTTGGCCACTCCAGTTGGCCTCCTGACCGGAACGGGCCGCGGAGCCCAGCTCGGCATCCTGATCAAAGGCCCACAGGTACTCGAAGACACCCGGCACGTGGACACCATCCTGCTGGATAAGACAGGCACCGTCACCAGTGGCAAGCTCTCCGTGGACCACACAGTGGCCCTTAGCGGCTACTCCCCTGAAACGGTCCTAACGTTGGCAGGCGCAGTTGAGTCAGCATCCGAGCACCCGATCGCCCACGCGATCGCCTCCGCAGCCAAGGACGCAATGCCCGACGCCGGCGCACTTCCACGCGTTGACGGCTTCAGTTCCGCTCCCGGCGGCGGAGTCCGGGGAACCGTGGGTCTCGACGGCACCACCCGGACGGTGGTGGTTGGGCGCTCGGGCTGGCTCGAGGAGAACGGCATCTCCCTCGACTCGAATCAGCGGGAAGTCCTGCTGGCCGAGGAAAACGGCGGCGCCACCGCAATTTGGGTCGCAGTGGATGGACAGCCTGCCGGAATTGTGAGCTTGAGCGACACCATCAAGCCGGGCTCGGCCGCAGCCATCCTGAAATTGAAGGAGTTGGGCATCCGCCCCATTCTGTTGACCGGCGATAACGCTGCCGTAGCGGCGCAGGTGGCCGCCGCCGTCGGAATTTCACCCGACGATGTTTACGCCGGAGTGCTGCCCCAGGGCAAGGTCGAGGCAGTTCGTAAGCTCCAGGAGTCGGGAGCAACAGTGGCCATGGCCGGGGACGGCGTCAATGACGCTGCAGCCCTGGCGCAGTCTGACCTGGGAATCGCCATGGGCTCAGGGACTGACGTCGCCATTGAGGCCTCTGACCTGACGGTGATGGGAAGCGACCTTGGCCAACTGGTTCAGGCCATCGAGCTCTCGCGCAAGACCCTGTCCACCATCAAGACCAACCTGTTCTGGGCATTCTTCTACAACGCGATCGGCATCCCGGTGGCAGCGCTGGGCTTCCTGAACCCGATGATCGCGGGCGCGGCCATGGCCGCCAGCTCCGTGCTGGTCGTGGCCAACTCCCTGCGGCTCCGCTCCTTCGGGAAGTAGTTCAGGGCAGGCGGCAGGATCCAGGGCTACGCGGTGCCGAAGCGGATCGCTGCCCTGGCCCTGGCCTTGGCTGCTTCCTCGTCACGGTTCTTCGCCGGGGCGTGGCTCACCAGGGAGTCCAGGAGATGTTGCGTAATGTGCGCGATCTCGTGGACGGCCTCGGCGAAGGCTTCCTCGTTGTCTTTGGACGGCTTGGTGGATCCGCTGATTTTGCGCACATACTGCAGCGCTGCGGCCTCCACTTCAGCGGTCGTGGCATGCGGTTCAAAGTTATGGAGGGTCCTGATGTTGCGGCACATAACCCCATGCTAACTATGGGCAGTGCTGCATGGGGAGGGGTGCCCATCGACGGGTTTGCGATTGCCGGGATAGGTTTTAGCTATTGGATCTTCCGGATGAGCCGGAGGCCGCTGGGGATGCCGAAGAGCTCGGGTCCGAACAATGAAGGAGAATCTCATGGCTATTTGGGGTGCAGATGTTGATCAGCTTCGTCAGCTCGGTAACAAGCTGAAGGCCGGTGCTGAGCACATCGAGCAGCAGCGTTCCCAGCTCAAGGGTGCCCTTGACGGCACCGACTGGAAGGGCCCGGACGCTGACAAGTTCCGCGGTGAGTGGGACAGCCAGCACGCTTCGAACCTGAAGAAGGTTGCCGACGCACTTCGCGAAGCCGGCGATCGCGCTCAGAAGAACGCTGAGCAGCAGCAGCAGGCTTCCAACTAAGACAGTTGGAGAAAGGCCCGGACGCATACGCGTCCGGGCCTTTTGCTCTTAAGCCGACGTGCTTCCGGTTAGTTCCGTGGCGACTCGGTGACCGATCCGGAGGGAACAGGTTCGACGTCGTTCGGATGGTCCAGGACGGACGGCAACTGTGCGCGGGTCGCCCTGCGGTCACCACGCAACTCGTCCACGCGGACCAGCACTACCCCGCCCACAATGAGGACTCCCCCCAGCAACTGGACTGGCCCGGGGAGCTCCCCCAGAAGCAGCCAGGCCCAAATCACGGCGAACAGCACTTCGGTCAGGGACACGAAGGACGCCACCTTGGACCCGAGGCTGCGGGCGGCCATGATGCCGGAAACATACGCGAGCACCGTGGCCAGGATGATGAGGCCCACGGCGGACACCCACCAAGGCGTGGTCCACGGTCCCAGGGTGGTGTCCGCAGCACTGAAGGTCATGGGGAGTACTCCCGAAAGGCCCACCAGCCACATCACAATGGCCCCGACCAGGAGCCCGCCTGAAGCGAGTACCAGCGGCGGGAGTGTGTCATTTTCCTTGGCGGTAATAAAGAAATAGATCACCAGGCAAACAGCGGCGGCCATGCCCCAGAGGACACCAATGAAGTCCACCTTCACAGAACCCGTCAGGTCGAGTACCAGAACCAGGCCACCCAACGACAACAAGGCGCCCGCAGCAGTGAGGGCGCG
The DNA here is from genome assembly GCF_030208885.1 of Arthrobacter sp. fls2-241-R2A-172. Classification (NCBI taxonomy): domain Bacteria; kingdom Bacillati; phylum Actinomycetota; class Actinomycetes; order Micrococcales; family Micrococcaceae; genus Arthrobacter; species Arthrobacter sp. fls2-241-R2A-172. The sequence goes on along the minus strand of NZ_JARVTB010000012.1, from coordinate 89,775 downwards.
CGGGCGTCGTCGGCTGGCGATCCACAACCACAGCACGATCATCACCGGGGCAAGGTACTCAAGCAGCAGGGCAACCCCCACGGACAGGCGGGCAACGGCGTTGAAATAGAAGAGCTGGCAGCCTGCGACTCCGATAAGCCCGAAAAGCAGGATGGTGAGCCAGTTGTCCTTGAGTTGGTGCCAACGACCGCGAAGAACCACGACGGCGGGAATCACCAGGATCAGGGCGGCGCCGGTCAGTCGCACGGCAACCGCGGCCCCGGGTGACCATCCAGTCTCCAGCATGGATTTCGCGAACGATCCGGATGTACCGAAAACGGCGGAAGAAAAGAGCGCGATGCCGAGTCCTGATGCCAGGAATCCCTTTGCATCAGCCTTCGTCGTTGGAGCTGACACAGCAGCCTCCTGTCAGGAGTAAAGTGGGCTTATGGTCATGACAGTACTCCCGAGCCTTGTAAGGAGTCAAAGTGCTTTTTGCGCCTGACACCGAGGTTGCCCTGCGTAGCGTCGTCAATCTGATCAATACCGCGGCCAACGGTGAAGAAGCGCTGGCTACATTGGAGGACCTCGACGCGTTCCTGGACGCCGAAGAATTCACGGGCTCGCGCACCAACTCACCCGCGGAACTGAGCAGCATCAAACGGCTCCGGAGCGAGTTGGCTGCACTCTGGAGTTCCGACGAAGACACGGCGGCCAAGTCCGTCAATAAGCTTCTCACCGACGCCAAAGCACTCCCCCAACTGGTGAAGCATGACCATTGGGATTGGCACCTCCACGCCACCACCCCGGAAGCTCCCCTGGCCGACCGAATGGGGACCGAGGCCGCCATGGCCATCATTGATGTGATCCGCAGCAAGGAAATGGAGCGGATGCGGGTGTGCGCAGCAGAGGACTGCGACGCTGCCGTGCTGGACCTTAGCCGCAACCGCTCCAAGCTCTACTGCGATACGGGCAATTGCGCCAACCGCGCCCATGTTGCGGCGTACCGGGCGCGTAAGGCCGCCGGAAGCGATTAGGTCCCGACGGGGGTCAAACCGACCCCTCTCTCACCTGTGACCAAGGTCACATTTATTACTGCATCACGATTCCCCACCCCGCCCTACCTACCCCTCAGAAAGAAAATTCGGGCGGCTCCCAAAAGCTCGCCCGGCGAGGGTGCCAGGGAAAAGGAATCGTATGCGGAAGCAATCGGAGCACACACATGCTCGCGTTCGGGGCAGGTGGGGTGGTGAGACTGCGCATGCGGTGCTTGGCTTCCTTGCCTGCCTGCTTCTCGTCCTTGTAGGGATGACAGCGTACGGAGTGGTCAACCCGTCCGTGCCCGCGTCGGCGGCCCCTGGCTCGCCCGGGGTCACCCAACCGGGCAGCCTCATCTACAGCGAAGACTTTTCCAACCAGAACGCAGCCGCAGCCCCCATCCCCCTCGGTTCCTATGCCGGCGGGACTGCCGCGGGTAACGAGCAATACACGGCAGATGCGGCATGGCTTCCGGGGGCACAGGCGTGTAACGGCTGGATCCTGCGGCAAGGTACGCCCGTGCCAACCAACGGCGGCCTCCTGAACATCCTGACGAACGACCAGTGCGCGCGCAACAGCGCCTTCACTATTTTGGGCAACATGGCCTTCGCCATGGGCAAGTACCAGGGCATGACCGACGCCCAGGCTGCCCAGAACCAGATCCTCAGCGAGTACACGAACAGCACCACTGGCATCCAAACCGCAGGCCTGCAGCTTCAAACAACCAAGAACAGCATCCCCACCATTGCCGGCCATTTCTACGCGGTCTCCGGCATCTTCGGCGAAACAAATTGCTTCTCCAACCACGCCCGCCAGGAGTTCTCCATCCTGGTCAACGGCGTGGCCACGGTGGTCGGCACCAACTTGGACCCCTGCACGGACCCCAGCCGCCAGACCATCACCATCAACGCAACCGATTTCAGCATCTCGAAGCTCCAGTCCGGGGCCATCCAGGTACCGGTCACCGGCACCACGCCCACCCTGGGCATCCGGGTGCGGAACCTGACCGCCAACGGCAACGGCAACGACGTCGGCTTCGATCTCCCGCAATTGGTTGACGTCACGCCGCAACTGGACAAGGCGTTCAACCCGACGAGCATGTACCAAGGTCAAAACACCACCTTGACCTACACGGTGACCAACACCAGCGACTTGATGGCCAAGAACGGCTGGCACTTCGTTGATACGCTCCCCACCGGCCTGACGGCTGTTGGCTCGCTCGGTGGCACCTGTGTGCGCACAGCCGGAACCGTCTCGGGCCGCACCGTCGATGTGACCGGAAACCTGGCTCAGGGCAGCGCTTCCTGCACCATTACGGTGACGGTCACCAGCAACACCCCCGGCGTTTACAACAACTCCGGATGCGTGGCCAACAACGGCTCCGCCGTTCCCAACTGCACCAACAACTTCCCCACCATCACGGGGCTGTACTCCCCAGGAACCGCGCCCCTTACGGTTCTTCCCGTGGTTGACCTGTCCATCACCAAGAGCGTCAACCTGACGGCATACATCCCGGGCCAGCCCATCACGTACACCGTTGTTGTCCACAACAATGGGCCCAGCGATGCCGTCAACGCCGTGTTTACTGATCCCCTGCCCGCTTCCATAACCGGCGCTGCGTGGACCTGTGCCGTGACGGCAGCAGGAACCTCGAACCTGCCGCCGGCCGGTCCCACAGCCTGCAATGCGCCCAACGGCACCGGCAGCATCTCCGGCACGGTTCGGATCAACATCGGCGGAACCCTGACATACACCGTCAAGGGAACCGTGGCACCCGGCACAACGGGAACCATTTCCAATACAGCCACGATTGTTCCGGCCGCGACGACAGCCGTGCCGAACATGCCGGGCGGCGGCCCCATTCCCGTTCCGGGTTCGACCACCAACGTTCCCACAGTCGACACCGCCTGCCCGCCTTCACCCGGCGTGGGCTGTTCAGCGACCGTGACCACTCCGGTAGATCCGCAGTGGACCATCGCTAAGACGGCCACCGTCAACGGAACCACCTCCGACAACCCGTCCGTGAAGCCCGGCGACACGATCACGTACACCGTGACCGCCACCAGCAACCGCGGGCAAATCAACAACGTCGTCCTCACCGATAACCTGGCCGATGTCCTGGACCAGGCGACCTTTGTTCCCGGCTCCGCTGTCCTGACCATCGGTACGGCCGCCCCGGTGCCGGTAGCAAACCCGGTAGCGCCTTCGACCACCCTGACGACACAACCGTTCACGCTTCCTGCCGGGCAGGTCGCCACTCTCACCTACAAGGTGACCGTCAAGCAGGATGCCTGGAGCTCCCAGCTGGTCAACTTCGCCACCGGGTCAGGCAGCGTCACCCCGGTCCGATGCGCCACTGGCAGCACCCCCTTGGCACCTGAGTGCTCCACCACGCACCACACCCCAGCCAAGATCCTCATCGAGAAAGTCGGCGAGTCATCCGCTGGAACGTGGGTGCCGATGTCTGGTTCCACGTGGGCCATCCTCAATGACGCGGCCGGGGCTCCCGGCACCGTCATCAACAGCTACACGGTGTCACCCATCGCGGCCCAGACCGGGCAGTTCCAACTCGAAGGCATCGAGCCAGGCGTCTATTGGCTGGAAGAAACAGCTGCCCCGAAGGGATTCAGCCTGCTGGCGGAGGCCGTGCAGTTCACGGTGGCTGCCAACGGTTCCGTGACGCTGGGCCAAGGCAGCGGATCCGGTGTCGTTACAGCGAGCGATACCGACGCCAACGGCATCTACCTGGTAACCGTCCGGGACGTGCCGGCCCTGAAACTGCCGGAATCAGGAGGGATTGGGTGGTGGCCCTTCACTGCGGGCGGAGCGTCCCTGCTTCTGGTCGCCGTCGCCCTGGCTTACCGGAACCTGCGCCGCACCCGAATCCACAACTCAGCATGACTTCAATCACGGCCCGCCGCAGATAGGCGTGGCCACCACCCCGGAATGTTCGCTCCCGAGCATCGCACCATCACAAGAAAGAGGAAAAAGTGAGTAATCACAGCTCCCGGCGTCTTTGGAAGACCGCCGCCGCCACCATTGCCGGGGCGGTGTTGGCAATGTCCTTCTCCGTGGCTCCCGCAACGGCGGCACCACTGGTTGACAACACCAAGACCGGCTCAATCACCGTCCACAAGTTTGAGCGCCCTTCCACGCCCACCGGACTCCCCAACAATGGCACTGCTGTTGACACCACCGGCCTCAAGCCGTTGGCAGGAATCCAGTTCACCATCCAGCAGGTCAACACCATCGACCTCTCCACCAACGCTGGCTGGGACAAAGCAAACAACCTGAGCAGTTCCTTCACCCCGTCCAACCCCACGGGCTCCATCACCAGCGCCGGCTACACCTTGGGCACGGCTCAGGCCAAGACCACCGACGCCGCGGGAACCGCGGCATTCGGCACCCTGCCGCTGGGCCTCTACCTCGTCACTGAAACCAACTACCCTGCCGGCGTAACGCCGTCAGCTCCGTTCTTGGTTTCCGTGCCGTTGACGGACCCGAACAACAAGAACAACTGGATCTACGACGTCAACGTCTACCCGAAAAACTCCGTGACCGGTGCACAGAAGACCGTCACCGATGCCCCCGCGGTCAAGTTCGGTGACCAGGTCAACTTCACCATCACAGGTGACATCCCCAACGAGGCCGTCATCGATGGTTACAAGGTCACGGATAAGCTTGATTCCAAACTGACCTACGTCGGCGCTACCGCCACTCTGGTTGACGGAACCGTCATCACCAACGGGACCGATTACACCGTTGCTTTCGACGCTGCCACCAACACCGTCTCGGTTGTGTTCACCCCCGCAGGCCGCCTGATCCTCGCAGCCCACAACACCACCAGCGTTCAGGTTGTTGTCAACACCACCGTCAACACCATCGGTGAAATCGAAAACGTCGCTGTGGTCTACCCCAATGCGGGTAGCTTCACCGGGACCCCGGGCCAGCCCGGCGGCCCCATCGTCACTCCCCCGGTTGTCACCAAGTGGGGTGCCCTGACTCTCCAGAAGGTCGACCAGAACGGGGCAGCCCTGTCCGGCGCTTCCTTCTCGGTGTACGCCAACCAGGCTGACGCCAAGGCAGGCACCAACCCCATCAACCTCGGCGGCAAGACCACGTTCACCGTGGCCGCTGACGGCACGCTGACCCTGACCGGCCTGCGTTACTCGGACTGGGCCAACGGCGCTGCTGTAGCTCCGGGCTCCGCCGATTACCGGACCTACTACCTGGTTGAAACCACCGCCCCGGCAGGATATGAACTGCTCGCTGAGCCGATCTCCTTCCTGATCAACCAGGCTTCCACCGCCGTCGGCGTTGACCTGCAGGTCAAGAACATCCCGTCCAACGGCGGCTTCCAGCTGCCGCTGACCGGTGGCGTCGGTACCGGTGTCCTGTATGCCGCTGGCGCACTCCTTGTCGTCGGCGCGGCTCTCCTGCTGGTTCGTTCACGCCGGAGCACCAATAACAGCTAGTAACTGAGGACCGTGGGTCCCCAGCCTGAACACCAAAGTGGGGAAGAACGCCGGTTAAGCGCTCTTCCCCACTTTGCTTCCCCAGAGCACAACCCTCCCCAGGATCTTCATGTCAAAGCCTCAAACCTCCAAGCCGCGGGCGCGGCGGACCCTCCGCGACACGTGGAGCACACAGCGAATCCTCATCGTGGCGGCCGCGATGTTGGGCGTCGGGATCCTTCTGTATCCCACTGCTGCCGCCTGGTTCTCGGACCGCGTCCACGCCACGGAGATCAGCGGCTACGTGAACACCGTTGAAAGCCTGTCGCCGTCCGCGCAGGAAGCCCTTCTGGATGAGGCACGACAGTTCAACAAGGAACTGCCTTCAGGACCACTCCGTGATCCCTACTCACTGAATGAAAACGGCGAGCAGACAGTTGTTGGCGCAGGCTCCGAGGCGTATAAGAAACTGCTCGACGTCGGCCCCGAAGGCATGATGGGACGCATCAGCATTCCCTCCATCCACGCAGACCTGCCCATCTTCCACGACACAGATGACGAAACCCTGTCCAAGGGCGCCGGACACCTCTTCGGGTCCGGGCTTCCGGTGGGCGGGCCTGACACGCATAGTGTCCTCACCGCCCACTCCGGCTTCGTCAACGCCACGCTTTTCGACAATCTGGACAAAGTCGTGGAAGGCGACGTCTTCTCTGTGACCGTGCTCGGAGAAACCAGCTACTACAAAGTCGATCAAATCCTGAAAGTGCTCCCGGAGGACACCGACGCACTCCGAAAGGTCCCCGGCAAGGATTTGATCACCTTGGTCACGTGCACTCCCAAGGGCATCAACAGCCACCGCCTACTGGTCCGCGGACAGCGCATCGACCCCCCTTCGGGTGACTCCGCGCAAACGGTTCCCAGCCAGGCGCTGGACCCCGGGTTCCCCTGGTGGGCTCTTGGCCTGCTCGGCAGCTCCATCGTGATGGTGGTGGTTACCAAGCCACGAGAGGCTCCGTCAGAAGAATCGGAGGAATCCTCAACGCCGGACACCCCCACGGATGACCTCGCGGACACGCTGCTGGGCTAAGCCGCATTCTCCGGCCAAGTGACGCGGTCCCCTGCCACCAAGGACATTCGTCCAAGGCTTACGTCCCTGCCTGGAACCAGGAGGTATGGCTGAACCAGTCCCAGCGCAAAGCCGGCTGAGTGTTCCAAGGCAAAGTGCATGGCGTCACCGCCCATCCCCGCAAGCCGGACGTCTGAAACAACGACGGCGGCCCGTAGGTCCTCCCGCTGCGCGGCGAGTGCGTCGTAGCACTCCGCGATCACGGACGTGGCCGGTAGGTGCTGATCGGCCAACATTGCTTCCATGGCAAGGTATACCTGGTCGCCGTCTTCCTTTATCGCTGCCGCGAACGGATACAGCTCCCCGTAGGCAGAGAGACAGCGAACGGCAAATGGAAGGGCAGCACTGAGCAGGCAATCCACATCATCCTGCGCTGTCTGATCTGCGGTTTCCCGCCATGAAGCCATCAGTTCCCCCAAGAAACGTCATCCGGCCGGTTGCCGTGCGGCTCACCCTACTCCCGGTGGTCCTTCAAGAAAATGCCTTACGGAACCAGGATGTCAGGGCGGGCGCAGATCCAGCCTGCCAAGGGAGATCGTGCGCGCAACAAAAACGCTCCCCCACCTCGGTGGGGAAGCGCTTGAAACTTAGCGTCCGGCGTCGGGCGTTTCCGTGTCATCGGGCGAGTTGGGGACATCGGACACACCGTGGCCCCGTTTGGAACTGAGGTTCACGCCCGAACCCTTGCCGAGATAGTCGGCGTTCTCTTTATGGCTCATGGACAGCATGGCCGCGACAACCAGGCTCACGATGAACGCGATGCCGGCGCCGGTGAAGGCGAGATCGAACCGGGGCGCCCGTGCGCTGCCCCCCGAAGCGAAGATGAGTACGGCAACGAAGGCCAGCACTGCAAAGAACGCGGAGAACATGAGGGGTCCCTTGACCGAGGTCCGCATCTTGCGCGGTTCTCCTGGTGTCTGGTCTGCCACGGTCATTCCTCCAATGGTGGCGGTGGGTGTCCCGCCGGTCTGCAAAAGTTCTACAACGAGTAGAACGTCCAGCTACTAGTTTACGGCCTCCGGCGAAGCTCCCGACGCAGAGGCCGTCGCAGCCCCAGGGTTAGCCGTCCGGGCGTCGTGCCTCAGGGTCAAACCGGAGAGCATCCACAGCACTCCCGAAAGGATGGCGCCGCCCCCGGCCACACCAAGCAACGCGTGGGCACCCAAGGCGGTGAAGAACGGCAGCAGCACAGCGGTGCCGACGGAAATAATGCCGGAAAAGAGCCAGTCGCGGGCCACAACATCCCGCTTACGGAAACCGTGGACCAGCTCAAGCAGGCCCATAACCAGCAACGCCAGCATTGCCGACAAAGCGACGCCCGCATCCGACTGGGTGGCCAACGCACCCGCACCACCAGCAGCGACAACCACGGGTACGGCAATCGGCAGGGCCCGCGACATCCACAGGGCCGCTGCTGTACCCAGCAGGTACAACCCCACCGCCCAGGCAAGGACCTGCACAGAAGGCGAAGCCCAGAAGATCGTGACGGCCCCGAAGACCAGCGCAACCGTGGCACGGATCAGCACGGGTTTCCAGAGCCCCGCCGCAGCGTCAGAAGGAGTCTTGGCGGGAGTTGTTGGAAGAGTCACCCATCCAGTTTAGTGCGAACCCAACACCATCCAGCGATCAGTCCGCGCCCGCAATCCCAACGTCACTCCACGGGCCAGCATGTAGCCCAGCGCAAAGGCCGCCCACAGCCACAGCAGCCCCGCCTCGCCGTCGGGCCTTACTTGGTGGATGACGTACAGGAGCGGCAAGTAGACGGCCAGGTTTACGACGCCGGCAATCGCCAGATAGCGCGCGTCACCGGCACCGATAAGGACCCCGTCGAGAACGAACACATATCCGGCCAACGGCTGCCCGAGCGCCAGTACCCAGAGCGCAGCAGTCAAAGCGGAGCGCACCCCGGCATCGGAGGTGAAAAGATAACCCGCCCAAGGGGCCGCCACAGCGAGCAAGGCCCCCGTGATCACGCCGAATCCGAGCCCCCAGCGGACCATGGTGCGCGTCAACTCCCGGACCCGGCCAGCGTTCCCGGCGCCGAGTTCCTTGCCAATCAGGGCCTGCGCGGCAATTGCCAGGGCATCGAGGGCAAAAGCAAGGAAGGAAAAGATCGTCATGGCCAACTGGTGCGCGGCCAGGTTGACAGCCCCTTGGGCGGTGACGACAAGAACTGTCGCGAGGATGGCGAGCCGCAAGCTGAGCGTTCGCAACATGAGCCAGGAGCCGACCCTGGTCATGGCCCTGATTCCATGCCAGTCGGGTCGTAGGGGAACGCCGTGTCGCCGCGCGTTCCGGCCGACCATCACCAGATAGACGGCGGCCATGGCCCACTGGGCGATGCTGGTGCCGATCGCCGAGCCCGCAACGGACAGGTTCAACCCATAGACCAGGAACCAGTTGAGGGCGATGTTCAGCGCAAACCCCGCCGTTGCTACCAGCAAAGGCGTGCGGGTGTCCTGGAGTCCGCGGAGAACGCCTGTCCCGGCAAAGATCAGGAGCATGGCGGCCAAGCCGGGCATGGACCACCGCAGGTAATCTACGGCGAATACGCGCACATCCCCGGTGGCACCCATGAAACCCACCAGGCGCTCGGCGGCAACAAAGCCGACCACCGCGAGCGCCAAACCGAGCAGCAGCGCCAGCCAGACTCCGTCGCGCCCTGCTGCCAAAGCCTTCCCCAGCTTGCCGTCGCCGATCGCCCGGGCGACTGCCGGCGTCGTCGAGTAGGCCAGGAAGACCATGAGACCCACTGCAGTGTGCAAAACAGTGGACGCGAGCCCGACGCCAGCCAGCTGGTCAACCCCCAAATGTCCCACGATCGCGGAGTCGGCCAGGAGGAACAGGGGCTCGGCGATCAGTGCGCCAAAGGCGGGAACAGCCAGGCGCAGGATCTCGCGGGCGTTGGAGCGGGGTGTGGTGGTTGTGGTCTCAGGCACTAAACCAGCCTAGTGGGCCGTGTGGCGGGTACATTTGAGGCCGTGTCCAACGAGCATCCCGTCACAGTTTCCGTGGCCCGCACTATCCTTCCCGGCTATACCCGGCAGGCGAATGCGTGGGCGCACGCCGGCCAGGAATTGGCACGCGAATGGCCGGGCTACCTCGGATCCGGGTGGGTGCGGAACGGCGAGGGCTCGAATGAGTGGCACATGCTGTACCGCTTCGCGAATGCCGGCGCGCTGCAGGCTTGGGAGGATTCCGAGGAGCGTCGCTGGTGGATAGACAGCGCCAGGGACATGATGGAGACAACCCGGGTGGAACGGCACACGGGAATCGAGGGCTGGTTTTCCCGGCCGGGCGATGTTTCGGTGGTGGTCCCCGAGACCGTTGCGCCACCCCGCTGGAAGCAGGCCATCAGCATCTTCCTGCCGTTCTTCCCGCTCAGCCTGCTGGCGAATTTCCTGCTGCACCCGGTCACCCAACATTGGCCGTTGGTGCTCGCGGTACTGCTCAACATCGTCATCCTGACCCCGCTGATGACGTATATTTTCCTGCCAATAACTACTCGTTTGCTTCAACCGTGGCTTCAGAAGCCGCCACGGAAGCGCCGGGCACGGCTGGATTCCTAGTTCGCGGCGTTTGTCACATTCGGCCACGATTAGTTGACACTTCAACTTATCTTCGGAAGTGTTGAAGATATGAACAAGTCCAGCTTGACCACCACAGCCCTGACCATCCTGCGCGTTATTGCAGGATTCCTCTTCGCCGCGCACGGTTGGCAGAAGTTCAACGAATTCACCATCGCCGGCACCCAGGCATCCTTCGCCCAAATGGGCGTTCCGGGTGCTTCCGCAGTCGCCCCAATCGTCGCGACCCTCGAGCTCGTAGGCGGCATCGCGCTGATCATCGGCTTCCTGACACGCGTCTTCGCCGCCCTCCTGGCCGTCGACATGCTCGGCGCACTGTTCCTGGTACACGCCCCGGCCGGCATCTTTGTCGGCAACGGTGGGTACGAGCTGGTGCTGCTCTTCGCCGGCGCCGCCTTGGCACTCGCACTGGCAGGTGCGGGCCGGATCTCGGCCGACGCCGCCCTCTTCGGCCGACAGGGATCGAAGCTCCGCGTCCTCGCGTAAGCCCCCCGACGCTCTTTCACGAAACACCCCCTTCCCCCCGACGCTCTCTCACGAACCACCCCCTTCCCCGGGACGCTCTCTCACTCCCGGGCGGGACGTGAGGGAGCGTCGGCGGTTAACGGGCGGGACGTGAGGGAGCGTCCTAGCCCGCGACCCCCGTGAGCTCATTGGGGACGTGGTCGAGTTTCGCGGACCTGGTCACCTTGCCGGCGTTCAGGTCCACCGCGTGAAGTGACTGCGAGGCAGGTTCGGTGACGAACGCCGTCGAGCCTTGAACGAAGAGCGTGGGTCGCGGGTCCTGCCACGTTGCCGACTCTTCCCACGCGGCCACGACCGGGATGTTGGCGGTGACGGCGCCGGAGAGCGGATCGATGACCCGCAGCCCACCATCAGTGCCGAGCACCAGCGCCTCGCCTGCAGGACCGCGACCCAAGGAGCGGAACGAGTAGCTGGTGCCGATGTCCACGAGCTGCATGGTGGCACTTTCGGTGTTGACCAGCGAGATCCGGGTGGGTCGTTCGGGCTTTGCGGCCTTGTCCACCTTGTAGTCGCCCAGGATCACCGGGGATTTTTCCGACCCGGCCTGGTTCCCCAACCTCCCGTAGGCATCAGGACTGGGCACCTTGGTGATGACGCCGTCTTTGTAGATCAGCATGCCGTTTTCGCACCCCACCACAACTGCTTCACCTGCGGCGACGGCCTCGCCATGAACGCCTGGGCAGTCCTCGTTACGCACGATTTCCCTCCGTTCCTGCCCGGCGCCGGCGGAGAGCACGGCGATTCCGGAGCGGCTTTCCTCGGTACCAAGGGTCACCAACAGCTTGCCGCCCTCCAGTTCGACCGCCACGCCGTGGTGCGGCTCCGGCGTGACGTAGCTATCCGTGGCGGGCAATTTCCCGCGTTCCGCCGCAGCGCCCAGCGCGGAAGTCTCGAAGCTTTCCACCTTGCCCGAGCCGTCATTGAACAACACGGTCCTGTTCGCATGCACCACCACGTGTCCCGCCTTGTCTGCCGCGAAGGCCAAGTCCGTCAGCTTGGGATCCGCCACGTAATGATGGCTGTGGTCGCCATGGGGTTCGGTCCAGGCGCCGGCGTCGAACAGGCGGAAGGCGTCGCCGGTAGAGACGAACACGTGCCTGCCGCCGCCGGCCGGGTTGAGGCGGTTGAAGCCTGTCATTTCCGCACTTCCCACCCGCTCAAGGGAGGCGGCATCGAGAACCTCAATGCCGGCGTCGTGGGTATAGACGAGACGCGGCGTCGGCGCGCCGGCCTCTTTCGGGGCGGCATCCGAAGCGGCTGAAGGGGATGCCTCGCCTGCACTGCCGCCGGGGGCGGCGCAAGCGGTGAGCAAAAGAGCGGAAAGTCCGACGGCGGCTAATGGCCGCACGTGCGTACGGCGCCGTGGGGAGGTGAGGACAGGGGTCATGAGGGTTGCGTGATGAGACATGGCTTAAATGATATTGATTCTCATTTAGACCGCAACTTGTGGGGTTGTATGCGTGCTGCCAGTGCCATCCAGCGCGGGCAATGACGCGTCTGCTGGCGGAGACACCAGGCGCCGACTTAGTCACGTAACAGAAACCTGCCGACAGTAAACTTCCAGCATGAGCGACGCTGCCGGCAATTCTGTGACCCTCCGCTTCCTTGCGGCCCCCACCGACGTCGGGCACAGCGGGTCTGTCGACGCCGGGACGGTCCTTGAGTGGGTGGACAAGGCCGCCTATGCGGCCGCGGTGGGCTGGGCCAAGTCCTATTGCGTCACGGCCTACGTGGGCAACATCCATTTCACCGATCCCGTGAACAGCGGAGACATGGTGGAAGTAACCTCCACGATTGTTTACACCGGCCGGTCCTCCATGCACATCCACACCGTGGTCAGCTCCCGGGATCCCAAAGGCGGGCCCGAGACGATGCACAGCCAGTGCATGGTGATCTTCGTGGCTGTTGGTCCTGACGGCAAGCCGATCCCGGTCCCGCAGTTTGAGCCGTCCACGCCTGCGGAAATTGAGCAGCGCGATCACGCGCTGGCGCGCATCGAGGTCCGTGAGCAGATCGTTAACGCGATGAACGCGCAGGAATATACCGATGCCGGGACAGCCGAGCGCGTCGTGTTGCGGTTCATGGCATCCCCCACGGATGTGAACTGGGGCGGCAAGGTCCACGGCGGCATCGTGATGAAGTGGATTGACGAGGCAGCGTACGTTTGCGCTTCACGCTACTGCGGCAAGGATACTGTGGCAGTTTTCTCCGGCGGTGTGCGCTTTTACCGCCCACTGTTGATCGGCCACGTCGTCGAAGTCGAAGCACGCTTGGTCTACACGGGCGCAAAGGGAATGCATATCGCGGTGCACGTCCGGTCCGGTGATCCAAAGACCCGCGAGATGAACCTGACGACGTACTGCCTCACCGTGATGGTGGCACGCGATGAAACCGGGACGGCCGTGCCCATCCCCACTTGGGAACCGGTGACGGAAGAGGACAAGAAGTTGCACGCGCACGCCCGTGAACTGCTGGAAATCCGTGGTCGCGCACCGGGAAACCGTCTTCCCGATCACCTCTTGAAGGCCGCCGGCGCCTAAGCCAGTCGCTGCCCCGCTCCTACGTCGTTGCCCAGCGAAGGAACAGCGGGTCAGGAACGTAATTGAAGCTCAACCCACCAAATTCTCCGCGGCACCATCCATGTGCGCGATGATCGTCTCGCGTGCTTTGGCCGCATTCCCGGTTTCGATGGCCGCAACAATGTCGTGATGCCGCCCGACACTCATGTTCCGGGTTGCGCGTTCCAGGCCGGCGAACATGATGGACATCCGGATGGAGCCTTCCAAGGATTCCCACGAGTGCAGCAGGGTTTCGTTTCCGGACAAGCGGCAGAGGGTGCGGTGGAATTCGAGGTCGGCTTCGATCCGCTCCTCCAAGGACGATTTGGCGGCCTTTTCCATAGTGTCGACGGCGGCACGCAACTCTGCCAGCGCGGCTTCCTTGTCCGGCATGTCGCTCAAGGTCCGGGCAGCGAGGGATTCCAGGACGCCGCGGACGGCGAAGATGTCCCGGATTTCCTTGACGTCCAGGTGCCGGACGGACATCCGGCCGCGCGCCCCGGCCGAAATCAGGCCTTCCTGTTCCAGCTGGCGCAGGGCTTCCCGGAGCGTGCCGCGGCTGATCTGGAGCATCTCCGACAGCTCGGTTTCCACGAGGTGCCGCCCGGGTTCGAGTTCACCACTCGTGATGGCGGTCCGCAGTGCTGCGAGCGCCTGTTCGCGCAGGCTCTTCTTCTCAAGTCCCAGCAGGGATGCGGTGGCCATCGTGTGTCCTCGGTTCTATGGGCGACTGCTGACAGTCCGGTGTTAACTGTCGATACTACGGGCAGGAGTGCGGGACGGGCAGTCATGGCCGTCCCGCATTCCCAAAGAAACTCAGCCGAGTTCCGCCAGCACCTTGGCCACAATCCGGTCCACGGACAGGCCGTACCGCTCGTGCAGCGTAGGCAGCGCGCCGGCGTCGAGGAACTGGTCCGGAAGGCCGATGGGCACCACACGCTTCCCGAGACCGGCAGTGACGACGGCGGATGCAACGGTTTCAAACAGACCGCCAACAACCGTGTGGTTCTCCAGCGTGACGGCAAGACGGTCCGTGTTCAGTTCTGCCAGCACGGTGGCGGCGTCGAAGGGTTTGATGGTGGGAGTGTGCACCACGGCCACGTCCACGTTGTGCTTCGCCAACGAATCCGCCGCCTGCAAGGCACGCATGGTCATCAGGCCGGAAGAGACGAATACGACGTCGTTGCCGCCGCGCAGGACCTTGGCTTTGCCGAGCTCGAACGTGTAGTCGTACTCGTCCAGCACTGTGGGCACGTTCCCTCGGAGCAGGCGCAGGTACGTCGGCCCTTCAGATGCAGCGAGTTGGGGAACTGCCTGCTCGATGTCCACGGAATCGCAGGGGTCCACGATGGTCAGGTTGGGCATGCCGCGGAAGATCGCCATGTCCTCGGTGGCCTGGTGGCTGGGGCCATAGCCCGTGGTGAGCCCGGGCAAACCGCCGATGATGTTGACGTTCAGGTTCGGTTCGGCGACGTCCAGGCAAAGGAAGTCGTAGGCGCGTCGGGCGGCGAAAACCGAGTAGGTGGAGGCGAACGGGATCAGTCCGGTTTCCGCCATGCCCGCCGCGGCTCCGAACAGCAGCTGCTCGGCCATCCCCATCTGGAAGAAGCGCTCCGGGAACGCCTTGGCGAAGATGTGCATATCGGTATATTTGCCGAGGTCCGCGGTCAAACCCACGATCTTCGGATTAGCTTCCGCTGCGGCAACGAGCGCGTGCCCGAACGGAGCGGACGTGGTCTTCTGCCCCGGGTCGGCAAAGGACGCGATCATGGCCGAGGTCTTGAGCTTCGGCTTCCCCACTGAAACCGCGCCCGCCGCCGTCGTAACTGTGCTCATGCTGAAGCCGTCCCTTCGTATCCTGCGGTCAACTGGTCGCGGCAGATCTGCCATTCGTTTTCTTCGATGCGCATGAAATGCGCCTTTTCGCGGGTTTCCAGGAGCGGGACGCCCCGCCCCACCTTGGTGTCGCAGAGGATCACGGAAGGGCGCCCGACCGCACCGGAAACCGAGGCGATGTTGTCGAACGCCGCCAGCAACGCACCGACGTCGTTCCCGTCCACGCGCTGGGTGTACCAGCCGAACGATTCCCATTTCTCGGTGACCGGTTCGGTGCGCAGCACCGTGTTGGTTGCACCATCGGCCTGCAGGGCGTTGATGTCCACCATGGCGGTCAGGTTTCCAAGCTGGTGGTGGTGCGCCCCCATAGCGGCTTCCCACGTGGAGCCCTCGTCAAGTTCACCATCGGAAAGGAAGTTGATGACACGGGATGCGGAGCCCTGAAGACGCAGCCCCAACGCCATGCCGACGGCGATTGTGAGACCGTGTCCCAGCGAACCGCCGGAGATTTCCATGCCGGGCGTGTAGGTGGACATGCCGGACATGGGCAGACGGGAATCGTCGGAACCGTACGTTTCGAGTTCGGCCACCGGAACGATACCGGCTTCGGCCAGCGCCGCGTAATGCCCGATCGCGTAGTGCCCGGTGGAGAGCAGGAACCGGTCGCGGTCAGCCCAATGCGGGTCCTCGGCGCGGTAGTTGAGCTGGTCGGCGTAGACGGCGGCGAGCATGTCTGCCGCTCCGAGCGCCTGGCCAACGTACCCCTGACCTTGGACCTCGCCCATGTTCAGGGCGTGGTGCCGGATTCGGTAGGCGGCGGCACGGAGGCGGTCAACGCGTTCGCGGGCGGGAGCGGACGCGGTGGCCGCTTCGACTGATGAGAGTGTCACGTGGAATTCCTTTCGGAGCCGGGCGTGTACCGCTGGGGTGACGCCCGACGTCGAGGGCTGCTTTAGGCGTTTATGGTCTGGGGAGTTTTGCTGGCGGCTTCTTCGGCGAGCTTCCGCTCACGCTTGCCCCAGGTTTCCCTCGTGGAAAGCGCTGCCCACAGGCCGATGGCTGCGTAGGCGCTGAAGAGCAAGGCCGGCCCCATCCACCCCATGCTGACGAAGAGCAAGGTGGTGATGAACGGGGTGAAGCCGGACACCATGGCGGAGATCTGGTAGGCCAGTGAAGCACCGGAGGACCGGGTCTTGGCCTGGAAGAGTTCCGGGAACCATGCGCCCTGGGCGCCGGCCAGCGAGTTCTGGCACACGGCGTAGGCCACCACGATGGTGGCGATGATCAGGAGGAACAATCCGGTGTTCACCAGCATGAACATGGGGATGCCAAAGACAACCGCGAACGCTGTGGACCAGATGTAGACGGGTCGGCGGCCTACTTTGTCGGTGAGCTTGCCCCAGTAGTAGGTCGTGAAGATGCCTATGCCTGCCGCGATGCAGAGGGCCACCAGCGTTTCGGTCTTGTCTGCCAGCTTGTTGGTGTGGAGATAGGAGATCATGTACGTCACAGACACTGCGTATCCGGCGGTTTCTGCGATGCGCAGGCCGATGCCCCGGACGATGTTGCGCCAATCGGTCCTGATGACCTCGACAATGGGGGACTTCACGATGTCACCCTTGGACTTGACGTCCTCGAACACCGGGGACTCCGGAACCTTGGAACGGATGATCAGGCCGACTGCCACCAGGACGATGCTGGCAAGGAACGGAACACGCCAGGCCCACTCGGAGCCGAGGCCCACACTGCTCAGGAACACCAGATTGGCCAGGAGCAGCCCCACGGGGAAGCCAGCCTGCACGATGCCCGTGAATTGGCCCTTCTTGCGCCACGGTGCGTGTTCGTAGCTCATCAGGATGGCTCCACCCCACTCAGCGCCGAAAGCCAGACCTTGGATCACACGGACCAGTACCAACAGCGCTGGCGCCAACAGGCCCACCTGCTGGTAGGTGGGCAGCAGGCCTATGGCAAAGGTAGCCAGGCCCATGAGGACCAGGGACGCCACCAGCACAGGTTTGCGGCCCAGCTTGTCGCCGAGATGGCCACCGATAATACCGCCCAGGGGACGGGCAGCGAAGCCGACGCCAAGGGTCGCGAAGGAGGCCAGGGTGCCGGTCACCGGGTCGGCGCCCGGGAAGAATGCCGTACCGAAATACAGTGCAGCCGCGGTGCCGAAACCGATGAAGTCATAGGTTTCGATGACTGCGCCAACGCCGGATCCGACGGCGACGCGCTTTGCTTCCTTGGTTCCATGAACCGGACCACGCATGGTCAGAGCTTCGTTGCTCATAGTGTCTTTCCCTTTCAAGAGTGCGGCGCTTCTTCGGCTACCCCACTGTCGACAGTCAACATAATACGTCAACTGTGACCCACGACACCAGCAATGTCAACAGTCGACTCTAAAGGTTGACTGTTGACAGTCAACGGCCTTAACGTGGTTTACATCACTAAGGCGTCTCACCGATGAGGCCCCGACTTAGAGGATCAACGACGATGTTTCATCAACGACTGGGCTGTTCGTCCATCAGCTTCCGCCACCGGGAGCTGGCCACCGCCCTGCACACCATGCGCAACGCAGGCTTCGAGGAGATCGACCTCGGCGCCCTCCCTGGCGTGTGCGATCATGTGCCCTACGTGCTGGACGCCGGGGCAGTCGAGGCAGTTACCGCCGTCGTGTTTCAATCAGGCATGAGCGTCCGTTCGGTGAACGGCGATGTCGGGGACCTGAACGCAACGCTCGACGCCGGGGCCCGGGAAGGCCGGGAACGTCACCTCGAGATGTTGCTGGCTTTGGCCTCGAAGACCGGGGCGAAGGCACTGGTCCTCCCTTGTGGGGCAATAGACCACGAGCCCAAGCGCGGCCTGAGTGAAGATATCGAGCTTGTAGCCGCCGAACTGATCCACGCCTCGCAGCGTGCGGCGGAGTTCGGCGTCGAACTCTGGACGGAGTCCCTCCACTACTTCCGGCTCTGCTGGAACACCGAACGCGCGCAACTGCTCGCGGACCGGTTGGCCGGTTCCGACGTCGGAATCGTCATGGACTTCAGCCACATCGTCGCCTCAGGCGGGGACCCTGTAGATTTTGTGTCCCGCTTCGGCGAGCGCATCAAACACGTCCACCTCCGTGACGCCGTGCCGGCAACAGACACCGAGCCCGGCAACATCCACCTCAGCATCGGCAACGGCAACGCCGACTTCGCCGCGGGGCTTTCCGCGCTTCGGGACATCGGCTACACCGGCCATTTCTCGCTGGAACTCGAAACCCGCGACGTCACCCACGACGAGCGGCCGGCTGCCGCAGCAAAAGCCGCCAGCTACATCACAGACCTCATCTAAACCCTTCTCATTCCATCCAAGGAGCACCATGACCACCATCCAGCGCACCGCCGTCCTCACCGGAGCCACCTCCGATCGCGGTATCGGCCTGACCACCGCCCGCCGCTACGCCACCCAGGGCTGGGGCGTAGTCATCCTGGACCTCGACGGCGAGAAGTCCGCCAAGGTTGCCGCCGAGATCGCCAACGAATTCAACGTTCCGGCGTTCGGCTACGAAATCGACGTCGCCAACGAGGCATCCGTCACCGCAGCCCAGGCGGCCGTCGCCGCAGAGGTTGCCGCCGGAAACCTCCCTCCCGTCGGGGCCCTGGCCAACATCGCAGGCATCACCTCACCGGTTCCCTTCCTGGAAACCACGCTTGAGCTGTGGCACAAGGTCATGGACGTCAACGCCACAGGCACCTACCTGGTCACCAAGGCCTTCCTGCCGGACATGATCGCCAACGGCTGGGGCCGCATCGTCAACATGTCCTCGGTCTCAGCGCAGCGTGGCGGGGGCGTGTTCGGCAAGGTTCCCTACTCTGCAGCAAAGGCCGCCATCCTCGGCTTCACCAAGGCACTCGCCCGCGAAATCGGTGAGACCGGCGTGACCGTCAACGCCATCACCCCCGGCGCCGTGGACACCAACATCCGGGTTGGCAGCACTGAAGAGCAGGAAGCCGCCATCAATGCAGGCATCCCCCTGGGACGGAATGCCACCACCGAGGAAGTCGCCGCGGTCATCACTTTCCTGTCCTCCGAGGACTCTGCGTACCTCACCGGCACCACCATCGACATCAACGGCGGCAGCCACATCCACTAAATCCCCGGCCGCCGGAAACCAGAACCAGGACCCACCATGACCAGAATCTTCAACGATCCCGCCGACTTCGCTGACGAAGCCCTCGCCGGTTTCTGTGACGCCCACTCGGACCTCGTCCGCCAGGTGGAGGGTGGCGCAGTCCGCCGCGGCCGCCCTTCCACGCCCAAAGTGGCTGTCGTCACCGGCGGCGGCTCAGGACACTACCCGGCATTCGCAGGCATCATCGGGCCGGGATTCGCTGACGGTGCCGTGGTGGGCAACATCTTCACCTCACCCTCCACCCAGCAGGCCTACTCCGTGGCCAAGGCGGCAAACTCCGGCGCCGGCGTGGTGTTCACCTACGGCAACTACGCCGGGGACGTCATGAACTTCGGCATGGCCAGCGAACGGCTCAACGCCGAGGGCATAGCGACGGAAAACGTGCTGGTCACCGACGATATTGCCAGCGCTTCCCCCGCCGAGGTCGAAAAACGACGCGGTATCGCCGGTGACTTCGTGGTCTTCAAAGTCATGGGCGCCGCTGCCGAAGCCGGCTTGGACCTTGCTTCCGTTGTCCAGGTGGGACGGAAGGCCAACGATGCCACGCGGACCATCGGCACGGCATTCAGCGGTTGCACCTTCCCGGGGTCCGAGCAGCCGTTGTTCCGCCTTCCCAAGGGGAAGATGGGCCTGGGCCTTGGGATCCACGGCGAGCCGGGACTGTTCGATACCGAGCTGCCGTCCGCCGTCGAACTTGGCCGGGAACTGGTGCGTCGTGTGCTGGCGGAGACTCCGGCATCCGGTTCGACGCGACTGGCCGTGATCCTCAACGGCCTTGGCTCCACCAAACACGAAGAACTCTTCGTCCTGTGGCGGACCGTTGCTCCCCTGCTGCGCGAGGCCGGTTACACCCTGGTAATGCCGGAGGTAGGCGAGTTGGTGACGTCCCTGGACATGGCCGGTGCCTCGCTGACGCTCACCTGGTTGGATGACGAGCTCGAGCGGTACTGGACGGCTCCGGCACTGACGCCGGCCTACCGCCGCGGTGCGGTTGGTTTCGAGGCCTCTTCCGCTGTATACACCGAAGCCGATCCCGACCACGTCGCGGAGGCTGACTACTCCTCCACGGCCGAATCCCGCGCCTACGCCGCCCAGTGCCTCCAGGCCCTGGACACGACGGCGGCACTGCTTCGCGATTCGGAATCGATGCTGGGTGACATGGATGCGATTGCCGGCGACGGCGACCATGGTCGCGGCATGGTGCGCGGGTCGGCTGCAGCGTTGGACGCTGCACGCGGGGCCTTCGAACTCGGCGCCGGAGCCGGATCACTGCTCGCTGCCGCCGGCGACGCGTGGGCCGATAAGGCAGGCGGCACGTCAGGCGTCCTGTGGGGTGCCGGATTGCGGGCCTTGGGCCAGCGGCTCGGAGACGCAGAAACCCCGACGCCGGCGGCCCTCGCCGAATCTGTCCGCGCCTTTGCCGAGCGGCTCTCCAGCCTGGGCAAGGCTGAAATCGGCGACAAGACCATGATGGACGCCCTGCTGCCCTTCGCTGCCTCGCTTGAGGACCGCGTTGGATCAGGCACCGCAGTGGAAGAGGCCTGGTCCGCTGCTGCCGCCGATGCCACCGCAGCAGCCGGGGCAACCGCCGAACTGCGTCCTTTGAAGGGGCGCGCCCGGCCGCTTGCCGAGAAGAGCATCGGCACACCCGACCCCGGGGCGACGTCGCTCGCCATGGTGTTCACCGCCGTCGGACCCCATTTCACCGCAGTTCCCGTAGCTGCCGTTACCAACTAGGAGAATTCCATGCGCATTATCGTGGGCGCCGACGAAGCCGGCGTTGATTACAAAGACCGGATCATGGCCGACCTCAAGGCCGACTCCCGGATTACGGAAGTGATCGACATCGGAGTCAACCACGCGGATGAAGACTTTACCCGCCCCTACCCATACGTTGGAATCGCTGCCGGAGAGATGATCCGCGACGGCAAGGCCGACCGGGCCATCCTGTTCTGCGGCACGGGAATCGGCGTGGCCATCGCGGCCAACAAAGTACCCGGCATCCGAGCCACGGCAGCACACGATTCGTTCTCCGTCGAACGCTCAGTCCTGTCCAACGACTGCCAGGTCCTCACCATGGGCCAGCGCGTCGTGGGCGTGGAGCTTGCCCGTCGCCTGGCCAAGGAGTGGATCGGCTACGCATTCGATCCGTCATCCGGGTCTGCCGCCAAAGTGAAGGTCTTGAGCGACTTCGAAGGCTGCTAGGCACCCGATTCGAAGGCCAGGGCCCTGCGCTAAGCGTGAGGCCCTGGCCTTTGGCGGACTTCAGCCCAGACGCTGGCTACACTGGCTTCCATGTCCTGCCGAATCAGCGAACTGGTCCTGAATTGCAACGACCCGGAACTTTTGGCAAAGTTCTGGAGCGCCGTCCTTGGCTATGTCGAACTCGACCGGGATGAGGGAGCTATCGAGATCGGCCCACCGGACCGGGGCTTCGGCGGACTCCAGCCCACCATCATCCTGAGCCCAAGCAACAACCCTCGCACGGGGAGGCTGCCCCTTCATATCGACGTCAATCCCGTGGACCGGGACCAGGCAGCCGAGCTGGAACGCTTGCTTGCCCTCGGAGCCCGGCCTGCCGACGTGGGGCAAACCGGCGACGAGCACTGGCACGTGCTGCAGGACCCGGAGGGAAACGAGTTCTGCCTGCTGCACAGGCAGTTGCCGTTCCTCGATTGAAGTGCAACCGTCCTAGAACCCGCCACCACCACCAGCGTCGCCCGCCATGTTGGCAAAGCGTGAGTAGTGGCCCTGGAATGCGACAACGATGTCCTTGGTAGGACCGTTACGGTGCTTGGCGATGAGGATGTCCGCTTCACCGGCCCTGGGTGATTCTTTGTCGTAGACGTCTTCACGGTGCAACAGGATGACCATGTCGGCGTCCTGCTCGATGGAGCCCGATTCACGGAGGTCGGACACCATGGGGCGCTTGTCCTGACGCTGCTCCGAACCACGGTTCAGCTGCGAGAGCGCAATAACGGGAACCTGCAGCTCCTTGGCCAGCAGCTTGAGCGCACGCGAGAACTCGGAGACTTCCTGCTGGCGGGACTCCACCTTCTTACCCGAGCT
The DNA here is from genome assembly GCF_030208885.1 of Arthrobacter sp. fls2-241-R2A-172. Lineage (NCBI taxonomy): Bacteria > Bacillati > Actinomycetota > Actinomycetes > Micrococcales > Micrococcaceae > Arthrobacter > Arthrobacter sp. fls2-241-R2A-172. The sequence goes on along the minus strand of NZ_JARVTB010000012.1, from coordinate 67,426 downwards.
CATGAGCTGAAGGTAGTCAAGGATCACGAGCTTGAGGTCGTGCTGCTGCTTGAGGCGGCGGCATTTGGCCCGGATCTCCATGAGCGACATGTTGGGGCTGTCATCAATGAACAGCGGAGCATCGTTCATGCGGCCCATGGTGGTGGCGATCTTGGACCACTGCTCGTCCTTGATGGTTCCCTTACGGAGATCCTGCAGGCCGATGGTGGCTTCTGCCGACAGCAGGCGCATGGCGATTTCGTTCCGGCCCATTTCGAGCGAGAACATTACTGTGGCCAGGTTGTTCTTGATGGCGGCCGAGCGGGCAAAGTCAAGGGCGAAGGTGGATTTACCAACGGCAGGGCGTGCCGCGATAACGATCATCTGGCCCGGGTGCAGGCCGTGGGTCAGCTCGTCCAGTTCGTAGAATCCCGTAGGAACACCGGTCATGCCTTCGCCGCGATGGCCGGAGGCCTCGATCTCGTCGACGGTGGACTCCATGACGTCCTTCAACGCCACGTAGTCCTCAGCGGTGCGCTTTTCGGCAACCGCGTAGACCTCGGCCTGGGCCTGGTTGACGAGGTCCTCCACTTCGCCGTCCTGGCCATAGCCCATCTGGACGATCTTGGTGCCGGCGTTGACCAAGCGGCGGAGCACTGCGCGTTCTGCCACGATCTCGGCGTAGTAGCCGGCATTGGCAGCCGTGGGGACTGTCTGGATGAGCTCGTGCAGGTAAGCGGGACCGCCGATCCTGTTGATCTCACCGCGCTTGGTCAGCTCATCGGAGACCGTGACGGCATCGGCAGGTTCGCCACGCCCGTAGAGGTCGATGATGGATTCGTAAATGGTCTCGTGCGCCGGACGGTAGAAGTCGTGCCCGCGGACGATTTCGACGACGTCGGCGATCGCGTCCTTGGACAGCATCATGCCGCCCAGCACGGACTGTTCAGCCGGGATGTCCTGCGGGGGTTTCCGGCTCGAGTCTGAAGCGCGTGTGCCCTCGATTGAGTCCAAGTGCGTAACTGACAAGGCCGTCCTCCATTTGTGTACCGCTGCAGGTGTGCAATCCCGGCGGTCCGTAAAGCGCTGTATGCGGGTAGGGATCCCGCCGGTTGCTCCTGACCCTGTCAGGCACGTCCGACAAAATAGCGTTCCGTATCCACAAGTTATCCACAGCTAGCTCCGCAGAGGCGCTTCAATCGTTCATGATTTCGGGGCCCGGGGATCCCGGCAGTGAATAACGTGCCCAAAATGGACACTTCAGACACGTTACAGCAGGTGCCGGAACACCCCTGTGGATAACCTGTGGAATAGCGCCGCCACGTTGTGCACAGACTGTGGGTTACTCTGTGGATAGAGAAATTCTTTCTGCGGAAACCAGCCTTTGACCTGCGGAAACATCGGAATCCGGCTGTGGACTAAAGAAAGATTTGGCACAAAATCATCCACAGCCAATCGGCTGCTTCGAGCCCATCGAGCACCAATGCGTCGCTAAACATGCCGAAAATGTGATGCATCTTACAGTCGCGCATCGAATTTGACAGAGCTCTCTCAGAAGCCTATGCCCAAAACGGAATGTGCTGTGGATAACCAACTTCTGGCATAAGCTCTAGGCATGGGGATGAACTTTGGTGACGTGCTGACGATTGTCCTTCCACTCCTGATCCTGGTGGGCCTGCTCTGGGCATTGACTGCGGCCTTCAAACCCCGCGATACCGGGCTCTCGGACGCTGAGAGGTATCAGCGCGAACTGGCCGCCCGCTCGGCTGCGCACCAAGCTTCCCAGGTGCAGGCTGCACTGGCTCTGCGGGCCCGCATCGAGGCGACAACAAAGCCGAGTCAGAACGAGGCCCAGCAGAGCCAGCAAACGGAACAGAACCGGTCAGCTCTCCAGGCCCAAGCTGCCCGATCCCACGCGGCCGGCCAGACGGGACACCAGCCCGCGGTACTTCCCAATGGACAACTGAACCCGCAGCTTGCTTTCGAGCTGCAGAATTTGGTCCGCAGCGGGAAGAAGATCGAGGCCATCAAAGTCTTGCGCCAAGCTACCCACTCAGACCTGCTCACCGCCAAGAACTACGTAGATCGGCTCTGACAACGCCATGGATTCCATCCTCATCCCGCTTCTGATCCTCATAGCGGTCATTGCGGGCGTACTCCTGCTTATTCGCTCGTTCACCAAGCGCTCCGCCGAGTCCAGGGCGGACGCAGCAGCGTCGAAGCCGCCCAGGGACCCGGTGGAATTGGCGAGGGAATCCGCCGCCAAGCTCAACCAGGAGCAGCACCGGCAGCTCTACTCGCTCATCGCGCGGGGACAAGGCATGGCAGCCATCAAGCTCTACCTCCAGGCGACCGGCGAGGGCCTGCGCGCGTCGCGTGACGCGGTGGGCGCCCTGGCCGCGCACCCCCAGCCGTTCACGCCGGAGGCTCCCGCCAAGGACCTGCTGGCGGACGACGATGACGAGCCGGAGCGTTTCCCCTACCGGTACCGCGCCATCGTCAGCAAAGGCGAGGTGACCCGGGAAGTGAGCAGCAACATGCTCAACGACGAGATTTACGGACGGATCCGGACGCTCGCAAAAAGCGGTGATGTTGAGGGCGCTGCCGTCGCTTTGACGCGCCACTCAGACATCACCATCAAACAGGCCCGCGAGTTCATCGAACTGTTGGACGACTAGCAAACCCTAGAAGTCGAACAGGTCCCCCAGGAAACCTTCTTTTTTCTTGCGCTTGCGCCCATAGCCATCGCGGTCGTAGCCATCACGCCGGTCTCCATCACGGCGGTCGTAGTCTCCACGGCCGTCACGCCTGTCGCGGTCGTCGTACCGTGGCTGCTGCGGACGGGACTCGAAAGGGTTGTAGAGGGGCGGCGGGGCAATCGGAGGTTGGGACGGAGCAGCTGCCGGTCGCGTGGCGGGTCCGGAGTCGGCCGCCACGCGATCGATGATCTTGTCCAGTTCCCCGCGGTCCAGCCACACTCCCCTGCATTGGGGGCAGTAGTCGATCTCGACGCCGCTTCGTTCGCTCATCACCAGGTCAATGGAATCCACAGGACATTTCATGTTTGCCCCAACGTTCGGCGGAACGGAATAGTTCGGATCCACCAAGGCCAGATCGGCCCGCTTGTTCGGGTTACCTGCCCGCTGAGATCCCGGCCAGGAGCTGTTCAAAAGGCAGCGACTCCAGAACCGGAGCCTTACGCCCGGGCTGGGGACCGCTGAGCAACTGCACCAGCTCGCCCGCTGCCCTGTCCACGCGCGCCGAGAGGGGCGAGCCGCCGTCGTCGGTGTTTCCCCAGTCCTGCGGCCCCGCGAAGACGCCGGTGGCCGCAATCCTGGTACGCAGGTAGCTGAAGAGTGGGCGCATGGCGTAGTCAAGGACCATTTGGTGGCGGTCAGTGCCGCCGGTGGCGCCGAGCAGCACGGCCTTGCCGTCCAAGGACTTGGGGTCAAGAACGTCGATGAACGACTTGAACAGTCCGCTGTAGGAGGCGCTGAAGACGGGGGTGACGGCAATGATGGCGTCGGAATTCTCGACGCCGGCAATCACCTCAGCGAGGCGTGGCGCAGCATAGCCGGTGACAAAGTTATTGGCGATGTCCACGGCGAGGTCGCGCAGTTCAACCACGTCGATCTTCGCGTCGTACCCTGCCGCCCGCAGCTGACGCTCGGCGGAGGCGGCCAGTTGATCGGCCAGCAGACGGCTCGACGACGGGACACCGAGTCCGGCGGAAAGGACGGTGATGCGGCGGGTTTCCATGGCATTCTCCTGTTGCTTGTTCATCCAGTTTACATGCGTTTGCATCTACATCAATGAACGGGGGCACGCCCGGAAGTATTCCCGGGAAGCCTCAGCGCCCCTCACGTTGGGTCAAAAATGCCACCGTGGCCTGGGAAATCTGCTGCTGGGCAACATCGCGACCCATAGAAGGTTCGCCGTCACCAGGTTGGGGTCCGTAGTTCCCGAAGAACGCATGGTTACCGCCCTGGACCTCCACGAACGTGGCATCCACGGGCAACAGCTCCCGGGAAGCATCGATCTTTTCCGGCGTACTGAGGCCGTCTTCCGATCCGGAGACGGACAGGACCTCCAGTCCTACCCGGCCACGCATGGAATCCAGCGGGTAGGAGGCGTACAACAGCAGGCCGTTAACATCCTGGTTCGCCAACGCGAAAGAGCTCGCACTGACTCCTCCCAGCGAATGACCCCCTACCGTCCATGTGGAGATTTCCGGATGGTCCGACATGGCGCCCCTGGCCTGGTTGCCGTCAAGCAGGCTGAGATTCAGGGGCGTCTTCAGGATGACCACCAGGAAACCGGCATCCACTGCAGGCTTGAGGATATCCGCATAGGCCCGGGCCTCCACCTTCGCGCCCGGATAGAAGACCAGGCCCTCCGTAGCTTGCTCTCCGTCCGGCAACATGGTGATCGCCGTCGGGGAGTCAACCACGGAAATTTCCGCTGTGGGACCCGCGTTGGCCGCGCCCGCCTGATAGGCGAAGGGATTGAGCCAGGCCAGGATTGCCACCAGCACCAGGATGGCGGCCCTCCCCAACCATGCCCCGACAGCACGAAGAGTGGAGCGGCGCAGGCGCACATTGCGCCCTCGCCAGAGCAGGGCGGCCCAAAGAAGTCCGACGACGGCAGCAGTCACCAATACCGCTGGCAGCAGCGGGTGGCCACGCAGGACAGCCGGGTTCCCGATCAGCATTACTGCGGGCACCAATATCAGGGCTGCCGCGCAAAGCCAGGAGGCCCAGAAGAGGGCCGTGCGGCGAGTGGTGACTTCTGACTGAGCCGAACGTAGAACCATACTTCAAGGATAGTTCCATGATGGAGATAATTTTGAACATGGCGGCCAGCCGCCGAACCTACTGCTTCCTGGCGGCGTTCGTGGACAGGAAATCGAGCAGCTTGTCGCGGGCCTCCCGGGCCTCGGCAAAGTTCAGATGGAACTGGTACTCATGGGGAAGTTCTGGCTGATGGTCAGCAGGCCAGAACAGCTCCGTCACCGGAACGCCGGCATCTTTCAAACGATTGCTGTACGGAACCGACTGAAGCCACGTCAGGCCGTCTCCGTTTCCGCCACTGATGAACGTCGGTGGAAAGTCGCTCTGGACAAAGTCGATTGTGGACATGGTGGCACCTGCATAGGTTGCGGACCAGTCCTTGGTGCCGGTGTAGGCCCAGAGCGAAGTCTTGAAGCCCCAGGCCACAATGCCGTTGAGATCTGCCATGGCCCGGAGATCGTACACACCGCAGTGCAGGATGGTAGCGGCCAAGTCTGATTTCTGCAGGGCGGGCTGAATACCCAGAAGGTTGGCGTACGCGGGATTCACGGTGAGCGTCGTCAACTGGCTGGCCAACTGCGCGCCGGCAGAATCCCCTGCCAGGACGATCCGTCCCGGGTCCACGTTCAGCTCCGCAGCATGTGCCTTGATATAGGCGAGGGCGTCGTTGATGTCGCCCACGGCTGTGGGATACGTCGCCTCAGGGGCGATCGGGTAACTCAGGCCGATGGTGGTGTAGCCCTCAGCTGCCAGAATCCGGAGGTATGGCTCAACATCCCGTTGCGCGCCGGAAATCCAGGCGCCTCCGTGGATCCATACGATCGCGGGAAGCGGTGCGGCAGTACCGGCCGGAGTGAAGGCGTCGAAGGTCGATCCCGGCTTGTAGGCGATCCCCGTTTTGGTCTGCAACGGCGTATCGGGAACGTACGGCGTCATTTCGTCGATGGTGGACTGCGCACCGCGTTCAAAGACGCTTCGAATCAACATCGCCGACGGCCAGGGCGTTGCCGATAGCACCAAAAGCACAACCAGCAGCACGAGGATGGCCAGGTCCAGTTTCCTCAGGCGCAACGAGCGCTTTCGGGGTGCGCGCGGACCGGCACCCGTTCCTGTTGTTACACGCTCCCCCGCGCTGGCCTGGATCGATTCCAACGGTCCCATCACACACTCCCCCGGTCGGTGCACCTGTGGACCATGCTAAGTGCAAAGTCCGGCGCACGCGGGGGAACCGGCGCGCGTCCACGTCAGGCCAGCGGCCGTGCCGCTCCGAGCAGGACTCCTTCGCCGCCGTCGAACGTCACTGAATGGAATCGGGGCCCGCGGGCGACCTCCAGGAAACCCAATGTCCGGTGCAACGCCAGTGACGCCTGGTTGCGGGCATTGACCACGTACCAGGCCCTATCGGCACCTTGCCAGATCCATGCAAGCCGGGCCTCGGTGAGCTTCCCGGCAACCCCTCTTCGCCTGAAGTCGGGCAGCACCGTAATCCCGGCGAGGTAGTGGCCCGCGGGCGCAGCTCCCTCAGCAGAATCCCATTGGTGTGTCTTGGCCCAGCCCACCACGGCCGGCGTACCTTCCCTCGGAGTGCACTGGGCCATCCCTGCTACCAGAACCAAGCGGGCAGGGTCTGCAATCGCGGCCGAGATGCTGGAGGAGAAGTTCCCTTTGCCCGCACCCTCAAGGCGACCGGCGGCAAGATCGATCTCGACAATCCCGGGCACATCGGCTTCGACGGCGGTGCGGATCACGACAGTCATGTTTCCAGCCTAGTTGCGGCGAAATCTTGCAGTACGGGTCCAAGATCATAGTCTGGGAGGCATGACACAGGAAGCAATCGCCCCGCTGGACGGCGTCCGGGTCCTTGAGCTCGGAAATTACATTGCCGCACCCACCGCCGGCAGGCTGCTGGCCGACTTCGGTGCGGAGGTCATCAAGGTGGAGCGCCCCGGAACCGGCGATGAGCTCCGCAACTGGCGACTCCACAAGGGCACCACGTCCATGCTGTACCGGACGTTGAACCGCAACAAGAAGTCCGTCGTCCTGGACATGCGTACCGAGGCAGGAAAGCAGGCCGTGCTGGAGCTCGTCGCAAACTCCGACATCCTGCTGGAAAACTTTCGGCCGGGCACCTTGGAAAGGTGGGGTCTGGGGCCTGAGGTCCTCAACGAGGCCAACCCGGACCTCATCGTCACCCGCATCTCTGCCTTCGGACAGACGGGGCCACTGTCAGGACGGCCCGGTTTTGCCGCCGTCGCCGAAGCATACGGCGGGTTCCGCAACCTGGTGGGCGACCCGGACCGGGCACCAGTTAGGGTGGGCGTCTCCATTGGCGACTCGATCGCCGGCCTCTATGCCGCCTTCGGCTCCGTGATGAGCCTGTACCAGCGTGAAGCACGACGCCGGGACGCGGCTGGCGCGGCTCCCCTCACCGAACGCATCATCGACGTGGCGTTGAATGAGGCAATGTTCTCCATGATGGAGTCACTGATTCCGGACTACCAGGCCTACGGCGTGGACCGGCAACGCGTCGGCGGCCGCATGGAAGGGATCGCCCCCTCGAATGCGTACGTGTGCCGGGACGGGGCGAGCATCGTGGTGGCGGGAAATGGCGACTCGATTTTCCAGCGGTACATGCACACCATTGGGCGGCCCGACCTTGCCGGGGATCCCGGGCTGCAGTCCAATGCAGGCCGCTGGGCCAAACGTGAAGAGTTGGACCAGGCCATCGGTGAGTGGGCCTCGACCCTGGGCGCTCCGGAGGCCCTTGCCGTCCTTGAGGCCGCCGGAGTCCCGGCCGGACCTATCTATACAGCGGCCGATATCAGTGCGGACGGCCAGTACGCTGCACGCAACATGATCCAGAAATTCGACGTCTCCACAGGCGAGGAAATCCTCTCCGACGTAGGTTTCCCCGGCATTGTTCCCGTGATCGGTGAGCAGTCCTTGCCCATCCGGAACTTGGGGCCGGACCTCGGCGAGCATACCCAGGAGGTACTGGGTGGCCTCCTGAACATGGACGCGGCCCAGATCAAAGCGGCTTCAGGAAGCGACGAGGTAATACAGCCATGAACTCCCTTTCCAGCCCGTTCGGCAACGCAATCCTGCGGGATGTGACGCTGCGCGACGGACTCCAACTCACCGGTAAAATCCTGCCGACGGAACGGAAGGTCGAGACGGTCCGGGAGCTCCTGCGCCTGGGCGTACCAGCGATCGAGCTGGGTTCAATGGCACGGGCCGACCTGGTGCCCACCATGGCCAACACCCTTGAAGTTGTCCAAGCACTGACCGCTGACGAACTGGAAAAGTGCTGGATCTGGGTGGCGACGCCTGGCCATGTAGCAAAGGCATCGGCTGCGGGAGCACGGAATTTCCAGTACTGCCTGTCCGCCTCGGATTCCCACAACAAGGCAAACATTGGCCGGACCACTGACCAGAGCCTGGCTGCCTTGCCGGACGCCGTCGACATCGCCACATCGGTCGGCGGAGCGATTCAACTGTGCATCGCAACGTCTTTCACGTGCCCGTTCGAAGGATATGTTCCGGAAGAGCGCGTCCTGTCGATCGCCAACGACCCCCGGGCGGCGGGCACCACGGACATCGTCATTTGCGACACCTTGGGCCAAGCAGTTCCGGCTCAGGTGGCCCAACTGGTCGCCCGGGTCCGGGACGAATCCCCTGCCCGCCGGATCGTCTACCACGGCCACGACACCTGGGGGCTGGGCGTGGCCAACACGCTGGCAGCGATCCAAGCCGGTGCCGCGATGGTGGACGGCGCACTCGGCGGTTTGGGAGGATGCCCGTTTGCACCAGGCGCCAGCGGCAACACCTCCAGCGAAGACATCCTGTTTGCCACCCGGCCCGGCTGGTTGAACCCGGAGGTCTTCGGCGAACTGGTACTCCTGTCCGCTAAGTTGCTGGAGGAGCTGGGAGAACCCAACCGCTCCAAGGCAGCACAAGGTGCCCGATCCAAAGCCGCAGCATTCGAATGGGTAATGCCCGGACTTTAGCCTTTGCGTCCAGCTCCGCCCACTGCCATCAATCCCAGGCGCTTGAGGGTTTCACGGTTCCGAACGCCGATCACTGGATCCCGTAACGCCTTGGGCACGAACTTTCCGGGGCCACGGACGGCGTCTTCGGAGATGGAGACCCTGCATTGGCCGCTTCCGATGGGCTCCAAAGTAATGAGCACCTCCGCCTCGCCCATGGGCCACCCCCTTGCCAGGAGCTTGAGTTCTTTGGCGGGCTCCATGGCGGTGACGCTGGTGTTGTCGTCGATGAGGAACGGCCAGGAGCCGACCGAGTGGTGGAGCCGGGCACCTACCTGCGGCCATTGATCGTCCACGGCGCGGATCCGCGATGCGCCTACCACCCAGCCGGAGTAGAGCCACCCGTCGGCCATCACATCCCAAATGCGGTCAGCCGATGAGTCAAGTACTTCGGACACTGTTGACATCTGTAGCCCTTCCACGCATTGCCCCGCATCATCGGTACGACAAGCTAAGCATGCTTAGTGTTCGCCTGCCAGCGATTGCCCATTTACGGTGAGGGCTTGCTGGCCTTTCCATCGAGCCAGAGCAGGTCCGAGTCGTCACGGTGCGGGCCATCCGAGCCCACGTGCTTGCTGTCGATTTTCGGGCCGTTCTTGATGACATGAACCATCGCCATCCCGTGTCCACGCCCCAGACCATAATCAGCCTTCAACCATTCAAGGATGGTTCCCGCCTTAACGGACGGGTCGTTGAAGCCCTTGCTTTCCGCGATCTCCACCAATTGCCTCGGCGTCAGCCCTGTCTTGTCCTCGACGGCGTCGAGGTATGCCTGGAAGGACATGAATAGTGCCTTTCGTCAGTCGCGGCTGCCCTCGTGGCGAGGTCCGCGGGGAAGAAGATTCCAAGTACGCGCGACTCTACTGGATGCCGCCGACAACGAGACAGAAGAGGGTGTCCGCGAGCATGCAACCGCCTACACTGGCAGCATGCGCGGAGAGCTGACCATGCGGGCTTCGGCTTCAGTCATGGTCTTCTTCAGCGCCGTGACCCTCCTGGCCGGATGCACCGGACCTGGCACCGGCGCACCTGCCGCTGAAACACCCTCCGCCGCCTCGCAGAAAGCCATCACTGTTGAGGTCAACCAGTCCCGGGACCAGTACGGCAAACAGGCCATCCAAATCCAGCTGACCAACACCACGGATGCGTCGCTCACCGTGAGCAGCGCCCGGCTGAAATCACCTCTGTTCGAGCAGGACATCGTGTGGAGGCCGTCGGAGGGCGGACTGGTCCTGCCGCCCAAGCAACCCAAGAGTGTTCCCACCGCCCTGCCCGCGCCGGCATGCGACACACCAAAAGACACCAGCACGGACCTCACCGCGAAAATCGACTATGCCGAAGCAGGCAAGGACCCCGTTCCGCAAACCTCCGACGCATCCGACCCCTTCGGCGTCCTCCCCCGGAACGCAGGCGAGCTGTGCCTCGCAGCCCAAGCAGCCGACGTCGCCAGCATGGTCCTGGACCCGAAACTGGAGGTTGCAGCTGACGGCGGCACCGCCGTCGTACGCCTTCTGATAACGCCAGCAGCCGACGGCGGCTCCCATCGGACGCTGACCATCCAGGGCATCGACGGCACACCCCTGCTGGCCGAAGCCGACAACCAGCCGTGGCCGCGGGACGTCAAAATCAGGCAAGGCGCTGGCCCCACGGAACTGGCACTGGGGATCCGTCCCGCACGCTGCGATCCGCATGCCGTGGCCGAGGACAAGGTAGGGACATTGCTGCCACTCAGGGTCAAAGTGGGTGACCGCGAAGGCCTGCTGAAAATCGCGGCGTCAGTTGACCTGCGGGGCCGCATCTACGACTTCGTTACTGCTGCGTGCGGTGACGGATAACGCGGATTCAGTCGTCGAAGTGGGCCACGACATCCGGCTGCCCGGAAATACGGTCCACCATCGACTGCGCAACGGAATGGAGTTTTTGGTTGCGATCGCTCGAAGCCCGCCGCAGTACCTCGAATGCCTCACCCTGGGTGCATCGGTTTTGGGCCATGATCATTCCGCAGGCGAGATCTATGACTGTCCTGGTGTCCATGGCGGCTTTTAGATCGTCCCCGCGCTGATCAGCGGCCGCAATCCTGATGGCCAGCCGCATTGCTTTACTCGACATCTCCACGAAAAGCACAGCATCGGCAATTCTCTCCTCCGTGAAGACCCCCGGGGTAGGAGAGAAGAAATTCAACACCGCGGCCGAATCCGGGCCCAAGGTCATGGGGACGCCCAGAGCACTTTTGATCCCTGCCGCGTCCAGCGCGCTCCGATACTCCGGCCAGCGCGGATCGGAATCAACATCTCCCAGAAGGACCGGCACACCACTGTCCAGTGCGTCGACGCACGGCCCCGAACCCAAGGACTGTTCAATCCGGTCCAACATCAGGGCACGTTCGCTGCTGCCTCCAATCGTGGCAGTCCGTTTACGGCGCCTCAGTGTCACCGCACACTCAATGTGCGTGGCGCACACCCTGGTCATCATGCCTGCGGCGAAGCCGGTCAGTCCGTCCAGGAACGCCTTGACGTCCTCGGTCCCGGCAATGAGGTCGACCAACCGCTCGAATTCTCCCGCCCAGTCTCCTTCACCCATGACCTCAATCTAGAGAACCCCGCCGCTTGCCACAACAGTCCGGCAGGAATGCTTGGCTAGCCGATGATCGGGAGCGCTAATGGCGCGCTTTCCACCCTGACCGTAACGTTCGCTTCCACCCTCTTGACTTCACCGTCCATTTGGTACGGCAACGGCTTGAGGGTGGTGAACTCGTAGCTGCTGACGCTCGGTTGATCCCCCAAACCCTGGGTGGTGGCACGCAGCGCTGTCAGCAGGACGCGCCACTTGGGCATGTGCGGAAAAACGATGACCTCGAATTTACCGTCCTTGGGCAGGTTGTCCGCTTCGCTCAGCGTGGCGTACTTGGCCATCTCCGGAATATTGGCGAAAACCAGGCTATCGAATTTATGCCGCTTACCGTCCTCCAGGCGGATGGCGAAAGGCTCGAATTTGGAGAAAGTCTGTATTACCGTGACCATTTCCTTGAGCGCGCCCTTGCTGCCTTTTTCCAGTTCGGTGGCTACAACCGGGGTCAGGCCAAATCCGATATAGGAGTGCGCATATTCCAGGGGCTCATGGTCTTTTTGGCCCGTGTGGATCCGGAGAAGGTCGATCGAGTGGACCCGACCCTCGGCAATGGCCTCTTCCAAGGGTTTTGAGGCGGTAATCCGGCTATGGTCGTTGGCATTACCTGCAGCCCTCACGGCACAAACGGCCCGCGGGTTGCCGGCCTGCATGACACCGTTCACCACCTCGTTGTATCCGCCGTCGCCACTCACGGAAACCACAAGGACGTCCCCTCCCTTCGCCGCTGCTTCGCGCGCCAAATCAACTGCGTGGCCTGCATGCTCCGTGGGCTGGAGGATGATCTCGGGCTGGTACGTGAGGAGACTCTTTAACTTGTCGTGCAGCTGCTGCGCCAACTCAGGCGCGTCCCCCGTGCTGTTGGGATTGAAAATAATGACGATCGACTCAAAGGTCCGGGCAGAATCCACGATGTGCTCCTGATTCATTGCGAGGGCCTTACTGGCGGCTGTTTTCCTCGAAGCTCCCATAGTATTCGCAAACGTGATGGGGTTCCGGATGGAGCGTGAACGTGAAAGCATGAAACGTGCCGTAGAAGCCGGGGTACACGACAATCAGCCTGACGCAGTCCGGTGCTGTGTCAGCGGTGGGGGGCTCGAATGCAAGACTCACGGGAAACAGCGAGATCGCTTGTCCTGGATCATGAAATCGCCCTTGAGGATTTATGGGCCTGGTACTGGGCCAATGGTGGAAATGCCAAACAGTGGGACTTTGACGCCTACCTGTTCGGAATCGAAGAGCGCGATCCGTTCGACTTGAAGATTCTTGCCTGGGCCATGGAAGACCTCGAGGCCCGACCAGTTCTGTGACCTGGCAACCGGGACCAAACACCCCCGGTAGGGTTACACCATGGGGACGGTTCTTGAGGTTGAAAGCCTGAGTGTGGGCTATGCCGGCGATCCTGTATGTGGCGAGGTATCGGCCTCTGTGGCGGCCGGAGAAGTACTGGGAATCGTAGGCGTCAACGGCGCAGGGAAGTCGACCGTGGCACGGACCATCGCCGGTCGGCAGTCTCCGCTTGCAGGGGACGTCAAGGTCAATGGCCTCCTGATTGATCCGGACGCCGTTCCGTTCCGCCGCCAGGTCGCGGCCGTCTTCGATGACGACCTCTTCTTTCCCTCCCTCACAGTCCGGGAGCACCTGCTCCTGATCGCCCGCGGGCATTCGCTGGAGAACCCCGAGACCAGGGTTGACGAGGAACTGGAGTTCTTCGGCCTCCTGGGAAGGGCCCACGCGATACCCGACGCCTTGTCATCGGGCCAGCGACGGCGACTGCTCCTGGCTGCCGGTTTGATCCGCCCGTCGTCCCTCCTGATCCTGGACGAGCCCGAACAGCGGCTCGATCCCCAGATGCGCGTCGCCGTGGGTGCGCGCATCGCGGAACACGCCGATCAGGGTGGAGCTGTGGTCCTTGTCACCCATGATCCGCAACTGCTGCTCGCCATTGCTTCCACCTGCCTGGTTATTGGTGATGAGGTCCGGGAACTCGATCCTGAGCACGGCGCTTCGGTCATTTCCGGATCCTGACGCGATGAGTACTGACGTCTCCCGGCAGGGCCGGATACTCTCGGCCGAGATCGTGCGGTTCACCCGCCGGTCCGCCCGACGCTACCGGCGCAGTCGATCCTCGTGGGGTGACCGCTTCGTTGACGCCTACAGCTGGGGCCTGGGCATAGGTGTTTCCCTGACTATTGCGGCCTCGTTTGTCCTGGCGCTGCGCAACGAAATTGCCGGCAGGGCCTCGACCTCGGGCAGCATCGTCCGGGAACATTGGCTCGTCCTGCCGGAACCTGTCCTGTGGACATGCCTGACCTTCGTTGTCCTCCTCGCTGTGGGCAACCTCGCCGGGAAGCTTGGCCCATTGGCAGTCAACGGACCAGAGAGCTCTTGGTGGCTTCCCCTCCCCCTGGACCGCCGCCCCATGGTCCTGCCTCCATTCCTCCGCAAGACTGCCCTTGCCGCCGCCGGTTCCGTGATCGCCTACGTACCCTTCAGCATGGTGACAGCCGCGGACCGGAACCCCCTGGAGCATCTTTGCTCTGCGCTAACTTTCGGAGCAGCAGCCGTTATCGCCGTGGTCATGGCCGCCGTTAAGCAGCTCGGTTTGCTGGGTCGCTGGACCGGCCGGATAGTGGCAGCGGTGCTACTTGCGGCCTGCTCGGCCGCCACGTTGATATCGGCCTCACCATGGCCGGCAGCGTTAGCCGCCGTCGTCGCCGTCGGACTCGTCGTCGTGGTGGGGCCGCGCGCCGGCAGGGTGGCCGGTGAGGAGCTGGTGCGGGGCGGTGCCGTCGCCGGCCACGCCGGCGCATCGTTGTTCATGATGGATTCCAATGAGGTACTCCGTGCCCTCGGCGCCGGGCGGAAGAAGGTCGACGGCGGCCGTGCGGCCAGGTTCTATACCCGCCCGCCGCGTGGCCCGCTCGGGGCATTGATCCGAGCCGATGTTGTCGCCTTCCTCAGGCTGAACCCGCCACTGGTCCCGCCGGTCATGTGGTTTGCAGGCAGCGTTGCGTTGCTCCTGGTGGAAGGCGGGCTGCCCGGGTTCGTTCAACTGGCAGTGCTGGTCATCGCCGGCTGCGCCACGGCTTCGGGCATGGGGACGGTGGCGCGCAAGACGGCCATGCTTCCCGAAATCGACGCGCTGTTGCCTCTCCACCCGGCCCTGGTACGAATCAGTCGGATGCTCATGCCGTGCTTGGCCATGGCCGCCTGGATGGGCCTCCTGAGCGTCGTCCTGGTCTTCCTGGGCGCCTCCACTCCAGCATTGATTGCAGTGGGTGCCATGGCAGGAATCGGCATGGGCGCCGGCAGTATCCGGGCGGCGATCCGCACACAGCCGGACTGGTCCGCGCCACCGGTGGAGACCCCCTTTGGTCCGGTCCCCCGCGCCCAGCTGGGATCCCTGCTCCGGGGACTGGACGTGACCATCCTGGCCATGATTCCGCTCATGGTGGCTTTGTACCTTGGATACGTACCGTCACTCGTGGCTGGTGCGCAGCTGGTGTTCAGTGCGGGCATAGTCTTGGTGGTTGCGCTATCCCGCCCTAAGCACTCGTAAACGACGCATTACAAGAGCACGGTCCCTTGGATGCAAGTAGCTGAGGCCCCACCAACCCAAATTTCGCCGTCTTCAGCCTTGACGTGGACGCGTCCAGCGCGGCCCAACGCCGTGCCCTGAGCCGCTGTGTACTCGTCCGGTGCGCGCCCGCTGCCTATCAACCATTGGGCTGCGCCCGCATTAAAACTGCCCGTCACCGGGTCTTCGGTCATCGCGTCGTGGGCAATGAAAGTCCGGACTTCAAAATCGACGTCGGAACCCGCCTCGTGCGGGCCGATCACGCCCACCTTCAAATCACCCATTGCTGCGAGGTCGGGCTCGATGCCCAACACCTGCCCGGCCGATTCCAGGAGCACGCCGATCCACGCCGGACCGTTGACCAGCCACGACGTATCCAGCAGCGCTTCCTCAGGAAGCCGCAAACCGGCTGCGAGCTGCGCGCGTACCTCGTCCGAAACCGGCCCGGAGCGCGTCAGCGGCGGCGCAGCAAAAGCCAACCGTCCGGCGTCGTGCTTCACCCGGACCAACCCTGCCCCGCACTCCTGCACCACCACGCCATCCGTCTTGGGCACTCCCCCGGCTTGGAGCCAGGTGTGCGCGGATCCCAGGGTGGGGTGCCCGGCAAAGGGGAACTCCTCGCTGGCTGTGAAGATCCGAACCTTGTAGTCGGCAGCGGGGTCGCTGGGCGGCAGGAGGAACGTGGTCTCGGAAAGGTTGGTCCAGTTGGCGAAGTGCTGCATGGTCTCGCCGCTGAGCCCTTCCGCATCCACGACGACGGCGAGGGGGTTGCCGAGGTAAGGACGGTCGGAGAAAACGTCTACTTGGTGGAATGGTCTGTTACGGGGGGCGCCGGAAGTCACTGATGCAGGCTACCACCGGGTGGTGGCCGGTCCACGCATGGTCTGGGAGACTACGGGCATGGCAGAGAACAAGACACAGCCCACGGACGTCTCCGTGGAAAACTTCCTGGCAGCGGTGGAACATCCCCAACGGCGGAAAGACGGCTTGGAACTGCTGGACATGATGCGCCAGGCCACCGGCCAGGAAGCGGTGATGTGGGGGCTAACGATCGTAGGATTTGGGAGCTACCACTACAGATACAGCAGTGGCCGCGAAGGAGACGCCGCCGCCGTCGGCTTTTCTCCCCGCAAGGAGAACCTGGTGGTGTACGGACTTACCGGCAGCCCCGAGGCGGAGGATCTGTTGCCGAAACTTGGGAAATACAAAACAAGCACTGCCTGTGTCTACATCAACAAACTGGACGACGTGGACCGGAGCGTCCTGTCAGAACTGGTCCACGCCGGCTACCAGCACGTCATGAGCGAACTGCACACCCCCTGACATCCCGCGCCCCTGCCCCGCCACCCCGCCGAGATATAAGGGCACAGAAAAGCCCCCACCACCGGAAACCGGAAGTGGGGGCCTTCTTTGTAGTCAGGGACTACTTGCTGGCTACGACCTCGAGGTCGATGACAGCGGAAACGTCCTCGTGCAGGCGAACGTTGGCCTGGTACGAACCGACAGACTTGATGTGGTTCGGCAGTTCAACGTTGCGCTTGTCGATGGAGCCGAGGCCAGCGGCCTCAACAGCAGCAGCGACATCAGCAGGCTTGACGGTGCCGAAGAGACGACCGGACTCGCCGGCCTTCACCTCGAGCTTGACCTTCTTGGAGGACAGTGCCTGAGCCTGGGCCTGTGCAGCTTCAACGGAAGCGTGCGCACGAGCAGCGCGTGCAGCCTTGATGGACTCAACCTGCTTCTCGCCACCCTTGGACCAGGTCAGAGCGAAGCCGCGGGGCAGCAGGAAGTTACGTGCGTAACCGTCCTTGACCTCGACAACGTCGCCAGCAGCACCGAGACCGGTTACTTCGTGGGTCAGAATGAGCTTTGCCATGTTAGTTAATCCCTTCCCTTAGCCGCGGCCAGCGCCGGAGTAAGGCAGCAGAGCAACTTCGCGGGCGTTCTTGATTGCCTGGGCGATCTTGCGCTGTTCCTGAACGGTAACGCCAGTGACGCGACGAGCGCGGATCTTTCCGCGGTCGGAGATGAACTTGCGCAGCAGTGCTACGTCCTTGTAGTCGATGACAGTGATGTCAGCGGCCTTCAAAGGGTTGGACTTTGGTTTGGGCTTACGGAGTTCAGCCTTAGCCATCGTGGAGCTCCTTTTCTATGGAGCCCGTGGATATTGATCCACGGGATGGTGGTGTTCGACGGCGGTGATCGCCAAGGTGCCTTTCGGCAGTCCCGGTGAGCGACCGGCGTCGGACGTTTATGTGTTGTTTAGAAGGGAGGTTCGGAATCCGGGCCGTTGCCCCAACCGCCGCCGGCATTGCTGACCCCGGGCGTGGCCCAGGGATCATCCTGCTGTGCGGGCTGGTTGTTGCCACCCCAGTTTCCACCGGAGTTGCCGCCGCCCTGGTTTCCACCAGGAGCGCCACCTCCAAAGCCACCGGAATTACCGGCGTTACCGCCACCGAAGCCGCCCTGGCCACCGCCGGAGCGCTGGGTACGGTTGACTTTGGCGTTGGCGTAACGCAGGCTGGGGCCGATTTCGTCGACCTCAAGCTCGATAACGGTGCGCTTCTCGCCTTCTTTGGTTTCGTAGGAACGGCTCTTCAAACGGCCGGAAACGATGACGCGCATACCCTTTGTCAGGGATTCGGCCACGTTCTCGGCTGCTTCGCGCCATACCGATGCGCGGAGGAACAGGGTTTCCCCGTCCTTCCACTCATTGGACTGGCGGTCAAAGGTCCGGGGAGTAGAAGCGATGGTGAAGTTCGCTACTGCTGAGCCAGACGGGGTGAACCGCAGCTCGGGGTCATTGGTGAGATTACCGATGACCGTAATAGTGGTTTCGCCTGCCATCTACTGCCTCCTTGTTCGTTCCTGCGGGGTAAAGATCTGAAAGGGGCTGATTACTCAGCAACAACCTTCTGGTCTTCAGGGCGGATGATCTTGGTGCGCATGATCGTCTCGTTGAGAGACAGCTGGCGATCAAGTTCCTTGGCGGTAGCCGGAGCAGCGGTGAAGTTCACCACGGCGTAGATACCTTCGGACTTCTTCTTGATGTCGTACGCCAGACGGCGACGGCCCCAGATGTCTACCTTTTCGATGGTTCCACCATCGGTGGTGATGACATTGAGGAACTTCTGAAGCGACGACTCTACGGTACGTTCTTCGACCTCGGGGTCGATGATTACCATCAATTCGTAAGGACGCATATGTGAACCCACCTCCTTTGGGCTAAGCGGTTACGGTATTTCCGTAACAGGAGGTTCATTTGCGATGCCGTGCCAGCTCCCCACCGAAAATTCCGCGGGAGGGCGTAACACAGACTTCAACATCTTAGTGCATCTCCTGCACTCAAAGCTATTCGGCCGGATCCTCGGCGGAAACCGGGAAGCTGTCCTATGTGGATAACACCGGTGGCCATGCAGTGAATACTGGATCCATGACCGTCCTGAAGCCGATTGTTCTGTTCGTTTTGGCCGCTGTCGCAGAGATCGGCGGAGCCTGGCTGATCTGGCAGGCCGTTCGTGAAGGACGGGCCTGGTGGTGGGGCGGGCTGGGGATCATCGCGCTGGGAATCTACGGATTCTTCGCAGCCTTCCAGCCGGACGCCCACTTCGGCCGTGTCCTTGCCGCGTACGGCGGCGTCTTCATCATCGGCTCGTTGGCATGGGGCATGCTGGTTGACGGCTTCCGCCCCGACCGCTGGGACATCATAGGAGCCGCGGTCTGCCTTGTGGGGGTGGGCGTGATCATGTTCGCACCCCGCTCCGGCGCCTAGGCGCATCGAGGCGCGCGGCGCATAGAGGCGCGCGCCCACGCGCATGCCGCGGCATGGAATGACAAAACCCCCGGTCCGAAGACCGGGGGTTCATTGTGCGCGGAGGGGGACTTGAACCCCCACCCCCTTTCGAGGACTAGCACCTCAAGCTAGCGCGTCTGCCATTCCGCCACCCGCGCAAGGTGATCAGGAGGAAAACAGTGTTTCGTTTTTCTCCTCGACAGCGACAAAGACACTAACACGAGGAACGCCAATACGTGGATTCCTGCTCGTTTGATGGCATCCGGTCGGGCGTGGTTCGCGCGGGGGTCCGCAGCGGCTAACTATGGTGGGCAAATGAGCAACGTCAGAGTCAGACGCAGCAGGTTGCGCTTCCTCGTCATGATCATCGCTGGAGCGGCAGCTGTTATTGCCACGGGTATCGCTGGGAATTGGGTGGACGCCCCTGCAGTCGGATGGGCCACGGCCGCGTTCATCTACGTCGCATGGGTGTGGCTGGTGATCGGCCGCATGGATCCCGATGACACCCGCCGGCACGCCACCAGTGAAGACCCGTCCCGCGGCGTCACCGACCTGCTGATCCTGGTGGCAAACCTTGCCAGCATCGCGGCTGCTGCGGCCGTAATCGTCAATTCACACGCTGAGTCCGACAGCAGCAGACTGGGCTCCGGTGCACTTGCCTTGGCCTGCGTCGCCTTCTCCTGGATGCTCGTCCAGACTCTTTTCACCCTGCGCTATGCCGAGCTCTACTACAGCCCCAAACCTGATGCCGGAGGTGCGGTGGGTGGCATCGGCTTTAACCAGGACAGGCCACCCCAGTACACGGATTTTGCCTACCTCGCCACCAGCTTGGGCATGACCTACCAGGTGTCCGACACCAACCTGGGCAACCACCGGATCCGCGTCGAGGCGTTGAAACACAGCTTGTTGTCGTACCTGTTCGGCACTGTCATCCTGGCCGCAACCATCAACCTGGTTATCGGGCTGGCCCAGTAGACGGCCACCCAGGCCTCCGTTAACCACAAAGTGGGGCAGCCGCCGTCGGATGCTGACGGTGGCTGCCCCACTGCGGAAAGACTGTTACGACGCCGGCCCGGAACCGATGTCTGCGCGCTCGGCTTCGGTGATGGTCGCCTCGAGGCCGGCGGCCCCACGCTTGCGGTACCGCCACACGCCGATGGCAACGACTACCGCGGCCAGCCCCAGCGAGAGGAACAGCGACTCACGCGTGGATTCGATGATGACCATGCCGATGACGAGGGCCACGATGGCACCAATGGCAATCCAGGTGAGGTAGGGGAAGAACCACATTTTGAGTTCCAGGTCCTTCGCGGCAGGGCCCATGCGGCGCCGAAGGATCAGCTGCGATACCGAAATGACCAGCCATACGAACAGGGCGATGGCACCGGAGGTGTTCACCAGGAACAGGAACACGGTGTCAGGAGCGATGTAGTTCAGGCCCACGGTGATGAAGCCGACCACGGTGGATGCCAGTACTGCTGCGGCCGGAACACCCCGCTTGGAGATCTTCATCCAGGACTTGGGGGCATCGCCCCGCTGTGAGAGTGAGAACAGCATGCGGCTTGCCGTGTAAAGGCCGGAGTTCAAGCAGGAGAGAACGGACGTGAGGACAACGATGTCCATGATGGTGCCGGCGCCCGGAATTCCGTACAGCTCTATGACTGCAACGTAGGGGCTCTTGGCAACGGAGGCGTCATTCCAGGGCAGGAGGGTGACCACTATGGCGATGGAACCGATGTAGAAGATCAGGATGCGCCATACGGTGGACTTCACGGCCTTTTTGACGGCGTCCACGGGGTTCTCGGATTCACCAGCGGCGATCGTGGCGATTTCCGCGCCGAAGAAGGAGAAGACCACCACGAGGATGCCCGCCAGTACGGCGCCGGGCCCGTTGGGCATGAATCCACCCTGGTCCAGGAGGTTGCTTACGCCCGGTGCGGACACGCCCGGCATCAGCCCAAGGATCGCGGCGATGCCCGCCAGCAGGAAGATGACAATGGCTGCGACCTTGATGGAAGCGAACCAGAATTCGAACTCACCGTAGGACTTCACCGAACCGAGGTTGGTCAGTGTCAGCAGGACCATGAGGACCAACGCCCAGACCCACTGATCGACGCCGGGAACCCAGCGGTGCATGATGGCGGCACCCGCCGTCGCTTCGATACCGAGCACAATGATCCAGAACCACGCATAGAGCCAGCCAATACTGAAGCCCGCCCAGCGGCCAAGGGCCTTGTCGGCGTATGTGGAAAACGAGCCTGTTTCCGGGTTCGCCGCAGCCATTTCACCGAGCATGCGCATGACGAGGATGACCACCAGGCCTGCGGCCAGGTACGCCACGAGGATGCCCGGGCCGGCCTGTTGGATGGCAGCGCCGGAGCCGACGAACAAACCGGCTCCGATGACGCCGGCGATGGCGATCATGGAGAGGTGTCGGGGCTTCAGGGACTTCGATAGTTGTTGGTCAGCGTGCATGGATCGGCGCCGTCCTTCAGGTCTTGGAGGTTGGCCACTGTGGTGTGCCACGGGCCACATGACTCAATCACGTTAACCTGCTCCACCGACTACTTTCCTGTGCAACCGAACATTTTGTGCTTCCCGAAATCAGAGAGACGCACAAAATGTAAACCTTTAGGCAACCAAAGTTTCCTGCAGGAAACATCTGCAACACCCTTGAAATGAGTGCTTGAGGCTTTAGCTTAGAGGGTTGTCCCAAAGAACAATTGCGAAACTGCCGCGAGGCTCTTGGGATCTTCCACGCCGCAGAGCTCCCGCGCCGAGTGCATGGAGAGCAGCGGAATGCCCACGTCCACAGTCCTGATGCCGAGTCGGGTGGCGGTCAGCGGACCGATGGTGGAACCGCAGGGCAGATCGTTGTTTGACACGTATTCCTGGTACGGCACGTTGGATTCCTTGCACAGACGGGCCCACAGGGCGGCGCCGGTGGCATCCGTGGCGTAACGCTGGTTGGCGTTGATCTTCAACAAAGGACCGCCGTTGAGTACCGGCTTGTTGGCGGGATCGTGCTTTTCCGCGTAGTTCGGGTGGACGGCGTGGCCCGCATCCGCGGAAACGCAGAACGACGCCGCCAGCGCCTGTCGCCGCTGGCTCACCGAAGCGCCAAGACCGTCGGAGATGCGCACCAGGATGTCCTCCAGCAACGGCCCGCAGGCACCTGAGCGGGAGTTGGACCCGATCTCTTCATGGTCAAAGGCTGCAAGGACGGCAATCGGGCCGTCACTCGGGGTGGCTGCAGCATGCCCCATCAAGGCCACCAGGCCAGCGTGTGTGGAGGAAAGGTTGTCCATCCGCCCTGACGCAAAGAACTCATTCTTGGCCCCAAAGACCGCAGGGGCTTGCGTGTCTGCCACCACGACGTCGTATCCGCCGATGTCCGCGGCATCAACGGTGGCGCCCTCGACGCGTTCGGCCAGCAGTCCCAGGAGATCCTCGCCTGCAGGGTCCCCTTGTCCAAAGACGGGATTCATGTGTTGCTGCTTGGACAGATGCAGGCCGTTGTCGTTGACCCCGCGGTCCAGGTGAATGGCCAATTGCGGGAAGCGCAGAAGGGGTCCCGTGGCGGTCAGGTGCTGCGTGCCATCGTGCAGTACCAACCGGCCCGCGAGCTGCAATTCCCGGTCCAGCCAGGAGTTCAGGAGCGGTCCGCCATAAACCTCGACGCCGGCCTGGAGCCATCCGTATTTTCCCGTAGTGGGCTTGGGCTTGAGCTTGAAGGAAGGCGAGTCGGTGTGTGCACCCAGGATGTTGAATCCGGTGGTGGGGCCTGCGTTTTCGGGGGTCACCCACGCGATGAGTGCACCATCCCGGATGACGTAGAACCTGCCAGCGCCCCCCTCCCACGGTTGCAGTTCGTCCAGGGAAGTAAAGCCGGCATCGTCCAGCCGCCGTGCGGCCTCGTGCACGGCGTGGAAGCTCGAGGGGGACGCCGAAACGTAAGCGCCAAGGTCCTTGATGTGGTCAACTGCGGCTGAGGCATTCGAAGGCATGCCCCCGAGTCTAGCCCCGCTTGGGACGACGGCTTGGGCGGCTGTGCGGGGGATGTGACCCCTCCTTGAGCCCCGAATCGAAGTGTGTGCAATATAAGCAAATTCATATGCTTGTAATGAACGTTACCTTGTGCCACTATGGCTCTCAGAAGGCACACCCACGGAAGGCTCCTCCCATGAAGATCCAATTGAAACCGGTGCGAAAGCTCCGCATCCACTGGCCCATCCCGGTCGAAACCATGACCCAGCTGGCCGGAGGCAACCTCGCCGCCTTGGAAGCGGACAGCGGTATCTCATCCCTCCTGCAGGAGCTTACGGAGTGCCCCGAGCTGGGCGGGTTCGGAAACTACCACCACGTCTTCGAGTCCTCCGCGGGTTACGAGGGCTTCACCGTTGCGGAAGGGGCAAACCCCACGCTGGGCAGCGTGGGCCAACGGACCATCTCGCCGACCTTCGTCTTCACCTCCTACTTTGATGATTGCCTGGATGAAGACGCAGTCCACCGCCTGGTCCAACGGATTGTGGACATCCACCCCTGGGAGGTCCCGGTGATCGAAGTGTCCGGACCCCTGAACGTCTCCAGCAGCGTCCTGACCCCCGTAGGCGAAAGCCGGGTGGCGTCATGACCACAGGACTCTGGCAGGAACTCGCGCCGCTGCTCCGCGACCGAACGTTCACGGACCTCACCCACGCGTTCCATCCCGGCCAGCCCCGGTTTGCTGCTTTCCCGGATGAATCCCGCGAGGCGCTCTTCGATATGGAGAAGGGCGACGGCTTCACGGCCCACCGCTACTCAATAGTGGGCCAATGGGGTACCCACGTGGATCCGCCATCGCATTTTGTGCGTGGTGGCCGGACCCTGGACCAGATACCCGTGGACCAGATGGTGCTTCCGCTGGTTGTCCTGGACATCAGCCACCGCGTGCGCAGGGACCCTGATGCCACGCCCACACTGGGCGACATCAAGGATTGGGAATCACGATGCGGCACCATTCCCGCTGGTTCGTTCGTCGCCCTCCGCACAGGATGGAGCCAACGGTGGCCCGACCCTGAGGCCATGGCCAACAAGGACGAATCCGGAACGAGCCATACTCCCGGGTGGTCGCAAGAGGTCCTCCAGTGCCTGATCGAAGAGCGGGGAGTGGCTGCGGTTGGACACGAACAGACCGACACGGACCCTGGCATGGCCACGTCCCGGCAGGACTTCAGCCTGGAAACCTACGTCCTTGCACAGGACAAATGGCAGATCGAACTCCTGGCGCATCTTGACGGCCTGCCCGAATCCGGTGGCGTCCTGGTGGCTAGCTGGGCCAAACCCCTGGGCGGGAGCGGCTTCCCGGCAAGGGTCTTCGCCATTCACTAGGGCTGCGGGTCGCTAGAATCGTTCCATGTCAAAGACCTCCAGCATGGGCCGCGGGATGATGGCCATCCTCGCGGTGGGGGCGCGCCACGCGCAAGGGCACGACGGCGGTACGGTTGCCGACGTCGCGGCCCACCTGGAGAAGGACCGCAGCCAGGTTTCCCGAAGCCTCAAGGGGGCTTTGCAGGAGGGCTTCCTTGCCCGCACCGACAACAGGGAATACCGCTTGGACTGGTCAGTCCTGGCCGACGCCCAACTGGTCACCGAGCAACGGCTGAAGACCGACGGACTCACCGCGCTGGAAGGATTGGCCGCCGAAACCAACGAAGCCTGCTTTCTGGGCGTGCTGAGCGGAAACAGTACGGTCACCATCGGTGAGCAGGTACCTGCCAGCGCCAACCTGGTGGGTTCCTGGCTGGGCCGGCCCTATCCGGCCTACTGCAGTGACGCCGGCCAGGCGCTCCTTTGGGATGCGCCGGATGAGGAAGTCCGGACGCTTTTCAAGACCGTGGAATTCGTCAAGCACGGACCCAACACGCCCTCATCCGTGGACGACTTCCTGGACCGGCTCAACCAAGCCCGGGCACGCGGGTACTCGATCGTTGATGAAGAGGCCGAACCCGGACTCTATTCACTGGCCGCGCCAGTTCGCGATTTCAAGAATGAGATCGTTGCCGCGCTCCAGATCGTTGGCCCCAGGACGAGGGTTGAGCCGCAACGTGAAAGCCACGCCATGGCACTCCACTCATGGTGCGAGTGGCTGGAAGCAATGGTGGGTGGCCGGGCCGCGTCTCCACACCGGCCCTAGGTCAGTACCGTGCCGTGGGCACCAAGTCCTTGGGATGTTTCATGGAGCACCCCGGCGATCTCCGGTGCCGCCTTCTCGATACTGGAACGGTTGCCCAGGACGCTGAGGGCGGCGACGATGTTCCCGCCGTCGGCCCGGACCGGTACGGCCAATTCCCACACGTCATGCTCGAATTCCTCGGCGGCGACAACAAATCCGCGGGACTTGTCACGGTCCATGAGGTCACGGACTTCCGGCGCGGAATGTGCCGCCGCGGGACCGCCCACACCGATGAAATTCACGTCGCGGAGAAGGGATTCCAGCTCATTGGGCGAGTGATCCCACAGCAAGGCCCTGCCCGCTCCCGTGCACCAGACGGGCGTCACCATACCCGGCTTTGCGTAGCCGCCCGGGAATGAGTTGTTCGTGGATGCACGCAAGAGGAGGACCCTGACGCCGTCGCGGACGGAGAGCCGCGATCGCAAGCCAAAGGCGGACACCAGCTCCTCCAGCTTTGCCCGTGACTTCTGCACCCAGCCACTGTTGAGCGAAGCTGCCAGGCCCAGGAAGCCCGAACCTGTGCGGAAGGGGCCCCTGTCCACCCGTTCCAACAAGCCCAGATCACACAACTCCTGGGCCAAGCGGGAGACCCTGCTTTGTTCCATGTCCAATTCGGCGGCCAGTTGCGAGACACCCAAAAGCTGACGGCCCTGCTTTTCGCGGTCCGTGATCAGGCGCACGAGGCGAAGGCCTTGGGCCAAAGAGGACGCTTCGGGTGACGTATCCACAAATCCACTCCTTCCACCACGCGCTCACGCCATTCTCACATGGGCGTGTCTGCCACAAGGATTCGGGAGTCCTTCGCCCACACCGTGTACAGGTCCGCGAGTATCCCGCGATTTGCCGACTCCAGTTCCCCTGCGGAAATTTCCACGCCATCCTGGCTGCCGAACAGCACCACCTCGTCACCTGGCCGCGCCTCCGGCACTGCGGAGACGTCGATCACCATGGAATTCATGGAGATCGCATCAACAACCGGCACCCGCTGGCCCCGCACCACCACGGATCCGCCCACGCCAAGTGCACGCCGGTATCCGTCGCCGTACCCCGCCGTGACGGTGGCCAGCTTTGAATCCGATTGCAGGGTATGAGTGTGGCCGTAGCCTACCCTGCTTCCCGCCGGATAATGGTTCACGGATCCGATCCGCGCCTTGAAGGCCAGGCAGCGCCGGAACCCCGGGTGGCTTGGGTCCGAATCGCCGTATAGAACGGCCCCTGTCCGCACCATGTCCAACCAGGTTGCCGGCGCATTCAGCGTGGCAAACGAATTCGCTGCATGAAGCAGAACCTGGCTGCGGGGCACCTCTGTCAATCGCAAAACGGACATGGCCTCGGCCTTGAAGCGCGAAAGCCCTTGCTCAATGTGTTCAACATCGTCCAAGGGGAAATGCGTCATGATCCCAGCGAGCTCCAGCTGCGGATGGCCAACTACTGCCACGGCACTTGCCCGGCCCAGCGGCGACGATACGTCCAGGCTGTGCCTGCTCATGCCGGAGGAGTTGATGTCCAGGTGGATCCTGATCTTCCGTCCGGTCTCGGCGGCAATCCGGCTCATTTCCCAAGCACTCTGAGGATCCGCCACAAGTTCTTCCACATCATGGGCCATGGCCGCGGCTATTTCCTGGGGCGCAGCAGCGCGGACCCGCAACAACCTCCCTGTGTAGCCATTGGCGCGAGCCGCCTCTGCTTCGGAATTCGAGCCCACACCGATGTACGGCACGTCAAGGCGCACCAGGAAAGGAATCAGGAGGCCGGCCCCGTGGCCGTACGCATCGGACTTGAGCACGGCGCAGAGCATGGCCCGGTCCTGCAGGATTCCCAGCACTGTCCGGACATTGGACTCGAAGGCGTTGCCGTTGATTTCGAGCCAGCTGGCAAGGTTTTCGATCCTTGGCTGGTGGTTCACGACCTGCATCGTCAATTCCCCCGAATCAGCACCTTGCGGCCGGGCCAAGGACCCGGCCGCAAGGCTCAGTGGATGTGGATTCACGACGCCGGACTGGACTTCGCCGGGCGGCGGTACCGGAAGTGGAAGTAGGCGTAGCAAGCCCCGACAAAAGGAATACCAAAGTACAGGGCGGCGACCTGCTGTGGGTCAAACGCAATGCCCACCAGCGAAAACAAGCAGAGCGCGAAGGCCAGGATCGGGACCAACGGGAAGAGGGGTGCCTTGTAGGCGAGGTCCTTCACGCTTCCGCCGTTGCGCACAAAGGCCCGGCGGTGGAAGAAGTGGGACGCAGTGATGGACATCCACACGCCGACGACCGCGAAACCGGCCACGGAGACCAAGGCGAGGTACACGGTTTCCGGTGCAACCACGCTGCTGATCAGCGATGCAAGGCCGCCAACCATGCTGACCGAGAGAGCTACAAGCGGTATGCCCCGGCGGGTGAGCCTTTTCAAGGCCTTCGGCGCATGTCCCTCGTCTGCCAAGGAGTAGAGCATCCGGGCACAGGAGAATAATCCGCTGTTCCCGGCCGACAGCAGGGCCGTGATGATGACGAAGTTCATGATGTCAGCGGCGTAGGGAATTCCAACGGACGAGAACACTGTCACGAAGGGGCTCTCGTCCAGTCCCACCTGGTCAAACGGGACGGTTGCGGCAATGACCGCGATGGCACCAACAAAGAAGATCAGCAGCCGGACGACGGTGCTGCGCATGGCCTTGGGAATGTTCCGCGCGGGATCAGTTGTCTCCCCGGCCGCCACGCCAATGAGTTCAGATCCGGAGAAGGCGTAGAAGACCGCCAGGGCTGTCACCAGGACTCCGGTAAAGCCGTTGGGGAACAATCCCCCGGAGGTGTTGAAGTTCTCAAGCAGGAAGGGATGGTTGCCGGAATCGGAGAGGGGATGGAATCCAAAAAGGGCTGCGCCACCCAACACGATCAGGGCAATGATCGCGCCCACTTTGATGATGGCGAACCAGAACTCGGATTCCCCGAAGAACTTGGAAGATACGGCATTGAATCCGAACAGGATGGCCGCGAAGACAAGGCACCACACCCACACCTCGACGTCCGGAAACCAGCGCTGCATGAGGAGCCCTGATGCCGTGAATTCCGAGCCGATGGCCACTGCCCAGCAGAGCCAGTAGAGCCAAGCCGTGGCAAAGCCGGTGGCTGGGCCGATGGATCGGGACGCGTAAATGTGGAAGGCACCTGAGACGGGGTAGGCGATGGCCAACTCGCCAAGGCATGCCATCACGAGGTAGACCACGAATGCACCCACCAAGTAGGCGATGACAGCCCCGAGGGGACCGGCCTGGGAGATCGTGTAGCCGGAGCTCAGGAACAAACCGGATCCAATGACACCTCCCATCGCGATCATGATGAGGTGTCGTGGCCCCATCGATCGGCGCAGTCCGGTTTCGGCCGGAGCGTCGAGCGCCTCAGGTTGATGGTCAAGTTGCACGGGTGCTGAAGATTCCATGTGGTGTCTCCGGGATATGAGTCGGATGCGAACGGTACGCCTTGAAGTCCGGGGTCGGGGTGCCGGGATGGCGTTTGTAGTGATGAAGGTAACACAGAATCACGCTGAGTGGTCATTAAAAACATTTGTTAATGCGTATAGCGCACATAGATCCCGCCCGAGGCCGCAGTCAGATCGGCAGTCAAATGGTCAGATTGCCCATTCTTTAGGGCGATTCAGCATGGCTGGACGGACATCAGGGGCCCGCAGGATGGAAGCATCACCCCTCCACCTACCTGAGGAGCACCATGAAAACCTACGACCTCGCACTGATCGGCTTTGGCGGCGTCAACCGGACCCTCGCCGAAATCATCGCCACCCGCGGAGATGCCCTCCGCTCGGAGCTGGGATTCGGCCTCAGGGTTGTGGCCATCACCGATCTCCGGCTCGGCTCCCTGGTCCAGGCCGAAGGCATCGACATTGAGATGGCACTCAACCTTGGCGCCAACGAAACGTTTGCAGACCACGGCGGCTCCCGGGACACCAACAACGAAGCCGTGATCCGTTCCTGCACGGCAGATATCGTCTGCGAAGCCACCTTCACAAATCCCGACGACGGCGAACCCGCCGTTTCGCACGTCCGCTGGGCCCTGGAATCAGGCAAAAGCGTCTGCACAACCAACAAGGGACCCGTCGCACTACGAGGCCCTGAACTTGCTGCGCTGGCCGCCAGCAATGGGGTCCACTTCGAATTCGAAGGCGCAGTCATGAGTGGCACCCCCGTCATCCGCCTCGCCAAGAAGATGTTTGCCGGCCTGAAGATAGACGGCTTCGAAGGAATCCTGAACGGAACCAGCAACTACGTGCTCGGGCGCATGGAATCAGGCCTGGACCTGGATGCCGCTATTCGGGAAGCCCAGAACCTGGGGTACGCAGAAGCCAACCCTGCGGCAGACATCGAGGGCTACGACGTCCGGCTCAAAGTGCTCATCCTGGCCAACCAACTGCTCGGGGCAGACATCACCTTGCAGGACGTCTCCTGCGAGGGCATCTCCTCCCTTAGCCGCGATGACATTGAACATGCTGCCAGCCAAGGACTCCGCTGGAAGCTCATCGGCTCCGCGAAGAGGTCCGCGAACGGGGCAGTGACAGCCGGCGTGAAGGCCGTTGCTGTGCCCTTGGCCCATGAACTTGCCGGAATCTCCGGCGCCACCAACGCGGTTTCGTTCAACACCGATCTTTTGGGCCCTGTGATGGTTTCCGGGCCCGGGGCCGGACGCGTCGAAACTGCATACGCCTTGCTCTCTGACATCATCGCCATGCACCACACCTCGGAGGTTCTCTCCCATGCCTAAGTCCGCACCCAGCACCGTTGAGGCATCAGCCCTGCCGATGTTCCAGAATGTCACCAGCCCCTACGACCAGCGCGTTGTTGGCGCCGTTCCGCTGACCGATGCCACCGCCGTCGACAGTGTCCTGGACGCTGCCCGTGCGGGTGCCAAAGTGGCAGCGGAACTGTCCCGGGACGCGCGCGGAAAAATACTCGACCGGGCCGCCAACCTGGTGGAAGACCGTCGGGAGCTCTTTGCCGAAACCATCGTCGCTGAGGCCGGCAAGACCATAAGGCAGGCCCGCAAGGAGGTTCTCCGTGCAATCAACACACTGCGGCTGTCGGCGGCAGAAACGCGCCGCAATGCCGGTGAAGTCATTCCTTTCGACGCCTACGAAGGATCGGAGGACCGACTCGGCTGGTTCTCCCGCGAGCCGTTGGGCATCATCCTTGCAATCACGCCCTTCAACGACCCCCTCAACCTTGTAGCCCACAAGATCGGGCCTGCCATCGCAGGCGGAAATTCCGTTATTCTCAAGCCCTCGGCCCTTACGCCCCTTTCGGCTCAGCTGCTCACCGAGGCACTCCTGGAGGCCGGACTCCCGCAGGAAGTCCTCACAGTTGTTCATGGGGACCGAGACATTGCCCAGAAGATCATCGCTGCCCGGGACGTGCGCATGGTGTCATTTACCGGCGGCTTCTCCACCGGAGAGGCCATCGCCTCGACAGCCGGACTCAAGAAGCTCTCCATGGACCTGGGCGGCAACGCACCGGTCATCATCATGGCGGACGCAGACCTCCAGGAAGCGGTGGCGTCCTGCGTTTCCGGTGCGTTCTGGGCCGCCGGACAGAACTGCGTCGGTGTTCAGAGGATCCTGGTAGACAAGCTTGTCTACGCCGAATTCCGGGAGCTCTTCATCGCCGCGACCAAGGAACTGGTGGTTGGCGACCCGTCCGACGAACTGACGGACGTGGGACCCATGATCACCCCACGGTCCCTGCAGGATGTCCAGGTGAAAGTCCACGAGGCACTGGAGCGCGGCGCAGTTGTCCTGGCAGGCAACGTGGCTACGGGGAACATCCTCCACCCCACGGTTCTTGAGGAGGTGCCGGAAGACAGCCGGTTGTGGTCTGAGGAAGTATTCGGCCCTCTGGTGATGCTCCGCCCTGTGGACAGCCTCGAGGAAGCGATCGGGATCGCCAACTCCATCGAGTTCAGTCTCCATGCCGGAATCTTCACTGCATCCCTCGGGGACGCGATGAAGGCAGCCAAGGAGATCCAGGCCGGTGGTGTCATGATCAACGACTCGTCGGACTACCGCTTCGACGGCATGCCCTTTGGCGGGTTCAAGTACGGAAGTCTGGGCCGTGAAGGCGTTCACTTCGCCTACGAGGAAATGACCCAGCCCAAGGTCATCTGCATCAAGAACAGCACGGCCCGGCTATGACGAATCGCCTCGAATCAGATTCCCTTGGGTCCATGCGCATACCCGCCGACGCCCTGTGGGGAGTGCACACTGCCCGGGCCCTGGACAATTTCCCCATCAGCGGGACCCCTGTCTCACGGTATCCCGGGCTGGTAGTAGCCCTGGCGCAGGTAAAACGGGCAGCGGCACGCGCCAACTCCAGCCTCGGGGTGCTGGAACCCGCCGTGGCCGACGCGATCGGCCTTGCCTGCCAGGACATCGAAGAAGGGCACCACCACCAGCACTTCTGCGTAGACATGATCCAGGGCGGCGCGGGGACCAGCACCAACATGAACGCCAACGAAGTGATCGCAAACCTGGCGCTGGAAACCATGGGGCATCCCCGTGGCAGCTACCAGCATCTGCACCCCATCGACCACGTGAACAAATGCCAGTCAACCAACGATGTCTACCCCACGGCCATCAAGCTCGCACTGATCACCGCCGTCCAGGAGCTCGACCACGAACTCGGCCACTTGACGGAGTCCATTCGGGAGAAGGGAGCAGCATTCGCCCACGTGGCCAAAATAGGGCGCACCCAACTGCAGGACGCCGTCCCCATGACGTTGGGTCAAGAGTTTGGGGCCTTCGCCGCCACGATTGAAGAAGACAGATGCAGGTTGCGGGAGTCCGCGGCGCTCATGCTCGAATGCAGTCTGGGAGCCACCGCGATCGGCACAGGGATTACTGCCGAGCCCGGTTACCGGGAGCGGGCCATTGAAGCCCTCGCCGAAATTACCGGACTGCCCCTGGTACCGGCGGCCGACCTGCTCGAGGCGACATCCGACGTCGGGGTTTTCATGCATGTGTCCGGGATGCTGAAGCGCTCCGCCATCAAGATCTCCAAAATCAGCAGCGACCTGAGGTTGCTGTCCAGCGGACCGCAAAATGGCTTCGGGGAGATCCAACTGCCACCCCGTCAGGCTGGATCTTCGATCATGCCCGGCAAGGTAAATCCGGTTATTCCCGAGACCCTGAACCAGATCGCCTTTGCTGTCGCGGGTGCGGACACCACCGTCACCATGGCCGCGGACAACGGCCAATTGCAACTAAATGCCTTTGAACCCGTCATGGCTCACGCGTTGCTGCAGGGCTTTTCCTGGCTCACCAACGGCGCGCGGATCCTCAGGACCCACTGCATC
Organism: Arthrobacter sp. fls2-241-R2A-172; assembly: GCF_030208885.1. Lineage (NCBI taxonomy): Bacteria > Bacillati > Actinomycetota > Actinomycetes > Micrococcales > Micrococcaceae > Arthrobacter > Arthrobacter sp. fls2-241-R2A-172. The sequence goes on along the minus strand of NZ_JARVTB010000012.1, from coordinate 35,053 downwards.
CAGGGCATCACGGCAAACGAGGACCTGCTTGGCGGGCGGGCCGCGGGATCGGCGGGTCTGGCCACCGCGCTGATACCCGCCCTGGGCTACGCCGCCGCGGCGGAGGTGGCCAACAGGGCGCTGACGGGACGCGTAACGGTGATCGACGCCGTCACGTCGATGGGACTCATGGAACGGGACGCTGCCGCACTGATTCTGGAGGGAGCGTCCACGCGTGCACGCTGAGTTACTGCGACACCCGCCGGATCACATTCGATAACGTCATGGCCGTGACGGTGTCCGTGACACCGGGGAGGGAAGAAATCTGTTCCCAGATTTCCTGCACCCTGCCGTGGGAGCGGGCTTCGACGCGAACCATCAAATCAAAGTCACCGCTGAGGACATCACAGAGAACGACTTCGGGGATCGCCCTGAGCTCACTCAGGACATCGGCCCCCCGCATGCGGTCCTTGCGGTAAACCATCAGGAAGGCGGACACAAGATCCTGGGTCTCGGCTCCGGCGACGATGGTATAGCCCTGGATGTAACCCTGCCGCTCCATGCGCTCGATCCGCTGACGGACAGCGTTCCTGGAAAGCAGGACCTTCCCTGCCAGCTCCGCGTGCGGTACGCGGGCGTTCCTGGTGAGTTCTGAAAGGATCCTCTGATCGATGCCGTCGAGGCCCGCTCGCTCCATGAATCCCTTCCAAAAAATAACCCGCCAGGAGCCCCGAGGCTCCTGTCTTTTGACCGAAAGGCCACGAAGAAGATGATACGTCCCGAGCACCACAAACCACTCCCGGAACGCTACTCATGCGTCTTGTTCGACATGGATGGAACACTGGTGGACTCGGCCAGGGGCGTCACGGCAAGTGCGGCGGAAGCGCTGGCGTCCGTAGGAGCAACCGTCCCGGGTCCGGACCAGTTGCGCCGGTTCGTTGGCCCACCCATGATCGACTCTTTCCGGACCGTTGTGGGGCTGGACGAGGACCGGGCGAACGCAGCACTGCAACACTATCGGGTCGCCTACGCCAAGGCCGGAGCGCTCCAGGCCCGGCTCTATGAAGGCGTTGAGGGACTCCTTAAGCAGTTGCACTCACTGGGCATGCCGATGGCCGTGGCTACGTCAAAAGTGGAAGATCAAGCCATCCGACTAACCCGGCATTTCGGTGTGGACCATTACTTTACGGATGTCTGCGGCGCCTCGGATGCCTTGGAGCGGTCTCGGAAGGACGCTGTGATCGCGGAGTCGCTGCGGAGGCTCCGCTCACGCGGCGTCGACACCTCGCGGCCCGTCATGGTGGGCGACCGCATATACGACGTCGAGGGAGCGGCCACACTCGGGATGCCAACCGTTTTTGCGCTCTGGGGCTACGGTGAGCCACACGAATCCGCGAACGCCATTGCTGCAGCTTCGTCTCCCAGCGGGCTCATACCGTTGCTCCAAGGAACCATGCAGCATTCGACGACGGGTCAGTAGTCCGGGTTGCTCGGCACCACAAGGCCGGTTTCGTAGGCATAGACCACGACCTGGACCCGATCCCGCAGTTGCAGCTTGCTCAGGATCCGGCGGACGTGGGTTTTGACCGTGGCCTCGGAGAGGAAGAACTTGTGGGCGATCTCCGCGTTGGACAGGCCCTCGGCGATGGTAGTGAGGATCTCGGTTTCGCGCGGGGTGAGCTCGTCCAGGAGCGGGTCACGGTGCGGGCTGGCTGAATGGCCGGGCAGGGCTCCTCCACGGACGTACGTCTCCAGGAGTCTCTGGGTCACCCGCGGGGCCACCACGGCATCGCCGCTGGCTACGAGGCGCACAGCGTGAACCAACTCAGCCGGGGCCACGTCCTTGAGCAGGAATGCCGATGCCCCGGCCTGCAGGCCGCTGAAGGCGTATTCGTCGAGATCGAAAGTGGTGAGGATGATGACCCGTGCATCCGACCCCGAACTGGAGATGCGACGCGTCGCCTCAATCCCATCCATGGCGGGCATGCGGACATCCATCAGCACAACGTCGGGCTGAAGCGCCTCAACCTGCCGGACGGCCTCCAGGCCATCCGAAGCCTCGCCCACTACCGTGAAGTCGGCTTCGCCTTCCAGGATGAGCCGGAAGCCCATCCGCAGCAGCGGCTGATCGTCCACCAGCAGCACTTTGATGATGTCACCTGTCATGATTCCCCCTTGTCGCCGTTCCAGCGGAGCTCGGCGTGGACCGCCCAGCCACCCCTTTTTCCTGGACCGGCAGTAACGATTCCAGCATAGATTCCGGCGCGTTCATTCATTCCGGCGATTCCCTGCCCAGTGCCCAGGCTGCCCGCGGATTCGCTGCCGCCGTCGCGGGTTCCGCGGCCGTCGTCGTTGACGTCGATGGTGACCAAATCGCCGTCGCGCGCCACCTGCACGTCAACCCGGCTGAGCGAGCGGCCGTATCGCAGGACGTTGGTGAGCGACTCCTGCACGATCCTGTAGACGGTGATCTGGAACGCCGGATCGGACGGCAATCCCGGACCCGTGTGCGCGTAATGCAGCGGGAGCCCGGCGGTCCGGAATCCCTCCAGGAGGTTGGCCAGGTTATGACCCGACTCCAGTGGCGAGAGGGGCGCCGGCCGTCCCGAATCGTCACGCAGTACACCCAACACGCGACGCATGTCAGCCAGGGCCGCCCGACCGGTCCGCGACAGTTCGTTCAGGACTTCGCCCGCCCGTTCCGGGTCTTTCTTGACCACTACGGCTGCGCCGTCGGACAGGCTGATCATCACCGTCAGGGAGTGGGCCACGACGTCGTGCATCTCGCGCGCTATCCGGTTTCGTTCAGTAACTTTGCCCAGCTGGGTGGTCCTTGCAGCCCAGGCGGCAATCTCTCCCTCATGTTCCCTGCGTTGGCGCACTGAAATGCCGATCCCGGTAGCCAGGAGGTTGGAGAGCATGATGGTTATTGCCGTGGCAATGTTGTTGATCAGGTGGAAGTTCTCGGGGACTTCCTGCAGCGTGTTCATCTGGCTCGGACTTGTCCACATGAACAGGTAAAGCAGGCTGAGCGGCAGGCTGGCAACGGCAAAAACCACCAGCGCAACCGCCCGGCGCTTGAGCGATGCCAGCGCATAAAGGGCAAACCATAGCCCCACCGAGACGTTCGAGCCCCACGGGTTCACGATGGCTGCCGCAACTTCCAGGAGCGCGACGGCGGCTACCACCGGCATGGGGTAACGTCGCCTGAAGACCAAGGCCACGGCGATCATCAGCAGCAGCGCCACCACGAACCATTTGGAGTCGATGACCGAGGTGATGATGGTGGGCAGGGCAAGCAACACGTAGCAGAGCACCACCACGGCATCCATCGCCAGTGGGTGCTTGTAGAAGTACCGGCGGAGCCTGCCCCTGCGGCGCTGGGCGATTTCAGCGAAGGACGCGTCAGCCAGGGTGGCCGACGCGTCCTTCGCCTGCAGAGCTTCAGTCATGGATCGAGCCTAGACGTCCCGCTTCTTCAGCAGGATCATCGCCAAGGCCACCGGCACCACTACCCAAGCGCCCAGAACCAGTCCAGCCTGCCACGCCTCAAGCGTGTCCGGGACGTGCTCGACGGCGGTCAGCGGGCTGATGGTGTTGCCGGGAAGGTACTTGCTGGCCTCTTTGAAGAAATCGCCGGGGATCAGCTGGAAGGCGATGGGCGCCACGAAGAACAGTCCCACCAGGCTCATGATGCCGCCGGCGGAGTTCCGGACCAGGGTGCCAAGGGCCATGCCGATGGCTGCCACGGCCGCCACGTAGATGCTGTTGACCAGCAGGAGCTTGACCGATTGCGAGCTGCCGAGGTCAAGTTTGAGATCGTAGTTGTTCAGGATGGGCAGCGCCACAAGTCCGGCAACGTAGGTCGCCACTGCGGTGAGGACGAAAGCGCTCACCATCACCACAATGAGCTTTGCCAGGAACGGCGACAACCGCCGGGGTACGGCTGCGAAGGTGGAGCGCGCCATGCCCGTGGTGAATTCGGAGCTCATGAGCAGCACGCCCAGGGAACCAAGAATCAACTGGGCAAACACGATGCCGGACGTAGGTACCGTGACAGCCAGGTCCCCACCCTGCGCGGCGATCGCTGCAGCGGCCTGGGGATCCTCCGCCGCCTGCCTGGTGATTTGGCCGGTTCCCCACGCGCCGAGGGCGGAGAAGCCCACCATCACCACGGCGGTGGAAGCCAGCAGGATCAGCGTGGACATCAGGGTACGGAACTTGATGAATTCGGAGTTCAGGACGCGGTGGAAGGCCGGTCCCGGACCCACGGAGTTGCGGATGGACTTACGGTCCAAAGTGGTGGTGCTCATGTCTATTTCCCTCCGGCCTGAGCGGGAACCGAGGCCCCGGTGGTGATGTGCGAGTGGTATTCGACCTCGTCCTTGGTCAGTTCCATGTAAGCCTCTTCCAGGCTCGCCTGGAGCGGGGTCAGCTCATAGACCATGACCTGGTTGTCCAGGGCCGCCCGGGCGATCCCACGGGGATCCAGGCCGGAAACTTCCAGGAGCTCGCGTTCGTGGACTTCCACGGAGACTCCGGTTCCGGCGAGCAGCTGCATGAGCCGTTCCGGCTGGTCGGTGCGGACACGTGTCCGTACCTGGCCCTTGCCCGAGATGATGTCGGCGATGGGGGCGTCGGCAATGATTTTGCCGCGGCCGATGACGATCAGGTGGTCTGCCGTGAGCGCCATTTCACTCATGAGGTGGCTGGACAGGAAGACTGTGCGGCCTTCCGAGGCCAGGTACTTGACCAGATTGCGGACCCAGACCACACCTTCAGGATCGAGGCCATTCACCGGCTCATCCAGGATGATGGTCTGCGGATCGCCCAGCAGCGCGGCGGCGATCCCGAGGCGCTGACCCATTCCGAGCGAGAAGCCTTTGACCTTCTTCTTGGCAACGTCACCCAAACCGGTCATTTCGATGACTTCGCGCACCCGGCTTTTCGGAATGCTGTGCGTCGCGGCCATCGCAAGCAGGTGGTTGTAGGCGGTGCGGCTGGTGTGGACTGCCTTGGCGTCCAGGAGGGCACCGATCTCGCGCAATGGTGCCTTGTGCTGTACGAACGGCTCACCGTTCACCGTCACGGAACCCGACGTCGGAGCATCCAGTCCCATGATCATGCGCATGGTGGTGGACTTGCCGGCACCGTTCGGGCCCAGGAAGCCCGTCACACGTCCGGCCTGGACAGTGAAACTGACACCGCCGACGGCGGTCTTCTCGCCGTAGACCTTGGTCAGGCCTTTTGCTTCGATCATGGAAGCGTTCCCTCCTCGGAGCACAACACTTGTGTGCAGATGAGTTTTGAATGTACTCACCACGCTACTCACGAAGGGAGCGCAAATCGCCTGTCTCAGGGATGATTCAGGGTCCAGTCAGGGTAGTCCTCCCGGATGACTCCTGACAGCGCTACTCTGCAGGCAGCGGTGAGTACACCCGGAGTTCCCGCTGCTTGACGCTGAACGTGGCGCTGCGAACGCCCGGTTTGGGTTCGCCATCAACCGCCAGGACCAGCGGCTGTCCAATTGCTTCCACGGTGACCTCGGTGGCTTCGGTGAGGTGGGTGACCTTTGAGGCGGAGACTGTGCCGGTCACGACCGCCCACAGCAGTCGCGCCCGGGCGAAGGGCTCGTCCGCTGTGATCATCCGCAGGTCGAATACCCCGTCATCCAGAACCGGCCTGCGAAGTGGTGCATGGTCCCTGGGGTAGAACCTTCCCCGGCCCATGTAGAGAATCCAGAGCTTGTGTTTCACGCCGTCCACAGTGAGGGTGGTTGGCGAGTTCACGCCGAACGTGCGCAGTGACGCCACCACACCGGCCAAGGGCTTTCCCATGGCCGGTTCGAGCCGCTCCCTGCGGCGCACAAGGTTGGGATAGACGCCTACGCTGGCGGTGTTCAGCATGGCCACCTCGGAGGTCTCCGGCGTGTCGGGCAAGCCGCGCTGGACCATCACGTGCCCCAGGTCGACGGCCGCTGCCTGCCCTTTGGTCACGGCTTCAAGGGCGTCATCGATCGAGCTGGTTCCGAGGTCCCTGGCGAAGTGGTTCAGGGTTCCGCCAGGGAGTACCAGGAGTGGGAGTGAATGCTCGACGGCGACAGCGGCCGCAGTGCCCACCGTTCCGTCTCCGCCCCAGACACCCAGCGCTACGGTACCGGGCCGGGTGGCCGCGGCTTCCATCTCGGCAGCTATGTCCTCACCTTCGGAAATTTCCTGTATATAAGCTTTGGGGAATATTTCCCTTAGGAGTTCTCCCGTTTCAGGGGTGTACGAACCGCCCATGACGTTGACCCCGATGCTGAGCCCTTCGCCGTCGCTGATTGCGGGGGCCTCAACCGGCGTGCGGTGGGGGGTCGGTTCGGCAGGCCGCGCCGGCCACCATTTGCGGGTTGCCCATGCGGCGCCTGCCCCCAAGGCGGAACCCAGGACCACATCGGAGGGCCAGTGGGCACCTGTGTGAACGCGGGAGTACGCCACCCCTGCTGCGATCGGGGCCAAGCCAAGTCCAATGGCAGGAGACACAATGCCGGCACCGACAGCGAAGGCTACCGCGGACGCGGAGTGGCCGGACGGCATCGATGAACTGGTCGGCTGCGGGTTCACAAAACGGAAGAGCGGCAGGTGCTCAGGAAGCGGGCGCCTCCGGGGGAGTAGCCGCTTGAAGATCACGTTGGTGACGCCGGAAGCAACGCCCAAGGCAAGCACGCCATGAAGGGCTGCCCTGCGTGGTTTACCGGGAAACGCGGCCATGACTCCCGCAATACCAAACCACAGCTTGCCCTTGGTCGCCGCCGCTGAGAGCCGCCGGAAGAAGACGTCGTGATCGCCTTGGGGTTGCCGGGACACAGCCCCCACCAGGAAGCGGTCCAACAGTGCCACCTTTTTGGGGCCTTTGCCCACGAAGCCTCGCATCCCAACACACTAACGCCCGATCCACCCGAAAGGGGAACGGCGCGATGACTACCATTAGGCATGATTCGTGTCCTTCACCCACGCGAGCGGCCGGGCTGGCAACCGGCCCTCACTGGCGCCCTTCTCTTCAGCGCCTTCACCGTCCTTGGGATCATGCTCATGGTTGGGCACGCTGAGCCCATTTTTAAGCCCGTGGACGTCTGGTGGCAGGCCTTCGTCTCGACGCTTCACTCGCCGTTTTGGGACGGACTCAACGCCTTCCTCAACAGCATCGGGTATGTAGGCATGTTGGTGCTCCACGCGCTGTTGGCCGCAGCACTCCTGGTATGGCGCCGGCCGCTGACGGCCACTTTCGCCCTGACCTCAGGAGTGGCTGCGCTGGCACTCACCCAACTGGCCAAGGTCCTGGTGGGCAGGCAGCGGCCGGAGGGCGCCAGGGTCCTGACAGATACGGGTTCATACCCTTCCGGGCATGTATCGGCAACCACCACGTTCCTGGTGGTTGTGGTGATCCTGCTCGGACGCTGGTGGGTGACCCTGCTGGCAATGATTGGGGTGATCGCCATGATGATCAGCCGGACCTACCTCTCCGCCCACTGGCTCAGTGATGTGCTTGGTGCAGCCTGCTTGGCCTCTGGGGTGGTGCTCCTTTTGTGGTGGCGGTTCGGCCGTTCATGCATTGCCGAGAATGCAGGATCGGACGGGAAAGCTATTTGGTCCGCAGGGGCTTTGCGACGCCAGCCAGGAGCAGGGCAAGCAGAATAGGTGCTCCGATGGCCAGAAGGGCCAGATGGATTCCCGTATGGTCGCCGAGGTAACCAAGGAGCGGTGGTCCGGCGAGGAATGCGACGTACCCGATGGTGGACACCACGGAAACACGGGCGGCGGCATGCTTGGGGTCGTCAGCTGCCGCGGACATTCCCATGGGGAAGGCCAGTGCCGCACCGACACCCCACAACGCCGCCCCGACGCCTGCGAGAAACACGTTGTCCGCGAAAACAAACAACGCCAGGCCTGCTGCGGCTGCAGCCATGCTTGCACGAAGGACAGCAACCCGGCCGAATTTGTCGATCGCTTTCCCGCCGAGGAACCGCATCAGTGTCATTGCCGCCACGAAGAGGGCGAAGAGGAGTGCTCCGGTTGATTCGGTAGCTCCCAGACCGTCCACGGTTGCCTTGGCGATCCAGTCGTTGCCGGCGCCTTCGGTCAGCGTCGCACCCAGGACCACGATGCCTATGAGCAGCGTCCTGCCATCCCGCCAAGCCGAGGGTCCCTTCTCAAGGGGAGCGCCGTCGTCGTGCGTTTCCGCGACCTCGTGCGGCAGGAAGAACTTGGGGACCGTCAGCGCGAGGGCGACGGCGATGGCCGCGATAACCAGCAGATGTTCCGGAAGCCCGACACCCAGCTTCGACAAACCTGCCCCAATCAACGCCCCCACGAACGCACCGCCGCTGAAGGCGGCATGGAACTGGGGCATGATGGTGCGCTTGAGCCTGTGCTCGACATCTGCGCCCTCGATGTTCTGGGCGACATCCCACAGGCCGATTCCAATTCCGAAGAAGAACAGCGCAATGGCGGTTGCCGGGACTGAGGCGGCCATCAGCGAGAAAGCAATGGCTGCTCCCGCGGCGCCAGCCACGATGCCGGCCACCCGGACCGTGTTCGCTGTCCCGATCCTGCCAACCACCCAGCCCGCGGAGGGCAGCGCAAGCAAAGATCCGACGGCGGTGCAGAGCAGCAAGGTGCCCATTTGACCCGATGTGAGGCTGAGGGCTTCGGTAACGGCCGGAATGCGGGCGGCCCAACTGGCAAAGACCAGGCCGTTCATGCCGAAGATCAGGAACGTCGCCACCGCGGCGGCGTTGACGCTTTTGGAGCTTTTGATGCTGGTGGTCATGCAATCACAACTTCCACGGAGAGTTTGTTGAGCCGGGCAAGATCTTCGGGGGATGGTGCAAGGTCTGTGACGATGACGTCCACGGTGTCCATGGCGGCAACCAAGGCCACGGCGCTGGCATTCCATTTGCTGCCGGCTGATGCCACGATCACACGCGCCGCCGACTCCAGGCCGGCACGCTTCACGGCCGCATCGTCAAGGTCGTGGGCCAGGAGCCCGTCCTTGAGGTTGAGGGCACACGGGGTTACGACGGCGGTGTCGAACCTCAGCGAGCGGATGTTGGCTTCCGTCATGGGTCCCCGAAAGGATTGCTCACCCGGGACGAGGCTGCCGCCGGGGAGGATGAGCCCGGGTGAGCGCCCACCCTTGACGCTGGTCAGGGCATCAACGCCGTGAAGGGACATGGGCATGACAGTGAGCTCGCGCGTGCTGAGGCTGCGTGCGATCTCCGTGGCTGTCGAGCCGCTGTCCAGCCACACGTGCTCCCTGTCCCTCAGGAGTGCGTCCACTGCTGCAGCGATGCGGATTTTGGCGTCGTGGTCTTCCAGTTCGCGTTGCCCGTAACCGGGGTTGTCTCCGCGCGCCAGCAAGCTGCGGGCTCCGCCGTGGACGCGCTTTAGGACACCGTTGGCTGCGAGGATCTCCAGGTCGCGGCGGATCGTGGCGCCCGACGCCCCTGTGGCCTCCACGAGCTCATCGACTGTGGCTTCTTCGCGTGTGCGGAGCAGTTCGCCAATGAGGCGGTGGCGGTCGGCAGTTCCCATCCATCAACCGTAGCAAGGAGTGCGCATTTAATCACCCCGAGCGATCATTTGAACAGAAACGCTCCATCACATCCCACCCGTTAAACCCGAACGCTCCTGCAGCTGCTGCAGGAGCGTTCGGGTGAAGGGGGCGGGATGTGAGAGAGCGTCCGGGGTCAGCGGGCCCGCTCTACGCGCTTCTCGTCCCACACGGGTTCCTCGGACTCGTAGACCTTGCCGTCCGAACCAAAAATGAGGAAGCGGTCAAAGGACTTGGCGAACCAGCGGTCGTGCGTCACGGCGAGGACCGTTCCCTCGAAAGCATCGATGGCCCGCTCCAAGGCTTCCCCGGAATGCAGGTCCAGGTTGTCCGTAGGCTCGTCGAGCAGCAGGAGCGTGGCACCAGAGAGCTGCAGGAGCAGGATCTGGAAACGTGCTTGCTGGCCACCGGAGAGTGACTCGTACTTCTGCTCGGACTGGCCGGCCAAACCGTAGGAGTCCAAAGCTCCGGCAGCTGCTTCACGTGGAAGTCCGCTCCGGTGCTCGTCGCCGCGGTGCAGGATCTCCAGCAAGGTCCGGCCCAGGAGGTCAGGGCGGACATGTGTCTGCGCGAAGAAACCCGGGCGGATTCGGGCGCCGAGTTTCACCACGCCCTCGTGCGGGACCTCAGCGATGACGACGTCGGACACCGGCAGGTGTTCCCGCTCCGGATCCGTGCCACCGGTGGCGAGCAGGCGGAGGAAGTGGCTTTTGCCCGAACCATTGGAGCCCAGGACACCCACACGGTCTCCGAACCAGATCTCCGTGGAGAACGGCTTCATCAGTCCGGTCAGCTCAAGCTTCTCGGCCACGACTGCGCGCTTGGCGGTACGCCCACCCTTGAGGCGCATCTTGACGTTCTGCTCGATCGGCAGGGCTTCGGGCGGGCCAGCCTCAAGGAACTTAGCCAGACGGGTCTGCGCTGCCTGGTACCTGTTGGCCATGTCAGAGCGGAAAGCAGCCTTGTTCTTGTACATGTTGACGAGTTCCTTGAGCTTGATGTGCTCCTCGTCCCAACGCTTCCGCAGTTCCTCGAAACGCGCATTGCGGTCTGCCCGGGCCTCGACATAGGAGCCGAAACCTCCGCCGTGGATCCAGGCACCCGCACCGTTGATGCCCGGTTCGAGCGTGACGATGCGCCCGGCGGCGTTGTTGAGCAGCTCGCGGTCGTGGCTGATGAACAGCACGGTCTTCTTGGACTCGTTGAGCTTGCTTTCCAACCAGCGCTTGCCAGGCACGTCCAGGTAATTGTCAGGCTCATCGAGGAGCAGCAATTCATCAGGCCCGGCAAACAGTGCTTCGAGGACAAGGCGCTTCTGCTCGCCGCCGGACAGGGTAGAGGCCCGCCGGAACTGGGCTTTGTCGAAGGAAATCCCCAGGGCGGCCATGCAGACTTCGTCCCAGACGGTCTCCACGTCGTATCCGCCCGCGTCGCCCCAGTCGACGATCGCTTGGGCGTACTTCATTTGGGTGGGCTCGTCATCGTGTTCCATCATGGCGAGCTCGGCTTCCTCCACGGCCTTGGCCGCGGCCGCGAGACCTGCTTGTGCGGTAGAGACCAGGAGGTCGCGGACAGTGGATTCATCGCGGACCTGGCCCACGAACTGGCGCATGATGCCCATGTTCCCGGACCGGCCCACGGCTCCCTCATCCGGTGTGAGATCGCCGGAGATGATCTTGAACAGCGTGGTCTTGCCCGTTCCGTTGGGTCCGATCAACGCAGTCTTGGTGCCGTCGGGCACCTTGAACGTCACCCCGTTAAGCAGTTGGGTGCCGTCGGAGAGGAAGTAGTCAATGCCTGAAACGTCAATATGGGCCACGTTTCAATCCTCCCACGGCACGGTATTAACGCTCGACGGCGGCCTGCCGCCGTCGAGCGTTAACCGTGTCAGCCTGCTGCGGTGAGGAAGGACTTCAAGAGCGGCCCGCTGGTGGTAGCACCAAGCCCACCGTCCTCCACGAACACCGCGACGGCCAGGTCACCGTGCGTGGCCACGATCCACGCGTGCGTCTTGGGCGGATCCTCGTTGCCGAATTCCGCCGTGCCCGTCTTGGCCCCGACCGGGAGGCCGGGCACCTGTGCCAGGAAGCCGGCGTGCCCGGAGGTCACCACGGCACGCATCATGTCCGCCAACGAAGCGGCTTCTTCCTTGGTAATCGGCTTGGTGGATGCCGGGGACGCAGGGAGTGCACTGGCCGTGGTGGAATCCGGCGACGGCGATGCGCTGCCACTTTCGGTCGGGGAAGCACTGGCACTGGGGTTCTGGGCAGCATCAGCGTTGAGGACCAGTTGGGGTGACACGGGAGCGCCGTTGGCCACGGAAGCAGCCATGACAGCGGCTGAGAGCGGCGAGAAAAGTACCTTGCCTTGGCCGATCATGGAGGCGGCGTGCTCAGTGCCTTCAGCAGCACCGGGAACCGATCCCAGAAAAGCGTCGGCGCCAAGCTTGGGGGCTTCCACGGCGACTCCGAGGGCCTGGGCAGCCGACTCGAGTTGGTCCTGGCTGACGGTATCGCGGGCATTGATGAAGGCTGTGTTGCACGAGTGCGCGAAGGCCTCCCGCAAGGCAACGGTGCCCAGCGAACCGGCCGGGTACCCTTCGGCGTTCTTGAAGGTGCGCCCATCAACGGTGACCGTCGGAGTGCACTCCACCTTGGAATCGGGCGTGGCACCGTTCCGGAACATCGCCAGCGAATCAACGATCTTGAACGTTGAGCCCGGTGCGTACTGTCCCAACATGGCGGTGTTGTACCCGTTGCTGCCCGGTCCTGAGGCGGCGGCGAGAACGGCACCGGTTGAGGGTTTCAGCGCAACGATAGCCGAGGCCGGCCCAACTTTAGCCAGCGTGTCCTCGGCCAATTGCTGGAGTTTCAGGTCGAGCGTGGTCTTGAGGGTGGTGCCCGGTGCGGGGAGGGACGAGAAGAACACTTTGGTAGCGGGGGTTTCACCCTGGGACTTGGCGCTGGCGATGACCTCCACGCCGTCCTTGCCGCGCAGCAGGGAGTCGTACTTCTGCTGCAGGCCCCCGGTTCCGGTGGTGTCCCCGGCACGCAGCGCGCCGTTGGACTTCTCGATCTGCTCTGCGCTGGCTTGACCGACGCTGCCCAAAAGAGCACGGGCGAAGGTCCTTGTGGGAGCCAGGGCCATGGAGTCCAGGATGCTCACGCCACCCGGGATGGCGTTGATCTTGGCTTCGTTGATGTCGGCTGTGTAGGCGCGGAGGACGAGTCCCTCCACAAACGCCTGCGGGCCGGATGCAGCAACCTGCTTGGCGTACTCCTCAACGTCCAGCCCCAGCAGGGCCGCCATGGCCCGGGCCGAGGCGTCGGCTTGCTCTGCGGGAACCTTGGTCTTGTCGATGCCAACCCGGAACACGGGCCTGTCTTCAACGATCGGGGCGTCGCCGGCACCCAGGATCTGGCCGCGCTGGGCCGGAACTGTCTTAACGGAGAGGGTCTCGCCATCGGAGAGCTGTGGTGCCAGGAGGGCGGGGCTCCACTGAACCGCCCATTTTCCGGAGGACTTCTTCAGCGTGGCATCCGAGGTGTACTCCCACTTGGCAGAGCCGACGTTCCAGCTGTAGTTCAGGGGGAACGTGGCGGTATCGCCGTCGAGCTTCACGTCGCCGGACTGCACCGAGGGTTTGGCGCCGAGGCCTTCGAAGACAGCCTTGAGTTCATCGTTGGCCGCGGCAGCGTCCTTGCCCTCGACGGCGAGCGACCCGACGTCGAGCGCTTCCAAGGAAGACGCCAGCTGCTTTGCGGCACCTTCCGCGCCGGATCGGCCATCATCACAAGCGGCCAGCGAGCCAGCCATCACTAAACTGACGAGTCCAACGACAAAACCCTGCTTCTTTTTCAGTTTCCCCATTTGCGACATTATGCCCCGTTCCACCGACAGTTTCTTGTTGTGCCCGGTCAGCGGACAGCCGCCGCCTGCCACCCCGGGGAGAGGCGGCAAACGGCGGCCGTCAGGACATTGGCGCTACGGAGCGCAGGTGAACTTGGCGTCACCCCACACCCCGTGGGCGCCGTTGATGGATCCGGAGGGATCCACCACCAACTCCACGTAGGCCGCTCCGGTGAGGTCAACCGTCACGGATTCGGGAGCGAACCCCGGCGTGTACGTGCGCGACTGGTACTTGTTCACGCCGTCGGCGTTGACCTTGAAGATAATGTTGCCGCCGAAGCCGCTCTCAAGGCCCACCTGAGAGGTGAACTTCGAACACTTTCCACCCAGGTAGTAGGTGATTTTTGACGCTGCGTGCACGCCGAGGCCCTTACTGAACACGGGCTCCTTGCCTGTGGCGGGATCCGTGTAGTTGATGGCCAACGGCTTGTCCGGGGAGGACGCCGAATCTTTGTTGGCCACGTTCTTGCCGATCACCCCGTAGCCGTTCAGCGCCTGGACCCACGGGGTTTCAGAGGCATACACGGAGCCCACGGGCACAGCCGGCAGCGGCTGCGAGGTCACCTTCCAGTCGAAGAACTTCACCCGTGTATCCGTGGGCAGCGTGACGGATGCCAGCTCCTTGGTGGGGTTGAGCCGCACCGTGTTGGAGAACGCCTGATACTTGTACTGCGTGTACTCGGGGGACGGGCCTGAGGCGTTGTTGCGGCCCTGTTCCGAAACCGCCAGCACGGCTCCGTTGAGGACCGAGGGCTGCAGCCAGTTGGGGAAGAAGATGGACTGCTGCTCTGAAGAACCGTCCGCGTAGGTCAAGGTCAGCGTCGGGCTGGTTCCATTACCCACAGCGGCAGATCCGAGGACCGCAAGATGCGTGCCCTTGCCCTTGACCGAGATGGTTTGTGCGGACAACGCCACGGAGTTGGGGACATCAGGTCCCACGGCCGGCCACGTGTAGTCCACCTGCGTAGGCTTCCCGGCATCGACCGTCACCGTGCTGCCTGGTCGGACACCGCCCGCCGGAACCGAGGCGGCAGCCAGCTGCTCGGCAGCGAAGGTGGCACCGCCGCCGTCGAAGTTTCCGAGCGCCTTGCCGGCCACGGTGGTGACCGAAACGGTGTTGTAGGCCGCAGCCAGCGAACCGTAGGCGACGTAGATCTGGTTGCCGCCGGTCACCGACTGGTTGGAGCCGGAAGCAGCGTACGACGCCGACACCCGCACGGTCTGTTGGCCCGCCTTCGCGCTGGAGCCGGGTTTGATGACGAAGGTGGCAGTAGCGCTCGCTCCACCGTCCACCTTGGCTGCGGTTGCGCCGGAGGACGAAACCACGGTCCACCCCTCGGGCAGGACGGGAGCCAGGACCACGTTGGTCTTGGCCTTGGTGCCAGTGTTCACGAAAGCAGCGGTGACTGTTGTTTCCTGGTCCTGGAAGACCTGTTGGCCGGTGGTCACGCGGACTTCGGCGGCGGTGTCTTCCTGGCTTTTCCCGCCCAGCGGACCTGCCTGCTGGAGCTGAACCGTGGCTGACTGGTTGGAGGCGATGGATCCCGTCTTGACCCAGACGGTGCCGTTGTTGGCCTCATCGAAGAACCACCCCGTGGTTGCAGCGGCATAGGCGGCCTGGGTTGGCTGTTGGGTGAGCTTGGTGCCGCCGATCTTCACGTCCTTGGGGGCCGCGCCGGCGTGGACTTTCAGTTCGTAGGGTCGGGCAGCCGCCTTGCCTGTGTACTCGCCCTTCCGCTCACCGATGGACACCTTGACGCTGCTGTTGCCCTTGCCGGGCGCATCCACTGCGAAGATCTGGCTGGAGGACTTTCCATCCTTGAATTCACGGGTGACCTTGTCGTCCTCATAGAGCGTGAAGGTGTCCTGGCCTTGGGCGTAAACGTCCAGGGTGATCATGGAATCTTCGGGTACCAAGGAGGCGTTGCGGGCCACGATGCCTTGCGGGATCACCGCACCGGCACGAACGAATACCGGCAGTTTGTCCAGGGGTGCGTTGTAACCGTTGAGGATCTGGCCGCCCTGGTAGAGCTTGCCGGTCCAGTAATCCACCCACTGCTGGCCGGCGGGAAGGAATATGCCGTTGCGGACATCTGTCTGGGTGAAGACTGGTGCCACCAGGAAATCGGAGCCCAGCATGAATTGGTTATTGGCCTCGGCGCCGTAGGACCACTGCTGGTCAGGGAACTCCAGGGCCATGGATCGCATCATCGAAACACCGCTGGTGGAGGATTCCTGGGCGAGGGTGTAGATGAAGGGCATGAGTTGCTGCCTAAGCTGCAGGTACTGGCGGTTGATGGCCGTAGCTTGGTCGCCGTAGAGCCACGGGCGCTTGTCCGTCGCGGCCCAGCCGGACATGGAGTACAGCGCCGGGGCGAAGGCCTTCCACTGGAGGTCGCGGACGTACGATTCGGCCGAGCCGCCGAAGATCCCGTCAACATCGCCGGTGGTGAACGCCAAACCCGAGTTGCCCGCACCGGTGAGGGCCGAGACCTGCCAGCGAACGGCGTCGAGATTGCCTGAATGGTCACCGGTCCACTGCATGCCGCAACGCTGGGCGCCGGCCCACCCCTCCACCATCAGCGAGGTGCCCCGCGCGTTCGAGTACTGCTCGATGCCGCCGTGTGCGGCCTCGCAACCGGTGAGTGCCTGCCGGTAGCCCTGCCCAACCCACGCAACGTCGAGCTTGCGGAGCCGGACTCCGGCCTCGCCTACTTCGTATTCCTGGTTGGTCAGGGAGCGCTGGGTCCACAGGCCAACTTTGAGGTCGGTTTCTTTCTCGATGTTGCTCACGGTTTCCGGGAGTTGCTGGTATTCGCAGCCATAGCCGTCGTTGACCAGCATCCAGCCAGCCGGCATGTCGTTTTCAACGAACTTCCGTGCGGTTTTGATGGCGTCCGGCGTGCGCTGCTTAGCACCGTCGGGATCGCCATAGCCGGAGGAGGAATAGCCCGGATTGGAACGGTTGTAGCAGTCGGCGTCGCCGTATTCCAAGGCGTAGACCGGGGGCATGATCGGCTTTCCGGTCAGCGTGGTGTACGCCCCAAGGGACTGTTTGTAGTCGCCCACGAAGTAGTAGGCGTCGAACCGCTTTTCCTCATGCGTGGTGGTGGGTTGGTCCTTGAAGTCGTACGAGCCGCGGGCGAACGTGTCGCGGAGGACACCGTAGCCCTTGGATGACATGTAGTACGGCACGGCGTTGGGGTAGCCGTCGTCGTCCCAGTCGAAGTTCTTGGCGATGTTGATCAGCGCGCCGGTGTGCACGGAGCGGCCGTTTTGCATGCCGCCGCCGATGAACTGCTCGCCGTCCTGATGGGCAAGGTGCTGAGTGGCCGAGTTGGAGCCGAACGTCATGGGTGCCGACTCCTCCAGCACCAGTGATCCGTCGGCCCGGGTCACGCGGAGTTGGGTAGTGGACTTGTTGATAGCGACGCTGATCTTGTCCGTCTTCAACGTCAGCCAGTCGCCGTCGACGATGGTGGGTGTGGTGCCGGGAAATCTGTCTTTGCCCACCACAATGTTGGCGGTCCTGGCCGGGTCGCCTTGGTCGCTGTTGGCGGGATCCGTGAAGGTGCCGCTTGGATCGGCTTCGAGGCGGAAGGTGCCGCCATCCAGGAACGTAACCCGGACTGCACCTTTGGCGGTGGAAAGGCCGACGACGTTGCCGGACTGGGTGTATCCGGTCACCGCGCCGAGGGGTACTCCCGCGGCGTCGACAGGTACCTCGGGGGTGACGGCTTTGACGGGGGCGGGGTCGCCGGGCGCGGAATTCGCGGCCGATGCCGCCGATGCGAAGGTCAGTGCGGGGATGGTCCCTGCGAGGAGGAGCGAGGCAAGGCCGAGGGATGCGGCCTTCCTGGCTATCTTTGTGGCTCGTCCGGGGCTGTGGGGAGCAGCACTGGACAGGCCCAAGGAGGGTGCGGACATGGGGGCCAACTTTCGACGAGTGACTTTTTGTGATCTAACTCATAGCGAAACGTGCACTAATCGTCACTGCTGTGAGGCCAAAGGTCAACCGTTTAACCAAAATTAACAAACAAAATGGGCCTCAACCCGCCCGTCCAAAGGGGTCCAGCGCGACGTTTGCTATGGGCCTGATCCTCGAGGTTCAGTGCCCGCGGATGATCCGCCGCTGGGTCGCCGCAGCGATCGCCGCCGTCCGGTTGTCGACCCCCAGCTTGGAGTAAATGTGCACCAGATGCGTCTTGACCGTGGCCTCCGAAATGAAGAGCTGCTTGGCCATGGCGCGGTTGCTCATGCCAGTAGCCAGCAACTCCAGCAGCTCCACCTCCCTGGCGCTCAAGGCGGGCGACGGGTTTCGGATGCGCCCCATAAGCCGCGCCGCGACCTCCGGTGCCAGCGCGGTCTGCCCTGCAGCCGCGGAAAGGACAGCTTGCCGGATTTGCTCGGGCGGGGCGTCTTTCAGCATGTAACCGCTGGCGCCCGCTTCAACGGCAGCGAGGATATCGGCGTCGGTGTCGTAGGTGGTGAGGATCAGAACCGGGGGCGGGGGGCTCCCGGCCTCGCCCGCCTTGATCTTTCCCGTAGCCGTCACCCCATCCATGCCGGCCCCCATCTGCAGGTCCATGAGGACCAGGTCCACCGGCTCGCCGAGCGTGTGCAGCCTGCGCAGCTCGGCCAACGCAGCATCACCATCCGCCGCCTCGGCCACCACTGTGACACCCGGGAAGTCCGCCAACATGGCGCGCAGGCCTGCCCTGACCACCGGGTGGTCATCCACCAACAGAATGCGGATATCGCTCATGCCTCATCTTCTCCCACGGGCAAGGGCACCCGGATGGCAACCACCGTTCCCTCGCCCGGAGCCGACTCGATCTCCAGGCTGCCATCCAGCGCGGCCAGCCGTTCGCGCAAACTCAGCAGCCCGACGCCGGTGCCGTCACCGCGCACGGTGGCCACCGCCGTCGACGGCTCAAAACCAATACCGTCGTCAAAAACGTCCAACGTCACCTCGGACCCGAGAAAGGACAGGGTCACGACGGCGGCCCGCGCCTTTGCGTGCGCCCACACGTTCGCGAGGGAGGCCTGGGCGGCCCGAAGCAGGGTGGTCTGGTAGGTATTGGGCAGCTCAACGGGGGAACCCACCAACTCGAAACGGCAGCGCAGCGCGGTCCCACGGGCGGCGGCTTCAGTCTCGGTCTTCTCACAGAGGCGGCGCAACGTATCCACCAAGCCGGCTTGTTCCAGGTCAGGGGAACGGAGGCCGCGAACAAAGCTGCGGGCTTCGGCCAGGTTCGCCGAGGCAGTTTCCTGGACGATCCGCAGTCGCTCCCTTGCAGCCCCTGAATCCCCGTCATCCAAGGCTTTCTCGGCTGACCGCCCCATCAGGACGATGCTGGAGAAGCCCTGTGCCAGGGTGTCGTGGATTTCCCGGGCGAGCCGTTCACGCTCGGCCGTGATCCCGGCGTCGTGCTGTGTTTTGGCCAGTTCCGCCCGCGTCCGCCGCAGGTCCTCGGCCACCACCCGCTGGTTTTCGGCCTCAAGGAACAAGGCCTGGTAGGCCAGCCCGGTGACCACGGCGAAACCGGCCCCAAACACCGGGCCCAGGACCATCGCGAGCTGCAGGCCGCCGTCGGACGTGCCGCGGCTATGGAACCACAGCGCACCGATCAGCAGGACCGTGCTCAGCGCAATCATGGGCAACGCCAGGCGCCGGGGGAGCAGATGAAGCTGCAGGAAGAAGAGGGGGAAGGCCACCCAGGCGAAATCTCCGCTGACCAGAAGGAGCAGCAGCCACAGGAACATCACTGCACCCAACCACCACGCGGCGTAGCGCGTTGGGTTGAAACGGGAAGGGTCGCTTGCGTGCCGTTTTTCCAGGATGGTTCCCGCCAGGTACACCATCGCCAGGAGGGCAGACAGGCCCAAACCGGCAGCCAACGCCGTGGATGACGGTGATCCGGAAGTTCCGACTCCGGTCAGCAGGCGAATGACGGCGACCAGCAGCAGCACGGCGAAACCGACGTGCAAACTCACGCGCAGGACGCGGAGGATCGTGACGGCTCCGGTGGGGGATTGCATGCTTTCCAGCGTATCTCCGGCCCTCCCGCATTCCGCCGTATTCCGCGCCGCACAGCCGGAATCAACCATTTGGATGACTGGCCGCTCAACCCCACGGAGTCCGCCAATCCATCCACCTCCCGATGTCCGGGAGGGCCTTCGCCGGAAGAGTTGGTAATGCCGGGAACAAGCCCGCACCTACCGAAGGAATCCGATGTTTCTCGCCATCCGCGACATCCGCTTCGCCAAGGGTCGTTTTGCGCTCATGGGCAGCGTCGTCGCCTTTATCACTTTGCTGCTCGTGATGTTGTCCGGGCTGACGGCCGGACTGGGAAACCAGTCGACGTCGGCCATTGCCTCATTGCCGGCGCAGCAGGTCGTCTTCGGGGCTCCCGCGGGAAGTGACGCGAAAGCGTCCTACACCGAGTCTGAGGTTTCCTCAGCCCAGCTCCAGACGTGGCGCGAGCAGCCGGGGGTCAGTTCTGCGCAGGCAGTGGGAATCAGCCAGTCGCGTTTCCAGTCACTGGGTGCTGGTGGCACTCCAAGTGGTACAGCGAACGTCGCCGTCTTTGGCGGGTCCATCGCTCCCCAGGCCGTGGAGGACGGGGCAGTGGTTGTCGGCGAAACCTTGGCGAAGGACCTGTCCCTGACCCCCGGTAGCCGGGTGAGCGTAGGCGGCACCGACCTCACTGTCTCGTCCATTGTGGGGGACCAGTGGTACTCCCACACGGGCGTCGTCTGGACCACTCTGGACACCTGGCGGTCCATCGCGCACGCGGCCCCCGGCACGGCCACCGTCCTCGCCGTACAGTACGACGCCGGAACCTCCCTGGACGTCGACGCCGCCAACGCATCGGCCGGCACAGTCAGCACGGATCCCGTGGGTTCCTTCCAGGCCCTGGCTTCGTACAAGAGCGAAAACGGCTCCCTCATGCTCATGCAGGCGTTCCTCTACGGCATCTCCGCATTGGTGATCGTCGCGTTCCTGACCGTGTGGACGGTGCAGCGGACCCGGGATATCGCGGTGCTCAAGGCACTTGGAGCTTCCTCCGGTTATGTCCTGCGCGATGCCCTGGCCCAAGCGACCTTGGTATTGGTGTCCGGAGCGGCTCTTGGTGCTTTGTTGGGCCTTGCCGGGGGAGCCTTCGCAGCCCAGGCTGCACCCTTTTTGATCACTCCCCTGACCACGCTGCTCCCAGTGGTTGGAATTGTCCTGCTCGGGCTCGCCGGCGCGGTGCTTGCCGTCCGCAAAGTCACCAAAGTGGACCCCTTGCTGGCCCTCGGCGGCAACTGATTCCGTACATTCTTCGAAAGGCATACACCGTGACTACTGCACTCAACCTCGTCAACGTCTCGCTCGAATATCCCGATGGTGGCTCCACCCTGAAGGCCTTGGACTCCGTGAACCTCGCGGTCAGCAAAGGGGAATTCCTCTCCTTGGTAGGCCCGTCAGGCTCAGGGAAGTCGTCACTGCTCGCCGTGGCGGCCACCCTCATCCGGCCAACATCCGGCGTAGTGGTCATCAACGGGCAGGATGTCGCCGCACTTCCGGAAGCCGAACGAACTGCGCTGCGCCGGGACAGCGTGGGCATCATCTTCCAGCAACCCAACCTGCTGCCGGCGCTGACCGCCGTCGAGCAGTTGGTGATTCGTGAGCACCTGCGTGGCAACCCGCTGAAGGAAGCCCGCCGGAAAGCCGTCGAGCTGCTGGACGTAGTTGGCCTGTCCGGCGCCGAACACAAGCGGCCGCACCAGCTCTCCGGCGGCCAGCGCCAGCGGGTGAACATAGCGCGGGCATTGATGGGCAGCCCCTCGGTACTGCTGGTGGACGAGCCCACTGCGGCGCTTGACCATGAACGCAGCGAATCCGTTGTCCGGCTGCTCCGTCGGGTGACGGACGAGTTCAACACAGCCACCGTCATGGTCACGCACGATACCGAGTTCCTGCCCCTGACGGATGCCGTCGCGACCATGCGGGACGGACGGATCAGCCGCGCCCTCGTCCCATCACATTAAACCTAGGTGGCTGTGCCGAGGACCGCGGAGTCCTGCGCGTCGTCGTAGGCTTCGCGGGCTTCCAGGATGGTGGGCACGTGGCTTTCGGCCCATTCGCGGAGCAGGGACAACGGCTGCAACAGGGATTCGCCCATCGCCGTCAGTTCATAGTCCACACGTGGGGGGACCTGGGCATGGACAGTCCGGGTGATCAGGCCGTCCCGCTCCAGCGCCCTCAGCGTCTGGGTCAGGACTTTGGGCGTCACGACGTTGACCATCTTCCGCAACTCGGAGAACCGTACCGGACCGGCGCCCAACACCTGGATGACCAGCGAGGCCCATTTGTCGCCGATTCGTTGGAAGATCACGCGGGAGGGACAGTTGGGGTCCAGGATGTTCGCGGGGAGGCTGTTTGTTTCCATAAGGTAACTAGGTTCCTTTGAAGCTATCAGTATCCAATGGATACCTTTGTTGTATTGCAAGGATAGCAACCCTAAGGAGAGCAATGAAAATCGCAGTCTACGGCGCAACGGGCATGGTCGGCAGCCAGATCGTCAACGAATCCATCACCCGCGGCCACCAGGTCACGGCCATCTCCCGCAAGGGCGCTCAAGTTCCCGGCGCAGCCACTCAGGCTGCAGACCAGGCTGACGCGCAGACCTTTGCGTCCGTTGCCAAGGACCACGACGTCGTTGTGCTGGCGACGGGCCCCAGCCGCACCGGCGGCGACCACTCCGAGTGGCTCGAAGCCATGTCCACCGCTTACAGCAACGCAGAAGGAACCCGGCTGATGATTGTCGGCGGCGCCGGGACACTGGAAATCGACGGTGTCCGCCTGCTCGACTCCCCGGACTTCCCTGAGGCTTACAAGGCCGAGGCCACCACCGCCGCCAAGGCCCTGGAAGCCGTCAAGCAGGCCCCCGAGTCCCTCGACTGGACCGTCCTGGCCCCCGCACCGGTTATCCAGCCCGGTGAGCGCACTGGCGAGTACTCCGTGGCAAAGGATTCGCCGGCGGGCAACACCATCTCCACGCAGGACTACGCCGTAGCCATGCTGGACGAGATCGAAAGCCCGGCCCACCGCCGCGCACGCTTTACCGCCGCCAACTAGGACGGCGGGCTAAACGCCCAGCCCGGGTACCCGCAATTTGAATATGTCCTTAAGGGCATATTTTGCCGCGTGGTACCCGGGCATTCCAGTCACTCCGGGACCTGGCGGCGTTGAGGACGAACAGAGGTAGACACCCGGCATCGGCGTCCGCCAAGGCACATTGGACACCACGGGCCGCTGCACCAGCCCACGGAGATCGAGGATGCCTGCGCTGAAGTCGCCACCCACATAGTTTTCGTTGTACGCAGCCAGTTCTGCCGCCGTCGTGGTCTTTGACGCCACCACGACGTCCCTGAAACCGGGCGCATATCGCTCGATGCGGGCCGATACCGCCTCCGCCATATCCACGGTGGAGTTGGCAGGGACGTGGCAGTAGGACCACAGGATGTGGCGGCCTTCAGGTGCGCGGGTCGGGTCCAGCAGGGACGGCTGGGAAACCAGGACGTAGGGCTGCGGTGGATACTTGCCCATCGCTACCAGATTCTCGGATTCGGCCATGGCAAGCCGTGAACCGCCCACGTGGACCGTGCCTGCCTTGGCCAGGCCCGGATCCAACCAAGGCACAGGCCCGGAGAGAATAAAGTCCACTTTGCACGCTGCATTCCCGAACCGGAATGCTTCCAGTGCCCGCCGGTAGCGGTCGGGTACTTCCGCGCCGCCGATCCGGGCCAGGGTCGGGGGAGCAACATCCAACAGGATGGCGTCCGCGGGCCGAACCTGGTCCAGGGAGTCCACTCGTTCACCTACGTGGATGGTTCCTCCGTGGGCGATCACGTCATCCGCCATCGCCTGGGCAATGGACATTGACCCCCCTACAGGAATTGGCCAACCGCCGGCGTGGGCAAGAACCCCGAGCAGGAGCCCGGCGCCGGTTGAGCTGAGGGACGGTTGCGAACCCAGCGCGTGCGACATCACCCCGGTCAGGAGCGCGGGCGCTGCCTCCTCCCGGAAGCGGCGGCCCCACACGGGCGTGCCCTGATCCAGCGTGGCAAGACCAAAGCCCACGGCGGCCAACGGGTCTTTCGGTATGCGCAGCAGCTGGTTGGACGTAAATTCCACCACCCCGGAGACCCGCTCCAGCAGTGGTTCCATGAGCCGGCGGTATGCCGTTCCATCCACGCCCAAGCCCTGGACGGTCCGGTCCAGCGACTGGTAAGCCAACGCGGCCCCGCCCACGTCCAGGGGTGTTCCGTGCTGAACTTCCGGGACCCGCAGTTCAATTCGCTTGGACAGCTCGAAGGCACGGAAGAAGGGCGACGCCAATGCCATGGGGTGTACCGCGGAGCAGATGTCGTAGAAATGCCCGGGTTCCATCAGCTCGCTGGTGCGCGAACCTCCGCCAATGGCGTTCGCGGCCTCGTAAACGTGTACCTTCAGGCCCGCACGGGCCATGACCACAGCTGCCGCCAGACCGTTGGGGCCCGCGCCGACGACGGCGACATCACCCATTGCTGCCTCCCTCCACCGTGGGGGCTGCTTGAGCTTCGGCTACCCGATGCCCTCCGGGCAGGACCGACCCGGCCCGGTGGAAGAGGTCGATCCTGAGCCAGTCCGTGGCGCCGTCGAAGGGACCGCCATGTGGGTCATCGTCGCCGTGGAGGCGCACGGGGTCCTGGACCGGATCCCAGATATCCATAACAACCCTCGCCATCAGGTAGGCCGTGGCGGCCATGTGCACGAGCACCGCCATCACGTAATAGGACATGTCGATGTTGTGCTGGACGGGTCCGCCACTGGTCGCCTGGCCAAGGTACATCCAAATAGCCGCCCAGTGCAGCCCTTCGGCAGCCTGCCACAGGAGGAAGTCGCGCCAGCGGGGCCGCGCCAGGGCAAGGAGCGGGATCAGCCAGAGAACGAATTGGGGCGAGTAGACCTTGTTGGTCAGGATGAACGCGGCGACAATCAGGAAGACGAGCTGGGCGATCCGTGGCCGCCGCGGCGCACACAGGGCCACCACGGCAATGAGGATGCACGCCAGGACAAACAGGGCCAACGCAACCACGTTGATGCTGGCCGCATCCATCTGCATCCAGTGCAGCCGTTCCGCTACCAGGTTGTAGGAAAACCACGGCGAGCTGTAGCCGGCGGGCCGGTCCTGGGTGAACTCGAAGAAGTACTGCCAGCCGGTAGGGTTCAGGGCCGCGAACGGAAGGTTGACTACCAGCCAGGACACCAGGGCAGCCCCTGCGGTGACAAGGAACGGCCGGAACTTTCCGGTCCGAAGGGCCAGCAGTAGCACGGCACCGAGGAACAGGACCGGGTAGAGCTTGGTGGCAGTGCCCAGCCCGATGCAGACACCGGCGAAGATCAGTTTGTCCCTGGAGAAGAAGTACATTCCCAAGGCGAGCAGAGCCACCGCCCACATGTCCCAGTTGATCAGGCCAGCCAGGATAATCCCGGGTGCTAAGGCCACCATGGCGGCATCCCAAGGGCGACGCTTGTTGATTCTGGCGGTGAGGAGGACGGTAACTATCCACATGGCCACAATCAACGTGGCGTTCACATCGAAGTAGCCCAGCGCCCGATCATTGTTGACCCCCTGGCCGGGCACCAGCAGGGCAGTGATCCCAGCGATGATCCCCATAAGCACGGGGTATTCAAACTGGCTGCCTTGGGTGAACAGGGGGATGACCCCGTCTCCGAGTCCGCGGTTCTTAAAAAGTTCGGGGAAGTCGGAGTAGCAGGTGGAGTAGAACTGGCCGGGAGTTTCCCAACCGTTGACCCGGCAGTAGTCCTTGGCGAGCACGGCCAGCAGCGCCGCCAGCACGGTGAGGAGGATCAGGACCCGTTCCACAGTGAACGGGCCGGAAGAAGCTTCGCCTGGCGATGAGTGCCTGCCCAGCGGACCGCCTATGAGCTCTGTGAAGTTCCGGAGCAGGCTGTCACTGCGGCTGGGAACCACCACGCGGGCACGTTTCTGAGGCCGGTGCGGCTTCGTCTCCTGCATGGCTCGAGCTTACAGTCACCACTTGGAACAGGGCATCAGGTTCCGCCCCGACTCCCTGGATGAACCAATGCGCTTAAAAGGCGGAAGCCCACGCGTAGCCGCGCGGGCTCCCGGAGGTTCAACAAAGTCGTGTGGCATCCGTGTCTCCTTCGGACAGACTGAAGGACATCAGCGGATCAGTCCCATCTGGTGCAGGGCAACGTAAACGTCTTCACGGCGTTGGTCCAGCAGCTGGCCGTTGAACAGGGTGCGGTCCTTGGGAGCTGTGACGCTCTTGAAGAAACGCATGTCTTCTGGGCGCTTTCGCATGGTTCACCTCCTTTCAGGGGGATTATGCCGGGAATTTAGGCGCAACAATTAGGGCCATTTGAAGGTAAAGAATTCAAAGGGCCAAAAAGGGTGAGAAAAACCGAGGCTGATTTAAGGGTAATTAGCGGACCGAATCAGGAATTCCTGAAACGTCATTGCATCATTGCGCGGGCTTCCGGCAGTCGACCCAACAAGAAGCTGGTTCCGAACTTTGGGAAAACTGCGCACCCGCGGCATGCTGCGTGGGTCCGCGCCTACAACTGACTACTCAGCCATCCAAGGAAATGAAGGCTGTCATGAACACCGCCGGCAACAGGCCGGTCCGGTGGATCAGGAGTGGGTCAGAGAGCAAAAATGGCGTCGATCATCAGCAGAGGCCGGGGCAGCATTGACGGTCAACTTCCGTCCGCTAGTCAAAGTAATCATTTTTCCCAACCTCCTTCCGGCCTTTACAGCCTGCTGTGGCATTCACCCGGGTGACTAATCGGAAGAATGCGCGCCTTGTTCCCGGCGGATCGCTCTGGGAACAAGATATAAGCTACCCCATGAACAGGGAGTTTGGCCAGCACAATTCGCTGTTTCGCCAAAACTTTTTCTTAATGAATGTTTCTAGAGGCCCCAGCGCACAATTGCGGGCGTGCGCTTATCCCATCCGAGCGTGCAGACTTTAGCTGTTCCGAGGACGAAATGCCGGCCTTCACGGGCGTCCATTTCCAGCCAACGTGCGGTGAGGATTCGGGAGAAATGCCCGTGTGCCACCACCAGGACGTTGTCCATTCCGGATTCCAGGACGCGCCCAATGATCTTGTCGGCACGGGCAGCCACCTCGTCCAGGGTCTCCCCGTTGGGAACACCATCCGTCCAGATGAGGTAATCCGGGTTGTCCTTACGGATCAGGTCCGAGCTGATGCCTTCGTAGTCGCCATAGTTCCATTCAACGGCCAGCGGCTCGTGCACCGCTTCAGGGTAGCCGGCCAGTTCGGCTGTACGGCGGGCACGTCGCAGCGGTGAGGTCAGCACCAGGTCGAAGTCGATGCCCTCCAGGACCTTTCGTGCTTCAACAGCCTGCTGCTCACCCTCAACAGTGAGGGGCAGATCGGTCAGGCCCGTGTACTGGCCGCTCTTGGACCACTCCGTCTCGCCGTGGCGAAGGATCCAGAGTTGCGGGCGCGGGGAAGTCGCGGCATTCATGAGGGCTCCTCAGTTTCAGTCAAAGGCTCGACGGCGGCGGACTCGGGTTGCGTGGCCCACCACGCCAACAGCTTCTGCTCGGCTTCCTCCGGGGACAGCGGTCCGTGTTCCATGCGCTCTTCCAGGAGGAACTTGTAGGCCTTGCCCACCACCGGTCCCGGCTTGAGTCCCAGAAGGGCCATGATCTGCGCTCCATCGAGGTCAGGCCGGACGGCTGCCAGCGATTCCTGCTCCAAGAGCACCGCGATGCGATGCTCAAGGTCATCGTAGGCGAAGGACAAGCGGTCAGCCTTGCGCTGGTTACGCGTGGTGACATCGGAGCGGGTGAGCCGATGCAGGCGTTCCAGCAGGGGACCGGCGTCCGTAACGTACCGGCGGACAGCCGAGTCGCTCCAGCCAGCATCGCCGTAGCCGTAGAAGCGCATGTGGAGTTCCACCAAGCGGGCAACGGCCTTGATCGAGTCGTTGTCGAAGCGCAGGGCTTTCATGCGCTTGGCCACCAGCTTGGCGCCCACCACGTCATGGTGGCGGAAGCTTACTGCGCCGCCCGGTTCAAAACGGCGCGTAGCCGGCTTGCCGACGTCGTGCATCAACGCGGCGAACCGCAGCACGAAGTCCGGCCCGGGCACGGGGCCATCGGGACCCGTTTCGAGTGCGGCGGCCTGCTCCAGGACCTGGAGGGAATGCTGGTACACGTCCTTGTGACGGTGGTGTTCGTCGGCTTCCAGGCGCAACGCGGAGACCTCGGGGAGCACGAACTCAGCCAGTCCTGTATCCACCAGGAGGTCGATGCCCACTCGCGGGTGGGCTCCATTAATGAGTTTGACCAGCTCTTCGCGGACGCGCTCGGCGGAAATGATCTTGATGCGGTCGGCCATTTGGGTCATGGCGAGCCGAACGTCGTCGTGAACCGACACGCCGAGCTGCGACGCGAACCGGGCCGCACGCATCATTCGCAGGGGGTCATCCGAGAATGACGCCTCGGGGGCGCCGGGTGTTGCCAGCTCGGAGGCGTGGAGGTCGCGGACGCCGCCGAAGGGGTCCACGAGTTCAAGGCTGGGCAGCCGGAGGGCCATGGCGTTGATGGTGAAGTCGCGGCGGAGCAGGTCATCCGTCAAGGAGTTCCCGAAGGCCACCACGGGCTTTCGCGAATCGGGGTCGTACGCCTCGGCGCGGTACGTGGTGATTTCGATCTGGAAGCCACTCTTACGCATCCCGATGGTGCCGAAGGCCCTGCCGATTTCCCAGAAGTTGTCAGCCCACTTCTTGATGACCGCGATGGTCTGGTCCGGCGTGGCGTCCGTGGTGAAGTCGAGGTCCGGGGAGGTCCTCCCGAGGAAGAGGTCGCGGACAGGCCCACCCACCAAGGACAGCTCGTAGCCGGCGTCGACAAAGCGCTGCCCGAGGTCGAGCACCACCGGATCGATGGTGAAGTTAACAGAAGAGCTGTCCAATACGTGCGCCATAGTCCCTTAAGCTTGGCAGATTTTTACCCGGGAGTGGGCCACTGTTCCATGCAATATCAGGCATGCGTCCGCGGACCGTCTCCTGCAGTCCATCTTGTAGCCATGTCCCGGTCATCACTCGAGGGCAAGAGTCGTTAGAGTGGACCTCATGGCCAACCCGATCCCGAGCGCTCCTGGCAGGAGGACAAACGCACCGTTGCCGTCGGCAATCGGTGCCCACGTCGCGCCTGCTCCGCAGCACCCGGTACAGGCCTCACTCCCCACGGTTGAGGAAGTGTCAGCCGGCGGCGTTGTTGTGGACACGTCCGACGGCGAACTCCGGGTTGCGATTATCGCCCGCCTTAATAGGGGTGGCCGGCTCGAATGGTGCCTGCCCAAGGGCCATCCCGAGGGCCGCGAAAACAACGAGGAAGCAGCTGTCCGCGAGATCGCCGAGGAAACCGGCATCGAAGGCAGCATCCTTGCACCCCTGGGCAGCATTGACTACTGGTTCACAGTGAGCGGCCACCGCGTCCATAAAACCGTCCACCACTTCCTGCTCCAGGCAACGGGCGGTGAGCTGACCATCGAGAACGATCCTGACCAGGAGGCCGTGGATGCCGCGTGGGTTCCCATCCAGGAACTGGCCCGCAAACTGTCCTTCCCGAATGAACGCCGCATCGCCGATCTGGCACGGGAAGTGCTGCCCGAACACCTCTAACCCGGGTACATGGGACGATAAAGGCGATGTCTGAAGCCAAAACAACCCAGTCCGTTCAATCCGGAGAAGCACGTTCCAGCGCCATCATGGCCGCAGGGACGCTCGTTTCCCGGTTCCTTGGCTTCGCCAAAACGTGGATGCTCGGTACAGCCCTCGGGCTTGGTTCAACCATTAATGACACCTTCATTAATGCCAACAACCTGCCGAACCTGATCTTCCTGCTGGTGGCCGGTGGCGTGTTCAACGCCGTCCTGGTGCCGCAGATCATCAAGGCGAGTAAAGCCCCGGACCGCGGAGCTGACTACCTCAGTCGGCTGCTGACCCTTGCCGTGTTGGTGCTCTTTGCCCTGACCGCGTTGGTAACCCTTGCAGCACCACTGGTCATCGACCTCACCACGCAGGGGTATTCCGAGCAACAAAAGGCCCTGGCGGTCACCTTTGCCTTCTGGTGCCTCCCACAGATCTTCTTCTACGGGCTCTACGCCCTTCTGACACAGGTGTTGAACGCGCACGGAGCGTTTGGCCCCGCCATGTGGGCCCCCATCCTGAACAATCTGGTGGCCATCGTCGGCCTGGGGATGTTCATTTGGATCCTCGGAGAGAATCTCAGCAACCCCCACACCCTGGACAACTGGGGTCCCACCCAGACGTTGCTGATCGCAGGGTTCTCAACCTTTGGCGTCATTGCGCAGACAGCCATTCTGTTGGTTCCCGTCTTCCGGCTGCGCCTTGGCCTCCGTCCCCGTTTCGGGTGGCGCGGGGTAGGACTGGGCCAGGCTGCCAAGCTGAGCGTCTGGACCCTGGCGACTGCCGCCGTCGGGCAGTTGGCCTTCCTCTACATCATGAGGATCGCGACGATTCCCGGCGCCGAGCGGCTCCGGCTGAACAACGCGGGGGACACGGCCGCTGCTGCTGTCCTGCCCGGTAACGCCGTCCTGGAAGTCGCCAGCCAGCTGTACCTGCTGCCGCACTCGATCATCGCGTTGTCCTTGGCAACCGTCCTCTTTAACCGCATGACGCGCGCGTCGCAGGACGGCAACAAAGCCGAGCTTCGCGATGCCCTCTCCCATGGTCTCCGGACCATGGCTGTTGCCACGGTCTTCGGTGCCTTGGCGCTGTTTGCCTTGGCCGGCCCGCTGGGCATGTTCTTCTCGGGCG
This sequence comes from Arthrobacter sp. fls2-241-R2A-172, assembly GCF_030208885.1. Taxonomy (NCBI): domain Bacteria; kingdom Bacillati; phylum Actinomycetota; class Actinomycetes; order Micrococcales; family Micrococcaceae; genus Arthrobacter; species Arthrobacter sp. fls2-241-R2A-172. The sequence goes on along the minus strand of NZ_JARVTB010000012.1, from coordinate 4,673 downwards.
GCAACTCGCAGGACGGCGTCATGCTCGCACAGACGCTCACCATCCTGGCGTTGAGCACCCCGTTCCTGAGCGCCAACTTCATGATGTCCCGCGTGTTCTACGCCAACGAGGATGCACGCACGCCCCTGTATGTGCAGCTGTGGCTGGCGGTGATCTACGTAGTGGGCGCGTTCTTCATCCAGTTCCTCCCCGTCGGCCAGATCATTTATGCCATCGCGATCCTCTACACGCTGGGCAATATCCTTTCCGTGGTCATCAGCGTGGTGTTCCTGCGTCGCTTGCTTGGCCACCTCGACGGACCACGGATCGCGAATTCGTACATCCGCATGGGCTACGCCGGCCTCGGGTCCGCGCTGGCCGGCGCCGCGGCCCTTTGGCTGCTGGGGAGCTACCGCGCCGACGGCTTCGCATGGAGCAGCCGCCCGGCCGCCCTGGTGACGGTGGTCGTCGTCGGGCCTGTCATGTTGCTCGCCTACCTGGTCCTGCTGCGCGTCTTCCACGTCACCGAGCTTCGCGACCTCCTGCGCCCGCTCATGGGCCGCTTGGGCCGCGGCGCGCCGGAACCGGCCGTCGAAGGAACCGCAGAAACCCCGACGCCGGAACGCGCCACAGTCTCGGACGACACCGGTTTGATCCCTCGCATCTCGGGCGAGTTCGACGCCGCCTCGTTCAGGGCCGGGCCGGCTGTCGGGGCCCAGCGCACCGCTCCAGCGCCCGCCACGGACGCTCCGAAGTCGTACCTGCCCGACGAAGAAGTGCCCAGCACAGCCCTGGGTGGCAGGTTCCGCCCGCAGGTCCCGTTGCCGGGCCGGCGAACATATCAAGGCGACGCGGGTCGCAATCCATACTTCCCGAGCAGGCAAAACAAGAAGTAAGCCGGTGCCGCCAACACGGGCGGCTGGAACCAATCGGCTAGGCTAGAAACGAATATAGGTAGTTGCAAAAGCGGTTTGTCCGGCTCGCCGGGCCAGCCATGTGCAGGACCCGCAACTCCCGGACAGCCTAGGAGGAACACGTGTCCCACCCGATCGACGTCGGATCAGTACTTGGCGGCCGCTACAAGGTCACGGCCAATGTGTTGACCTCGCATGACCAAGATCAGGTGCTCGACGGCGTGGACCAGGTCCTCAACCGTCCCGTGAGCATCCTCGTCGCTGGACCCGGAAATGCCGAGCAGGTTGCGCAGAGCGCCCGCGAAGTGGCCACAGGGGAGCGCCCCGGCCACGTCCAGATTCTGGACCTCGGCATCAGCGACAACACCACGTACCTCATCACCAACCACAGCTCCGCACCGGACCTGCTGGACCTCGTTGTTGCCACAAACCCGCCGTACATCGAGCCGTTCTTCACGGAGACGCTCGGCAGCGAGATCTTTGGGCAGCCGCGCACGTACGAGCCCGAAACCTACGACGGCCTCTACGAGGATGACGAGCACGACGCCGAGTACATCCAGTATGACGAAAACGGCTACCCCATCCCGTCCGAGGCTGATACCGAGCAGACAACCGCTGGTTCCGAGGCTGGAAACGTACCTCCGAGGCCTGCCTCGAACCCCTCATCCGCCAAGAGTGGCATCGCCGGCAAACTGGCTGCAGCTGCTGCCGGAGCCGGTGCAGCGGGTCTCGCTGCCGCTGCAGCGTTGAAGAACCAGGGTTCAAGGAATCACGACGCCGACTCTGCCGCCCCTGCTGCTTCCGGGGGAGCGTCGCCTGCGGCATCCGCCCAGCCGCCCACCCAGGCTGTTACTTCCCAACCGACTCCGCCGCCGGCCCGGCCCGCCGCTCCGACGCAACCGCCTACCCAGGCCGTGAGCTCCCAGTCAGCACCCGTCAGCGAACCGGCCAAGCCCGCTGAGGCCGCCGAACCCAAGGTCTCGCTCTGGTCCGAAGAAGATTACGGATTTGCAGGAGCCGGCGCCGCTGCCGGGGGAGCTGCCGCTGCGGGCAGTACCTCAGACACTGGTTACGACCGTGCCCCCACCAGCTTCCCGGCGTCGGCCGCTGTCCAGGAAAACTACGAGGACGACGAGGTATACGAAGACGAGGCTCCCGAGAAGGAACCCCGCTCGCTTCGCTGGCTGGTTGGTGGCCTGCTGGCTGTCGTCCTGGTGGTCGGCCTGGTCCTGGCTGTTACCAACCTTGGCAGCCTCTTCCCGAGCAGCGCGCCCGCGGCAAGCCAGAGCACGCCGGCACCGCCGTCCACCGAAACCAAAACTGAAGAACCGGCCCCCACGCAGGCTCCGCCGCCCGCCACGCCGCCGGCGATCGACAGCATCACGCGACTGGGAGATTTCCCCTTCGCGGCCACCTACGACAAGGACCTTGCACGAGCCTTCGATGGCAACGCTGCAAGCTACTGGTCAGACATGGAATTTGCGACCGCAGACTGGGGTGGCCTGGTCACGAACATGCCGCTGGTCATCAAGCTCAAGGAAAAGACCGAGGTCAAGTCCATTGTGCTGAACCAGCTGGGTGGATCGGGTGGCAGCATCAGCGTCTACACCAACGACCGACCTGCCATGGACGGAGCGAAGCTCGTTGGTACCAACAGCTTTACCTCGCCTGAATTGACCCTGCCCCTGGCAGCGCCGACGCAGACGCAGTACATCATTGTGGATATCAAGACGCTCCCCAAGCTGGCCGCCCCGAAGACGCGGTTCGGTTTCGGTCTGCGCTTGGCCGAGGTTGGGGTCCAATAGTCCGCACCAGCCATAACAGTAGGGGCCGTTCTGACTTGTCAGGGCGGTCCCTACTGTTATGTGCGCGGGCGTCACCACTTCGATGTGGCCCGCGTCCAGAAGGTACCCTGAATGTTGGTGGCTTTTAGGGCCGACAAACTCCAACGGAATATTTGGGGCTTAACTGGGGTTGAGTCAGGTGGCTGCCCCGAAAGCCGCAGCATCGACTAAGGAAGAGGTTCACGCCACGTGAGCATTGCAGAAAACGGCGCATCGCAGGTGCGCGACGTCATCATCGTAGGTTCAGGCCCCGCTGGCTACACAGCCGCTGTTTACACCGCCCGTGCCAACATGAATCCTCTGCTCATTGCCGGTTCTGTCACCGCTGGTGGTGAATTGATGAACACCACGGACGTGGAGAACTACCCGGGCTTCCCGGAAGGCATCATGGGCCCGGACCTGATGGAAAACTTCGAAAAGCAGGCCGCCCGCTTCGGCACCGAGATCCAGTTCGAGGACGTCACCGAACTGGACCTCGACGGCGACATCAAGACGGTCACCATTGGTACGGGGGAGACCTTCCAGGCGAAGGCCATCATTCTGTCCACGGGATCGGCTTACCGCGAACTCGGTCTGGCTAACGAAAAGAGGCTCTCAGGCCACGGCGTTAGCTGGTGTGCAACCTGCGACGGTTTCTTCTTCAAGGACCAGGACATCGCCGTTATCGGCGGCGGTGACTCGGCAATGGAAGAAGCACTGTTCCTCACCAAGTTCGCCAAGTCCGTCACGGTCGTCCACCGCCGCGACACCCTCAAGGCTTCCAAGATCATGGGCGACCGCGCCCAGGCACACGAAAAGATCAAGTTTGTCTGGAACACGGCCGTTGAAGACGTCCTCGGCGAGGACAAGGTCACGGGCCTGAAGCTGAAGAACCTGGTGGACGGCACTGAGTCCGAGCTCGCTGTCACGGGTGTGTTCGTGGCCATCGGCAACGATCCCCGCACGGACCTGGTCAAGGGCAAGGTGGAACTTACACCTGAAGGAACCATCGCCGTCGAGGGCCGCAGCTCCAAGACGAACATCAAGGGTGTCTTCGCCGCAGGCGACGTTATCGACCCCACCTACCGTCAAGCCATCACGGCTTCGGGTTCCGGTTGTGTCGCTGCTCTTGACGTAGAGCACTACCTCGCGGACCTGAACTCCTAAGCTGCATCCAAGCAACCATACGAAGGGAAAAGTTATGAGCAACGCAAAAGACGTTACTGACGCAAGCTTCAGCGCGGATGTCCTGGCTTCCGAGAAGCCGGTCATCGTGGACTTCTGGGCAGAGTGGTGTGGCCCCTGCCGCAAGCTCGGCCCCATCCTCGACGAGATCTCGGTCGAGTACAGCGACAAGGTTGAGGTCGTGAAACTTAACGTTGACGACAACCCTGCCATCGCAGCTGAGTACGGCATCACTTCCATCCCTGCCGTCTACCTGTTCAGCGGGGGAGAAGTGAAGAACACCGTCATCGGCGCCAAGCCGAAGCAGTTCTTCGAGAAGGAATTCTCGGACGTACTGTCCTAACCTTCCGCCCAAGGTCTAGGCCGGCGGTTCCTGCTCCTCACGGAGCGGGAGCCGCCGGCTTTTTTGTTGATTTCCTTGAAATGAACCTTGAAGGGATGCATTGGTGGCTTATGTGCGTGTAGCGACGTCCGGTGCGCTCCTGAACAGTAATGCGGCTTCCCGCTCACTGGGGTAGGGGCAACGCGACCCTCACCCACACCCCGGCCCCTTCCCGCCAACCCTCACCCACACCCCGGCCCCTTCCCGCCAACCCTCACCCACACCCCGGCCCCTTCCCACCAACCCTCACCCACACCCCGGCCCCTTCCCACCAACCCCCACCCCCCCCCCGGCCCCTTCCCACCAACCCTCACCCACACCCCGGCCCCTTCCCACCAACCCTCACCCACACCCCGGCCCCTTCCCACCAACCCTCACCCACACCCCGGC
>NZ_JARVTB010000024.1:0-2023 GCF_030208885.1 Arthrobacter sp. fls2-241-R2A-172 | reverse complement strand
GGGGTTTCGGAATTTAATCTTGACGATGACCTACTCTCACATGGGGAAACCCCACACTACCATCGGCGATGCATCGTTTCACTTCTGAGTTCGGGATGGGATCAGGTGGTTCCAACGCTCTATGGTCGTCAAGAAATTCGGGTACTGACTCGTGACCAGATGGCCTCGCTTCAGCAAATTGGGTATGGATAGTTTTCGGTGTTTTGCAAGCGTCGAACTTTCGGTTCATTCGTCTTCACACACCGCAATCTGGTTGCTCTGGTTTAGAGAGCCGACGCAAATTGCTTGGGTGTTATATGGTCAAGCCTCACGGGCAATTAGTATTGGTTAGCTCAACGCCTCACAGCGCTTACACACCCAACCTATCAACGTCGTAGTCTTCGACGGCCCTTCAGGGAACTCAAGGTTCCAGTGAGATCTCATCTTGAGGCAAGTTTCCCGCTTAGATGCTTTCAGCGGTTATCTTTTCCGAACATAGCTACCCGGCAATGCCACTGGCGTGACAACCGGAACACCAGAGGTTCGTCCACTCCGGTCCTCTCGTACTAGGAGCAGCCCCTCTCAAATCTCAAACGTCCACGGCAGATAGGGACCGAACTGTCTCACGACGTTCTAAACCCAGCTCGCGTACCACTTTAAATGGCGAACAGCCATACCCTTGGGACCGGCTTCAGCCCCAGGATGTGATGAGCCGACATCGAGGTGCCAAACACCGCCGTCGATATGAACTCTTGGGCGGTATCAGCCTGTTATCCCCGGAGTACCTTTTATCCGTTGAGCGATGGCCCTTCCATACAGAACCACCGGATCACTAAGACCTACTTTCGTACCTGCTCGACGTGTCTGTCTCGCAGTCAAGCGCGCTTTTGCCTTTATACTCTACGACCGATTTCCGACCGGTCTGAGCGCACCTTCGTACTCCTCCGTTACTCTTTAGGAGGAGACCGCCCCAGTCAAACTACCCACCATACACTGTCCTCGATCCGGATAACGGACCTGAGTTAGAACCTCAAAGTTGCCAGGGTGGTATTTCAAGGATGGCTCCACGCAAACTGGCGTCCACGCTTCAAAGCCTCCCACCTATCCTACACAAGCAAATTCAAAGTCCAGTGCAAAGCTATAGTAAAGGTTCACGGGGTCTTTCCGTCTAGCCGCGGATACACTGCATCTTCACAGCGATTTCAATTTCACTGAGTCTCGGGTGGAGACAGCGCCGCCATCGTTACGCCATTCGTGCAGGTCGGAACTTACCCGACAAGGAATTTCGCTACCTTAGGACCGTTATAGTTACGGCCGCCGTTTACCGGGGCTTCGATCAAGAGCTTCGCGTTAGCTAACCCCATCAATTAACCTTCCGGCACCGGGCAGGCGTCACACCCTATACGTCCACTTTCGTGTTTGCAGAGTGCTGTGTTTTTAATAAACAGTCGCAGCGGCCTGGTATCTTCGACCGGCATGAGCTTACGGAGCAAGTCCTTCACCCTCACCGGCGCACCTTCTCCCGAAGTTACGGTGCCATTTTGCCTAGTTCCTTCACCCGAGTTCTCTCAAGCGCCTTGGTATTCTCTACCCAACCACCTGTGTCGGTTTGGGGTACGGTTCCTGGTTATCTGAAGCTTAGAAGCTTTTCTTGGAAGCATGGCATCAACCACTTCGTCGCCTAAAGGCAACTCGTCATCAGCTCTCGGCCTTGAAACCCCGGATTTACCTAAGATCTCAGCCTACCACCTTAAACTTGGACAACCAACGCCAAGCTGGCCTAGCCTTCTCCGTCCCTCCATCGCAATAACCAGAAGTACAGGAATATTAACCTGTTTTCCATCGACTACGCTTTTCAGCCTCGCCTTAGGGACCGACTAACCCTGCGTCGATTAACGTTGCGCAGGAAACCTTGGTCTTTCGGCGTGGGTGTTTTTCACACCCATTGTCGTTACTCATGTCAGCATTCGCACTTCTGATACCTCCAGCAAGCTTCTCAACTCACCTTCACAGGCTTACAGAACGCTCCTCTACCGCATCACTT